>DATFSR010000088.1:0-21350 GCA_035262505.1 Candidatus Acidiferrum sp. | reverse complement strand
CGCCTCGCATTGAGTAATGCCGCTTTAGCCAACGCAGTACTCTTGGCCTATGGCTTCTTCACGTTTCGAAACGGGAACATGCCCGATAGGGCCTTGCGCTCCCATTCCGAGGACTGTTCGGAGACCATCATGCCCAGAATGATGCGGCCAATCAGTGTTGTAGCAGCGCTTCTTTGGCTCGCGCTTCTTGCGACACCCGGCTACGCTCAAGTTCAATCCCAAGATCCAGCTCCATCTCAACCCCAGCCGTCCTTAGGAGACGTGGCGCGCCAGGCCCGTAAAGACCGGGAAAAGAACGCAGCCAAGCCCAAGACCGTAATCACCGACGAGAACATGTCTTCGAGCCAGGGTCTAACCGGCATGGCGGGAGACCTCGGCGGCTCGCAGGGCGGTGTGGATAGCCCCGCAATGTCCAAAGCTTTGGCCAAAGTCGAAGAAGCCGAAGCAGGTCTCAGAAAACTAGAGTCGCTCGATCGCGCGACGCTGGCGAAGGCGATCTTGCTCGACAACGACGTGGACTTCCCCAATCGGCGCGCTTGGGAGAATAAGCTTTACGACGCCAAGGAGCATTACGTTTCCCACGAGGGCCAGTTGATTACGGAGCTGAAGCAAATTCTCGCTCAAGTGCAATCATGGCAGACCCAAGGCAAGTTGGACCCGAAGGATCCTCGGGCGCAACAAATGAAATCCAGGCTGGTGGAAATTGTGCAGGACGCCGTCCGCACGGAACAGGATTATCGCGCCGTGGTGATGGAAGGCTGGGACCTGGCCAAACAGGCGAAGCGTTAGACGAATTGGACTAGCTCAGAAGCGGATTCGCATGGCGACACCAAACGTTCTCGACAATCGGAATAAAGCGGTAGTGGCATTTCTCGACGGCCGCCGGCTCAAGGGCTACATTTACAATTTCTCCGCCCAAAAGGATCGGTTTCGACTTTTCCTCGAACAAGATTCGGCGCAGCGCGAAGGCACCGATGTGCAATTGAAGGACTTGAAAGCCATCTTCTTTGCCAAGGATTTTGTGGGCAATAGCGAATACACAGAATCTCAGGTCCTGACTTCCCAGAATGGGTGCCGCAAGGCCGAAGTCACTTTTAGCGATGGCGAGAAACTTGTCGGAACTACGGACGCCTATAATCCTCAGAAGATTGGGTTCTTCCTGGTGCCCGCGGATCCCCGCTCGAACAATCTCCGGGTCTTCGTCATCAGCAAAAACGCGGCACAAATTCGCTGGATTTAGCGCTCCCTGTTCCGCGGGTGGCTTCCGTCGCCATTATTCTCAGGGAAGAGAACTAGTTCCCGCCTTACAAGGTAAGGTTTTTACCTTAGCAACGAATCCAGTATCCCCTCAATTGTTTCATGTCTGGGCAATCCCTTACTCTCTTCGAGCTAGCGCATGGTGGAGACCATGGCAAGTACAGGAGCCAGCCCCTGTTTCCCACGTGTACCGGCAGGGTGGTGCGTCCATATGCAGCCCAGGGTGTTAATTATTTGCGAGCGAACGGCGGAGCGCGACACGATTCGTGTGCTCGTGGGGACGATGGGGTGTCAGTGGGTGCTTGCTTCAGGGATTGAAGAGGCTTTGACTCTGCTTGCCCGAGAGCGGACTTCCGCAGCTTTGCTCGAATTGCCAGGCGCGGCCTCGGACGCTGCCAAGCTGGAACAGGGAGTAAGGGAGCTTCTCGTGCGGTTTCCGGGACGAGTCATCGCTTTGACGGATGGAGCATCGATCTCTCTGACCAATGAATTGATCTCCAAGTACGGCATTCCTTCGGTCCAACGAGATCGCTTGGCAGTAGATCTTTGGCCCCGTCTGGAGTCCATGGTGTATCCCCAACTCGGGAGTCGGCGAATCACCCGAGTGGCTCGCCTCGTCTTGGACACCTTCTTGCAACCCTTGCCCGTCGGCATGCGAAGCCTGCCGACGGACACTCGGCAATTAGTCTACGAGGCCCCTGCACTGACAGCCGATATTTCTTTCGAACGCTCCCCCGATTCCCGCCGCATAACCCTTCTGGGGCAAGTCCTTAGGACGAAAGAACCGCAGATTCCTCTGAATGGGGTTTCGGTTGTGCTCAAGAGCAGGAGCGGCCCCCTCAATGTGAAGATGACGAACGAGGTTGGCGAGTTTTCCTTTCAGTTTCAGGATGAGCGCGCCGTATCTCTTGAGATTGAAGTCAGCCCCAACGAATGGGTGTTGCTGATCACCCCTCCCTTGGACTGGGCCACCGAAGGCAAGGAACCGGCGATGAGCAGATCTGACATGACCAACAGTTTCGTCACCAACGACGCAAAACTTGCTGAAAAAAAGGTAAGACCATCATGAGATGGCGATGGCTTTGGGTCCCGCTGTTGGTTTGCGGGTTGTGCAGCAGCTCCGCGAGAGCAGACAATCGCATCATTCTCCGAACGACGCTCAATCTTCAAGCCCTTCAGGCGGCGTGCAATCCTGTACTACTGGCGCCCATATGCACTGTGGTTGGGGGATTGGGCGATCCTTTGGGGCAGTTATTCCTCATCACCACTCCACTCGACCTCACTTCTCTGCTCAATCTCGTAGGCAATCCCCTGCGGATTATCGATGCCGAGGTGGATCAGCTGCTTAATTTGGTCGGTGGCCTGAATCAAGCAAGCACGCCATATCCCGCCGGCCTGTCCGACACCACGCCCGTTACCTACTCCGGTTCCACCGTATGGGACGGCTACGTCAACCAACCAGCGGCAAGCATAGTGCGTGTGTCCGCAGCTCAAACGATGTTCAACGTAATGGGCAAGGGAATCGTCGCGGACATTGACACCGGCGTGGATCCCAATCACCCCGCGCTAAAACCCGTTTTGCTGCCGGGCTACGACTTCACGCGCAATCAGCCCGGCGGCTCGGAGATGACCGATTACACGGGAGCGCCACCCCCTTCCAACACAACCAACATTGCCCAGGTAAATCAATCGACGGCTGCCGTGCTTGACCAGTCGACGGCAGCGGTGCTGGATACCAATCCTCAATACTCGGCGTTCGGTCATGGCACCATGGTGATGGGAATCATTCATCTGGTCGCGCCCCAAGCGCAGCTGCTGCCACTGAAAGCGTTCAGTTCTGACGGAACCGGCTATTTATCCAACATCTTGCATGCCGTCTACTACGGCGTGCAGAGCGGCACCAACGTCATCAACATGAGCTTCGACATGAAGTCGAATTCGGTCGAATTCAAGAAGTCCATAGATTATGCCAATCAAAACGGCGTGATCTGCGGTTCCTCTGCGGGCAACGACGGCGTGCAGGAAACTGTGTATCCCGCGGCTTATCAAACTGACGTCATGGGCGTGGCTTCCACAAGTGACACCGATACGCGCTCCTCTTTTTCGAACTATGGCGATGCCATCGTCTGGGTCGCCGCGCCCGGTGAAGGTGTCATCTCCACGTATCCCTTTGGCACTTACGCTGCAGGATGGGGCACTTCTTTCAGCGCGCCTTTCGTTTCCGGCGCGGGCGCTCTCTTGCTGAATCTCGATCCAACGACGAATGAGTCCAAGGCTGCCACCGCAGTCGCGCACGCGGTGTCTGTCGGCGCCGGCATGGGCAATGGGCGGCTGGACCTGGTCCAAACCTTACAGTCGGTGGCTCCGCCGACCGGAAACAGCGCAGACTTTAGCGCTTCAGTCGGTCCAGCCGGAGATACCATCAACGCCGGGCAGTCCGCCAGCTTTACCGTTACGATCACACCAACCGGCGGGTTCAATAAGGTCGTGACGTTCAGCTGCTCCGACATGCCTACGGGAGCTTCCTGCACCCTGGCACCGTCTTCGGTTACCTTGGATGGAGCCACTCAGGCGACTGCCAAGCTCCTGGTGACGACAACGCAGCGTTCAGGTTTCTTCACTTGGCCCCAGTTGCGAGTTCGGCCAAGATTCTCCCCTTGGAACTGGGCAGCTCTTCTCGCCTGTATTCTCTTTTGGCTCGGCTACCTTAGGTTGCGCCATGTGCAAGGCCGTGGGCTACGTTTCTCGTTGCCATGGTCCGCGCTCCTTCTTGCTGTGCTTTGTGCTTCTTGTGGTGGGGGAATCGTTACGCCTACTCCCGGCAGAGGTCCACCCGGGGGCACTCCGGCCGGTACCTATACCATCGTTGTCACGGGAACCTCAGGGAACGTAAGTCACGCCATCTCTACCCAGCTCACGGTGAACTAAGCCAGCCCCCGTTCCAACAAGTCGTTAGACACCCAACTCGCGGATTGTGCGTAGCCAAGGCCGTTGGGAAAACTATTGGTCTTTCTGAGTATTCTGGTCTTTCTTGATGTCCGAGCTGGCTTGCTGGATGCTCCCCTTAAGGAGTTCGGTCTTCACTTCCGACTTCTGTCCAGCCAGGAGAGAGACGTCCGTTTCGAACGTCTGGTATCCGGGCAGCGCCACGCGAATGCGATGCTTTCCCGGACTGATTAGCAAAGAATGGAGCGCGCCTCCAAACTCGCTGGCGTGGCCAGCATAGTTGTCATCCACAAAAACGGCTGCGCGCCCGGGTTCCACCGTCAGCTTCAGCTCGGCGGTGATGGCCGGCGGGCGCGCGCCCGTGAGCAGCGGCATCGCCACGCGAACTTTCTGTGCCCGCCCCGGCTCGACCACAACATCTTTCACAAAGTCACTGTAGCCCGACTGACGAACAATGACTTGGTGTTTGCCTGGTAAAAGCAGGACTTTCTTATCGCCCTTGAGTTCCTTTACATAGCCAACATAGGTGCCGTCGATCCAGACACCAGCATCTCTTTCAACGCTGGTGGCGCCCTTGAACTTCAGCTCGCCCAGGACTTTGCTGTCGTGCGCGGCCAAATATGGAGCCCCAAGCAAGATGCAAAACAGAGCGAGAGGAAGAACCGAGGAAGGAAACTGCAAACTCCTGTGCATTGTGCCCCCTGTTTCCGGGCGGGGCATCTATGGTAACTCAGAACGAGGTTTCTTTGTCTGCTAAAACGAATGTTAGCTACCGATACTTCTTAAATTTCTCGATGGTAAGCCTCTTATGCTCCTTCATTCTGATCTTCGGAGCGTGCGAGGCCACAGCCATGATGGGATAATGTCGGCATGGTGCGTCCTCTATCGGCACGCACGGTTTGAAAGGGGTCACATGGCCCAGGGCCGTCTCTAACCGGTACTGCGCCATGCCCTACCAATGAGACCCGCTGTCCGCGCTGTTTTCTCGGTCCTGGTTGCATCCTATTGTTTTCCTGCTTCTCTGTTTGCGCAGGCTACGCAAGCTCCTGCGCAGCGCCAACAGCAACCGGAATTCATCAGGCAGGGCCAGCAGTTGATGCGCGAGGGAAAGCTGGAAGAGGCCCTGGCGCTGTATCGCCAGACGCTGCAGACTTCGCCGTTATCGCTCCCCGCCAACATCGCGGCTGGTAACGCTCTCGATTTGATGGGCAAGGGCGAAGAAGCGCGCAAGTATTTTCAGAAGGCTATTGACGTAGCCGAAAAGCCCGAACAGAGAGCCTCGGCGAATCGTGCCCTGGCCATGTCTTACGCTTTTGAGGGCAGTTGCAAAAAGGCCGTCGAATACGAGCAGAAGGTTTTCGATTACTACGTCGGCGTTCAAGATTTCTTCCAGCAAGGCGAAATCGCAGACGAAGCCGCCCGCGTTTGCATTGACGCCGGCGACTTGGATACCGCGTTCCGTTGGTACAAGGATGGCCACGATGCCGGATTGAGGGAGCCGGACATCAAGACGGCTCGCGTGGACCTGTGGAATTTCCGTTGGGAGCACGCGCAAGCCCGCATCGCCGCCCGCGGCGGAAACCTGGCCGGAGCGCGGGATCATCTCACGGCCGCCAAGGCCATCCTCGACAAGGGAACAAATCCAGAACAGGCGCCATTCTTTCCCTATCTCAGTGGCTATGTCGCGTTTTACGGGCAGGACTACAAGACCGCAGCTGAGGAATTGTCAAAAGCGAATCAGAGCGACCCTTTCATCCAGTGCCTGCTTGGCCAAACTTACGAAAGACTCGGCGAGAAAGATAAAGCGATCGAGTCCTATCGTAAAGCTGCCGCAGCTACCGCGCACAATCCTCCCTCCGCGTATGCGGTCCCTTTTGCCAAAAAGAGGCTGGCGCGTATCACGATCCCTTCGCTAACTCAATAGAGGTCGCTCCTTCACGGAGGTCTGCGTTTCCGCGTGCTCTTTGGTTGTCTGTTGAGCTTGACTGTTTTCATGTTAAACTAATTGAAGACATCGAACCGCCCGTGCGAAAGTGCGGGCGGTTTTCTTTTGTCCAAGAAAGTTTCCAAAAAGAGGCACCAAGATGACGCCTGCACGTCCGCCCGGACCTATGGAAACACTCAACGGCCAGCAGCCCTACTGCGAAGTTCACGGAACCGGCGAGCCGCTCTTGTTATTACATGGTTTTTCCGGCTCCAGCCAGGATTGGATTCCTTCTCTCGCGCAATGGGGAACGAAATTTCAGCTCATCCTGCCGGACCTGCGCGGTCATGGCCGCTCCGGCATTCTATCGAAACCGTTCCGCCACGAGGACGCCGCCACGGACATGTTTGCTCTGCTCGATCATCTCGGGATTCACGCCTGCAAGGGCGTCGGCATCAGCGCCGGCGGAAACGTCCTGCTCCACATGGCCGTCAAGCAGCCCGAACGTCTTACCGCCATGGTGCTGGTCAGCGCCACGCCTTACTTTCCTCTGCAAGCGCGCACTATCATGGCTCAATACCCTGACAATCTACCCGAAGAGCAATGGGAAATCCTGCGCCGTCGCCATCCCGGCGGCGATGAACAAATCAAAGCCATCCTCGCCAGCGCCAAATCCTTTGCCACCAGCTACGACGACTTGAACTTCACGCCTCCTCTCCTTGCGACCATTCAAGCCCGCACATTCACCATTCAGGGCGACCGCGACCCTCTCTATCCCGTCGAGCATTCCGTCGAAATGTTCAAAGCCATTCCCAACTCGCGTCTCTGGATCGTTCCCAACGCCGGCCATGGCCCCGTCATCGGCCCTCGTTGGCGCGAGTTCATTCATGCCTCGATCGCCTTCCTGCAGGAAGAACACTGCAAGCGCTTTCAGTAGCCATATTTCTGTGTATAATCTCGGCTCCGCTTCTTCGCGAGAGGAGCTCTTGGTCTTCGTTTCCTCGGGGTACTGAGCCAAATGACCAACCGCTACGACCGTCGCGACATTTTGAAAGGCGCCGGCGCCGTTTGCGCCACCAGTTTCCTTTGGCCTGCCACTAGCGACGCCCCGCAGCAAAATTTTCAAATCGCCGGCCGCAACGTTGAACTGCAGATTGCGCCTGTGAGCCCGCACACTTTTCGGCTCAGTGTTCTCCCTAGCGAAGGTGGTCAAACACAATCCATCAAAGGCAACGGCTCTCTCGTGCAAGCCTCCTGGGGACCTCCGCTCGGAAGATTCGCGAGGTCGGAACCCGAGCGCATCGTCAGAGTCGGCGAGCTCCACATAAAGCTCTCTCCCAATCCGCTCAAAGCCACCGTCGAAGACGCCAAAGGCAACGTCGTCCAGCGACTCACGCTCGACTCCGAAACAGGCGCCGTCTCTTTCTCCATCGGTGATTCCGCTCTCTTGGGCCTCGGCGAAGGCGGGCCGCAGTTTGACCGCCGCGGCTCTACCGACACGATGCGCAGCGGCCAGGGCGGCTACCACCTCGGCACTCACGGTGGACGCGTTCCCATTCCCTGGCTCATTGGGACCGCAGGCTGGGCTCTTTACTTTCACCAGCCCTCCGGCACATTTGATTTCACTGGCACCGAGGGCAAATTCCTTCCCAAGGATCCCGCCGGCGTTCTTCCTCTGGACCTGTTCATCGTCATTTCTCAAGAACCAAAAGTGCTGATGGCCGAATACGCCAAACTCACGGGACACCCGGAACTGCCTCCGCTCTGGAGCTTCGGCTATCAGCAATCGCATCGCACTCTCGCAAATCATGATGAAGTCATTGCCGAAGCCAAAACGTTTCGAGAGAAAAAGCTTCCTTGTGACACGCTCATCTATCTAGGCACGGGTTTTTGTCCCTCCGGTTGGAACACGGAGAACGGCTCTTTCTCCTGGAACAAGCGCGTCTTCCCCGATCCGCAGCGAGCCATTGACGAGCTCCACCAAGAAAACTTTCGCGTTGCCCTGCACTCCGTGATTCTCGAGAACGACCTGCGCGGAACGGTCCATGATCCCTGCAACGTCGCCCGCTACGACAAAGAACAAGTCAGTTGCGCATGGGACGCCCATCGCAAAACTTTCGCGCTCGGCGTGGACGGCTGGTGGCCCGACGAAGGCGATCCCCTCAACATCGAGGCGCGCCTCGCCCGCAATCGCATGTATTGGGAAGGCCCGCAGCTCGACCGCCCCAATGAACGTCCCTATGCGCTGCATCGCAACGGCTACGCCGGAATGCAGCGTTACGCATCGTTTTTATGGTCTGGCGACGTCTACTCCACCTGGGAAACTCTGAAGACTCACGTTCCTATCGCCATCAACACTGGCCTCACTGGCATTCCGTATTGGGGAACGGACATCGGGGGATTCGTTCCCACAAAGGAATTTACCGCCGAACTCTACTTGCGTTGGTTCCAATTCGGCGCGTTCTGCACACTTTTTCGTTGCCACGGCCGCGCGTGGAAGCTCCGGCTGCCCTGGGGATGGAACACCGGCGAAGTCGGCCCAACCGAAATCAGCGGCTACGGTGGTTCCGCGCTTCCCGATCCCAGCGAATTGCACAACGCGCAAGTCGAACCGATTTGCCGCAAATACTTGGAGCTGCGCTATCGCCTCCTTCCCTATCTGTATAGCGCCGTGCGTGAAGCCACCGTTACTGGAATGCCCGTGATGCGCTGCCCTTGGCTGCATTATCCCGACGATCTCGAAACTGTGAAGCATGGCGACGAGTATCTGTGGGGCCGCGACATTCTCGTAGCGCCCGTGGTTGAAAAAGGTGCGACATCGCGCCGTCTGTATCTTCCGCGCGGGCGCTGGTTCGATTTCTGGACGAACGAGCCCCAGGACGGCGGCCGCGAAATCGAACGCACCGTCGATCTGGAAACACTTCCGCTGTTTGTTCGGGAGGGCGCCATTGTTCCGCTCGGTCCGGTCAAACAATTCGTCAATGAGAAAGTTGACGGTCCCCTCACCATTACCATTTACCCCGGCGCAGACGGCGAGTGCTTGCTCTACGAAGACGACGGCATCTCTTTCAACCACCGGAAGGGAGATTGGATGGGGCTGCAACTCAGGTGGAATGATGCGCGACGCGCTCTCACGATGCGTTTAGTTGCCGATTCTCACATGCGGCCGCCCTTACGAAGGAACATTGAAGTAAAACTCGGCGATTCTGTGAAAAATATCGAATTCGAGGGCCGCACTCTCGACGTGCGATTTCCCTAGAAATCGGCTTTCTATCAGTCACTCGATTTGCTTGCCCGCAAAGCTGCGGATCTTAGCGCCTGGTCTTCGTCCGCCGAAATAATAAATCAGACCCCAAGTCGCGCGCAGACCGTAGTCACCGCTAATTTTCACCGAACTATTGTAGAAAGACGTATGCAGCGCATCGATGTCCACCTGTGCCGCCAGAGAGTCCCTAAACCACTTTTCCACACTGCCGCCAAAAGCCCACGCCAGATCTCCGACGGTTCGCTTGAGATATCCGCCAGTGCTTGGCGTAAGAACCACCACTCCCGCAACCCTCGCGGCCCCGCCGAGGACGTGGACCGAAGTCACGAAGCCACCTCGCCGGTAAGGATAGTAAACTGGACCGCCCAGAAAGGTCAGGACGCTGTTGGAGTGTCCTGTGCCAAAAACGTTGGAAGCACGTAGGTAACTCGTTTCGAACGTCGCGCCAAAACGTTCTGAAGACTGCCCGGTTATGCTTGCGTTGATGCCCTTGAATAGAATCCTGGTATTAGGCGAAGAGACCCGCGACAGAGTCGAGAACCCCACACGGGTCTCGATGGCCGGAGCGAATGCGGCGGGCAAGGGAGCCTGCGCGAAAGCTGGAGGATTCGAAAGCCTCACGGGAAAAACGGGCGGCGGGAGAGCCTCGGGCGGCGCAACCGCCAAAGGAGGAGGGGTGGGAAACACCCCTCGAGCGGGAGGTTCCTGAGACTGAGTACACGGAGGCGTCGTGCCCTGTTCCTGCGCACAAGCTGCGCCGGCCCACAGCAAGAATAGCGACGATAGGAATAGACATTTCTTCGCAGCCCTTTTCGTTATTGGCCGCTGAAACGGTATACCCCCAAAATATCCCACGAACAAGGAAGGTGCGCCCGGGATTCTCGTCACACATCTCTCCTTTAAATGCGCGGGCACTGACGGCAAGGATGACCTACGGGCGCGAGGAATCAATCCGGTGAGGGCCTGAATGGACCATTAAGGAAAACCCCGATGCCCTTCTGCTGTTACAATGGCCCGAAACCATGCCTTTCCGTCTGCGAAGTTGCACGGGCTTGCTCCTCGCTATTCTTAGCCTCGGCCTTTCTGCGCTTTTGTTGGCGCGTCCCGCTTCGGACTGGAAAGGCATCGCCCCAGGGATGGACCTTCGATACGTCAGCGCAAAGAATCCAAGTTCCGTTGGAGACTCGCGTATCGTCATCCTCCGCATGGACCCGGGCCAATGGCAGTTAGAAGCCGCGGGCATCACGCAAACCCGCGAGTCCGCGGGACACACCGCGCGCGACTGGTCACGGAGCCGCAATTTCTCCGCCGCCATTAATGCAGGAATGTTCGACAAGGATTACAAAACGCACCTCGGCTACATGGGTTCGGTCGGCCATATCAATAACAGTCATCGCAACACCTATCAATCGGTTGCCGCATTCGAGCCGCGTGACTCGCAATCCCTTCCTCGCTTCCATATTTTTGACCTGGACGACCCCGGAACTCATTTCCAGGACATCCTCAAGGACTACGCTTCGGTTCTGCAGAATCTGCGCTTGGTGAAAAGGCCCGGCATGAATCAATGGCCCCAACAAGAACGCAAGTGGAGCGAGGCCGCTTTGGGCGAGGATGACACGGGCCGCATCCTGTTCATTTATTCCCGTTCGCCCTTTTCGATGTACGACCTTAACAACGAACTCTTGGGCGCCGGCATCGGCCTCGTCGCAGCGCAGCATTTGGAAGGCGGACCCGAGGCGCAGCTTTACCTCCACGTGGGGACCACGGAGATGGAACTGTGCGGCAGCTACGAAACCTCTTTCACCGAGAATGACTCAAATTCTGCCGCGTGGCCCGTTCCTAATATCCTCGGTGTTCATCCGCGCCCCTCTGCCACTCGCTAACTCGTCGCGGTGCTCGCTCGAGCATGGCATCACCTGTGGAAACCGGCTCTGGCTCGGCCCGCCTGCCCGGAGCTGCGCAGGGAGCCTCGAAGGGTCCGCCTAGCCCCATTTTTCGCCGATTTCTTGTACAGTCTAACGTCGCCAACGGAGGTGCGTTGTAGAATACCTCCCGCGAGAGGAACAAATGCGAAAGAGTGTGGATCGTCAAAAGGAAAAGCCGCCGAAACTCCTAACATTATTGGCGGCACTTTTTTTCTTCTTTGGTCTTTGGAATTCTGCCGCGCGTTCCCAAACCGCGACCCAGGATTCTCCCGCCAAAGATCCCGCCGTCCAGCGCGGCCGTAAACAGTTCGCGGAATCCTGCGGATTCTGCCACGGTGCGGATGCCACGGGCGGTCGCGGACCAGACCTGGTGCGCTCTCGGCTTGTCGCTCACGATGTCAAAGGCGACCAGATTGGCGAAGTGATTCGCCGCGGCCGTCCAGACAAAGGCATGCCGCCGCTGGCGAATATGACCGATGAACAGGTCGCCGACATTGCCGCGTTTCTGCACGAACGGGCCAAAGAGGGCGTCGAGTCCTCCGGCATTCCGCGAGGCTATCCTGTCGAGAAGCTTCTTACCGGCAACGCCGACGCGGGCCAGGAGTTCTTCAACGGTGCGGGCGGCTGCAAGAACTGTCATTCACCGAGCGGGGATCTCGCAGGCGTCGCCGGCAAGTATTCTCCTATCGAGCTTGAAGCACATATGCTCTACCCCGGCCACCGCAAAGAAGGCCCTCGTCCAACCGCCGTCGTTACACTTCGGTCCGGCGAGCAAATCAAGGGTCAACTTGTGCACGCCGATGATTTCGTAATCGGCTTGCGTGATGCCTCCGGTTGGTATCGCTCCTTCTCGCGCGACCGCGTGAAGATCGAAATCCAGGACCCCCTCGCTGCCCATCGCGATTTGCTCAGCAAGTTGACGCAAGCGGACATTCACAATCTTTTCGCGTACCTAGCAAGCTTGAAGTAAGGATCACTTGGGTCAAAAAATGAGTAAAAAGAGGAGCCACAATGTTTCTTAACCTAGGCCCAAAAACACGAATCGCGATCCTGCTGCTTCTTGCTTCCGGCTTGAGCGCGCCGTTCGCCTTCGCACAAGGCCTTGACCCTGCGGTCCTTTTGAAACCAGCCACCAACACCTGGCCCACTTATAATGGTGATTATTCCGGACGTCGCTTCAGCACGCTCGACCAAATCAACGCCTCCAACATCAACTCTGTTACCCTCGCCTGGACTTATTTCGCACACCAAGAACTCAAATCCACTCCGCTCGAAGTGAACGGCATCCTCTACTTCACCTCCCCGGACAACGTTTGGGCTGTGGACGCCCGCTTCGGCCGCGAAATTTGGCACTATTACCGCAAATCCGAAGGAGACCACATCGGCAACCGCGGCTTGGGCATGTACAAGAACTGGCTCTATTTCACCGCGCCTGACGCCCACCTGATTTGCCTCGACGCCAAGGACGGGACGGTCCGTTGGAACGTCGAACTCGCTGACCCCAAACTCGGCTACTTCGCCACCATGGCTCCGCTGGTCGTCCGTGATCACATCATCGCGGGCATTTCGGGTGACGTTACCGACGTTCGCGGCTACCTCGAATCTCTCGACCCGGAAACCGGAGCCATTCAATGGCGCTGGTACACCGAGCCCGATCCCGGCCAGCCCGGCTCCGAGACTTGGCCCAAAGACAGCGATGCCATCCTTCATGGCGGCGGCATGACCTGGATGACTGGAACGTACGATCCGGAACTCAACCTTCTCTACTGGGGCACCGGCAATCCCAATCCTGTTTTGGTTGGCGAAGAGCGGCCCGGCGACAATCTTTACACGTGTTCGATCGTCGCCCTCAATCCCGACACGGGAAAACTCGTGTGGGCCTTTCAACCTTCGCCGCACGACGTCCACGACTGGGACGCCGTCGAAACGCCAGTCTTGTTCAACGCCGACTTCAAGGGCAAGCCCCGCAAGCTTCTCGCGCAAGCCAGCCGCAATTCCTTTTTCTTCGTTCTCGACCGCGCCACGGGCGAGCATCTGATCACCGCTCCCTTCATCGATCAAACCTGGGCTTCCGGCACGGACTCGAAGGGCCGTCCCATCGCCAAGCCTGAGGCGACTCCGACCCCCGACGGCGCGCTCGTCGAGCCTAGCTCCGACGGCGGCACCAATTGGATGGCGCCTAGCTTCGACCCCCAGACGAATCTGTTCTACGTGAACGCGCGCCGCATTTTCAGCGTTTTTTACCGCACCACGGAGGGCAAGGCCGAAGGCTGGGGCGGAAGGGACCGCAACCTGTGGGCGAACTCCACGTTGCGCGCGTTGGACTATCGCACCGGAAAAGTCGTGTGGAATCACGAACTCGGCAACGGCACAAGTATCGCTGGCATTTTAACCACCGCCGGACACTTACTTTTCACAGCGGACAACTCCGGCAACCTTCTGGCTCTCGACCCGGCCACCGGCAAGAGCCTCTGGCACCTCAACGTGGGCGGAGGGCTGCTCGCCTCGCCCATGACCTACGAGATTGAAGGCCGCCAGTACCTCATCGTCCCGATTGAAGACATTCTTTACGCTTTCGCTCTACCGGAGCACGCCGTTCACAGCCGCTCTGCTGCTGCCGACCAAAGATAGTCTTCAACGTAGAAGTTCTGGCTGGTTCTTGGTGCTTTCGCCTCGGAATCGGGGTTCTTAGGGAACGGCAGTGCGAGCCTTTGCGTGGTTGCCTTGGCCATGCTTGTCGCTAACCCATTGGTCTTGCTGCGCCGAAGGTCATTCGTACCGTAACGCTTCCATCGGATCAATCGACGACGCGCGCCGCGCCGGCACAAAGGCCGCCAAAGCGGCTGCTAGAATCAACAACAGCACAGCCGCGATAAAAAGGATTGCGCTCTGCGCGCTGCCTTCCGCCCATTTCGAAAGGAATTTGCTCAACGCAAGGCTCAGCGCCACTCCTCCGGCGAGCCCCCCGATAACGCTCGTCGCCGTGGACGCAAAGACAAGCCGAAGCACTTGCGTTCCATTCGCTCCCAGCGCCATACGAATCCCAAACTCGTTGGTCCGTTGCGCCACGGAGTAAGAAACAACGCTGAATAGCCCCGTTGCCGCAAGCGCCAGCGCTAGGATGGAAAATCCCCCGAACATTCCCGAAACAAGACGGCCATAAGAGTACTCAGGCATGCGTTCAATCCACTGTTGCAGGTCGCGCGTTTGCCCAAAAACCTGTTGGTCTGGATCAACGCTCTTGACCGCGCCGCGAACGCGGTTAAGGGCTGCCAACGGCTCCGTGTGCGTGCGCACCAGAATCTGGGTCCAGACGCGCACGGCGAGGGAGAACGGCACGAAGACTGCAGGTTTGACGGGATTGCGCAAGCCATTGTCGCGCGCGTCCGCAACCACGCCGATAACCTGAAGCCAATTATTGCTTTCCGGCACAGCCTGAAAGTACGGTGGCTCGCTTTTTAGGTCAGGGAAGCGCAACTGCTTGCCAACTGGATTTTCTTGCGGCCAATACTGCTTTGCCAGAGTCTGATTGACCACGCACAGGCGCGCCCCGCGCATCAACTCGGGATGGTCCCACAGCCTTCCGCCCAGCAGTGGAATATGCAGAACCGAAAAATATTCCGAGTCCGCGAAATTCAGCCGCGCGCTTTGCTGCTGATCCGACGGCCGCCCGAAGACTTCAAAATTTGTCTCGCTGCCATTCCAGGGAGGCGTGGCGTTCGTCGAAATGCCCGCCGAAACGACTTCCGGCAAAGCCGCAATGTGCTCGCGGAGCTGCTCGAAATAATTCGTGCGGTCTTCCCAGGGAACGTGCGCGTTCTGATGCACCGGAATGCCCACCGACATCACATGATGTGGATCGTACCCCAGATTCGCGCGCACAATGCGGACAAAGCCGTTGATCGCGGCCGCAGCCGACGTCATCAGGAGCAGCGTCAACGCGATTTGTCCCATCACCAGCATGCTGTGCGCGCGCCTGCCATGCACGCCGCTTGTCGTGCGGCGCGAACCTGATTGCATAAGCTGCGAAACATTAGGCTTCGAGAATTGGAATGCCGGTGAAATCCCCGCCAATACGCCAGTCAGAATAGCCGCTAGAACGCTGAACGCCAGCACCGGCAAATTAATGCGAATCACGATCTCATGAGGAAAGGAGTATTCGGGCAGCCAGCGCACCAGCAGGGCCAGCAAACCGTAAGCCAGCAAGACGCCCCCAAGCGCTCCAGCCAGTGAGAGCACCAAAGCTTCCGTCAGGAGCTGCCGCTGAATCCTCCAGCGGCTCGCGCCTACTGCCGATCGTACCGCCAACTCCTGCTGCCGCGCCGTGCCCCGTGCAAGCAGAAGAATCGAAACATTAGCGCATCCAATTACCAGAAGAAGCCCTACCGCGCCAAATAGCAAAAATAAGGAATGGCCGAGATGTTCAACGAATTGGTCGTTGAGCCCCTTCAAGTGCACACGAAACTTCTTAGGAAAGTGGTTCGGAGCTTCCTTAGCAAATTCCTCGAGCAGCGGCTGCAACTCGGCATTGGCCGCCTCATGCGTGACTCCCGGCCTCAGGCGAATCGTCGGGGCGTAAGCCTCGTTCGGGCCGCCAGGCAGCTTCAGCGGAAGGTAGACATCGGCGTCATTCCAGGTGAATCGCGAAGGCATCACGCCCACGATCGTGTAAGTCTTGTGGACCAGCTGAATCTTTCGCCCTACCGCCGCCGGGTCGCCGTTGAAATGGCGCTGCCAAAACGAATAACCAAGAACCGCCACCGGCTCCGGGTCCTGCCCTTCAGGCGCATCTGATGGAAGCAGCGTGCGGCCCAGCAGCGCCGGAACTCCAAAATGAATGAATGCGTTGGCGGTCATGTCAACTGAGGGCACGTCTTCTGGAAGCTCCTCATCCGTGGTAGTGAGGTTCCATGTTCCCCAAGTCGCAGCGATGCTCTCGATGCACTTTGCCTGGCCCACCAGCTTGAGTTGTGGCCCGGTGAGTTCCACCCACCAGTCCTCCCCCTTCTCGTTCAGCAACACCAGATGGACCATCCGGTTTGCAGCCTTGTAGGGGTACGGATTGACCAGCAGAGCGTAGATGACGCTGAACACTGCTGTCGTCGCCCCAATCCCAAGCGCTAGTGAAACAATGGCCGTTATCGCCAGCCCTGGCCGCTTGCTCCACTCGCGATAGGAAAACCGCAAATCCTGGAAGAGTGTCCGCATCGAACGCTCCTTAGGCGTGAGCCGTTTGGTTCTCAAACCTAGAACTTGCACCGACGTCCCATTAGACGAAGCACGGTAGGCATCAGTCAGGCGCCGCATCCGAGCAGCCAAGTGTTTTCTTGCCTTTAACTTGCGGCTTGCCTTGCAAATTCGGCCCTCTTCGGGCGCTCTTCCAGTAAATCTCCTTTGCAACTCATGCCGCCGGCCTACACCGGGTATACGGACTCCAAGGCGATGAGTTCCTTCCCTTAGCGGAAGACTGCGTGCTCTTGTTTTGCGCGGGGCTTTGCTTCCGGGTCTGGCTTCTGACTGGAACCTGTAAAAAAAAGAGGGGCCGACCTCGGCCCCCCCTTGAATCCGATTGTGCTATCCGCCTAATCGCGGAGAGGTTTCAGCTTCGCGATGATCTTCTGTGCATCTGCGGGGTCCACTTGCAACAACCGGCCGCCTCCGCGCCAGGTTCCGGTCAGGATTACCATCTGCACGTAGGTCGTCTGTCCAGCCACGGTTTCGATCACCGTTGCTGGCTCATTCTTCGCGCTGGATTGCAGTTGGTGCTTCCCCGGCTCGGTGTGCACGGAGAACCAGCGGCCATTGGCCAGCCGATCCGCTTCTTTGCCGTCCACATAAATAGAAGGCTTCAGAGCTGAGCCGGTAAAGTGGCCTTCCCGGAAGAAAACGATCGTTGCGTCTTTGGCCTTGTCACTGTCGGCCGTGGCCGGGTGACTGGGCGCGGCAGCTGTGTCTGCCGGTGGTGCCTGCGCCGGCGGAATCCCTTGTGCCTTCACGGAAGTTGCCGGGATAGCCGCAGCAAGTGCGAACATGAGACCTAAAACAATGAGCATTTTTCGCATGGAGTCTCCAAATGGGGAGCTTGTGGACTTCACCTTCGATTTTAGCGGGGGCAGCCCAGGCTCAAAACATGCTTTTTGGAAAGGGGTTCCCTTGATTTCAATGCTCCATTGGACACCGCCCTGTTCTTGCTTCGCTTGCTCGCCACTTGTTTATCCTGGGCCTGCCTGCGTGAGCAGGCGTAGCCGAAGGGCGCTGCTTCTTCTAAAATCCTTCCCATGACCAAAAACTATCTGCAAGCTGCCGTGGAGATTGCGCAGGAAGCTGGGAAAATTCTTATGGAGGAATTTTTCCGCCCGCTCGACATTCGTTACAAAGGCGACGAAGTAGACATCGTCACCCAGGCCGACAAGCGCTCCGAGCAATTCATCGTCTCCCGCATCAATGAATATTTTCCGGGCCACGCCGTCACCGCTGAAGAGGGAACCGGCCAAGACACCGTTTCTGAATTTCGCTGGCATGTGGATCCTCTCGACGGCACCACGAATTTCGCCCACCACTATCCCTGCTTCTGCGTTTCCATCGCGCTCGCCCAGCGCGACACGCTACTCGCCTCCGCCGTGTTCAATCCCTTCTACAGCGAGCTGTACAGCGCGGCGCGAGGCGAAGGTGCCACTTTCAACGGCAAGAAGATTGCCGTCTCCAAAGTCGCCACACTCTCTACGAGCCTACTTTGTACCGGATTTCCCACGCGCAATCGCAAGCTCAGTCCGAATCTCCAGTATTACGGTGAATTCACCCAGCGCTCGCACGGCGTCCGCCGCGATGGCTCCGCCGCGCTCGACCTTGCCAGCGTCGCTTCCGGCCGTTTTGATGGCTTCTGGGAATTTGGCCTCAACAAGTGGGACGTTGCCGCGGGTATCCTGCTTATCGAAGAAAGCGGCGGCAAAGTCAGCGACTTCGAGGGCCAGCCGTACCAGCTTGGCGGGCCACTCATTTTGGCCACCAACGGCCTCATTCACGAAGAAATGCGCAAAGCCGCCCTGGATATTTCCCGCCGCAGTAAACCTCTCGGATAGCCCGCGCCGTAGGCGCTTTCTGAAGTGCCGTTTCACAGGCAGCCACGCAGGCGCGTGAGCCCCGTCGCTAAGTCACAAATTTGCGGGGTTATCGGGAGCATACGACTAACCACAACTTTATAAGGCACTTATGATTTCCTTACGCCGCGCAAGCTAGCATCCCTCGGCAACGAAGAAGTCCCTCGAAAGGCCGCCGAGTTGGTTGATTCAACTCGCATCCTTTGTTGTCTGGCGTTTATCTAAGTTCCAGAGTTGTTCAGGAGATAGAAAGATGCGCGCGCTGCCCCGCGAGAAAAGAATTTTGTGTGTGCTCTGTGCCGTTTTCCTCTGTTTCGCCGCCCTGCCAAACACCCTGTTCGCTGCGGATGACGGCACTGCCGAGGAAAGGCCGGCTCCATCGAAAACAGATTCTGCCAGGTCAGCGGCTGCAAAACCGGCAAGCAGCAAGATCGATGCGCCGCAGCCCGGATTGACGGAGCGAGAGCGCTGGCTGCTGGATCGCGTCGAGCAACTCGAGAAGCGCGTCGCCGAGCTGGAAGCGAAAGGCAATCCGAATGCCGCGACGCCTGCCGAAGCTCCGGCCGCACACGCGGCTGCCGTGCAACCTGCCCGAGCGGAGCTTGTTGCTGGGCCGGCGGCAACGGCTTCAGCGGCGGGCGTAGCCGCCAGTAGCGGACCGGCGTCGGCCACGCGGGGAGAAGCAACCGAGACTGCGGCCAACGTTGCGGCTTCCAATTCGTCTGCGACTCTTTCGACCAAGCAGGACCGCGGCGCCGCTCCGCCTGCAAAAACCGAACCTTTTGCGTTTGCCGACTTCACCTGGCTCAACGGAAATGCGCGCACCAAAGATTTGGCGATGGACACGAAGTTCTTCACGCCGGAGGTTCGCGCGGACATTTCATATATCTACGACTTCAATCATCCGAAGGACGACACCATCGGAGGTTCCAGCGAGGTTTTTCGGTCCAAGGAAGTTCAGGTCACTCAGCTAGGTGTCGGAGGCGACTTTCATTACAACAACGTTCGCGCGCGCTTAATGACGCAGTTCGGCATGTATTCCTTTACGACGCCACGCAATGACGCCAGCCCCGCGCGCGGGCAATGGGATCTCGACACCGCGTATCGCTATGTTTCCGAGGCGTACGGAGGCTACCACTTTGACGTATGGCACGGAATCAACGTGGATGCCGGAATCTTCATGTCATACATCGGATTGTTCAGCTACTACAACTTCGACAACTGGGCGTATCAGCCGTCGTTTGTTTCGTCCAACACGCCGTGGTTCTTCAATGGCGTGCGCGTGCAGATTTTTCCGACCGAACATTTGAAGATTGAGCCGTGGTTTACAAACGGCTGGCAATCCTACGGACGATTCAATCACCGCCCGGGCTTCGGAACGCAAATCCTGTACCGTCCAAATGGTTGGCTCTCCGTGCTGGGAAATCAATATGGCTTCGGCGAGGAAACACTGGGCGTTCCGGGGCGCGTGCGATACCACTCCGACGACAGTATCGAGATCAAGTATTACGACAAACCTGAGAATTATTTGGACAAGATGGCGTTCTCGCTTACCGGAGACATCGGATGCGAACACGGCGGCGGCGTGAGCTGCTTCGGAGGGACCAAGCAAGGTCCCAAGCAGAGTTTCCTAGGCTTCATGTTTTACAACCGCTTCTGGTTCAACAATGACAAATACGGATTGACGCTCGGCGGGGGCAAAATCAACAACCCGGGGCGGTATCTGGTGCTGATTCCGCCCATCAATGGGGCGACAGCTCCTTCGGCGGCAATTAATTCGCCTTACTTCACCGAAAACCCAGGCGATCGGTTCAAGGCCTGGGATGCTTCAGGAACATTCGACTGGATGCCGAGCCAGTACATCACGTTCCGGTGGGAGTTCGATCATCGCGCCGCGAATGTGCCGTATTGGTCGGGACCGGGCGGAATTACGCCTCCGGGCGGCAATAATGGCAACCCAACGTTGCTCGTGTGCAGCGACGGCACTCCCTCGGCAACCGGTAATTGCGGCCTGAACGGTGGGCTGTGGACTCCGGACTTGAAGAAAATCGAAAATCGCATCAATCTTGCAATCCTCGTGAAGTTCTGAGCGCAAACCTGCATAATCTCGCCGACGCGACACTGGGCAGGTACGAGGAGGAGGCATGAGTCACCCACCGCTCGCACGGCGAGAGAGCTATCAACTTCCGAAACGATCGGCCGCTTGGAAATGCGCGAAGGTGCTCGCGGTTTGCGCTTGCGCGACCTCTCTCCATGCGCAGACCACCGCAACGAGTCAACAAGGATCGGTAACCGACAGTGCGGAGGCCCTGCAGGCGCGGATTACCAGGCTTGAAGCTGAGGTTTCTGAACTGAGAACCATCGTCAATGAGCTCAAGGCAGGTTCCAGCAGCTCGATGCCTGCTCCCTCGCCAGCCGCACCCGAGCCTGCGGCGAGCCAAACGAATCGCAGTGCGGCCCGGCAGCAGAATTTATTGCGGGACGAAGATAGAAAGAGTCTCGATTTTCTGCACGACACGACCATTAATCTTTCCTTGGACACTTATTACGCATACAACTTCAACAGCCCAGTGGGCCGCGTGAATGCGCTGCGCGCCTACGACGTTCTAAGCAACGAATTCAGTTTGAATCAGGCTAGCGTTGTTCTCGAGCACCCCGCAGATGCGACCGGGGGCAGACCGTGGGGCGCGCGGCTGGATTTGCAGTTTGGCCAGGCCACGGATACGCTGCAGGGCAATCCTTCGAACGAGCCAAGGCCGGAAATCTATCGGAATGTCTTCCAGGCTTACGGTACGTACATTGTTCCTGTCGGAAATGGTCTGACTGTCGATTTTGGGAAGTGGGGAAGCGCCCTGGGAATCGAAGGCAACTACACAAAAGACCAAATGAACTATTCGCGGGCGTACTGGTTCGACTTCCTGCCCTTCTACCATATG
>DATFSR010000087.1:0-3458 GCA_035262505.1 Candidatus Acidiferrum sp. | reverse complement strand
GTCATGGTTTTTCAAAAGGGCCGAGAAAAGAGCGGCGGCCGCAAAAAAGGCACGCCCAACAGAGCAACGGAGTCGATTAAGAATGCGCTGGATGCTCTCTTGCCCGAACACGAGTTCGTGGCGCTCTGGAATAAGTTTCTGCAGCACAAGAATCCACACATCCCTTCGAAGCGTTCAAACTCGCCAATTACTACATGTTTGGCAAGCCGGTGACGATTATCGCCGGCGCCGAAGAGCCACCACCGATCAAGATCAACATCAGCGCGATTCCGAAGTTCCGCGTGCCTTCGAAAACATGAACCAGCTCGAGAGTTTGATGATCGGCGATTGCGGAGACCGTTGACACCCTCAGGCATGCGAATCCTTCGTTGGATTGTCATTCTCGGAATCGTTTCCTGGGGATTTGCATTGGCAGGTCTGGTGCGGTGGCCAAGGCCGTCGTCACTATACCCTGGGAGCAGTTTCTTGGCTTTGTTGGCTTGCGCTTTTGGTGCTGATTACGACAGCCAAGGATAGGGCATTTGCGCTCCAAATTCAGAGGCTCACTTTGGTCGCTTTTGGATGTATCGAAATCGCGATGTTGGCACTTCATTGGAAATTTCGCGACACTTCGCCAGGCTTTTCATCAGCGGCATTGGCAGTCGCGCTGGTGCTGTGCATTGGAGTGACCGTCGCTTTCGTGGCCATGCGTCGAACGATGCCAAAGGCCTGAGAGATTCGGGCGTCAGGTCGGCCAGCGCCTGGTTAACGTGACCCACATTTATATCAAAACCGCTGGGCGATCACTGCTCCGTTCGTCACGCGGAGCGTCCGCCGCCGGGCGGCTACGTCCAAACGAGGAAACCGCCGAGGTTGGTACTAGTTTTTTAAATTCAAGAGTGGTTAACTTACCAGGCGGGAATCACTGCAGCTTTGCGTACTCGGCTTTGGCTTGCTTCAGAATTGGGATACCGGGGTCAGCGTCTTTCCACAGCGCCAGGAAATCCTGATACTTGGCGCGGGCCCTGGGACTATCGTCTTGCAACGCATAGGCACGAGCCAATCCGAGCCGGGCGAGCGTTCCCCATGGAAAAGTGGAAACAAGCCCCGAATGATCCATGAACTTCTGAAATTCCGCCGCAGCGAGCTTGCCGTCGTGCAGTGCGAGATAGGCTTCCCCGCGCACATAGACGGGGCAAAGAATTGTTGAGGTTTCGGTCGGTGTGCCAAGCTCTATCGCGCTCGTCTCTTTTAGGAGTTCCACAGCCCGGTTCGAGTCTTTGCGCTCGAGAGCGAGAGCGGCCCGCGTGGTAGGGAGCCAATATTTTTGGACAACGGTATCCAAGGGGAAGGATTTGTCGAGGCTTGCCGCCACGTTCTCTGCCGCTCTCACATCGCCCGCCCGCGCCAGGGCGAGTCCAGCCATGCCATGCACGTCCCGGTTTGCAGCGAGCTTCAGGGCGACGTTTGCTTGCTCACGAGCGCGCTGCTTGTAACCCGCTTCCACATCACGTAGCGCGGCTTGGGCAAGATAGAACGCAGCCGTTTCCTTTGCATCGTTGCGCTGGGCGGAATGCACGGCGCGATTCGTAAGCTCCGACGCGTTTTTCAGTCTGCCGTGCCAACCTTCCACGTCTGCCTGAATCGAAAGAGACAGGTCTTCGATTCCCGGCTTGCCGGCGGCGGCCGAGGCGAAACGCGCCATCTGAGGCGAATCGCCGCGCAAAAACGCCAGAACATAGCGCATAACCGGGAGATACTCGCTTTCCATTTTGCGCTCTTCAGCTTGCTGGAACAGGGCCTCCGCCTCGTCGAGGCGGTTCAAAGCCATGTAGGCTGCGGCGAGGTTGATATAGCTGACCTCGTCCCCGGGTTGCAGATGCAGTGCCTCTGCGTCTTGTTGTGTGGCTTTTTCCCATTGCCCCAATTGGGCAGAAATGCCGCCCAGGTCCCCGATTTGTACCGCGCCTTTCGGATAGGCCTGCAGCCAGGTCTCATAGGTTTGTGCGGCCTTCTCGAGTTCTCCGGTCACGCTGCGGTAGTAACGTGCTTCAATGGCAAAGCGCTCGCGTTCGCTAACCCGACCGCGCAACTCGTAGGCCTTGCGGGCATAGGCCGCAGCGCGCGCTTGCTCGTTGAGGTTGCTGTAGCAGGTCGCTAAGGTGGCATAAGCGGCGGCGAAATTAGGGTCCAGTTCAATGGCGCGATTATAGAGAGCGATGGCGGCGGTATCACCTTTTGTGTAGCCGGTCTTGCGGCCCAGGCTGTAGGCCTTGAGCGCCTCCAGTGACGAGGTCGTTGCCTCCGACAATGGGGTCGCAAATTTCTGAACGCTGCTGAGCGACTCGCCGAGCTTACTCCGCAGCCGGACGGCGGCCGCGTCCAATACTTTGAGCGCCGAGTCCTTACCCCCAGCCTGCTCCTGGGCGGCGACAAGTACATCCCCGGTTTGGCAATTCGTTGCCTGCAGCCCGATCACATACTGAATGCCCAGCTCCGTAATGGAGCCGGTCAACATGGCCTTGGCGCCGGTGCGCTGACAAACCTCTCGCGTTACTTCCGGCGTTAATCGGTCGCCCACGGGACGCCCCATTAGTTTTAGCGTCTCACTTACCTTTCCATCGGAGATCAAAGTTAGAAATGGCGACTGCGCAAGTTCAACGGAGAGGCCCTGCCTCAGAGTGTCGTCGAAGACGGGATCGCCTGTTTTGTTGTCGAAATCCGCGAGGACGATGGAGTCTTTATCAGTGAGCGCATGGGCGCCGCGAACGGAATAAAGCCAGCCCCCGAAGGCCAGAGCGATGATCAAGATTACAGCGCCTGCCATCCACAGCGATATGAGGCGCGGACGTGTCCAGGTGACCCGCGAAACTTTGGCCGTGCCAATGGCCGCCTGACCTGACTGGGTTCCCTTCTTTAAGCGCTGCAAATCCGTGCGGATTTCCGCGGCGCTTTGATAGCGCAGTCCGCGGTCCTTCTCCAACGCTTTGTTGATGATTCCTTCCAGCTCCGCGGGCAAATTAGGATTCAAGCGCGCAACTGGTACGGGGACTGCGTCAAGAATGGCTTTGAAGATCAAAGCCACACTATCCCCATTGAATGGCAGCCTGCCTGTGGTCATTTCGTACAGAACAGCCCCGAAGGAGAACAAATCGGTGCGGGCATCGAGTGCTTCGGCTCGCGCCTGTTCCGGCGACATGTAGGCAACGGTTCCCAAGGTGCTTCCAGGGCTTGTCAGATGTTCCGGGTCGATATCCAGCGTCCCGAGCGTAACCGCGTTGTCGGAAGCATCTTTTCCAGCAGGCACCTTCGCGAGGCCGAAGTCGAGGATCTTGACCTGGCCGCTTTCCGTGAGAAAGATGTTGGCGGGCTTGATGTCGCGGTGGATGATGCCTTTTGCGTGTGCGGCGTTGAGCCCTTCCGTTAGCTGGATGGCCACACTCAGAATAGCTTCGGTCTCCAGCGGCCGGCCGTCGATA
>DATFSR010000086.1:0-49290 GCA_035262505.1 Candidatus Acidiferrum sp. | reverse complement strand
CCACGTGAAAGACCACGCATCCCGCCGCGGATTGATCATGATGGTCAATAAGCGCCGCCGGCTGCTGGACTATCTCAACCGCCGTGATCCGGATCGGTACCGCGAGATTGTTGACCGTCTTAGCCTGCGCAAGTAATCGCTTTTCCTTTAAACAGAAATTCGAGCGATACACCTTGCGTTCTCACGAAGTGACAAATTCCACACGGAGTCTGTCTTCAGGCGTCCGGCAGAATTAGTGCCGGGCTACTCGTGGTGTGGTCCGTCTGGGTTATTCCTATTTACTCCTCTTTCTTTTCTTCCTCGAAGTCACCCAATCTCCCCGGCCTCGCCGGGGCCAAAGGAAATCTTTTATGTCTGAAAATTCACACGCACCTCATCAGGTTACGGTGGAGGTCGGCGGGCGTCCGCTGATTCTCGAAACTGGAAAAATTGCAAAACAAGCCAATGGCGCCATTGTGGCGCGTTATGGCGACACGGTCGTGCTCACCACGGCCTGTATGGCTTCCCAAGCCAACGATAGAGATTTTCTCCCGCTCACCGTGGACTACCGCGAAAATACGTACTCGGCTGGAAAAATTCCCGGCGGCTTTTTTAAGCGCGAAGGACGCCCTTCGGAAAAAGAGATTCTTACTTCTCGGTTGATTGACCGCCCGCTCCGCCCTTTGTTTCCGGAAGCCTGGCGCAATGAGACGCAGATTGTCAGCATGGTGCTTTCTGCCGATAGCGACAATGATCCCGATGTCATCGCGGTCACCGGGGCATCCGCGGCTTGCTATGCTTCGGACCTGCCGTTTGAGAAGCCCATTGCCTGTGTTCGCGTTGGTTTGTTGGACGGCCAGCTAATCGCCAATCCAACCGTGGCTCAGCAGAAAAAGAGCCTGCTGAATATCGTTATTGCCGGAACCGAAGAAGCTATCGTCATGGTTGAGTCCGGTGCGCTTGAGGTGTCCGAGGAAACGGTTGTTGACGCGCTCGAGTTTGGCCACGCGCAAATCAAGAAAATCGTCGCGGCCATTCACGAGCTGCACGGCCAGCTCAAGCCGAAGAAAGTTGTCGTCGAGCCGCTTCCTTTTGACCAAGGCATTTACAAGGATCTGCAGAAAAAATACGGCGACCGGCTCCATGATGCACTGAATACCGAGAAGCATCCGAAAAAAGAAAGCTACCACCTGGTGGATGCGCTCAAGGAAGAAATCCTCGCGACGATTCCCGAAGAGCCCCAAAAGGAAATGGACGAAAAGCGCACGCTGACGAAGCGCGCTTTTGAACGCCTGCGCGAGAACATTTTCCGCGACGACGTTTTGGATGCGCGCCGCCGTCCCGATGGCCGCGACTTTGACCAGATCCGCAAAATTACCTGCGAAGTCGGCCTGCTCCCGCGGGTTCACGGCTCAGCGCTGTTCACCCGCGGCGAGACGCAGGCTCTTGCCACCCTTACGCTTGGCACCAAAGAAGACATGCAGCGCCTCGACTTGCTCTTCGAGCAGGACCAGTTCAAGCGCTTCATGTTGCACTACAACTTTCCGCCGTTCAGCGTCGGCGAAGTAAAATTCCTGCGCGGCCCCGGACGGCGCGAAATCGGCCACGGCGCTCTTGCTGAACGCGCTCTTATGAACCTGCTTCCGCCCGAGGCGGACTTCCCCTATGCCATGCGTTTGGTCTCCGACATCATGGAGTCCAACGGTTCTTCTTCGATGGCTACGGTTTGCGGCGGCTCGCTCGCGTTGATGGATGCAGGCGTTCCCATCAAGTCCTCGTGCGCGGGCATCGCCATGGGCCTGGTCGTCGGCGACAAGGGGAAATACTCCATCCTCACGGACATTGCTGGAGCCGAAGATCATTACGGCGACATGGACTTCAAAGTTGCCGGGACGCGCAACGGTATTACCGCGCTGCAGATGGACATCAAAGTCCTCGGCATCAGCATTGCCATGATGCGCGAAGCTCTGGCTCAAGCGAAAAAAGCGCGCCTCCAGATTCTCGATACGATGGAAGGGACTCTCGACACGGCGCGCACGCAAATTTCTGCTTACGCCCCGCGTCTCTACAAGCTGAGCATCCCGACGGACAAAATTCGCGACCTTATCGGCCCTGGCGGCAAGAAGATCAAGTCCATCACCGAGTCAACCGGCGTCAAGATTGACGTGCTCGAAGACGGAACCGTGCATATCTTCTCGACCAGCGGAGCTTCCGGTGACGCGGCTCTCGCCATGGTTCGCGAAGTCACTGCCAGCGCCGAAGTTGGCAAGACGTATCTCGGCAAAGTGGTTCGCCTCGCGGAGTTCGGCGCGTTCGTTGAGCTTTTCCCCGGCACCGATGGCTTGCTGCACATCAGCGAAATCTCCGAACATCGCATTCGCGACGTGCGCGACGAACTGAAGCTCGGCGATCAGGTCCTGGTGAAGGTGCTTTCCATCGAGGGCAACAAGATTCGTCTTTCGCGCAAAGCGTTGCTCAAGGAAGCCCGCGAGAAGCAGCAAAAGGCGGCCGCCGGTGGTCACAATCCCGGCTCATCGGGGAGTGAAGGCGGCTCCGGCAACTCTGGCCACGAATAACCTTCCATTTCATCTCCAAAAGTTTGGGGCAAGACTTTGGACATGCAGCTACCACGCTGCCCTGGAATTATTTACCAATCACAAGTGTAAGGGGAGCGAAAGCAAGAATTTTCGGATCCAGTCAACCTGGGGAAACCCTTCCTAACATCCAGGCGGGCCAAGAGGCATGGCCAAACATGGTATTCGGCTGTCCGATTGCGCCTATTGTTTCCGCGTTTCCAGCGTGTAGTGAGTTTGCAAATAGGTGATGATCTTCTTCGTACTTGCTTCGGGAATCCGTGCGCCAAAAACCTTGATCATCTTATTGACTTCCGCTTCCCATGTTGCTGCAGGCAAGGGCGGCTGCATGGTGATGTACCGCGTGCTATGGCACAGGGCGCAGAAACTTTCCGTTTCGGCTAGGCCTTCTCCCTCCGCCAGTTTTGGCGCAACGGAAGGGAAGGGAGACACAGAATAATTTCCGTCGTTGGATGTTGGTGCAGAGACCGTCTGCTCCATGCTATCCGCTTTTGTAGGGCTATAGGAGCCGCTATGAAACTGGGCAAATGCAGCGCTTCCTGCCACAACCAGCAACCCTCCTGCCAACCAGCGCAATAGGCCTCGTCCCGAGTTTCTGTTTGATCTCATCAATCCGCCCTTCCCACAACGAATTCCTGCTTCTCAATCTTGTTCCACAAGTATCCGCCAGGGTTCCAGACCGGTTCATCGGGTTGTATATTTCCCTTTTCGTCCGTCGCGCGCACGGTCACCGTGTAATTGCCTGTTGTCTTCGGCATCCACTGCGCTTCCCAGGTTCGGAACGAATACGGTCCATGGTCCTCGCCCAATTGAGCCTCACGCCAGCTTTTCGAGCCATCCTCAGAAATCTCTACTTTCACGACTTTCCCGTAGCCGCTAAAAGCAATTCCACGGAGCCTAATACCCATGCCAGCTGGGATCTTTGAGCCTAAGTCGGGGGAAACGAGAAAAGAGCGAACTGGCATTCGGGTAATTGGGACGGTTTTTACAGCGCCTGCCTTCATGGCTTCGGGTGTAGTGCTTCCGCGGGGCGTGTCGGGAACGCGGTATCCGGTCTTCATCCAAAAATTTTCGTCGGCGGCGCTGAGAACGCGTATCCACGTCAGGCACTTCATCCAGTACGTCGCGAAATATCCGGGCACGACGAGTCGCACCGGGAACCCATTCAACATGGGAAGTGGCTCGCTATTCATTGAGTAGGCCACCATGGCATAGTCCAGGACGGAATCGTTAAGGTCCAGCGATTTCAGAAAGACGTTGGAACCGGACCCCTTGGGTCCCGGCCCGGTTTCCAACCCCTGGAACTGCACTTGAACCGATCCTTGTTTCACTCCGGCAGCGTCCAGCAAATCGCGCAGCCGCACTCCCGTCCACATCGCGTTCCCCATCGCGCCGTTTCCCCATTGCCCACCAGGCACGCGCGGCTGAAACCGGCTTCGCGAGTTTCCCGAACACTGGTTCACCGCCGCGAGCGAAACCGGCTTAAACTCTGCCATCAGCTCGCTGAGGCTCAGCGCCAGCGGCTTGTTGACGTTGCCTTCGATCTTCAGCTTCCATTCCGCTAGGTCAACCCGGTTAGGGGTCTCTGACAAATGCCAGCGCACATAAAACGCATCGTTCGGCGTAAACACGGTTTGGAAGTAGCTTCTCGGGGTCTCCAGTTGTACCGGTCGGTCCGTCAATAAAATCAGCGGCGCCTTCTGTGGTTCGCTCACGAACGGTCCGACGGAATTCCAATGGGAGTTTGGTCCCGGTCCAGTAAACGGCTCGATGGTTTTGCTGGGCGGCATCTCTTGCGCAGCTGCGGTGTCAGCTCCGAACCATCTTCCAATCGCCACACCGCTCCCTACCCCGCTTAGCAACTTCAACGCATTCCTTCTGGAAAAACTCCGTCGCAACGGCTCCATGAGCTCTCCCCTCTCGGAGCGCAACTATCCGGTAAGACTCTCACACTGTCAATAACGCTTTTCTCTTTGTTTCTTTTGCTGGTTTTATGCTGCAGGGGTCTGCAGGCGTTCGATGTCGGCATCCACCGCGCGCCGTTTCTCGACGATTCCTTTATATCCGCGGCCGACGTGATACACGCGGTCCATCAGCGTCTGGCCGCTCGTAAATCGGTCGGCGGCACGGCCGTCCCTGATATTAAGCGAGGCCGCGAACCGTCCAAGAGCGGGCGTTCACGAGCTGCACGAGCTGTCCCCCCCTTGCTTCATGTCGCCGGCTGGGTTATTTTCTGTCGTCAATGCTGACGATTGCCGCCACCGCGAACCGCGAAAACCATAGCCGCTCAGCATTTTCCCCCCGGTTCCTCCATCTCGCTTGGCTCTGTCTTTTCGTGCCGTGCGTCGCGGCGCAAAACCCAGTCGAGCGCGGCACCTCGCCGCCGTCCCCTACTCCCTCCGTGAGCGCTCAAGATCCCGCCACTCCCCGCTTGTCTCTAGCTTTGCCGCCAGACCCGCCGCCGGAGGTCGTGGAGCGCGGCAAGGGCTTGTACACTTCGAGTTGCGCGTTCTGTCATGGCGCCAACGCCACGGGCGGCGAGAGCGGGCCGAACCTGGTTCGCTCGATCATCGTTCTGCACGACAAGGGGACCGGCGCGGCCATCGGTGCGGTACTACTCGCGGGCCGCCCGGAAAAAGGCATGCCGAAATTCTCCCTGTCCCCGGATCAAATTCGGGACCTCGCCGGATTTCTCCTTTCGCGCCAGAACGCGGCGGCTGACCGCAGAACGTATCGCGTCGAGTTTGCGATTTCGGGCGACTCTGCCCGCGGCAAGCAATTTTTTGCCTCTCATTGCGCCGCTTGCCATAGCTCCATTGAATCGTTCCGCAGCGTCGTACAAGCAAAAGAGCCCGCAGAAGTTCAGGACCTCTTCCTCATGCCCGCAGGAATAAAAATGCAGGCTCGCGTCACCACCGCATCCGGCGAATCGTTTTCGGGAGAACTGGTGCAGTTCGATGACTTTGACGTGACCATTCGGAATAAGTCAGGCGTCGTTCGCTCTTGGACGCTAGGAGGCTCGCAGCAAGTAAAAATCGAAGTGACGGATCCTTTGCAGGGACACCGCGAACTGCTTCCGCAATATTCCGATCGGGACATCCACGACATTCTCGCTTACCTGGAGACTTTGAAATGAAAGCGATCGGATGTCTCCTTTTCGCGGTGTTTGCCGGCGTCCTTTGCACCGTGGCGACGGCGCAAGAACTCGATCCAAGGGCCATTGCGAATCCCGTTCCGGGAAGCTGGCCCACTTACAACGGCGACTATTCCGGCCGCCGGTTCAGCTCGCTAGCGCAAATCAATCAAACCACAATTTCTCGCCTTAACCTCAAATGGAGTTTTGCGACGGGCGTCAAGAGCGGCACGGAGTACGTGCCCCCCATCAAGTCCACGCCGCTCGAGTTCGACGGCGTGCTTTACTTTACGCTTCCCGACCAGGTCTGGGCCGTCGATGCGCGGACGGGACGCCAGATCTGGCACTTCATCTGGAAAAGCAGCGGCGGCATCCACATCGGAAATCGCGGTGTGGGCATCTATCGTGACTGGCTTTTCTTTGAAACGCCTGATAATCACCTGGTCTCGTTGGACAAAACCACCGGCAGACAGCGCTGGAGCGTCGAAATTGCCGATCTCGACCAGGAATATTTTTCAACCGCCGCGCCGCTGATCATTGGGAACCACGTCATCACCGGCGTTGGAGGAGATTCACTGGACGTGTCTGCGTACTTGGAGTCGCATGATCCGGAAACGGGAAAAGTGCAGTGGCATTTCGATGTAGATCCAAAGCCCGGTGACCCCGCCCTTTCCACTTGGCCAAATGCGGAAGCGGCTGCTCACGGCGGAGGCATGACCTGGCTCAGCGGCACTTACGATCCCGAACTCAACCTCTATTATTTTGGTACCGGCAATCCGAACCCCGTGTACTCGGGAAAGAGCCGCCAGGGCGACAACCTTTACACGGCCTCCATCCTTGCGCTGAATCCGGACACCGGAAAACTCGCCTGGTACTTCCAAGTGTCGCCGCACGACACACACGACTGGGACAGCATCCAGACGCCGGTGTTATTTGATGGTGAAGTCAGTGGAGTAAAGAGAAAATTGCTGGCGCAAGCCAGTCGTAACGGTTACTTCATTGTTTTGGACCGCACCAATGGGAAAAATATCTTGTCCAAACCGTACGTCCACACCAACTGGTCGAAAGGCGTGAACGCCAACGGGAATCCCATCCCTGAGTCCGCAAAAGAAGCCAATCCCGAAGGCGTTTTGGTGGCACCCGCGGTGGCCGCCGCCAACTGGCCGCCACCCGCATTCGATCCAGACACGAGAATGTTTTATGTGAATGCAACCGAAGGCTACCAGATGTGGTACCTCACCGACACTTCGAATCGTCCACAGGGATTTGCCGGATCGACCACGCTGATTGCTTCTCAATCGGTCTTGCGAGCGATTGATGTTCGCACTGGCGAAGTCCGCTGGTCGCATCCGTATCGCGGGGAAGGAGAGTCAAGTGCCGGAGGACTTCTTGCAACGGCCGGAAAGTTGCTCTTCGGCGGCGATCCGGCAAATCATCTCATCGCCTTCGACCCCGCCAGCGGCAAGATCCTGTGGCATGCGGGTCTGATCGCGCCGGTCAGCAACGGGCCCATGACTTACCAGCTGGATGGCCATCAATACATCGTCGTCGGGGCCGGCGATACCCTCTATTGCTTCGGTTTGAACGAATGATCATCCCGCTGGCGTGTGCACGCGCTGGATGTTTGCCCCCAGCGCAATGAGTTTTTCGACGATGCCTTCATATCCGCGGTCGATGTGATATACGCGGTCGATGAGCGTCTCGCCGTTCGCCACCAACCCTGCCAACACTAATCCTGCGCTGGCGCGCAAATCTGATGCCTGTACGACGGTTCCGGAGAGGGCCGTCGGGCCGTGCACGGCCGCCTGATGTCCGTCAATCAAAATATTTGCGCCCATTCGCATCATTTCGCTCGCATGCATGAAGCGGTTCTCGAAGATCGTCTCCGTAATCACAGAGGTGCCTTCCGCCTGGGTGGCCAGCGCCATGTATTGTGCCTGCATGTCCGTGGCGAATCCCGGATACTCTTCCGTCGTCACGTCCGATGCCACTAGTTTTTCCGCACCTCGCACGCGCACGGTCGAGGCATCCACGACTTCAATCCGCGCTCCCGCCAGCTGCAGCTTCGCAATCACCGCGGCCAGATGCTTCGGCTCGCAATTCGTAATCGTCAAATCGCCGGCGGTAATCGTTCCCGCCACCAGGAAAGTTCCCGCTTCGATGCGGTCCGGAATGACGGTATGTTCCGTACCATGCAATTCTTCGACGCCGCGGATCCGCAAAGTCGAAGTGCCGTCTCCGCAAATCTCAGCGCCCATCTTTCGCAGCATCACGATCAGATCGGTTACCTCCGGTTCACGCGCCGCATTTTGCAGCACCGTCTCACCGTCTGCCAGCGCCGCCGCCATCAAGATATTTTCTGTCCCCGTCACGGTGATTTTCTCAAAAACGATGTGTGCGCCTCTCAGCCTCCGCCCGGGCGAACCGTTGCCGGGCACTTTTGCTTCAATGTATCCGTGCGAAGTCGCAATCTTCGCGCCCATTTGCTCGAGTGCTTTCAAGTGCAAATCCACTGGCCGCGCTCCGATCGCGCATCCTCCCGGCAGCGAAACTCGGGCCGCGCCCAGGCGCGCCATCAGCGGCCCCAGCGTCAGAATGGACGCACGCATCGTCTTGACCAACTCATACGGCGCCTCCGCGTGATTCAGCTTCGGCGCTTGAATCTCGTAATCGCTCGCCGGCACGGCGGTCACGGAAACCTTCGCGTCCATGAACGCCAGCAGTTTGCTCATGGTGACCAGGTCGCGCACCTTGGGCACATTGCGGATCACGACTCTGTCGGCCGTCAGTAGCGCCGCCGCCATCACCGGCAGCGCGGAATTCTTCGCCCCGCTGACAGCTACCGTCCCCTGCAGCGCCTTTCCGCCCTTGATGAGAAACTTATCCATTCGCTCGCTGTTTAATTCCTTTCGCTTCCTGGTTCTAAGTCTTAAGTTATAAGTACTAAGTGAACCCAAAGAAAAAGGATCAACGGGCCGATTCTTGGGCCGCCCCATGTGTCCATCGCTCTTCTCCGCCGCTTTCAGTGGTGTTGCTTGCAACTTATCTTCAAACTTAAGTAAGACTCAATTTAAACTTTAGAAGTCATTCTCGATCGCCCGTCGCAAATCTCCCTCTGCCAGAGTAAGTCGTCGCTTCGCCTCCTGCCCTTCGATTCTCATCTTCAGCATCACAAGCGCCACCCGCATGTTGTGTCCCGCCGCCCGCAGAGCGTGTTCCGCCGCGGACACACTCCTCCCGCTCGCCTCCGCCAGAATCCGCAAAGCCCGCTTGGCAACCTTTGCATTTGTCAGCACCACGTCAATCATCAGGTTTTCATACACATGCCCTAGCCGCGCCATCACCGCGGTACTGAGCATGTTGAGAACCATTTTCTGCGCTGTGCCGGCCTTCATTCGCGTGGACCCCGTCAGGACCTCCGGCCCCACTTCCGCGGCAATCGCGATCTTCGCCAGTCGCGCCACCGGCATTCTGCGGTTGGAGGTAATCGCTACCGTCGTCGCGCCCCGTCCGCGCGCGAATTTCAACCCCGCCAGCACATAAGGAGTTGTCCCGCTCGCCGTCACTCCTACGACCACGTCGTTCCTGGTTAACCTTCGTGCGCGCAATTCGTGCTCCGCGCGGCGCACATCATCTTCCGCTCCTTCCACTGCCTGCGTGATCGCTCGCCCGCCTCCCGCAATCAGTGCCTGCACGAGTTCGGGCGGAGTACCAAACGTCGGCTGGCACTCCGCGGCGTCCAACACCGCCATACGCCCGCTCGACCCGGCTCCCACATAAATCAGCCGTCCCCCCTTGCGAATCCCATCAACAATCGCGTCCACGGCCCGCACTATCGCTGGAATCTCTCTTCCGACCGCGAGCGCCACTCGGCGGTCTTCGCGGTTCATCAACTCGATAATCTCCCGCGCCGTCATGCGGTCGAGATTCTTCGACGCCGGATTTCTTTGTTCGGTGAGCCTGGATTCTTTGGGAATAGGAATTCTCGAGGGCTTGGGCATGCGTACATTATAGCGGTGCATCGCGAAATTCTTGGCCTCGAACCGTCAGACTCGTGCGCATTGGAACAGAATTGGCTCAAAGAGCGGCAAAGAGGAACACCCAGTCCTGGTAACGTTTTCCACAGCCTCGTGAAATAGGCACTTCTGGACACAAGGGGCCATCTTCTTGCCGTCTTCCATCGCCGGATTCGGCTATGCTAGAAACCATCCGGCCGGATGCGTCTCTTTCAACGATGGAACGGAACCCATGTCCATAGACGTTCTCAAAGAGCTCTTCGGACGGCATTTCCACTCGGCTCCCACGCGGATTCAGCCGCTGCAGGGCGAGCTTGGTGGTTCCGGCCGCAAGATTGTCCGCTTGGCCAACGACCATGTCAGCGCCGTCGGCATTCTCTACGGCGGCCGCGAAGAAAATGTCGCCTTCCTCGAGTTCTCCAAACACTTTCACCGCCACGGCTTACCCGTTCCGGAAATCTACGCCGAGGATCTCAACCACGGTGCCTATCTCGAAGAGGACCTCGGGGACACCTCGCTGTTCGAATTTCTCTCACGAAATCGGAGGGGAGAAGACATTGCTCCCGATGTCGTCGAAGCCTATCGCAAAGCCGTCGCAGCCCTTCCGCGTTTCCAGGTCGAAGCAGGCCGCGACCTGGACTACAGCTTCTGCTATCCCATCGCCAGTTTCGACCGCCAGTCCATCGCGTGGGACCTGAACTATTGCAAGTACTATTTTCTCCGCCTCGCCGGCATTCCCTTCAACGAGCGCGCCCTGGAAAACGACTTCGACCGGCTCACCGATTTTCTTCTGGAAGCTCCGCGCGATTATTTTCTTTACCGCGACTTTCAATCACGCAACATCATGTTACGTGACGGCCTCCCGTATTTCGTGGACTATCAGGGCGGCCGCAAAGGCGCTTTGCAATACGACATCGCTTCGCTTCTCTTCGACGCCAAGGCAGACTTGCCGCCCTCGCTCCGAGAGGACCTTCTCTACGATTATCTTCGCGCGCTTGCCAACTTCATCCCTGTGGACCGCGAAGCCTTCCTTCGCTACTACTACGCCTATGTCTACGTCCGCATTATGCAGGCGCTCGGTGCGTACGGCTATCGCGGCTTCTTCGAACGCAAAGTGCATTTTCTGCAGAGCGTTCCTTACGCACTCAAGAACATCCGCTGGCTGCTTCACAACGCGGAATTGCCCATCGAGCTGCCCACGCTTCTCGGCGCGTTCCAAAACATGCTGGCTTCAGAAAAACTGCAAGGCATCGCTTCCGAAGCTGATAATCTCGTCGTGCGCATTTTCAGTTTTTCTTTTCATCATGAATTGCCCAAGGATGATACCGGCAACGGCGGGGGTTTCATCTTCGATGGCCGTGGCCTGCCGAATCCGGGCAGGGAAGAACGCTTCAAACCGCTCACCGGCCGCGACGCTCCGGTCATCGACTACCTCAAGCAGCAGGAGAGTGTGCATCAATTCCTCGCCAGCGTGTTCACTCTCATTGATGCGACCGTCGAGAATTATCAGCAGCGTGGCTTCAAGAATCTAATGGTGTCGTTTGGGTGCACCGGCGGTCAGCATCGCTCCGTGTTTCTCGCCGAACAACTCGCCAGACACCTGCGAGGCCGAAGCGGGGTGGAAGTCGTCGTCCGCCACGTGGAACTTGAACAGATGGGCATGCTCCACGCCGCTGTAGGCCATCTCGCCAAATGACGGCTCCTGTTTCTTGTCTTGATGGTCATTTCGAGCGCAGCGAGAAATCACTCTTCCTGGCCCGGTTGCTCGCTACTCTCGACTCGCCGCGGGTTTCTCTATGAAAGCCATGATCCTCGCCGCTGGTCTTGGCACGCGCCTGCGCCCGCTCACCGACACTCTGCCCAAAGCCCTCGTCGAAATCAACGGCCGCACGCTCCTTGAAATTACTCTCACGCGCCTTCGCACTTTCGGCGTCAACGAAGTCGTCATCAACGTCCACCACTTTGCCGAAATGGTCCTTGACTACCTTCAGTCTCACAACAACCTTGGCATGCGCATCGAAATTTCCCGCGAAGATGACCTTTTGCTCGACACCGGCGGCGGCCTCAAAAAAGCCTCCTGGTTTTTCCTTGAAAGTGCACGCGACTCTGTGCCAGAACCATTCGTTGTCCACAACGTCGACGTCATCAGCACCATCGACCTCCACCCTATGCTCCAATTCCACAACGAGCACGGCGCTCTCGCCACCCTCGCCGTCCAGTCCCGCGAATCCTCCCGCCTCCTCCTTTTTGACGATCAACTCCAGCTTTGTGGCCGTGCTGCCCATGGACCATCCGTCAACTCGCCCCTCGCCCCTCGCCCCTCGCCACTTCCCCTCGCCTTCTCCGGCATCCACATCATTTCCCCGCGCCTGCTCCCCATGCTCACCGAAGTAGGCGTCTTCTCCATCATCGACGCCTACCTCCGCCTCGCCGGTCAGGGAGAAAAAATCCTCGCCTTCCGCGCCGACGAATACTACTGGCGCGACCTGGGCCGCCCCGCCGATCTCTCCCAAGCTGCCCTTGATTTGCAACAGCGCAAGATTCTTTAGCGGGGCCAAATTTCTTGGTGTACGGCTGCAAGAAAGAAATCCCGGTGGTCGGCGCGTCCCTGGACGATGACGGCTGGAAGTCCGTTAAACCCTACCGGTAGGAACACAAGATCAGCTACCGCATCGTCATGGGGACCTTCGAACCCACAAAGCAATTGCCCAGTCTGGAACCTGGAATTGTAAACGTATGACTTACGACTATTTCACCGGGGCTGCGGCGCTTGCAAATCCCAGGGCCTGCATCACGGCGTCGTGAAGGTCGCGACGGACTTGTTGAATCTTCTGATTCTCGCGAGTTGGATTGACGCGATTTGTCAGGAAAACCACAAACAGCTGCCGGTCGGGATCGATCCAGATGGAAGTTCCCGTGAATCCTGTATGCCCGAAGCCGTGCGCGGAAAAGTAATGCCCGCTCAGCCCGCCGGGCGTGGGCACGGCCCAGCCCAGCGTGCGGGCTCCGCTGGAGAGCTGCTGTGGCGTGGTGAACTCTGCCACCGTCGCGCGCCGCAAAATTCGCTGGTGCGCGTACACGCCGCCGTTCAGGAGCATCTGAGAAAACGCGGCTAAGTCCGGGGCCGTGCTGAAGACTCCCGCGTGCCCGGACACGCCCCCGATGGCAAATGCATTTTCGTCGTGTACTTCGCCTTGAATCAGCCGGTGCCTGTAATTGTTGTCGACCTCCGTTGGCGCAATCGCCGGCCATAGTTTTTTCGGAGGCTTATACATCGAATCTTTCATTCCGAGCGGCGAAAATATAAAAGTGTTCACCAAATCATCAAGTTTACGCCCCGTCAGACGCTCGATAATCTCAGCCATCAAAATAATTCCCAGGTCAGAATAGACTTCTTTCGTTCCCGGCTCGTACTCGAGCGGCTCGGCAAAGATCTTCGTCAGCGTGTCCTGTTTGCTCTTCGATGTTCGCCAGTATTCCTTGAACGGCGGCAAGCCCGACGTGTGTGTCAGCAAGTGGCGCACTGTCACGCGGTGCCGCCATTCCGGCTGCGGCCCACTCGCCCACTCCGGCAGGTAGCGCTCGATCTTCGCGTCCAAGTCGAGCGGTACGGCGAAATCACCTTCTGCCACTTTTGCCACCAAGGTTGTCGTCGCGGCCACTTTCGTCAGCGAAGCGATGTCATACATCGTTGTGGGCTTTACGGCGGGTGACTTTGCGTCGTAACTCAGTTTCCCGAACGCGTGAATCGCGACTCTTCCGCGGAATCCAACCGCGAGCGTCGCTCCCGGAGTCGCCTTGTCTTTCACCGCTCGTTCGACCAATTCGTACGCTGGCCGCAACTTCGAATCCTCATTCGCATCCATCGCTTGGAGCTTCATCGGATTGGCCGGTACTTCGATCCCGAATCCCGCCTTCAGGTTCACGCCCGGCACCGTCACGGGCAAATGACCGCGCAGGGGAATTTCTCCAAACAGCGCTCTGGCCACGGAAATTTGCGCGACGTCGCTAATGCCAAACGCAGCGAGCCACGTCTCCGCCCGCGGGAATCTCTCGATTAAATACGGACTTCCCAATCCGACGGTAATTACTGGTTTAGCCGTCTTGTAAACCTGTTCTGCCAGCGCAGTCTGTTCCAGGGGCACATCCACATTTCCCTTGCGGTCGCTCACGCGCACAAAGAATGCGACGATTGCGACGTCGTAAGAATCGGGGGAAGGGAGCTTCAGTATGCCAGCATTCACAAATCGCGTGTCCGCACGAAGCGTAGTGACGGAATCAAATCGCGCGCGCAATTCGCGTTCTAAGTCTTCTCCCGGATACGGTTCCGGATCCGCATAGAACGCCAGCAAGAGTGCACGCGAAGGTTTGCTTCCATCGAGCGGAAGGCGATGCGGAGTGTCGCGCAGCAACGTCACGCCACGATCCGAAATGTCCTGCGCTTCTTTCTGCCATGCGGCACTGCCGAATTTATGATTCAGCGCGTTCACATCCACGAGCCGGCTCGTATTCAATCCGAGGTGCGCCTTCGCCTGCAAAATGCGCCGCACGGATTCATCCAGCCGTTCCTTCGAAATCCGTCCCGACTTCACCGCGCCTTGCAGGGCTTCGAAAGCCGCATCAGGTACCGGCGGCATCAGCAAACAATCCACTCCGGCCGCAACAGCGCGAACCGCGGCTTCTCCGGGCGCAAAACGCACGGTGATGCCGCCCATGTCCATGGCGTCAGTAATGATCAGTCCCTGATATCCAAGTTCTTTTCGAAGGAGCCCTTGCAAAATATGAGCAGACAGCGTCGCAGGCGTGTTTGGATCGGATTCCAACGCGGGAACGGAAAGATGCCCGGTCATCACACTGCCCGCGCCTGCAGAAATCGCCGCGCGAAAGGGAACCAGCTCCAGATGTTCCAGGCGGTCGCGGTTCGCCGGAATGACCGGCAAATCAATGTGCGAGTCGGCAGCCGTATCGCCGTGGCCAGGAAAATGCTTCGCGGTGGCCAGTCCCCCGTTGTCTTCGACACCTTTCACGAAAGCGGATACAAATTCAGCAACGCGCTCGGGATTTTCCCCGAACGACCGCGTATTGATGATGGGATTTCCAGGGTTGTTGTTCACGTCGGAATCTGGCGCGTAAACCCAGTTCACGCCGGTCGAGCGCGCTTCGAGCGCTGTAATTTTTCCCATGGTGTAGGCGTCTTTGGGATTGCCGGCCGCAGCCACGGCCATCGCCGTCGGAAACGAAGTGCCTTCGTCGTAGCGCATGGCGGTGCCACGCTCGAAATCCGCGCCGATGAGTAGGGGCAACTTGGACTTCGATTGCAGCTGATTGGCAAGCACTGCGGTTGGGTAGGCCTGGCTCTTTACGATTCCCACCGGTGAGCCATGGGTGATGACGATGAATCCGCCGACGTGCAAGTCTTGGACATCATGCACGAGCTGCTTATAAGCGTCCGAGTCAGTGGCCGTGAAACTTCCGTGGTAGGTAGTAAAAAGAAGCTGCCCAATCTTTTCGTCCACGGTCATCTTGCGCAGCGTGGACTCCACCCAGGCGCTCGCGGCAGGCGATAAATTCTTCGCGGCGCCCTTCAGACCGGTGCTGGTCTTTTGTGCGGATTTCTTCTCGTTTGGAGTGTCACTTTGGCTGCGAGCTTTTTGGGCCATAAGGATGAGCAGTAAGACCGGAATCACGAACAGAATGCGGACGCGGCGTCCTTCCATCAGTTACAATCCCCCCGCGCAGCCCGCAGTCTGCATTTATTCATAGCACACGCACAACGTGGCCTCAACGCAGCCGGGCCGAGCGCGTTCCAGAATATCATTGTATTGTTTCTTGCCCAGGAGGAACGATTTGACCGCCACGAAACGCGCGCTTGCTGTGCTCACTCCAATCGCTTTTTTCCTCCTGATATTCTCCCCCCGGGTGTTGCCTGGGCGGCCGTCTCCGAATCGCTCCGGACATGCGGTCCGCGTGCAGACGGGCCTCGACGTCCTGGAGGCGGAGAAGTTCGCCCCGTTGCGCGGCAAGCATGTTGGCCTGATTACGAATCACACGGGAGTCGATGCGCAGGGCCGCAGGAACATCGACGTCCTTGCAAAAGCCCCGGGGGTAACCCTTGTCGCACTGTTCAGCCCGGAGCACGGGCTCGCGGGCCGCGCCGATGAAAATCTCAGCTCGACAAAAGATCCCACGACCAGTCTTCCCGTTTATAGCTTGTACGGTGACACGCGCCGCCCCACGGATGAAATGCTGAAAGGCATCGACGCGCTGGTCTTTGATCTTCAGGATGCCGGCGTGCGCTTTTATACCTACACGACGACCATGGGCTACTGCATGGAGGAAGCGGCAAAGCACAAAATCTCGTTTTTTGTTTTGGACCGCCCCAACCCCATGGGCGGAGAGATCGTGGAAGGGCCGATGCTCGATCCCGACAAGACCAGTTTTGTGGCGTATTTTCCTTTGCCGGTGCGTTACGGCCTGACCATCGGTGAACTCGCCCAATTCTTCAACGCCGAAGATCACCTCGGCGCAGACCTGCACGTCATTGCCATGAGGAACTGGCACCGCAATTACTTCTTCGAGAGCACAGGCATCAAATGGATTCCCCCTTCGCCCGCCCTTCGCACAACCAAAGGCTCGGTGCTTTATCCCGGGATTGAGATTCTGCAAAACTCCGGCGTATCGGTGGGCCGCGGAACGCAAACACCGTTCGAACAGTTCGGCGCACCGTGGATGAGCGGCGAAGCGGTTGCAGCCGCTCTGAACGAGCGCCATCTTCCCGGCCTGCGCTTTACTTCAAAGGACTTCATTCCTATCGGCGGCCCGCACAGCGGCGAGCGCTGCGGCGGCGTGTCCATTCTCGTTACCGACCGCTTCACGGCGCGCTCCATGCGCCTGGGACTGGAAATCGCCGAGATGCTCCAAAAGCTCTATCCCAAGGACTTTGATACGGACAAACTCATTGGCCTCGTGGGCAACGCGGATACCGTTCAACAAATCAAGGACGGCGTGGCGCCAGAGAAAATCGTCGCCAGTTGGTCGGACGCCCTCAAGGCTTTCGACCAAGTCCATCGGAAGTATTTTCTCTACAAGTAGTGTGGCCTTCGCGGCCGGTTCCTTGCTACATCGTTGACCTGATTGCAGACGCCTGAAATTGTGCTACAGTGGCGCCTCCATGCGCATTGTTTCGCTATTGCCCTCCGCCACGGAGATTCTTTTTGCTCTGGGGCTGGACCGCGAAATTGTCGGCGTCAGTCACGAGTGTGACTTTCCTTCGCAAGCGCGCACCAAGCCGGTGGTCATTCACTCGCGGCTGCCGAGCGGAGCTGCTCCGGCGGAGATCGATCGATTGGTACGCGAATATGTCTCGCGCGGCGAGAGTTTGTATGCCGTAGACGCGCAGAAGCTGGAAGAACTCTCTCCTGACCTGATCATCACACAGGACTTGTGCCATGTCTGCGCCGCGTCCCCCGATGACCTGGCGACCGCATTCACGCGATTGGGCCGGTGCCCGGAAGTGCTTTGCCTGAACCCGCAGGACGTGGGCGACGTGTGGCGCGACATTCTCCTGGTCGGCGAAGCGGCTTGCCGCGGCACACAAGCGGAGCGGCTGGTGGACGAAATTGGCCAGCGGCAGGGGGCTCTGGAGCAGCAGTTGGACTGCTCGGCGCGGCGGCCACGGGTGGCGTTTCTGGAATGGCTGGAACCGATTTACGTTGGCGGCCACTGGGTTCCCGAGATGATTTGGTGTGCGGGCGGCGAAGACGTACTTGGCAGCGTGGGCAAGGCGTCCTTTCGCGTTCCATTGCAGGAAGTTGTCGAAGCCGAGCCGGACATTCTGTTGATTGCGCCCTGCGGGTACACTGCGCAGCGAGCGCGCAGCGAATACGAGTCGCTTGAATTGCCCGACCAGTGGAACGCGATTCCCGCGGTAAGAAACAACCAGGTTTACGCGCTTCAGGCGAACAGCTACTTTTCGAGGCCCGGGCCGCGGCTTGTGAGCGGCATGGAGATCCTGGCAAAAATCATCCAGCCGTCCGTGGTCGTTTCGCGCGAAGCCGAATCAGCGATCCTTCGCATTCCATCGGGTAGAGCTGCGACCCGCGCGGCGTCTGTTTAGCCTCTGATTCCAAGCAAAGCCATCTCCTCGACACAGCTGTACTCCCGAACAGTTGACAATCGCGGTCTAATATATAAGAATCCTATATGTAAGGGAGATGGCTATGATTGGTGCTGGGATCAAGCGGGGCACGGCGGAACTGGCGGTGCTCAGCCTTTTACAGGAGGGCCCGCTGCACGGCTACGAGTTAGCACGGCGCATCGAGCGGCAAACCAACGGCGCGCTGCGGTTCACGCTGGCGGCGCTGTATCCGATGCTCTACCGCATGGAGCAGCAACGGTGGATTCGCGGGAGCTGGGAAACGAGCGCCAACGGCCGCAAACGCCGCTGCTACCGGCTGACGCCGGTAGGGAAAAAGAAGCTGGCTCCGCTCCAGCGCGAGTGGGAGGAACTGTTTGGCGCTTTGCAACGACTCACGAAGGCGGCCCATGCCTGATTGGCAAGAACTTGTTCGGCGGCGCCTCTCCGGACTTGCGCTGGATGCAAGAGGGACGGAAGAGGTCCACGCGGAACTTGCGGCGCACCTGGAGGAGGCTTACGAAACGTTCTGCAAGCAAGGACTGCCCGAAAGAGAAGCCGTCGATCGAACAATGGAGCAGGTTTCCGATTGGCGGGAATTACAGGCCAAAATTCTTATAGCGAGAAGCGGAGACTCTATGCGGAAGCGTATGCAACAGTTGTGGATTCCCGGGTTCCTTACGTTAATACTCTCCACGGTCTTTCTGATGACGCTCCAAGAAGTTTTTGGAGTCAAGCCCCGAATGGTCGGAATCGCCCCGGGAACCATTCTCTTTTATGCGCCTTGGCTGACCGGGCTTCCTTTCGTCGGGGCGTTGGGAGCATACCTTTCGTCGCGAGCAGGCGGTTCACGGAGTACGATGATGCTTGCCAGCGTTTTTCCTGCGCTCTCACTTGCGGCAGCGTTTCTCCTGATGTTCCCGATCGGCATGATCATCGAACAGGTGACTAAGAACGACCTCTCTTTTGGTGTGGTGGCAACTACGCTCCTAAGCAACTGGATTGGCTGGATCGCGGTTCCCGGAGCCGAGCTTCTTGCGGGCGGACTGGTCGCACAACTGTTCTTTGGCCGTACGTGTTCGTCCCGGGACGCAACCAGCAGTAGCGAGACGACACATGCCTGATTGGCAAGAACTCGTTCGGCGGCGGCTCTCCGGCCTTGCGTTTGATGCGGAACAGAAAGATGAGGTCCACGCGGAACTCGCTTCGCACTTGGAAGAATCCTACGAGTCACTGTGCACTCAAGGCGTGCCTGATCACGCGGCTGTGAAAAAAGCGTTGGCCGAAGTGACCGACTGGAACAAATTGCAGCAGCAAATTGAGATGGCCCGACAAAAGGTGAACACTATGACCCCTCGTACAAGCCGGTTGTTGCTTCCAAGCTTGGTGACCTTGCTCGTAGCGATGACTATGATCCCCGTGCTAGAGCGTCTTGGATTGAATCCTGTTGTCTTCTTTTTGCGTCGCTCTAATGGACAAGAACAAGCCTTCCCGGTCTACACGGTTTGGCTGATGCTGTTGCCGTTTGTGGGCGCGCTCGGCGCCTACCTTTCCAGCCGCGCCGGAGGCACGCGCCACACGATAATCGTTTCTGGAATCTTCCCAGCTTTGGCGTTTTTTGCCGTTCTGCTTCTGGTTATGCCGTATGTGGAAATTCTCGAGCACAAGCTTGAGCCGAATGCGCGTTCCGTATTTCATTCTTTGACGAGCGAACCCTTCGGGCGCCTCGGCGTGATCGCTGGCTGGGTTCTGGTACCCGGTGCCTGCCTGTTGATGGGCGCGCAAGCGTACCTTCTTATTTCCAGGCGGTTAGCTCAACGCGGAGCCGCGAGCCACTGACGTTCCTCGGGTCCAGTGGCGATAGAAGGGAAGACCAGCGAGTATCAGGAGCAGCCCGATGGACGAGCGAACGGGACGCTGGATGAAGAGATTCACGGTTAGCGCGAAAGCTCCCACGACAAAAATTGCCGGTACCACGGGGTACCCCCACGCGCGGTAGGGCCGCGGCAGATCCGGTTCCTTGCGGTGCGAGCCATACACCGAGGCAACCGACAAGCCGTAGAAAATCCACTGCGCGAAGATGAACAGTGAGAAAAGATCTTCGAATTGGCCGGTCAGGACCATAATGCAGGAAATCACAGCTTGAAAAACGATCGCTCCTGCCGGCGTGCGGAAGCGCGAGTGGATGCCATTGGCCACTTGAAAGAACAGGCCGTCTCTCGCCATCGCAAACGGTACGCGAGAGCCGGTGAGGACTGAAGAATTGAGCGTGGTGAAGGCGGACAAGACCATGGCCGCGGTGATCCAGGCTGCCGCTCGAGCTCCGGCAAACACCCGCACCGTTTCCGAAGCGACGTTTTGTGCAGCGGCTACCGCCTCCATAGGCAGCACGCGAAAATACACGGCGTTGGCGAGCAGATAGATCACCCCGACGGTCACCGTGCCACCCACAAGCGCGCGCGGAATATTTTTTTGCGGATCAATAATTTCAGAGCCGGCGAAGGTCAAGTCCATCCATCCGTCGTACGCCCAGAGCGCGCCAACCATGGCGGTCAAAAATCCAGTAAGAAGACTGACATTAAAAGAGGGCGGGAAAAGGGGATGCTCGCTGGGCGGCCTTTTTCCTGCCAATGCAAAGCCCAGAATCACGACGGCGAGAATGGCTCCGATCTTGAGGGCCGTGAGCACCACCTGCAGGCGACCCGCCAGACGCACGCCGAGATAATTGACAAAACTCATGAACGCGATAGCGGCGGCGGCTATGGGTTGCGCCCAGGTGAAGGCGAACTCCGAACTATGACTGGTGAATGGAACGGTGAGATGCAGAGTAAATATGGGCGTACGCATGGCAGGAAAGAAAAAGCCGAGGAAAATCAGAAAACCCGCGGCGATTGTGGCGATGGACGCGGGCTTGCCGACCAGGTTGTTCATCCAGCCGAACAGAAATCCCCACACCGGTCCTATGCCACGCCTTAGATAAACGTACGCGCCGCCAGCTTCGGGCATCGCCGCACCCAGCTCGGCGATGGTCAGCGCGCCGAAAAGGGAGAGAATGCCGCCGACAATCCAAACGAGGAACACCAAGCCAACGGAGCCGGTCGCACGCGTCATCGCGCTGGGCACGAGAAAAACTCCGGTGCCGATGATGTGGCCCACGACCATGGCCATAGTAGCCCACGCGCCCAGGCCCTTTACCAGCTCGAGCTTTTTCTCGCCCATGTTCCTCCGCTTCGCTCTGCTATTGGCTTACTACTTCGGCGCTGCCGGCTGTGCGCGCAACGTTAAGCGGCTCATCAGAGATCCAACGAGAAACGTCACGACTGCGCCGATAAGGAAGTACCACGTATACGCCACGTTGGTGAACTGAAATATGCTCAAGACAGCCGCTAGCCCCGCAAACATTCCGATGAGCGCACCGAGCGCGTTTGCGCCGCGGTCCAAAGTTCCCAACAGAAACAAACCGAGCAAGCTGCCAAAGGGAAGCGACGCGACAGTTAGCCCGGCCTCGAGCAGCGGCCCCCATTTGACGAATCCGAAGCCCATCAACACGCCCCCCCAGACCAAGGTCATGCCGCGCGACACGCGCAAGAATTGGTGCGTGTCCGCGCTGCGCCCGCGCAGCTTTGCGAAATCCAGCACGCTCGAAGCCGCAAGCGAGTTCAGCGAGCCGCTGGCGTTAGACATGGCCACCGCCACGATTGACGCGAGCAGCAGGCCAGCCAGCCCCACGGGCATTTCGCGCACCAGAAAGAGCGGGAGGATTCGGTCCGTCCGGTCTCCCGGAGCGAGAAGCGGGTGGTGCTGTGCAAACACGAAGAGCAGCACCCCAATCAACAGGAAAACGGTGAACTGTACGAGAACAATCACACCGCTAGTCAAGAGTGCACGGCCGCTATCGCGCTGGCTCTTTGCGGCTAGCAAACGCTGCACGATGGTCTGGTCGGTGCCATGCGTGGCCATGGTGAGAAACGAGCCGCCAATCACTCCGGACCAAAAGGTATATTTTGTGGCGAGGTTCCACGACAAATCGAGGAATTGGAGCTTGTGACCCGATGCGGCAGCCACCTGCGCGACTTCGCTCCAGCCTCCCGGGATCCGGTCGAACAGCACAGCGAGCGTGATGGCGCTTCCCGTCATATAGACAAGCAGCTGCGCGACGTCGGTCCAAATCACGGCTTTCATGCCGCCTTCGAAGGTGTAAAGGATGGTTAGAGAAATGACGATCACTACCGCGAGGTGTTCCGACGTTCCCAGCACAACGCTCACGACAAGCGCGATTGCTGAAACGCGCACGCCTTCAGCAATCGCCCGAGTGATCAGAAACGTGGAGGCGGCCACGGCCTGCATTTTTTCGCCAAAGCGCTTCTCTATGAGCGCGTAGGCGGTGAGGAATTCCCCGCGAAAGTAGCCGGGCAAGAGCAACAGCACAATCAACACGCGCCCGATGAGATAGCCGAACACCAGTTGAATAAACGAGAGATTATCCGCATAAGAAATGGCGGGCGCGCCAATGATCGTGAGCGTGGAGGTTTCCGTGGCGACAATGGAAAAAGCCAGGGCCCACCACGGCGCGGAGCGGCCCCCCAGGAAATATTCGCGGCCGGCTGCCCCCGCGTCGGCGGCCGCGTCGGCCTGCTGGAGCCGGCGGAAGCGCATGCCAAGCGCCGTAACGCCGAGCAGGTAGCCGATAACGATCGTGAGGTCGAGCGGATGGATGCGCATCGCGCAGAGATTATAGGTAGGTCTGCCAAATTCTTCGCGCTTTTTTCTCCAAAACGTTGTCGGCCTGGCAAGTTATTTCAGAACAGCAAAAAGACTGCTGTAAGAGTCGGTCCAGAGTTTCACACGAGCGAGGGGCGTGACGGGCTCTCCCGCTTCCTCAAGGTCGGGAAATTGCTGCAAAACGCCGTGGTTGGCAAGCAAGACCCACCGTGCCAGGTAAATTTCATTCGCGCGGTCGCTCGGACTCTCGATCAGCAGGGCATCTTTACCAAGTTTTTCCTTGGCGGCGGCCACTACAGGTTCCAAAAAAAGATGGCGGTTCGAAATGTGCACCGCCAGGATGCCGTCGGACTTGAGATGGTGGAAATACAATTCGAAGGCCTCGAGTGTTAAGAGATGAACAGGAATGGAATCGCTCGAGAAGGCATCCACAGCAAGCAGATCAAGGTTTTGTGGCGGCTGGCGTTCCAGCGTCAGGCGCGCATCGCCCAGCTCGAAAGAAATGCTGGCCTTCGAGTCGCGCAAAAAAGTGAAGTCTTGCCGCGCGATTCGCACGACCAGCGGATTGATTTCGTAGAACGTGAACTCATCACCTTCGTGGCCATACGCCGCGACCGTGCCGGCGCCGAGGCCAATCACGCCAACGCGCCGAGCGCTGCGCGAAGCCAGAGCCGCGAAGGCCTCGCCGATTCCAGAGTCTCGGCCGTAGTACGACACCGGCAGATCGCGCCGCGCTGTTCCAAGGAACTGGAGACCATGGGTGATGGTTCCGTTCATGAGCCGGCGGAATCGCAAATCATCTTTGGCGCGGGACTGCTCATCGCCTTTCAAAAGGACAACGTCCGGCGCGGATTCGTCGCTGGTGCGCAACACTCCGTAGAAATTGCGAACCATTTGTTTCGAAGATGCGGATTCGCCGCGAGCCAGCAAAAATAGGGCCACGATGATCGTCGCGGCCAAACCATAAAGGACGCCAAGCGCGAGCCGCCAGTTGGGTTGCTGAAAAGGGCTTGTGGGATCGTTGCGGTGGACAACCACCGCGAGCACGGCGCAAGCTCCCTGGGCCACGTGCAATTCATAGAGTCCTGAGAAGATTTTTGGCGCGAGAAGCGCCACAAACGCCGCTCCCACTACGCTACCCAACGAACTCCAGAAATAAAACGACGTGAGATGGGAAGGATCAGGCTTCAACCGTGCCAGTTCTCCGTGGCAGAACATGCAGCACAAGAACAAGCCTGTGCAGAAGAGCGAAATCAGAACCCACAACGGAAGCGACGTGAGTGAAGGTGACAGAGCATAAGCCATGCAGCCGAGAGCCACCCCCAGCAGCCGCAGAAAAATCATTCGATGATACCAGCGGGTTCCAAAGCACAAAATGAAACTCAGCATGTACAGGCTCAGAGGGATGATCCAGAGGAATGGAACCGAGGCGATGTTTTGCGTGGAGTGATTGGTAATGGCGAGCAAGAGCGCCGAGCTGCAAGCCGGAAGGGCCATCCAAAGCGCTCGCGTATTCCAGCTAGAAGGCGCAGCACTTGTTTTCTGAGGAGACCTGCTGGTTATTTGTTGTTGCGAAACTGCGATTATTCCGCACGCAACTGCGAAGGCGGCATAAGCAAACGACCAGCCCCAACCCTGCCGAGAGATGGATAGCCGTGGCTCGATCAGGACCGGATAAGTCAAAAGGCCCAGCAAGGACCCGGCATTCGAAAGGGCGTAGAAGCGATAAATGCCCGCATCTTTTCCTGCGCTTGCCAGCCAGGCTTGAAGCAGAGGGCTGGTCGCCGAAAGCACAAAGAACGGCAATCCCACGGCAATCACCAACACTTCTAAAATGCCTAGGGCAGGATGCTCCGGACCGGTTGGCTTCCAGGTACTGTTCGGTAGAATCGGCAGCACCAACAGACTCGCGGCGAGAACCGCTGCATGAATCCATCCCTGCGTGCGCCGGCCCCAACGCCCTGTAAGTAAATGGGCGTAGAGGTAGCCAAGCAACAGAACGACTTGAAAAAACAGCAGGCAGACGGTCCAGACCGCCGCGACTCCTCCAAACCAGGGAAGAATGATCTTTCCAATGAGCGGTTCAACTTGGAAGAGAAGAAGCGCACTCAGGAAAATTGTCAGCCCATTCAAGAGATTCGCCGGAGGAATCCGCATGTTTCTCCCGAGTCTGGCGAAGGAATTGGGAGAGATTATACGAGGCTCAGGGCTTCACTCCAGCTTTTCTTTCCGAGGGTTTGGATTTTGAAACCGCCGGGCTCATTCGTACCGCAGCGCCACGATGGGATCCACGCGAGTAGCGCGTCGCGCCGGAATGTAGCAGGCGCAAAGCGCAACTGCGGAAAGCAAAGCGGCAACTCCTGCAAAGGTGAGTGGATCGGTGGCACCAACGCCGTAAATCATCTTGGTAATCAGCCGCGTCAAGCCAAATGCGGCGCCGATACCGATAGCCACTCCGATCAAGGTCATTCTCATTCCTTGCCCTAGAACCATTCGAAGCACATCTTCGCTCGATGCGCCCAGCGCCACACGCACGCCAATTTCGTGCGTTCGCTGGCCGGTCAAGTAGGAAATCACGCCGTAAATCCCGATGGCGGAGAGCACCAGGGCAAGAGCGGAAAACACGCTCAGGAGAAGCATGGTCAGCCGCTGCGTGGAGATGGAGCGCGCAACGATTTCTTCCATCGGCCGCACATCATAGACGACGGCGCTCGGGTCCACTTTTTCCGCTGCCTGACGAATGGACGTCGCTAGACCGGCGGGCGATCCCCCGGTCCGGGCGACATATTGCCCGCCGTTGGCAAGCAGCGGCCAGAATTTGTCCGGAATTTGCCAGACGGAAAGATACAGCTGGGCTTCGAGGCCTTCGTGTTCGCGAGCGCCCAGTCCCCAGTGCTGAACGTGCCCGACGACGCCTACGATTTCCGGCTGCATCTCGAGCAGTCCGAGGTTGATCCGTTTTCCGATAGGGTCTTCGTTCGGGAAAAACTTACGAGCAAGACTCGCATCGATTAGCGCCACCGACGCAGAATGCTCGCTATCTTGCTCAGTGAAAGCCCGCCCGCGTATTACGGGAATTCGCATGGCCCGGTGATAGTCGGTGTTCACCAGATAAAACAGCGCGAAGGTCATTTCATTTTCGTGTTGCGGTTTTGGTTTACCCTCCCGCCAAAAAGGCACTTCGGAATCCCCGGTCATGGGAAGCGAGCCGCCCATCAGCGAGACTCCTTCAATTCCGGGAAGGCTTCCCAGTTGCGCCAACGTTGCGCGGTATTTGGCGCGCAGTTGGTCTGCCGTCACGTTCGGATCGGCGGTCGAAGAGATTTGGAACGTCATAACGTTGTGTGCGTCGAAACCCGGATTGACGTTCCAGAGTGCTGTGAGGGTACGAATCATCAGGCCTGCGCCGATGAGCAGCACCACGGCCATGGCCATCTCGAATGCGACAAACACGCCTTGCATGCGGTGACGCGCTCCACTTGCCCCTCTTCCGCCTTCTTTTAGCGTGTCGTGCATGTCGGGACGCATGGCTTTGATTGCAGGAACAAGCCCGAACACCATTCCAGTAAGAAGAGAAATGCCAAACGTGTAAAAGAGCACATGCCCGTCGAGAGAGATTTCTTCCACTCGAGGAAGCGTTCCCGGCAGTGCTGCAAGGATCACCTTCGTGCCTAGAACTGCGAAACCAAGTCCGATGCAGCCGCCAGCGATGCCAAGTAACACACTCTCTGTCAGTAACTGACGAACCACACGGAAGGGGCCGGCGCCTAGCGCGGAACGGATAGCGAATTCGCGGGTCCGCCCCGTAGATCGGGCGAGAAGCAAGTTGGCAACATTGGCGCATGCGATCAGAAGAACAAAGCTTACAGCGCCGAGCAAAACCAGCAGGATTCCTCGAACGTCGCCAACCACGTCAGTCTTAAGGGGCACCAACGCCACACCGGAGCCCTTGTCAGCTTCCGGATAGGCAGCAGCAAGATTTTCAGCCACGCGTTCCATGTCTCCGCGCGCTTGTTCGATGCTGACGCCCGGTTTGAGTCGCGCGATGGCGGTCGTCCCCATGCCGATCCGCCGGTCGCGAAACGTAGGATCGTTCCACTGGCCGATGGGGACAAAAACATCTGTGAGGCTGAACCCGGTGATATTTCCTTGAGTAACGCCAATGACGGTGTAAGCCTTGCCGTTCAGCGTGATGCTTCTTCCAAGAACATCGGGCGACGATCCAAATTTACGCTTCCAGATCCCGTCACTGAGGATGGCCACCGGACCCGCGCCGGGCACATCTTCCTCGGGTCGGAAATTGCGCCCAAGCAGCTGCTTCAAGCCCAAAGCTGGAAGGAATTCCGCTGAAATCATATGCGCGTGCAAGCGTTCAGGCTCTCCCACACCAGTCATGTTCAAGTCATCCGAGCGAACGGCGCCCAAATAAGCAAATGAGTGGTTGTCTTTTTGCCAGTCGAGGAAATTCGGATAGGAGATGGAGCTTTGCTGAAACGTCCCTGTTCTCGAATAGGCCGCCACAAGTTCGTTGGGTTTTGGAAACGGCAGCGGATTCAGGAGCACGCCGTTCACCACGGAAAACAGGGCGCTGTTTGCGCCGATGCCCAGGGCGAGGGTCAACACCGCGACCGCGCTGAATCCTGGGTTTTTCCAGAACACGCGAAGCCCATAGCGCACGTCTTGCCAGAAGCTGTTCATGGCTCACCCCCAGGGAATGGACGTACCCGTGGGGCACGCCGTCTTAGGAGAGGTACGCAAAGACTGCAGGATTTGTTCCCGGAAGCGATTCAGCTTTTTAATTGACTGCGCGTCGCCTTTTATTCATACCGCAGAGCCACGACAGGATCGACCTTCATCGCCCGCCGCGCCGGGATGTAAGTCGCCAGCATGGTAACCACGGTCATGGCTATTGGCACGATGAAGTAGAGGGCAGGCTCCTGAATGTTCTCGCCGCCGAAGTACAATACGGCCTCAAACACTCTCGGCAAAGGCAGCGCCATCACGAGTCCCATCGCCGCTCCAATTGCCGTCATTTTCAGGCCATCCCGCAAGACCATGCGAAGCACATGAGGTTTTTCGGCGCCGAGGGCCATGCGGATCCCGATTTCGTGCGTGCGCTGACCTACAGAGTAAGCGACTAGTCCATAAATCCCGATGGCCGCAAGGATCAGCGCCAGCAGCGCGAAGCTGGCCAGCAACGCCTCGAAAATCGCATCGCCGCCGTCCTGCCGTTTGATCACGGCGTGCATGCTCATCACCTGAACGAGCGGAAGCTCTGCGTCCACCTGCCTCACTGCGTTGCGCATTGCCCCCACCAGGCCTTCAGGATCGGAAGCAGCCCGAATCATGAGCGCAAACGAAGATATGGGCCGCTGAAGCATCGCCTCGAAAACCTGCCCTTCTTCGCGAGTCGATCCCGAAAAGGATTTTGTGTTGCCGACGACGCCGACGATCTCGCTCCATTCAGGAGTTGCGCCGCTTACATCCAGCCGAATCTGCTTTCCAATAGGCTCTTGGCCCTGCAGATAGCGGTGCACGAACTCCTGGTTGACCAGCACAGCCCGCGTCCCGGTGCCGTTGTCTCTCTCCGTAAATTCCCTGCCACGCAATAACGGGATGCCCGCTGCGCGAAAAAACTCGGGAGTAATTACAAAATCGAGTGCGCTGAGCCGTTGGTTCGCGGGCAATTCGGGCTGGCCCTTGATCAGAAAGGTGACCTTCCCGGGTCCAGTGGCTGGCAAGTCCGATGTGGCGGCTACCGCCTCGGCGTCTGGAATCTGTCGAAGTTGAATCATCGCGTTCCGCACGAAGGCGGCTTGCTGTGAAGCATCTTTGTATTGTGCGCTATCGAGCGTCACTCCGGCGGTCAGGAGATGGTCCGGCACGAAGCCCAGGTTCTGATTGTGAAGGACGGAGAGTCTACGAATGAGCAAGCCTGTTCCGACCAAAAGAAACAGCGCCAGCGCGATTTCGCCCGTGACCATCACGGTCCGCAAGCGGCTATGCGAACGTCCCGCGGACAGGGCGCGGCTTTCCTCTTTGAGGTTCGTATTGACATCGGTGCGCGAAGCGCTCAGCGCAGGCACTAGGCCGCACAACGCTGCGGAGGCGACGGAGATAGCCAAAGCAAAGAACACAACGTTCCAATCCAGGCTTATGGGCACTGCGCTCACGTATTCGTTGAAGTTCATGTTTGCCCGAACAAGATTGATGCCCCAGTAGGACGCGAGTAGGCCCCCGCCCCCACCCAGAAGCGCAACGACCAGGCCTTCGGTCAATAATTGCCGTACTACGCGAAGACGCCCCGCTCCGAGGGAGATGCGAATCGCCAGCTCCTTCCGGCGTCCGGCGGCCCGCGCCAGCAGCAGGGCTGCCACATTCGCGCAGGCGATCAGCAAAACAAAACCAACTGCGGTCATCATCACAGCAAGCCCGCCGCGAACGCTGAAATTCTGAACCAAGTATTCTGGCAGGGTACGCACCCCGACCCCCCAGCCTTTCTCCGTCTCGGGAAAGCTCTCCTCAGCCCGCTGAGCCAGCGTGACCATTTCCGCGCGCGCCTGCTCTAAGGTCACGCCCGGTTTCAGCCGCGCATAGAGATTCAGGGAGCGCTCCTTGCGTGCGGCTTCTGTCTGATCCGCGGCCCTTAGGACGAGCGGCATCCACAACTGCGGGACGAAGCCCATCAAACGGAAATTCGCGGGCATCACGCCAATAACCGTGTAGTTTTCGCGGTTGAGCCGGATGGTTCCTCCGATGACCGAAGCCTCCGAGCCAAACCTTCGCTCCCACAGCTCATGGCTCAGGATGACGACATGGTCGTGCCCGGCCAGGCCCTCTCCGTCCGCAAAAGTACGACCAATCTGCGGGGAGACACCGAAAACCCTGAAGTAATTCGACGATACAGCCGAAGCGCGCAGCGCTTCAGGCCTGCCGATTGAGGTGCCCTGCCCGCTTCGGTCTGTACCTTGGGCCGTCAGGCTGACCGTGCGATATTCATCCGCGGCGGCTATCTCCACAAACACGTGATTTGCTTGGCGCCACGCTAAGTAGTTTGGCGCGGAAACTCCGCTGAGGTCGGATTGGAAGCCCTGCGTCGGATTGATTCCTGAGATCACAACCGCGCGGCTTGGCTCCTGCCCCGGCGGACGCCGGAGCAGAAACGCGCTTACCATACTGAACATGGTAGCGTTCAGGGCAATCCCTAACGCCAACGTGAGGACGGCAGTCGCGGTGAAGCCGGGATTCTTCCTTAGGGTGCGCACCGCGTATTGAAAATCCTGCGTCAACCCGTCGAAAAGGGATATACCTCGCGCCTCGCGGCATTCTTCTTTCGCGCGTTCCACGGCTCCAAACTCAATGCGCGCCCGCCGCAGCGCTTCCGGACGCGGCACCCCATTGCGCGCCAAATCCTCCGCGAACGCCTCAATATGAAAGTGCAACTCCGCATCCATCTCGCGTTCCATCCGCGAACGCCCCATCACCGCGCGCATCCACGACTGAATTCGGCTCAACGTCCTCATCCCTCAACCTCATACTTCTTCAGGAGTGCTTTGCAGAATCCCGGCAATGACGTCCGCCATGCGGTTCCACTTCTCGGCTTCGGTTTGGAACTTGCGCTTGCCTGCGGCGGTGAGCCGGTAGTATTTCGCCTTGCGCTTATTTTCTGACTCACCCCATTCGCTCGCGATCCATCCTTGATGCTCCAGGCGATACAGTGCGGGATATAGCGAGCCTTGCTGAATCTCCAGCCGGTCTTTGGAAATTTGCTGGATGCGCAGCAAAACGCCGTAGCCGTGCAACGGTCCCAGAGACACCGCTTTGAGGATCAGCATGTCCAGCGTGCCCTGCAGCAGCTCAATTTGTTTCTTGTCCATTGAAAGGGTTTCTCCTAGACGCGCTAGGAATCTACTCCGCTTCTCCTAGACTGTCAAGGAGAAAGAAGGGCGCGGGCTTGCTTTCCTCCAGCAAGCAAACGCTCGCTATTTTTCTCTCCGCTGGCGACCAACTCGGTAGAATGGCCAGCGCTCAAGATGCGAAATCTATGCGAGTCGGAACAGCGCGGCGTCCGTCCAATTTCCCAGATAAGCGGGCGCGCTGTTTCGCGGTTCTACCCGAATCATGGAGGTGGCCACCGATGATCCGAAGATTTCTGCTGGTCCTCCATCTGTGGGCCGCTCTGCCGGCCAGCGTGTTCCTGTTGCTCTTGGGAGCCACAGGAAGCTTCATGGTCTACGAAAAAGAAATCGATCACCTGTTGAACGGCCGGCTTGTGGCGGTCCAACCCGCTGGCCAGCCGCTCACGGTCACAGAGTTATTTGCGCGAATCGAGAAAGCTCATCCCGGATTTAAAGTCACCGAAATCCAATTTTCGCATCAGGCGAACCTTGCCGACGAAGTGTACTTGGACCCGGGCAATGGCACCGACGGTTTGGTCCTGACCGTTAATCAGTACAGCGGCATAGAATTGGGGAACGCGCGGAACGCCAACAGGTTCGTCAACGCCGTGCATCAATTTCATACCCATCTGCTCATGGACCATCACCGCGACGCCGCCAAGTGGATTCTTGGCATTGCTTCTTTGTTTTTGCTCTTTCTTTCCTGTTCGGGAATCATTCTCTGGTGGCGGCGCAAACTCTTTCGCATCAACTGGCATGGCACCGGCCAGCGCATCACTTTTGACCTTCACAATGTGTTCGGCGTTTTCTCCTCGTTCTTTTTGTTCTGCTTTGCCCTGACGGGCGTTGCCATGACTTGGGAGGGGCCGGTCAACACTCTGTTGACTCGCGTCTTTCCTTCTGGCCCTCAGCCGCAAAGGCAGCGAATTTCCTCTCCCCTGCAAGGCGCAGTCGCGCTCAATCCGGACGCCATCCTCGCGGCTGCCCGGGGCGCACTGCCCGGAGCGGAAATTGCTGACGCTGCGATCGAGCCTGGCCGCCCCGTGGACATCCGAATGAAATTTCCCGAAGATCGCACACCCGTCGGGCGCAGCCGCGTGCTTCTCGATCCCTACACCGGCGCTGTGCTTGGCGCCGTCAACACCCGTACCGCTCCCCTGGCATTCAAGATCGGCCGCCTGTGGATTCGCGAAATTCACACGGGAGACATTTTGGGATGGCCGACGCGAGTCCTCGCCTGCGTGATGAGCCTGATTCTGCCCATCATGGCCATCACCGGCATTCTGATTTGGTGGAATCACAGCCGCAAATTCTTTCCGCCTAATGCGGACGAGCCAACGTAGTTCGGTTCCCCACGAGGTCAGGTGTCCGGCAAACGTCAAAGTCAGGAATCCAGGGCGGGCCAGTCGAGTACGTTTCGAATGGAAATGACAATCTCTCTCCGTGGAATCTTCAACGCGACCAGCATCTCCCCGGAGTCTTCAATCTCACCGAGGAACTCGCCCCATTCGTTTGTCCGAAGCGTGACGAAACTTTGACGGAAGTTCCAAAACGTGACTTTAACACCTCGGCGAAAGACCGCAGAGAGGCTGGTATCCAACAACTGTCCGGTGATCCTCAGGCGGTTGCTGTCCGGACGCAACTCTATGAGGAGATCGAGTTCGAACGGTTCCGCTCGATATAGGAGGTGCCTCTGAGGATGCATCGCTGACCGCGCGCCCCATGCCGGTTTCGCGAAACTGTCGTACAGGAGCTCAATTTGCTGCCCTTGCGCGCACCCGTTTCTGTTTCTCAATCGCTCCGGGCGCTCAACCGATGGCGTCCAGGCCGTGAAGCGCGTTTGCTGGGTACAGCGCATGCCTGCCATCCCGCCTATTTAGCGGTGCCCTCAGCCGGAAATTCGTTGCCGGGAAAGGAATCCCTCTCCGCCGCACGTCTCGATTCGGCGCCCCCGAAAGTCCTGACCTCAGACACTCGTGTAGTGGTTTAAGTGTGGAACGTGGCCTAGATACAGGGGTACTTGATGGCTACTAAAATACTCAAAACCGTTCTTTTCACGTCAAGATTCCTTCACGGCAAGAAGATCCGGTAAATGTTCCGTCGCACGTTGGACTGGGTGAAGGAATAGAAATCGGGTCCGGCAGCAGATCCGATCACGTGCGGCACTTCTTTTGCCTTTTTAGTGTTTTTAAGATCAGATGCCCCGCGTACCCCGTCAGCGGGGAGTTCGGGAAGCCCACTTGCTCCTCGCAACGGCAGAAAATAGGCGTTCGCATCTCCATTGACGAAACTGATGTAAAAAAACGAACCCCGTGCATCCCAGTCGCAAAGGCAGAGCGTTTGACACAACCTTACAGGCTGCCCGCCATTGACGGGATATGCAGAAATGGCGGTATTCGAGCTCTCGCCACCAAAGACCTTGCCCCCAGCGATGACCCATTTTCCGTCCGGCGAAACAGCGTGAAAATCCAGTATCGGCTCAGAGACAATTTTCTGGCGACCTGTCCCGTCTTGCCTCTCACGATACAAGAAATTCAGCCCTTCTTCCGTTGAGCGAAAGACGACTTCACCGTCGGGCAAAAAATAAGGAGTGTCCTCGCTCACTAACGATGGCAGTTGGCGGGGCGGCGAATGGCGATCGGCAGGTGCCAGCCACAGGTGAGAGATGCCCGCTTGATCGGGTTTCGCAAAGAGAATCTCGCTGCCATCCTTTGAAACCGCATAATGCCTTGCTCCTGACACAACGTTCACTACCGGAAACGCTTCCAGCAGGCGTTGCCGTTTTCCACTGGCCAATTCCGCGACCCACAGTTCCACTTCCGGACTCTGGCCGCTTTGCATCAAGTAGTACAGCCTTTTTTCATCGCTCGAAAGCAAGGTCTCAAAGGCGCTGCCTTCCGACGAGAGCTGCAGGTCCCCTTTCGCATCATGAATCCAAATGGTGCTGTCGAGAATGCCGACAGACGTTAGTAAAGATTTGCCGTCCGCGGCCATGCTGATCCCTTCTTCTTCGGTTGGTCCGGACGTAATCTGCTCTGGCTGCCCGTCTGGAAACCTCTGCCGCCAGATGTGGAATCTCCCTCCCTTGTTCGAACTGACATACACCCACTTTCCATCCGGAGACCAGGCGCCCGCTGTGCAAGAAGAATCGGCAGGTCCTACAATTCGCTCCGTGGCACTGCCATCAAATGGAACCACGCGGCAGGGCAGCAATTCGCCCCGATTTCCCATGAGCACAACGAGCACCCAGCGGCCATCGGGTGAAAGGTAAGAGTGGTGAGCCATACTCCGCTCGCCGGCGGGCACGTACACGTCGCGGCTGTGCCCGCGACTTTCGTCCGTGGTCACCACAGCCAGGTGGAGACCGCTCTTGATCTCAGAAAACAGCAGTTGCTTTCCATCAGCTATCCAGCTCAGGGAAGAAGCATTTGCAAGCAGACGCTGAGGTTCACCGCCTAACACCGGTACTTCCCAGATTTCCCAAGGGTCAATCGTTCCGTAAGCAATCCGCGAACCGTCCGGGGAAAATACGGGTCGCAGTTTGAAACTGGCATCATGTGTCATTTGCACCGGCTGCCCGGAAGGCAGCAGCTTGACGTACACCTGCCCCCGGCCAATTAACGTGTTATCTCCTCGGATGAACACCAGCATTCTTCCGTCTGGTGAAAGGGCCGGGTAGACTGCGGAGTCGGCGAAGAACGTGAGTTGTTCCCATTTGGTTGCGGGAGTCTCCTTTCTGGAATCGCGGAACACCAGGATTGCCGTGAGAAGTGCCGCGACAACCGCCCCCAAAACAATCAACAGAATGGTCGCGGCACGCGGACCCTTATGCGGTGCCGGGATGCTTTGCACCACTTTGCTGCTTTCCGTGTCCCGCTTGAGCCTCTGTAGATCGGAACGAATCTCTGCCGCCGACTGATACCGCAAGTTGCGGTTCTTTTCGAGCGCCTTGCTGATGATTCTTTCCAATTCCGGGGAAACTTGTGGATTCAGGCGCACCAGCGGGACGGGTTGGCGGTTGAGGATAGCTTCAAAGGTTACTCCTGAGGTTTCCCCGTCGAACGGCCGTTTGCTTGTGGCCATTTCGTAAAGCACGACTCCAAGCGAAAAGAGATCGGTCCGCGCATCCAGCCTCTCACCGCGCACCTGCTCGGGAGACATATAGGCCACCGTGCCTACCGCCGTGCCGGGGCTGGTCAGCACCTCATTCGACTCATCCACCGTTGCTGCCGTCATTTCAGGTGGGCTTACCAGGTGCTTTCCGGCCACCTTCGCAAGCCCGAAGTCGAGGATCTTTGCGTGGCCTCGCTCGGTGAAAAAGAGATTGGCGGGTTTTAAGTCGCGATGAAGAATGCCTTTGCTGTGCGCAGCATCGAGTGCATCGGCAACTTCAATGGCAAAGGAAATCGTCTCATCACTCTTGAGGGCACGCTCCTGAATCAAGTGCTTGAGCGTAACTCCCTCGAGCAGTTCCATTACGATAAACGCGCGGCCACCGTCTTCTCCCACGTCATGAATCGTACAAATGTTGGGATGGCTCAATGCCGATGCCGCCTGCGCCTCGCGTTGGAATCGGGCCAGCGCCTGGGAGTCGTGGGCGACATTCTCGGGCAGGAATTTCAGCGCCACGAACCGGTGTAGTCGGATGTCTTCAGCCTTGTAGACCACACCCATACCGCCGCCGCCCAGCTTTTCTACGATGCGGTAGTGCGAGATGGTCTGTCCGATGAGCGACGAGGATGCGGCCATTTGTCGAATCTTACCAAATTCGGGCTCAGCAACGGATTGTGCATCAGCCTTTCACGACCCCATCAAAATCGCCGCGTTCTCCTTTATGCTTTCCTCATGCGCTATGTACTTGGCTTTGACGGCGGCGGCACAAAAACCGAATGTGTCCTGATGGACGAAACCGGCGCCATCCTGGCGCTTTCCCGCTCCGGCGCTTCCAATGCCGTCAACGTGGGTCCCCAGGCTTCCGCTGCGGCTCTCGTGGAAGCCGGGAGGGAAGCCCTGCGTTTTGCGGAAAAGCAATCCGCGAGTATTGCCTTCGTTCTCGCGGGCATCTCCGGCGCTGGCGAGCCCGCTCTCCGGGCGGAAATCCAAGCAAGTCTCAAGCCAGCCTTTTCCAACGCTACCATCGTCGTCGCTAGCGATCTGGTTCTCTCGCTTGCCGCCACGGGGGAAATCCCAAGTCTCGTCGTGATTGCCGGAACCGGTTCGGCCGTTCTGGGCTGGACTTCTCCGAGCCGTGTGGCTCGCGCCGGCGGTTTCGGTCCCATCATCGGAGACGCCGGAAGCGCCAACGATATCGGCCGAAAAACGGTGGCTCACTGCTTTCAAAAATTTCTGAACAAGGAAAGATCTCCATTGACGGATGAAATCCTTCGCGTCTTCGAATGCACGTGGGGTCAGTTTGTCGATCGCGTTCGCGAACAACCCTCCGTTGTTTTTCCCAAGATATTTCCCATCGTTGCAAAAATGGCCGAATCCGGCGACTTGTCTGCCCGAGCAAGACTAAGAATGGCCGCAGTGGATTTGACAGACCAAATCAACGAAGTGGTTCGCCAACTCCAATTGCAAGATAACAGTTTCTTCATGGCAAAGACCGGCGGAGTCTTTGAAGGCAGTGCATGTCTCAATGAAGATTTTGATCGGCTCGTTGGGGAGCTGCGCCCGAAAGCCCGCATTGGGCCGCTCCCTCGGCCAGTTGCTGAATCGGCAGCGCAACTTGCGCGCGATGCCTTGACGAGCCCACTGCAAATCCCTGAAAGTTAATTCATGCCCGAGTCCGTTGCGGAAGCTCGAGAACGCGCCGCCGTGGTCACTGGCGAAGAGCTCGCCGCGCTCCTGCATCATCCTTCCGCAGATGTTCTCGTCGCCCTGCTCGACAATCCTGCCCTCGACGAGTCCCACCTTTGCCTGCTTCTGGAGCGCAAAGATCTTCCCGCCGAAGTCCTCGAAGAAGTCGGGAAGCGCAAGCCCCTGCTAAGAAGCTACCGCGTCAAGAGGGAGCTTTGCTTCCATCCACGCGGGCCACGGCTCGTTACGATTCGTCTCATCCGCGAACTCTATCTGATGGACCTCGTGCAGCTTGCGCTTTCGCCCGCTGTTCCCGCCGAACTGAAGCGCAATGCCGAAGAACAACTCCTCGCGCGCCTAACACAAATTCCGCTGGGCCAGAAAATCACCCTGGCGCGCCGCGGTCCCGCGCGCGTCGCGGGAGCGCTGCTGATCGAAGGCCATCCGCAAGTGGTCTCGGTGGTTCTCGACAACCCTTATCTGACGGAAGCCCAAATTCTAAAAGCTCTCTCGCGTGAAAAGCTTCCGGCTCCAGTTGTTCCAGCGATTATTCATCACCGCAAGTGGTCCATCTCCTACAACATTCGCATCGCGCTTCTGCGCCAGCCTTCGGCGCCGCTGGCCGCCATTCTTTCCTACCTGCCCCAAGTCACCGTTTCCGACCTGCGCGAACTCGCCGCTCCCGGCATCGTTCCTGAAACTTTACGCCGCTACATCCAAGCTGAAGTGCGGCGCCGCCTCAGCTCCGGTTCTTCAAAGGGTTCTCCCGCCTCCAAAGAAAAATAATGGGCAATGTCGACATCGTCCTTTCTTGCGAATCCCAAACTTCGCGGCGGCGGAAGATTCGAAAATGAACAGCCGTTCGGCCCCCAATGTTTATGATTCGGTATTTGTTGATTCAAATCTGGCCATTTTCACTTCTCCGTTCTAATGACTTAACACTCTAGGCACGATTGCCGGGAACAATACACCGCCGTCCGGTGTCGTATGTCTTGTGCAAGTGTTTGTCGTATCCTTGAACCGTTCGTCCGGCGATCCGTGCTCGGCGCCGGAGCACGTCATCCCTGGCAGGGGGGCGCGTCCACGAAATGAGTTCGGGGGATCAGGAAGCCCGGCGACTGGAACGCCGCTGGGCGACGCGTTACGCCTTTCGCGCCAGCCTCGAAATCGAATGGGGCTCCGCCGTTTTGCGTGGCAACACGCGCGACATCAGTTCGAACGGAATGTTCATCGAAGTCCCCGATACGTTGTGGATCGGCGCCGGCTTCACCGCGCGTCTCCATTTGCCCCGGCCTGTCAAACTCGATTGTCTGGTGAAGCGCGTCGAACCGGGCAGGGGCATGGGCGTTTCCGTCGCTGTTTCAGAATCCGAAAGCCAGAAGGTTTACAGCGATCTCCTTTCTTCCCTCACTCCCCCTGGCGTTTGAAGCGACTTATACTAGCCTGGACTACGTATCGCGAACCGGGATCTGTGCGTTCGGCTGAAACCTTGCCCTGGACCATGGACGCGAACGGGTCACTTGTGGGGAGCATGACGCGCGAGACTTTCGCGAGCGTGCCTATTCAAATTGGCGCATCGCGCTACGAATTAAAATGAGTATGACGCGCTGCCTTGACTGCGGTTCACCGCGCACAGCGGATCAGTGTCCCGCGTGTGGGCTCACTTCCGCGGCGGCGGAAGTGATGTTTCGGCGCCGCTTTATGAAGCGCACCGGCATTTTCCTCGCCGGGTCGCTGGCCTTTCCGTATATCAGCCAGATTTATCCGCCGCTCGACCTCGATCTGATGCTGATATTTTTTGGCGTAGTTTTCTTCGTTGTGCTGGCGATCGCCATCGTTTTGGAGCGTCGCGCGCGTAAACGCCAGGAAATCGAAATCTTGAAGCACGTCTTCTCGGGGTTCATCCTCCTGCCTTGGATTCTGGCCGCGACTCTCCTGGTGAACGGAAGGCTCGATTCGCAAAAAAACCTGACCGACATCAACACCACCGTGTACAGCCGATACAACATGCCGGGAGTCGTTCTCCGCATGCGCCGCCTGGTCGTGCCTTCGTGGCGAAACCCGCAAAAGTATGAACGCCTCGCTGTGGATTCCGATGACTACGATCGCTTCAAGGCCGGTGACCAAGTAGTTGTTGCCGTCGAGCCCGGCGCGCTCGGCATTCCGTGGTATTACGGCGTCTACCGCCGATGAAAACAGGCCTGGGTTCTTCGTTTTTAGTTGTTAGTGAAGAATACAAAGAACAAACACCCAACGACTTCGTCAATACATCGGCTGGCCGTTCATCTTGAGCGGGATTTGGATCTGCAGAACCAAGCCGTTCTTGCCGAGGCGAAAAGAGACTTGCTGCATGGGGCCGATGTCGCGCGTTTTCCATTCGGGAGTTTCGAGCGGCTCGCTGGGCTTGTCGGCGAGCGACCATTCGACGTTGTCACCGGCAGGCTTCACCGTTTGAGGGTCGATTTCGTAAACTTCTTCGTCCTTCACATTCACGAGCAAATAGCGCTTCCAGAGGCGCACCAGCAGCACTCCCTTTTTCTCCGTGTGGTACATGCTCCAGGATTTCGGCGCCTCGTCATTGAATTTCACAATCGCAAATTCCACCGATTTCCAAACCTGCTTCTGCGCCGATGCTTGGGCATAAACCAAGGCGGCGCCAACCAATAGGGCGAATGTGGCCGTAATGCATCGCCCGATCATCACGCAGCCAATCCTGCGATTAGCCAAAAAATTGCCATTAGGGCAGAAAGAGCGCAGCCCGGCCATCTCAGCTTTCCATTCCCAGGGAGAGTCGCCAGGAATCCGAACGGCCCGGCAAGGAATCCAAGCCTGGCAACCCATGGGCACAGTGAGTGGTCCGAGGATCCATTTCCGCTCATTTCAACCAAGACGCCATAGACCATCAACATTAAATCCGACACCGCAACGAGTACCGCAGCCGCGATGGCTGCGTAGCTCCGCCAAGCCGGCTCCAAAATTCTGGGAGATGTCCGCCACCAGCGGTAGGGAACGTTCATATGTCAAATACGCACCTCGGAGAGGGATTTGTCGAGGAGGCGGATGGCTTCATCCACGTCGGGCTTGGAGGTGTTGAGCATGGGAGCGAGGCGGAGAACGTTGCCGTAGAGGCCGCCTTTGCCGATGAGCAAGCCGTTCTGCCGGGCGCGCTCCATCACCTGCGTGGTGGCTTCCGGAGCGGGTTCCTTGGTCTTGCGATCTTTCACGAGTTCGAGGGCCTGCATCAGGCCCATGCCGCGCACGTCGCCGATGAGCGCATGTTTCTGCCGCAGCTCTTCGAGCCTAGCGCGGAAGTGCGCGCCAACGGTGTGCGCGTTTTCGAGCAGCTTTTCTTCTTCAATGAGTTCAATGGTGGCTTTGGCGGCCACGCTGGTGACGGGATTCCCGCCGAACGTCGCGATGTTCGCTCCCTGGAAGCTGCCGGCGATTTCGGGCGTCGTGACCGTGAGGCCGATGGGCACGCCGTTGGCCATGCCTTTTGCGCTGGTGATCATGTCCGGCACGACTTCCCACTGTTCGATGCCGAACCATTTTTTGCCGGTGCGGCCCCAGCCGGTTTGCACTTCGTCCGAGATGAACAGCGCGCCGTACTGCTTCACGATCTTGAAAACAATTTTGAAGTATTCCTTCGGAGGCGTAATGAAGCCGCCAACGCCTTGAATCGGTTCGGCGATGAACGCGGCGATGTTGCCGCTGGTGCCAGTTTGAATGAGATTTTCGACGTCGCCCGCGCAGGCAACTTCGCATTCGGGATATTTCAGGTGGAGTGGGCAGCGGTAGCAGTAGGCGTTGATGGCATGTGAGATGCCAACGCCAATCACGCCTCCTTTGCGGTAGTTCGAGTGAGCGGTCGCGCCTTTCGCGAGCGCCGAGCCACCGGAATAGGCGTGGCGCAGCGCGACGACGTCAAAATTTCCCGTGGACATGCGCGCAAGAAGAATCGCGGCTTCGTTCGCCTCCGTGCCGGAGTTGGTGAAGAAGCTTTGTTTCAAATTGCCGGGAGTGATCTGCGCGACTTTTTCGGCCAGCGCCACGATGTGTTCATTGGGATAGAGGGTGGAAGTGTGCTGGAGGCGGTTCACCTGCGCGGCGACTTTGCCGGAAACCTTGGGATTGCAGTGGCCGACGGAGACGGTGAGGATGCCGCCGAAGAAGTCGAGATACTTATTGCCGTCGAGGTCCCAGAGGTATTGCATCTCGCCACGGTCGGCAACCAGGGGCTGCTGGAAGTAGTTGGTAACCGAAGGCCACAGATATTTCTTGTGCTTGGCGACGACTTCGTCGCTCTTCGCCGATCGGGCGAGTTGTGTAGCAGGAACCGAATGAGCGGGAGTGGTCATGGACGGATCCTTGCGTGAAATTTGATACGTCGAGTGTACGACAGGAAGTGGCGCGTAGCGAGTGACGAGTGGCAGGAGAAAATGGAACGTGGGCACCCACACCCAGGAGTAAATTAACAGAGATTCCTCACATCCGCAGGCGATGCGCGTTCGCCCTCTACAAGGGCAAGCAGGAGCGCGAAACGGAAGAAAAAGCGACGGCCTGCTCCGTTCGGAATGGCACTGGTCGGTGATTAAGACGGTTGGAGAGTGTCGGGGTCCATGTGATTGACCGTCAGCCAATCGCGTACGGTCTTCGACTCGCTACACCATTTCTTCCATTTGTCCTCATTCGTTCGAGCGACTCGGAGATCGCTGAGTATCGGTTCGGAGAGTGCTGGATCCGAGGGTTTCTCTCTTTCGGAAACTGGGATTTGCTTAATCAGGCACCGCGCCCGATGGAACTCATGATATTTCCAGCCTTTCTTTCCGAGTTTGTTACGAATCTCGATTGCTTTATTAATCTCGTTTAAAGCGGCCGACAAGTCTGGGGGTTTCTTGTAGCACAAAGCCGTGGAAAGTTCATAGTGATTGCGATGATAGATCTCATTCGGATCGTCGGCGATGAGAGCTCGTAGCACGGCGATTGCGCCTTCAATCTTGACGTCGAACTCAGGAGCTTCTCGGTTGTCAGAGATCTTCTCGGTCTGGTTGAAGATCTGCACCTTCACCGGCTGGGAGGCGGATTTAATTACTTCCGTAAGGTCTTGCTGGGGAACGGCGGGGTCGTCCGGGCGCGGGTTGAGAAGCTGCTGAACCAGCGCCAAGGCTTTCGCATCGCCCTGCTGCTGCTTTTCCAGTTGGTTGATTTTTCCTACCAGTGCCTGGACCTCGTCAGCCTCACGAAACCACTTTGGCAGGTAGAGGCGCGCCCACAGAAATCCAAATACAAATCCACAGACTGAAAAATAAACCAACAACGTCAGCGCGAATGCTTCGGCTTGTTCGCCGCCACCCAACCCTTTCGCAAGGTACGCCGCAAGAGCGAGTATTTCTCCGGGAATCACTTTGATCTGAACGAGCCCGACGCCAACGAGGATTTTCGTCAGCCAGTCGGAAATCTGCTCGAGGCTGGTGTTCGGGCGGTACATGGACGAAGGGCCTCGCGAAGCAGCTGTGCCTGGCTCGGCATCGTCGCGGGGTTTTTCGTCTGCACCTCCTGCTTCTCCCTTCGTATGGGGCACGCCGAAGAGAAAACCCGCCAGCCCCCCAGCGAGCAGTGCCGCGCCACCGGCCATGATTCCGACGCTGACGGTACTAAAGAAACCGGCGGCGCTTCCCTGGCTGTGATGAAAACCATAGGCCAGAACGAACAAACAGCCGCCTCCGGCAACATAGAACAAACGAAGCAGTGCCACGCTGGGATCGAACTGACGTTTCCTGTGCGGCTCTGTCAAAGACTGGGCTGGCATGGCTACCCCACAGGCTGCTGTTTAGCGTTTGCGGCGGATGGCGTAGAAGCCAAATGGCTGTCCCTGCCACCAGGTGAGACCGGCGATATCGTCCCGTGTCTGGCTCATCAAGTAGCCATCAAACTTCTGGCCGCCGCGGCCGTCGGCATTCTCGCCGCCGAGGCCGAGTACGTAAAAGACGATATGATTGCCGTGGGTTTCGACCAGCAACCGATAAGAGTGACGTTCGGCGTCAAAGTACACCCCACTGGTGCCGTTGAGTTCCAGGGTTCCCCGCCAGCCGTCGTGAACCATGTCATAGCTGCCGCTGAACTGCAGGCTCGCTTCGCTGACAACGGGAGCGTAAGTTCGTTTCCCCATTCCCATTCTCTTGGGGGTGGCTTTGGAAACGTCCTGGAGGACCTGGCTGCGTTTTTCGATGCGGAGAGCGTAGACCGTCTGTGAACCAGGCGGCGGAGCGCAATACTTGTTCTTGGCAGCTGGAAGGGAGATGGTGAGGCCGTCCACGTTGCCGGCGGAGTTCCCGTAAAGACGCAGCATCATGTTGAAATAACGGCAGCCCATGTCGTGGAGGTTCCCGTTAAGGCTGCTCAGGGAACTGGCCATCATATAGTCGGCTTCAAAGTTTGTGCCCTGATCTGCCAAGGAGGAAAGAAACTGGTTCAAGGGATCAATGACGCTGGCGTAGTTGCCGGAACGCCATTGCGACCTGATCCAGTCCATATCCTCTTGGGCGAGGACCAAACACGCCGTGGAAGTCAGAGCAAGCAAGCCCAACGCGAAAACTCGAAACATGATTCGATGCATAACGCTCTCCTCGTGAGTTTCTATTGCAGCTTATTTAGGCTTTAGTGCTCCAAGCTCCTTGGTGAAATCGGAGCGCCTGGTTTCGTTCCCAGAGGTGGATGGAGACGTCGCTGGAACGGTCTGAGAAGTGCCTGCTTTTTGCATCTGAACAATTTCAGGAGAGAAATAAAGCGCCGCGTCGGTCACGTTGATCTCAACGCGCGCCCAGATGGTGGCGATCATTAGCACGGTGCCGAGCACTGCCAGGACCAAGCCGGGCGAGCCTGACGATAGAGCAAACTTCCATCCGGGAACCTGCCCCTCGACGTTGGAAGGAGGTTCCCGCATCTTACCGAGGATGAAAGCCGCGCCAACGAGGGCGAGGATCATGCCTGTCAGGAAGCCCAGGAAAATGACGGAGACCCGAATTAATTGGGCGATGCTGGCTTGGTGGTAGCGGCTCTGGAGAGCGTTACTCTCGAGCAAAGCCGTGGCCTGGAAGCGGGCCAGATCGATGCGCGAGTTGGTGTCGGAAGGTGGGTCTGCGCCCAAGCGGGCCAAAGCCGGCTGTAAGTCCACCTCATGGTCCTCTTCGAGATGCTTCTGAATACGGTAGGTTTCTAAGGTGATGCCGACACAAAAGAAGGCCGTCAGCAGCACGAGCATGGAAGCCATCAATGGCAGCAACCGCCGTTGCCAACGGGAGGAAGCAAGCTCTTCGGTCATAATCGCCTTCTGCGAACTCGCGAAGACCTGGAAGCTCCGCGAGCCCTCAAGGTTTGTTTTACGGGGGGGCCCTACCTGCATAGTGCGAACGAAGGCGAGTTCGTTTCATTTCAACGACCCACGAAGGCAGGAATTATGCGAATGTCTCAGGTGACTCTGTTACCCGAACATGGCGAGGGCGCTGGGCTTGTGCTTCGCGGCGCAGGACGCGGTCAGGAATTGCAGGAACGCGGTCATGACGCGGAAGCGGTCGACGATTTCCTCGTAGAGTTTCGGCGAAGTGACGAGAGTCGGCGGAAGTTCTTTGAATAAAATGTAGTACTTGTAGCGGAGCAAGTCGGCCGCAGGATGAGCAGTTGGGAAGCCGCGAGGGACACGGGAGAGTTGAGCGCCCTCGAGGTTGCCCAGAAGTTTGTGCAATTGGCGTGCGGCAAGGATGCGGCGGAACTCTTCGTGGCGCTCGGCGATGCGCTGACGAATGGCGAGCAAAAGGTCCGGTTCGGGCATGTATACGCCTCCGCCGACGGCGACTGACTTGTGCGAAATTGCGAAGTAGTAGCCGCCCTGATGATGGGGCGCGCCGCTGCGGCGGAACGTGGCGGCGATTTGCTCCTTGTAGGGTTTTTTGTCCTTGCTAAAGCGAGTATCGCGATAGATGCGAAAAATGGCTTTGCCCGGATCGGTTTGGTATTCGGGAGCGAAATCGTGCAGGGCGAGGTTCAACGCGTCAACGAGTTGGCGCATAGGCTCTTTGACTTTTTCTTCGAAGAGCGGCTTGCGCGGAACGAACCATTCGCGATTGTTGTTGCGGGCGAGTCCCCGGAAGAATTGCAGAGCTTCGGGCGGAAAGCCGGGGAAGGGAGAGCGCACGTAGCCTCCGTTTGTGAAGTGTCTCATATCCCAGATGCGGCGCGAACAGAAGTGGTTAGATCTGTGATGGCGCGGCCGTGGTGGTTCGGAATTCGATGGGCTGAAACGGGCGGGTATAGTTGATCCAGATTTCGGCGGCGATGGATTGGAGGGTGAAGCCGATCCAGAAGGCGGTGCCAAAGAATTCTGCGGGTTGGGGCTTGTGGCCGCTCATGAGGGCGGCGGCGAAGAAGGTTCCTATGATAGGGCGGATGGCGGCGACGGCAAGTCCGATGGCGTAGCCGCGAATCATCCAGTCGCGATGCCGAGCGAACTCGCGGCGCAGCGCGTGCCACAGCGCTTTTGCGAGGCAAATTAGGAAAAAACTTCCAAACAGACTGATGGCGGCTTTTTCGTCGAGACCGCCGACCGTCTTGCCGAAGGCCAGCTTCAAGCCGCTGACGCCCACGACGGCGCTGGCGGTGAGAAAAATCCGTCCTGACCACCGGTGAACCTGCGGATAGCGCGAGCGCAGGCCGCGCACAAATTGGAGCGGCCCCAGCAGCATGAAAAGCATGGCGGGGAGAATGTGTGTCAATACCAGGGCACGTTCGTTTGCAAAATGCGCGTCGAGGTCGGCCGCCGGATTTCTTGCCGAGCTCCATGCTCGGGGCTTCAGCAAAACGATGGCGCGTCGCGTGGCGACAGCGAGTCCGATGAACGCGAGAAAAATCACCATAACCCAAACGAATCGCGTGAGCGAGTGATGCGCGCGCGTTGCTGGTGATGCTGCCGGCGACATGGCCCGCGAGGCCTCCCACTAGGCATACGCACGAATCCGGCCGTTTATAACCGGCTCAGGCTTCTGGCGAATGCAGTCTGCCAGATCAACTTCGCACGATATACTTTCGCGGATGTTTCCAAGACGCAGAATTTTGTTAAGCGGCGGATTGTGCCTGATTGCGTATTTGCCCGCATCGGCGCAGGTAACGCACTATTTGGTGAAATTGACTCCGGACCTCGAGCGTCACGTCCTGCATGGCGACGAGCGAATTGAGTTTTCAGCGGACGCGGGAGTCACGGAGTGGCAGAAGAAAGAAGGAATGAAAGTCATCGAAGCGAAAGTTGCCGGCGGGGAGGTGACGGTCGGCGAAAAAGGCGTGAGCGTGCGATTGGACTCTGGAGGTAAGCACATTCTGCAATTGCAATATGAAGCCGCCGCCGGGCAAGGGCTTCGCTGGCTCGCAGACGTACCGTCAAACCAGGAGCGCTCCGACAAGACAGGACTCTTCACCGCGTTTTACTGCGACGCCTGGATGGTATGTGACAACAGTCCTGCGAAACGCGCGACGCTTCGGCTGGAGATCGTGATTCCATTTCCACCAGATGGCGCGAGGAGTTTGCGTGCCGTCGGTCCGGGGAAGCAAGGCAGAGATTGGCGCGACAAAGAAGGGAATCATTTCGTTTTTGAGCAGAGCGAGCCAGTGCAGACCTACCTGTTCAGTTTTGGGGTGGCCACAGTTGGCGTGGCCGACGCTGAAAGATTCTCGCTCTATGCTCCGAACCTGGAGTCGAAGGCGGCGACCTTTGCAAAGACGAAGGATGCGTATGCGTTCCTACGAGAGAAAGCCGGCACGGACCTGCTTGACCCGCGGTATGCACAAGCGTTCCTGCCGAAACTTGGCCGCGGCTTTGGGCAGGAGACAGCTGGTATGGCCCTGATGTCGGAGAACTACCTTCGAGATCTTGTGGACAAAGATGAAGTGCAACTGATGGCGCACGAGTTGGCGCACCAATGGTGGGGCGTGCTGTTGGGGATTCGTTCATGGTCGGACTTCTGGCTGAATGAAGGATTCGCCGAATTCATGTCGGACGCTTACATCGAGAAGCACCAGGGCCGGGCTGCATACGAGAAGCAAATTGCTGAATTGAAGGAGCGCATGCAAAAGCTGCGCGAAGAGGGGAAGGATCGTCCGTTGCATTGGGAGCAGTGGAAGGACGCGCGCGAGGCGCTGGGCGAGGTTCCTTACGTCAAAGGGGCGTTGTTCCTGGATCGCCTGAGGACGGAATTAGGTGAAGAAACGTTTTGGCGGGGCATCGCACTATACACATTGAGGAATGCTCGAAAGCTGGTAGATTCGAGAGATTTTCAGCAGGCCATGGAGGAAGCGAGCGGGCGCGGCTTGCGAGCGTTGTTCGACGAAGAAGTGTTTCACTGAAATATTCACTTTTTTGCGGCACGGCAGGCGTTTTCGCCAACCTTCTTGTGCTAATCTTCGTCAACTTGTTCCCGCCGATATCGGAAGCGAGGTGTCCCCCAATGGGCAGACCGCTCGACAAGCAGGAAGCCGTTCTCTATGGAAAACTCGTCAACGGCGCCTACGCGATGTTCAAGGGGCCGCGCAAAGGAACGCCCCTCCAGCCTGAGCCCGATCCTGGAGATATTCCCGATCCGTACGAACTGGTGGCCTGGGTGCACATGTCGGACTACTTTTTCTGGTGGCGCGAAGAGCCAAAGTTCTACGGCTTCATCGCGCGGCACCGCGAACAGAAGCGTAATTTTGTGCTGGCGCTTCGCGGGACGGAAGGCTGGGTGGAGTGGCTGGACGATTTTATGGCGCGCCTGGTGACGTTCCGTCAGGTGCCGAACGCCGGGCGAGTGGAGAACGGCTTTGAAGCGATTTACAGCACGCTGAAAGTGGTTCACCGCTACGGGGCGGCAGGCGTAGAGACCGCCGCGAAAGCCACTCCAGCTCCGGCGCCTGCGTCTGTGCAAGTCCAGAAAACCTTCGGCGAACAGTTGCAGGACCTCGCCGACAGCCTGGAAGAGCCCGCCATACAGGAACAGATTCGGACGGCCAAAGAACCGCGGCCTCGGCGATCGTTTGTCGTGACCGGGCACAGCCTGGGGTCCGCCCTAGCCACGTTATTTGTGATGAAGAACAAAGCGACAAACAGATTCGACATTTCAACCCTCTGCACGTTTGCGTCGCCGCGCGTGGGCGACACGCAGTTCGCGGAGCAATTTAATCAATTGCCGGTGACCTCGTGGCGCATCGTGAATACGCAGGACCTCGTGCCGAAGCTTCCCTTACGTTTGCCATTTTTCGACTATCAGCATGTCGCATCGCCGTACGAGTTCTCCTCGAAGGGAGTCGTCAAAAGCAGCGTGCCTTGCTGGCACGCGATGGAAACCTACCTGCATTGGCTCGACCCGAAAATTGACGTCAGACCGGAGTGCAAGCGGTAGCCATTCCAACGCTTCTCCCGAAGAAAAGCTGCAAGTCTTGAAAGCGTCCCCCGAAAACCGCAAGGCAAGAAACAACCGAATCGCTTTCTGCATGAGGAATTCCCCTAACCTCGGTTCATAAATCTACCGGATTGCGATTTGGGTCTTCTTAGGTGACGCTTACGGCTTCATTTCGCGATGCCTCCCGCCCGTTCCCGCGCAACTAAGGAGTTCGCCATGCAGTACGCACGAACCGCCATGCACACCATGATTTTTGTACTGGCCGCGGCATTATCTTCCGCCGCGCAAGCTACTCCAGCTCAGGCGAAGCCAGACGCCATGGACCTGCTCAAGAACGTGGAATTGGCTTACGGCGCTATGAACACATATTCCGCCAAAGTGACCAGCACCCTGACGATGGAGGAATCTGGTGCTCAGGGCAACGTGAACCTGGAGACACCTATGAACGTCACGGTTGATGCTTGGGGAAAATTCCGCGTCGAGACTAAGGGTATGATGAGCATGGTCATGGTCAATGACGGCACGACCATGTGGATGTATATGCCGATGGCAAACAGCTACTCCAAGATTCCGTTAGAGGGCCCATCAGCATCCGTTACAGCGGGGGCCATGGGGGCTGGAACGATGCGGATGCGGACTGCTGGGTCGTCTCTTTGGAGTATGAGGCTCCCGGAGCCGAAGCAAGCGCCGCTACGCACTCCGCGGTGGGTTCCATGAGCGATTTTTTCCGCACGAAGGCTTTGGGTGGACAAGAGCCGCTACTTCGTCTATCGAGAGGACTCCACTACGAAGATGACCCTCTCTAACACACACACTCCCACAACCACGCAGGAGACGAGCAAGGTGGAAAGCCTCACTGTGAATGATCCAGTTTCGCCGGACGTGTTCACATTCACTCCGCCTCCCGGAGCGAAAGAGATCGAAACATCCAAATTCATGCCGAAGAACGGGCAAGCATCGCAAACTCAAAACTAAAGGGTGAGATAAAATGAAGCCGGGCCGCAGAGAAGCAGCCCGGCTTCTTCCTTCAAGACGCGATCGACCACCCGCGAAGAGTTACGCTGTTGTTAAGTTACGGCCGTTCTTAAATTTAAGCGGTGGCGTGCCTGGCGGCGGGGCCGGGAAGCGCTTTGATTTCTACCTTACGAGGCAGCGCCGTCGCAGCGATGGGCGCTGTGATTTCGAGTATGCCGTTACGGTACTCCGCGGTCAGCTTGTCGGTATCCACACCATCGGGAAGTAGCAGGCTGCGCTGGAAAGAGCCGTAGGTGATCTCGCGGCGGAGATAATCCGCCTCTTTCGTTTCCTTCGTCGCGGAGCGTTCACCGCTGATCGTCAAAGCATTTCCTTGCACTTGGAGATTCACGTTTTTCGGGTCCACTCCGGGCAGCATCACCTGGCAGTGAAACTTCTTTCCGTCCTTGTCAATGAAGGACTCGATCGCGGGGCTGAACCCAGCCGTCGTCATCGTGGTTTCTTCCTGAGCCGAAGGCCAGCTCAAGAAGCGGTTGAAGATCTGGTCGAAATCCCTGCGGAAATCAAACAGGTCCTGGAAGAAATTATCGCGAGGAATAAGGTTTGTCATAACGGCCTCC
>DATFSR010000085.1:0-45238 GCA_035262505.1 Candidatus Acidiferrum sp. | reverse complement strand
TGGAGTTCTTCCAGCATCATTTTTCGAAGATGGGTCACAGGGACACCTCCTTGTGACCCAAACTTATCTCAGCCGCCGGGCAACCACCGCTCCATTACCTCACGCGAAGCGTCCGCCGCGCAGCGGCTACGTGCTAACGGCGTTACCGTCCGTTTGGGTACTAGCTGCCACTCTGGCGATTAGCCGCTAAATCGGGCACGGACGGGTTCTTGGCGTAACATCGCAATATGAGTTTCCCTGAAGTTTTGCGTAAGTCACTGGCATCTATATTGACACCGAGTGGCTTCCGCCGGAGACATCGCAACCGCTCGGCGGGTTGTATTCGTCATGAAGGGAGCTGTTGTCGGACAAGAATTCACCCACCTAAGTGCACACAACCAAGGTATAGTGCCCGCGAAAGGCGCGCTTCAAAGATTAGAGTTTGGCAAGATTGACATGATCTTCCGGACCTTGCTCGCGAACTTCGTAGTCATGGGGCTGCCGATCTTGCTGGTTGCTGGCGGAATCCTTCTTGTCCTGAAGTCCCGCAACACTAATGCGTGTGCGAATGCGAGGTTCTGGACCGGCGTTTTCCTGCTGTCGGTGCCGTTGGGCCTGGTCGCCTACATCGGGTCGGGAATGATCGCGGCTGCTCTTCGCGGAGAAGGCCATTTTTACAGCGTTCCGTTTGGCGGATACACTGCCTCCAACGACGCGGCCTTGCTCACTAGCGCGGTGCTGTGGATTGTGCTGGTCTTTATTTGCTTAGCCGCGATTCTTCGCCCGCGGAACTGAGTCCAGAGTAAAGAAACGCCCGAGGATTCAATCCATCCTAGAAGAGAGCCTTTCATGCCAGGGAGTTGCTATGCTCATTGCTAGCACGGCAAAAGAAGGCAAGAACTGACCGAGGAAAGGAGCCAATCGGATGCCGACTGTGGTCCTGGGCGATGCCCGCGTCGTCTTCGATGAGCTCGGTGCAGGGGAGCCTATACTGCTCCTGCATGGCTTCCCTGCGACGCGTCGGCTCTGGTCGCAGATCGCACCACGGCTAGCCGAAGCTGGGCATCGAGTGGTCGCTCCCGATCTAATTGGCTACGGCGAGTCAGAGCCTGCGGCAGGCGTCGGGACAGGTATGGGGAACCAGGCGCGCTGGATGCTGGAGCTGCTAGACAGGCTCGGCATCCAGCGGACCACGGTGGCAGCACACGACGTGGGCACGGCAGCCGCACAGCTCATGCTGGTGCGCGCGCCGGAGCGCATACGCGCGCTGGCGCTGATGGACGGCGTCTATGGCGGAGAATGGGCTATGGAAGCTGTGGCCAGCATCCAGAGGTGGGAAGCGGGCCACGCCGCGCGCCTCGCAACGGTGCTCGCGCGCCGGCTAGGAAAGGAAATGCGCGAGATTGTTGCCGCTTACGAGGGCGAAGAAGGCGGTCGTCGACTCATCAGGGCGGCGCAAGATCTTGATCCACGGGACACCGCTGGCATCCTCGGGGCGTTGAAAATGCGCCAGGTGCCGGCGCTAGTCCTATGGGGCAATCACGACCCGTTCCTCCCAGTGGAGAAGGTCGCGCGCCCGCTTGCCGATCTGCTCGGGGCGGACCTCCTGGTCTTTGAGGCTGGGCACTTCCTGCCACTCGACGCACCGGAATCGGTCATCGCCGCACTGCGCACCTTTCTAGCAAGGGCTGGTGAGTAGACAACCCCCGACAGCACGCGGGCGCGTAAGTCCGCGGACGAATGACGGGCAAACTGGAAGCAATCGACGCAGCGGTCCGCTTGGCCGGGCAAGGTGGCGAGCGGGGCGCCAAGCACGGCACGCCGTCAATAGGTCGGTTTTGTGTGTTCCCTTGCGCTGTGTGCAAGGCGGGTCAAGAAAAGAAAACGCCGTTTCGCTCGCGTCCTAACACCGAAATCAAGTTCGCGTTCGGGTCGGGCGGCGCGTCTGACTCGAATCGAAAACCGGGCTGCTCGGCAGACCAACGAATCGTAGCTCCTGTGCTTAAGAAACTGCCTTTGAAATTCTGTGAGCTGTTTTCAATTTCGGCCATCGCCAGGGCCCCATTCCATTCCACGTCGAAGGAAACCTTCGCGCGAACCGGGAACATCCCGGGGATGGCCGGAGTGGGCGGCATGGCGGCGGGATTGGCGGGAAGCCCCAGCCCTTGTGTCAGCGAGTTGGCAAGGTCGTGGTCATCGAAGACGGTTAAGTCACGCACGCGCAGGCGGGCCCGCGCATCATCGAAGTCCACGCCAACGGCGTCGTGCCTAACAGGAATCATCCAAAACACGTCGTTGCGATCAACATGTACGTTGTAGTCGTGAATCTGCAAGAACAGGCTGGCCGATCCAACCGGACCGGTGTAGACGTCAAGTCAAACAAAGGCGAACGTGCCTCGATGTTGTTGGCCATCGGTGCCGATGAATTTGCCTTGGCTGAAACCCATATCGGCCTGGAACGCCAGTCGCGTCATGGAGCCCGTCGCAGTGTCTGTTCCCATCCCGCCGCCACGGATGTGCGTCAGTCCCACGAACCCGTCGAAGTCCGTAATCTGAGATGGGTCGTTGATATCGGCCAGTGCCTTGGCAGGATTTAGCGGATTGTGGTGGATGAAGATGCCGAAGGGCTTAAGTCCCACAACACCCCCCGGAATCGGATTAGGACCAATGCAGGCGGCGCGTTCGCTTTCGCCATCCTCATCGTCGGCGTGGGCCAACTTTGGACGGACTAGACCCGCTCCCAGCGCCGTGCCCGCTGCTGCACGGATCAGACTGCGGCGGCTTAGCCAGTGCTCCTGAAGTTTTTTCCATGGACTGTAGCCCGGTTCGTTCATTGTCGTTCTCCTTGCACACATCTGCGCGGATAAAATGAACCTGCTCACCTGCGAATAGTGACCGAGGGTCCCGGAAATACATGTTGAGAAATCACAGGGAAACCACTGAGAAAACACCAGGGAAACTCAGCAAAATCGTGCTCCCTTCAGTCTGGAGTTGTCAACCCTGAAGGCAACTGAAGGCAACTCGAACACGGCGCAAAACCACAAGAGGGCTTCTTCAAAAAACGGTGGAGCGCAACTCTGAATTGTCGGAAACAGCGCGGCTCTTTGGTCGCGGTTGAGGATTCCGCCCGGATCACGGGCTAACAGGAAGTTATGCCGGGCCCGGATTCCCCTACGAAGAAAGCTGGAGGGATGATTACCCTTGTGATCGAAATGAGAGGTCAAGCGTCAAACGGCCCGCCGTCTGCGCAAGCACCTCCAGAGGATTTCGGCTACCAACCAGGCTTAGCATCCTTTCGCGATATGGGTGTGGAGCCGAAACAATTGGTTTCGTCCGCGCTATGGTCATTTGTCAACTCCCTGTGACCTTAAAATCGTCGATCGGGGTCAGCGCACCGGCACCGGTGTGACATTAACCAGCATGTTGGGCCGTAGGATCAACGTCTCGACGGTCATCTTCGAGATTAAGCCGTTCACCTTGTCGGGAAGCGCCTGATCGGCGCGCTCGTCTAGGATGCTCGCCAAGCTTGCACGCGGGCGAAGGCGGACGTAGCGCAACGGATTTCCTCCCTCGACAAGACGGTACCAGAGCGTCTCGCCTTGCAGCTTGGATTGCTCACCAGCAAGCGCGGACTCGAAGGCCTTTCCCGCACCGTAGTTGAGTTCCACTGTCGTGTACTCGGCCTGCGGAGTCGGAGTAGGCACGCCATTTCCGCGCGAGGGTGCGGGCAGGAATTCGTAGATCGCGTTCCCCGTGTATTCGACGTGCGGCGAGAGGGTGATGCTCGCATCGTGGGTGTCTTCGGCAGGAGACACCGGGTTGCTAAGTTCGTCGGCCGTGTGGCCGAATGTCGCGTAAATGATCCATCCCTGCCGCTCAGTTGATGCCCAAATTGAGTAGCTGTACCAGGCAAACGGATCGTTCACCTGCCGGTGCCACTCAAGGTGGCGGATATACCCTGCTTCCAAGGCTGCGCTGTGGCCTTCGTCAGGCGCCCGCATGATCCCGATGCGCGCGTAGGGACGGGACACCTGCTTGTTCTGTGTTGTTTGAGAAATGAGGAGCGTGGGAGACAAAGCTCCGAGGAGAAGTACTGCGCGTGCAAGTTCTACCCAACGATGTCTCATGATGTTTCCCCCCGGGCCAGTGCGATTTTTGTCCGATTCTCACTCCGCTGCCGAGTGGAGGGATGCTAGCGATGAAAGACGGACGATTTCGGACGTTGATCCGTCGAAATCCGCCATTTTGACGTTCAAGCTTGGAAAAGTTTCTCCTTCGCGGCATAGTTAGCCAACTTATGAGCGTCGCCAAAAGAAACTCCGTCGCTGCTCGCAATTTCCCCTGCCGACGGATGGTCGTCGTGATCGTACCTCCAGTGGATGAACTCGACTTGGTAGGGCCTCTCCAGGTGTTCAACTCCGTGAATCGCCTTGCGGGCAGGAAGATTTACGAGATTGAGATCGTCACCAACATAAAGAGCCTGATCGTTCAAGGTGAGGGTGAAGTTCTGACCTTCGTCGCCAAGCACCACTTCAGCAAAGTGGAAGACGGATGCGATTCCGTTCTTCTCGTGTGCGGGCTGAAGAGCCGATCAGTCCGCGACGTCGCACTCTCGGCTTGGCTGAGGAGTGTGGCGTCCAATGTGCGGCGCCTTGGTGCCGTCTGCGTTGGCGCTTTTCTGATCGCTGAGACTGGACTCCTGGACGGCCGCACAGCAACTACCCATTGGAGGTTCGGCCGGGAAATGGCTAGCCGATTTCCACGGGTCCGTGTCCAGCACGATCCGCTTTGGGTCAAAGACGGAAATATCTACACGTCGGCGGGCATTTCTGCGGGCATCGATCTGGCTTTGGCTTGGGTGGAGGAGGATTGCGGCGCTGGTCTGGCGCATGAGGCTGCTCGCGAGTTGGTGCTGTTCTTGAGACGTCCGGGCGGACAGCCGCAGTTGAGCGTGTCACTTGCCTCGCAAGCATCAGAGATGATGTCTATTCGGGAGCTTCAGATCTGGATTGCGGAGCATCTTCAAACAAAGCTTTCGGTTGACAACCTCGCGAATCGGATGTCGATGAGCTTGCGGAATTTCGAGCGCGTCTTTACGCGAGAAGTGGGCACGACGCCATCGCAATACGTGCTTCAGATGCGAGTCGAGGCTGCACGGCGCGCGCTCGAACGCACGCAGAAAGGCCTAAAGCAGGTTGCCTCAACCGCTGGATTCAGTAGCGTCGATCGGATGAGGCGCGCGTTCGTCCGGCTGCTGGGGCTCACACCACGCCGTTATCGCGACGTTCAGCATGCCAGCAGTACATGAGCACCGAACTACTGACGCAGACTGGTCTTCTTTTTAATTCAACTCCAGGATAACGGGCAATTCTTCCGTAATTCGATAAGGTAAGGGTTGCCGACAATCCACCAGGTGATGGCAAAAGCCGCTGGCCGGGATGCAGTCAGGGATTCATCAAGAATTTCAGGAGTTCATGCTGTCACCTTGATATTACACACATGTATAAACTATACTGGCAAACTAAAAATGCAACGTAGAGACATTAACGAGATTCGATGTCAACTTGAAAAAGACCTAGCTGACCTAGTGCGGCAGCGCGACCGGCTGAATGTACGAATCATGCAAACGATGAATCGCCTCAAGAATGTGCAAGTGGTAATAGCGATTGACGAGAATACGGCGCGTACCATTCGCGAGAAAGGCGTAACCGGTATTGGGCTGACAGAGGCCGTTCGGATGGTGATGCGAAGCTCAACCGCTCAACCGATCCAGACTCCAGCAATTGTGCTCGCGGTACTACGCACTATGGGGTTTGACTTTTCCGAGTACCGCAATCCAGCTGCCGCAGTACACACTACGCTCAAACGACTTGCCGCGTCAGGAGAACTGGTCTATGTGCCGTCGAAAAAGGCCTATCGGCATCAGCCTGCGATGTTGTAGCCGCTCAGAATATTGGTTGGGAGTCGCATATGGAACACTTGGAGGCACACCGAAATTTCTTTGCACGACTCATTGCCGCTAACATTGGTATCGGTAATCCAGAGCACCCAGTTGTCAAGGCTTTCGCTTCCGTCCCTCGCGAGCATTTCCTCGGCCCGGGACCGTGGCAGGTCTTTACGGCAGCCGGTTATATCGCGACGCCAAACAACAACGCTGCTTTTGTGTACCAGGACGTTGTGATCGCGTTGGACCGAGACAAACAGTTGAACAATGGTCAGCCATTGTTACACGCGGCATCTCTTGCCGCGCTCGCGGCGAAACCTGGGGAAACTGTTATCCATGTCGGCGCGGGAACCGGCTACTATACGGCTCTCCTTGCCACGATGGTGGGCGATCAGGGCCGAGTTTTTGCGTACGAGATTGATCAAGAGCTCGCTGCCAGGGCGGTCCTAAACCTAGGCTACATGAGTAACGTTACCGTTATCGCGGGGAACGCAAGCGAAGGCCCCTTGCCGCAGTGCGACGCTATATATGTGAATGCGGGAGCGACAGGTCCGCAGGACTGCTGGCTCGACTCCTTGAAGAGCGGTGGTCGGCTCCTGCTTCCTCTAACGCCCGCCGAGGTGTCTGGTCGGCCCGCACCCGGAATGATGTTGCTTATCACGTACGCAGCTGAGCGGAATTTCCGGGCGCGGTTCGTCTGCCAAGCGGCATTTACTCCTTGTATTGGGGCGCGCGACACAGATACCGCCGAAAAGCTGACCGTTGCCTTCGCGCGCGGCGACGCCCGCACCGTGCGGTCACTAAGGCGAGAAGGGACGCCGGGCGAAACCTGCTGGTGCAGTGGGCAACGCTGGTGGCTCTCGACGGCCGCACCGGCCGCGCCTTGAGCGACGCAACCCAACGATTCGATCCGGAAAAGCTCAATCCCGCATTGCCGGTGACAGGCGACTACACTCAGCGCGGACAAGGCTATTGGGGGCGTATCACGGGCAAACCTCACCTTATCGGATTGGGGAAGGGTTGCCGACAACCCACGCGGTATCGCATTCAGTCGGAGCGAGGTGCTAAATTGGACGACGTGGTGACCAGTGCTCATCATCTTCGGCGGCCTGCCAGGCACGGGGAAGACAACGATTGCTCGCGAGCTAGCCCGTCAAATCGGCGCGATACATTTGCGGATCGACTCGATTGAGCAAGCGATTCGAGATTGTTCCCCTGACGCTGTGGGGCTTGATGAGGCGGGCTATCGGGTCGCCTATGCGATCGCGGAAGATAACATTCGCCTCGGGCGGACGGTAATCGCCGATTCAGTCAATCCACTGCAGATTACGCGCGATGCGTGGCTCGAAGTCGGTCGTCGTACAAAAGCGAGCACCATCGAAATTGAGGTCATATGTTCTGATTTGCGTGAGCATCGCAGCCGAGTGGAAAGACGCAAACCAGATATCATCGGATTGGGACTGCCAAGTTGGGCACAGGTGATCTCTCGCGAGTATCATCCATGGGACCGCGGGCACATTGTGATAGACACTGCTCATCGAAGTCTCGAGCAGAACGTCGAAACCCTTCGAGAAGCGCTCGTGCAGCAATAGGACGGCACATCAATCCCGATTCCCGGGAAACCTAGAAGTAATGTGAAGCATTCCCCGGCGATTGTGTACATTTTGTGTACAAGAAGGCGGGTTTGAAGGGCCTGAAAATGGACCTAAGCAACCCAGAATCAACAACAGACTCTTTTACTACAGGCCCGTGTGGAATGGACTTTTGTAACCTTAGCAGGCCCGGTGCGTTTTCTTCTAACCTCCGCTCGCCGACCGGAACCTCCATTTATTGCACGAACCCCACGTTGGGCATGGACCCGCCCTCCGGGGCTTCCTTGATGGCGCCAAACTGCGCTTCGTACCGACTCAGGTTCTCGCCGAGTGCCCGCCAAATCCGCTTGGCGTGCCCAGGGCTGACGATCGAGCTGCTCAAGAGTTTCCCTTGCGTCCCGTTCGGAAAAACATAAATGAAATTCAGCGTGAACTCTTCCAGATTGTGATGAATCATCACCAGGTTGCTGTACTGCCCCTGCAGCTCTTTCTCATCCGCCTTGATTTGCACTTGTCCTTGCGCTGGCTGCTGTTGGTCCATCGGCTTTCGCTCCCGGAATGCTTCCTCGAAGTTACCACAAGCCTCTCCGGCCTGCTCGGCTCCTTTCCTTTTCGGTTCTGTGTTACTCCTGTGGCTAAAAAAAGAGAATAAAGTCCTATTGACAGGCGGCTCATATTAAGTGTAGTTTATAAATGTTATTTAATATAGTTAACTCAGGCCATGGAACCTGTTACGACGCCTCAACTCGATTCGCCCTCCACAACTGAATCTCGCACGCGTCTACTCCCCACGACGGCGGATCTGCGCGCGCGCATCGCCCATCCCTCCCTGCCCGAGGCTCACCGTTCGATTCCTATTGCTTCGGGAGCATCCTGGCTTCGCAAGATTCTGGCTTTTGCTGGTCCTGGTTATCTGGTCGCTGTCGGCTATATGGACCCCGGCAATTGGGCCACTGACCTGGGCGGCGGCTCGAAATTTGGCTACACGCTTCTCAGCGTCATCCTGATCAGCAATCTAATGGCGATGTTTCTGCAGGCTCTGTCGGCAAAGCTTGGCATTGCCACCGGCCGCGATCTTGCCCAAGCTTGTCGCGAACACTACTCGCACCGCACCTCGCTCTTCCTGTGGGTCGTTTGCGAAATCGCCATCGCCGCTTGCGACCTCGCGGAAGTTCTCGGCTCCGCCGTCGCGCTGAAGCTGCTTTTCGGCCTGCCTCTTCTCGCCGGAGTTCTCATCACCGCGCTCGACGTTCTTCTCATCCTCGCTTTGCAAGGCCGCGGCTTCCGTCTTGTGGAAGCCTTCGTGGTCATGCTCATAGCCACCATCGCCCTTTGTTTCAGTTACGAAATCTTTTTCGCGCATCCGCTCTGGCGCGAAGCTGCTATCGGGCTCCTCCCCCGCGCTGAAATCCTGCGCAACCGCGAAATGCTCTACATCGCCATCGGCATCCTCGGCGCCACCGTGATGCCGCACAATCTCTATCTTCATTCCAGCATCGTGCAGACTCGCGCTTTCGGCGTCTCAGCGAGCGACCGACGCGAGGCCATCCGCTACGCTGTTTTTGATTCCACCGTCGCGCTCGGCTTCGCCCTTTTCATCAACGCCGCGATTCTCCTGCTCGGTGCCGCGGCTTTCCACACACGCGGCTTGAACAAGGTCGCCGAAATCGCCGACGCCTACAAGCTCCTCAGCCCCGTCCTGGGAGCAAGCCTCGCCAGCACGCTGTTTGCGTTCGCCCTGCTGGCCTCCGGCCAAAACTCCACTTTGACCGGCACCCTCGCTGGTCAAATTGTCATGGAGGGCTTCCTCCATCTTCGCCTGAAGCCTTGGCTCCGGCGTCTCATCACGCGCGGGATTGCAATTATTCCCGCCGCGCTAGTGATAGGGCTTGCCGGCGAGAACAAAGTCACTTCCCTGCTCATTCTCAGCCAGGTGATCTTGAGTTTTCAGTTGCCCTTCGCGGTGATTCCTCTCATTCAATTCACGAGTGATCACTCAAAGATGGGCGTGTTCGCCAATTCCCGCCCAGTCACAGTCCTCGCCTGGATCGTCGCCGCCGCCATCTTCTTTTTCAACGCCGAACTCCTCTGGCTCATCTTCCGCCCCGCCTAGCCTCTTCTCTGTGTTCTCTGCGCCCGCTGTGTTGAGATCCTGCCTTACGATGTTGTGTACAACGCTTTTCGCTAGCCAGCTCGATATGCGAGAATTTTCTCGCACCCATGTCAGCCAACTCGCCGCGCTCTCTCTGGCTTCGCAAGCTTCTCTTTGCCGCTGTTCTCGTCCTCATTTGCATCCTGGTCATTCACTGGGTGACCGAGGAAAACAAACCGTGGATCGTCCCTCCAGAATACAAAAGTCTGAAGAATCCCCTGACTCCGTCTGAATCCAACCTGAATGCCGCGCGCCAAGTCTATGTTGAAGAATGCGCTCAATGTCACGGCGATCGCGGCACAGGGGATGGTCCGCAGGCTCGCTCGCACTACCCGCTTCCCGCCGATCTGACCGACCCGAAGCTCCTGGCCAACGCGGCCGACGGCGAGATTTTCTATCAGATTACTGTTGGCCGCCGGCCCATGCCTTCGTTCAAAAACCGGCTAACGCAAGACGAACGCTGGCAACTCGTCTTCCTCGTCCGCTCCTTCTCCCAACTCGCTTCGACTGGCAGCAACCCCTCCGCGCCGCCCGAAACGCCGAAAAAGTAACAGAGACTGGTTTCTAGTTTCTGGTCTCCGATCTCTGATCTCCGAGGACTATCTTGGCCATAACCACCCAAACGTTCCCGCGAGCAACAAGCTATACACCAGGCCATCGAAGACCTGTTTGGCCACGTTGCTCCAGGGGTGGCCTCCCCAGATGCCGCTTACGATCTGGCCCACGCCATAAGCCATGAACGATACCGTGCCGGCCACACGGAATACCGTCAAATAATTCGCCCCCGGCACCAACACGCGCCCCGTCAGATACGCGGTAAAGACACCCACAACCAAGCAGTACACAAGCCATTGCCCAAGGTACTTCCCCATGTTCATCGCGCCGCTGGGAAACACCGTAATCAAGCCCACGGGACCCTGCTTGAACTTTTCCTGCATCTCCAGCGACTTCATCTCTTTGTGTGTGCAGTACGGAACCGAGTAGAGTCCTTGCGCCACTCCTGTCGACCGCAGCGCCGCCGCGACTTTGTCCTCGTCCGGTAATTTCTTGTAATCGCTGCGGTGATACGGCAGCACCATGTGAAGAATCGAACTGGCCACGAACACAATCACTGCCGACAGTAGAATCGGCAACCAAAGCGTGTGAATAGCAACCATTCGCGCCCTCCTGGCTTTTTCTTTTAAGGAATGCAGGCGGCCCACGGAATCGCTGGCACGCCTCCTATTTTGCCCGCGAGCCTACCCTTACCTGGCGCGAGAGTCAACGACAGGCGATTCGCTCTAACATCTTGCGAATACCATTCTTCATTTCGTGGCTCCTGATTCGTAGTTGTGCGGCCCTCGACGCCGAGAGGATGAGCCATAGAATTTCGAACAAGCGCAAGTGCCGCACCGCCATGTGAGCGGCATGGCCGGGAGAAGTTACAAGCTGAAGCGAACCTTGTCTTTCTATACAAGAATTTCATTTTCGGCAAGTTTTCGTCATTCTTGGAATTTTCTATCCACAAGAATTCAAAATTCTGGATGTGCCATTTTTCCTAATGGGCGCGTGTGCTCCGGAATTTTCGCACTTTTCCACAGAAGTCGGGGGGTGGGGACCTCACGAGTCACGAATCACCAATCACGCTTCACGTCCGCTGTTAGAATGGCCCACTGCTTCCATGGCCTCATCGCCTCCAACTTCGGCAGCACCAGGCGTTCGCGCCAAAATCCCTCGCGCCATGCTGCCAGCGCTAATCCTGTTGGCGTTGTCAGCGTTTCTCAATTTTGTGGATCGCGGGAACCTGTCTATCGCGGCACCGATGCTTCAGGACGAGCTGGGCCTGTCTCCGGGCAGACTGGGCACCCTGTTTTCGTCGTTCTTTTGGACCTATGCGAGCTTCCAGCTTGTTTCTGGGTGGCTGGTGGACCGCTTCGACGCCAGTTGGGTAATCGCAGCGGGATTCCTTTTGTGGTCGGCGGCCACTGCTGCCACCGGTCTTGTGCACACCGTTGCGTTGTTGCTGGTATTGCGTCTGCTGCTCGGCATGGGCGAGTCCGTCGCCTATCCTTCTTACTCCAGCATCCTGGCGCGGCATTACCCCGAGTCGCAGCGCGGTTTTGCCAATTCCATTATCATCACCGGATTCTATGCCGGACCGGCCTTCGGCCTGTTTTTTGGAGGCATACTGATGGGCCGCTACGGGTGGCGCCCGTTTTTCATCATCCTTGGACTCGCCAGTTTCGCGTGGCTTTTCCCGTGGCTTCATTGGATGCCTCGCGGTCAAAGCTCTCGAGCTGGCAAGGCGCCAGTTGCCCCGAGCGTCTTCCAAATCCTGCGCGTGCCTTCCGTCTGGGGAACTTTCGCTAGCCTGTTTTTTTTGAACTACCTCCAATATTTCTTCATCACCTGGCTACCGTTTTATCTGGTTCGTGGGCGCCACTTCCCGATGAATCGTATGGCGGTGATTGCGGGGGGCTCGTACTTCTCCTGTGCCGTGACTGCCGCCATTTGTGGGCGTCTGTCGGATTGGTGGATTCGCCGGGGAGTGTCTCCGACACTTGTTCGCAAGGCGTTTACCAGCGGCGGAATGGCTGGCGCGGCAATTTTCGCGTTTGCCGCAGTCCTGACCGGCCCGGGCTTCTCCACCGCTGCCGTCATCCTCACCACTTCCTTCCTCGGCATGAGTTCGTCGAACGTTTGGGCTATCACGCAGGCGCTTGCTGGACCGCAAGCCGCGGGCCGGTGGACCGGGCTGCAGAATTTCGTAGGCAACTTCGCGGGGATTGTCGCTCCTAACGTCACGGGCTTGGTGCTGGACCACACGGGAAGTTTCTTCTGGCCTTTTGCCATTACTGCCGTAATGTGCCTGCTCGGAGCCGCATCTTGGATTTTTCTGATTGGGCCGGTGACGCAGGTCGAGTGGGCCGTTGGTCAGGAGTGAAGAGATTCGGTAAGATGTTCAGGGACGTTTGCGACACACGGGAGGAAGGATCATGAGCATTGCGGTAGGTCAAGCGGCGCCGGATTTCGGGTTGCTGAACCAGGAAAAGAAGGAAGTGAAGCTGTCGGATTTTGCCGGTAAGAAGAATGTCGTTCTGGTGTGGTATCCGCTGGACTGGAGCCCGACTTGCACCAGCGAGCACGCCTGCTTCGTGAACGATATGAGGAATTTCGACCAACTGGACGCGGAAGTGCTCGGCGTTAGCGTAGACAGCGTGTGGTCGCACAAAGCTTATGCGGAAAAAATGGGCATCAAGTATTCGCTGCTCGCGGATTTTCATCCGCGTGGAGCGATGAGCGAAAAGTACGGCATCTACCTAGCCGACAAGGGAATCACCGGCCGCGCGATCGCCATCGTGAACAAAGCAGGGAAAGTCGCATGGTTCAAGAATTACGACATCCCGGTGGTTCCCGATCTGGCGGAAGTGGCCGGCGCGCTGTCACAGGTCAAGGCCGCGACGGCTTAGACCCGGCGTCATGGTTCACGGCGACTGAATCGTCGCAGGCTTTTGAGATTTTTTTCGTGATTCCCCGGCTGAACACTTTGCCGAGGAGAATTTCGTGGGCCCTGAAGCTGCGCGACGCGCTCCTAACATGTCGTTGAGCGAATTGGTTCGCCACTATCGTTCACAGGCCGGTGAATTCGGCCGGCCCATCGCGCTCTCCGCGTTCCCGCTTGACCATGACGAAATCGAGCGCATCTTTTCTTCTTACGACGAGGACTACCACATCAGCCGCTTCTTCCATTTCTCCGAAGCCGGCGGCCTGAAGTTTTTAATCAATGGCATCGCAGCTACACACGTCTCTCTTGATGGCGAGATCGAATCCATCCTTTGAAGATTTCAGGGTCTAAGCCGCGGGGTTCTATGGATAACGCTGGCGGATTTTCACCGTGCGGTCCAGCTCGTCGGAAACTTCCAGAACCTTGAGCTGCAAATCCTTGTCGAGCCTTGCGGTCTGTAGAAATTCGCGGACCTGCGCTTGCGCCGCTGGGGACTGCTGGCCGCCAATGAATGCGTTCAGCCAGCCAAGCGCGAAGAATATCTTGCGCTCGTGCTTTATCTGCGGCAGTGCTTCGAGAGCAGGCTTCAAGTACGGCAGCGTCAACTCGGATTGGTTCCAGTAGTTGAATGGACCGAGACTCTGTTCGATCCAGTCTTCCGAACGCGCAGATTCGTGAAGGTAGTCGTCGAAATAATGCTGCTTCGAGGCGCGGTCCGGGCGGGCCGCTTGCGTTATGTAGGCGTACTTCTGACCGTCACCTGTATTGTCGCGTTTCTGTTCCCCAGCAAAGAGCGCTTCCGCATCGGAGTCGTGCAAGGCAATGAGCGTGGTGACGATGGTCCAGCGGTCCAGAGGGCGAAGTTCGACGCCGGGAACGGAAAGTTTTCCGCTGAGAAGGTCCTTGAGTTGCGCGCGTCCTTGGGGGCTTTCTGCAATGGCGCGGAGGCCGCGAAACCAAATGATCCGCAAGTCCTGGCTAGGAGAATGGAGCATCTGATTTGAAGCGAGTGCTTCAGCTCGAGGGACATTTTCCGCGCGCACGCCTGCGTTTGTGTAGCGGTGGAGAGCCGTGGCGACATGGCCAATGAGATTTTGCGCCAGGGATTCATCGGTCTCGGCCGGGAGGAGGTGAAGCGCGAGATCCAGAAAGTCGCGGGGCGGAAGATCGGCTTCGTGCACGGAATCCCACAGCGAACCCCAAAGCAAGGTTCGCTCGAAAACGTTCGCAACTTCTCCCAACTTTTCGATGACAGGTTTGCGGCTGCGCTCATCCAGCAAAAAACGGCCGTATGCATAATCCTGATCGTTGAGGAAAACATAGTTTGGACATGGCTTCCCGAGGGCATCGCGCAAGTCCGACTTTTCGGTATTTAGTTCGGCACGAAGATGAACAGGCGCACCGTCATGGTAATGAAGCCCGACTTGCATGGCGATGGGCCAAGTGCTGACTTCGCCGAGCACATCATGTTGGGTCAGCGAAAAGCGATCGATCCGATTTTGCGCGTCGCAGGACCAGGCAACGTCCACTTGAGGCATGCCGCGGCGACGAATCCAGGAGGCTGCCCACTCTTGGAGTGATCTGCTGGAGACGCGCTCGAACGCGTGGACCAGGTCACTCCACTCGGCGTTGGCGTAACTATGTTCTTTGAGATAAAAGCGTAGACCATCGCGGAAATGTTCTTCTCCCAGGACAAACGCAAGCTGCTTGATGACGCCGGGAGCTTTCGAGTAGACGATGGCCCCGTAGGCGGATTTCGCGTCCTTGAGGTTGGCGATTTCCTGATAGATCGGCGTGGTGCCATTGGTCGAGTCAATCCCGTAAGCGGCAGGCTTGATCGATTGATAGAAGCGCTTCCAAATATTTTCATCGGGCTTGAGAGAAGCCAGCGCCTGATACGCCATGTACTGCGCGAAGCCTTCCTTGAGCCAGAGATCGTCGAACCAGCGCATGGTGGTGAAGTCGCCGAACCATTGGTGGGTCAGTTCGTGAAGCAAGAGGATGTCGCGATTGAGATGGTCGCTGTGGGTAGGCGCAATGCGAAAGAGAACGGATTCTTCGCGCAGAAAAGTAGCTCCGGCGTGCTCCATCCCGCCGTAGGCAAAGCCGGGAATCAAGACCATGTCGTATTTGGGAAACGGAAAAGGTTGCGCAAAGAAGCGAGAAAGATAATCAATGCCTTGGGCAGTGATCTGCTGGACTTCCGGGGCTTCGCCCTGTGCTCTTTTAAATTTCGACTGGCGAACATACAGCCCCGGCAAGCCGGTGGTTTCCTGAACTTTGCGAAAGGGGCCGGCGGCGAAAGCAAAAAGATAGGTGCTGATGGGGCGAGTCTCGGAAAAAATTGTTGTGCGCTGGCCGGAGACGGCACGCCCTTGGGACTCGATAGCAGTGTTGGAAAGGACGGTCCAATCTTCGGGAGCGGTGAGTTCGAGATGGAAGCGGCCTTTCAAGTCGGGCTGGTCAAAACAGGGAAAGGCCATCTCGGCGTCCATGGGGACGAATAGCGTGTAGAGGTACTCGGTGTTGTCGTCTTTGTCTTCGAATCGAGTGATGGCTTTTCCGGCGGGAGCGACAGGTGCGGTGAAATCGAGGCGAACCACATTCTCGCCAGCCTGAATCAGGTTTGCAGGCAACTCGATGTGACCGTTCTCTATTTCTGCGGGAGCGGGAACGCCGTTGATGGTGAGGTTTGCCGCGGTTCCTTCACGGAAGTCGAGCAAAACAGGGCCGAGGAGGCCAGCGCGGAAGCGAAGCTCTTCTCGGCCGGAGGCAGAGGGCGCATGAGGGGTAACGGTAAAGTGAAGTTGATAGTGAACGTCTGAGATTTGAGCGGCGCGCTGGCGCGCCAGGTCACGCGGGATGCCGTCCGGCAGTTCTGTTGCCATCGAACGGCCAGCGGCTAAGAGTCCAAAGACGGCAGCAAAGAGCATGCGCATAGAGGAAGGAATTTACACGACGGATGAACCGCTGTGAAGGGACAAGGGCGTGAATCTCTCACAGCGTTTGCCAATCCCGTCTGCCATAGGTTGCGAAGGGCACTGACTCTTTCGCGAAACCTTGCTTCATTGTCAGCGCTAATGAAAATCGAGTAGCATGTAACGCGGCCATGCGTCTTCGCCCGGCAGCCTTGTTTCTTTTGCTGTTTGCTTTCTCCACCACGAGTTTCGCCGCCGATACGGTCAGCGTAAAGATCACCCACTTTGGTCTCGAAGGAAACTACGCTGGGCCAGCCGAACCGACCTGGATTGAGGTCACAGCTCATAACAATTCCAATCATCATCATGTTTTCCGGTTGGTCGTATCAGAAGTCAACCTGGAGAATGACGCACTGGCCGTCAGTGAAGCCGTTGATGTTCCAGCTGAACTCGGGGCTTCGGAAACGCGTGTTTTCGACGTTCCCGTGCACATTGTCGGTCAAAGCCATGCCGTTCTGTATGTTCAAGCGCTGAGCATAGAAGGCCAACTACTAGGCCGCGCAGGCATGCCGGTTGGGGAAAAAATCGCCGGCCAAGTCATAGCGATGCTATGCGCGACGCCGGAGTTGTGCCACGCGATCCGGCAATCTATCCTGCTGAGCGGGAGCGCTGAGGAACAAACGAGGAAGTCTTCTTCGCTGAGACTGATTCAGCTTACGAAGCCGGCACCCACGGGATGGGCATACTCGCCTGCTGACACCCTGATCCTCGCGGAGCCGATGGCGCAATTTTCTGCAGCGCAACGCGATGCTCTTGAGATTTATCTGCACCGCGGAGGAAACCTTGTACTGGTGGATGACCGGCTCGCGGACTCGTCCTCGAAGGAGCAACCAGGGTTTCTCGATGCGTACCGGAGCCGCGCTGCAGAGGGCAAGACGCTAAGTGTTGGGGACGGCGAATTCGTACACTTGAAATCTGTGTCAAGCCGGAGTTTCTCCGACCATTTTCGAGCTCTTGGGGTTAGCTCGAATACTCCGCAAGAAGTGCGCGAAATCGTTGACCGCTTGCAGATCGCGGGTCAAGCAGGAGAGCCTGATCAGTTGAACGCCTGGCTGATGCGGCGGCTCGGGACTACATTTCATTTTCCCAGCTTTTTCGAAATGCTTTCCTGGATTATTGCTTACCTGATTCTGGTTGGCGTTGTGAATTTCATGGTGTTGCGCCGCATCGGGCGTCCCGAATTAGGATGGATCACGACGCCGGTTCTCGCGATGTTGTTCTCTGTCTTGCTCTACGCGGTTGGCGCGCGGAATCATCCCAGCAATTTTGGGGTTGATGAAATGACCGTCTATCGCCTCGACAGCCTTAGCCCGTTGGCCGTAACTTCTGCCCGGGTTCGAATTTCCGCTCCGGTACGAAGCGTGGTTAGCCCGGTCCTTCCCGGTAACCTGGTTCAGGGAAAGGGGCGCCGCTCTCCTTTTCAGTTTGCGATTGACTCGGGAAGAACGTCACAGCCTGCAAGCGAAGTGCATCTGAACTCGACGTGGGAAACCTCTCTTCCTCTGCGGCGCTGGTCCTTCAGCGATCTTGAATTCGAAGGACAGAAGCGTTTCGCAGGAACGATGCTGCGCGACAACCTTGGGCGCGTTCACAATGAGACCGGCCTGAACTATCGGCAAGCGATGATTGTTGATGGGCGTGACGTATTCTTCCTAGGCGAACTCCCCGCTGGGGCGGTGGTGGATCTCGCCCATGTTCCCCACCATCCCTACGAAGATGAGACGGGACGTCGCACCTCCAACGCAGTTGCTAGTTTTCCGGCGATTCCCTTCTCACACAAGCCGCTAGAAAAGCAGGAAGGCTTTGATGAAGCGTGGATGAAACGTTCGGACAAGGAGTTCGAGGACTTGTCCCAACAACACTTTGCCCTCGTAGAATTGATACGCGGGTGGCCAAAAGACGGCAAAGCCGTTTTTTCCACGAAGAGGGCGGTTTTCTTTGGCCAGAGCGACGAAGCGACTCTGGGCGCAACGTTGCGCGATCGTTCACCGGATCGCAAGGCAGCCACGCTAACCATGATCACTTTTGAGGAATGGCCATGATTGAAGTGGAGGAGCTTCGCAAAACATATCGCGGCGGGCGAGGACTTCACGGCTTTTCATTTCGGCTGGAGAGCAACGAACTCGTCGGGCTCGTTGGGCCTAACGGAGCGGGAAAAACGACGCTGATCAAAATCCTGGCCACGCTGATTCCGGCCAACTCGGGAAAGGCGCGCGTCGGAGGCCACGATGTTTCCGCCGATCCTCGCGCCGTTCGGGCGGTGGCCGGTTATCTACCGGACATTGCCGGGATTTATCAAGATCTGCGCGTGAGGGAGCTTCTCGAGTTTTTTGCTGACGCTTTTCGGCTGAAGGAACCAAAGCGGTCCGCGGCCATCCAAATAGCTTTGGAACTTTCCGGGCTGCAAGACCGAACCGATGAGTATGTCGAGCATCTGTCGCTTGGGTGGAAGCAGCGTTTGCTACTTGCCAAAACTTTATTGCATGAGCCCAAGGTTTTACTTCTGGATGAACCAGCCACGGGGCTAGACCCACTCGCGCGGATCAGCTTGCGGGAGCAGCTCAAGCGCCTGCACTCCGAAGGCGTGGCCATTCTTATCTCTTCGCACATCCTTTCGGATCTCGAAGACATGTGCACGCGAATTCTATTTATCGCGGACGGAAAGAATGTATCGGAACCAGGCGCGCCCGCGCTCTCGGCGGGAATCCCTGAAACGCGCATTCAATGCGAAATCGGGTTCCAAGGCCCGTCCGAGCTGGCCAATCAGGCGTTGGAGAATATTCCAGGCGCACGCGTTTTGGAAAGAAAAGAAGGGTTCCTTCTGATCGAAATCCCAGGCGGCGCTGCCGAGGCTTCTTCCCTTCTGCGAGCCATTGTCAATTCGGGGATGGTCGTAGAGCACTTCGACGCCCGGGGCCCTGGGCTGGAGGAGCGCTACCGCCGCGCCTTTGGAGAGCGGCTCTCATGATGCGCTTGATTACCAACCCGATGATCAACAAGGAGCTTCGGCAGCGCCTGCGGGAACGCCGCGCATGGCTTCTGCCCACGCTCTACCTGCTCATCCTCTCGGGCACCGTCTCGTTCGCGTACTACATGACTACAGACGCAGAAATGCGGAGCCAGCGCGAAGTCCAGGGCGCAGACATCGGCTTGGCGATATTTTTCACAGTAGTGTTTACGCAGATTATCGCCCTTCTGCTGATGGCTCCAGTTTTCAGCGCAGGCTCGATTACCATCGAGAAAGAGCAGCGCACGCTGACCGGACTTCTGACGAGTTTGCTCAGCGTTACTCAGATTTGGTGGGGAAAATTCGTGGCGGCTTTGCTGTATCTCTTGCTGCTGCTGCTGAGCGCGCTGCCCATTCTGGCATTGTCGTTTGCATTTGGCGGCGTGGAGCCGCTACAACTGGTCCGGGCAACAGCTTCCACTGTTCTCGTACTCGCGGCGATCTGCTCCGTGGGATTGTGGTGCTCCGCGACATTCCGGCGTAGCATCCATTCCACCGCAGCGTGCTATGGAATCGTGCTGGTGCTTTCGGTGGTCACGGCGGTGATTTTTGGGATTTTGATGAGCCACTGGTCGAGCCGTCATTTCATGCTGATGCGTCGGGGGGACGGGCCGCCGGCTTATGTGCAAGCTCCGCTGTTCCTGAACCCGCTCTATCCGCTGCTTTCCATGATGGATGACGCGGACTTTCGCGAGTTTATCTATCCGACGTCTTCGTGGCTGCTTTTCGCCGCGATGGGATGCCTTGCCGCGGCGTTTGCGATGCGCCGCCTGAAACGCGGCAGCGATCAACTCTAACTGGCTACAAATTCGCTAAGGTATCTTTCTCTTGTGGGGAGAGGGTAATGAAGAAGCTTGCTCTTGTTTTCTTTCTTGTTGCTGTGTCCGTCGGCTTTGCACAGCAAGCTGTCAAGAATCCGGACATGACGCGGTGGGAGCGCGAGGCGCGGGACGTCACGATTATTCGGGACAATTGGGGGATCGCCCACGTTTACGGGAAGACGGACGCCGATGCGGTGTTCGGAATGATCTATGCGCAGGCGGAAGACGACTTCAATCGCGTGGAAACGAACTATATCAACGCGATGGGGCGGCTGGCGGAAGCGGAGGGCGAGTCGAAGATTTATCAGGACTTGCGCATGAAGCTATTTATTGACCCGGCGGGAATCAGAAAGGATTTCGCGAAGAGTCCGGAATGGTTGAAGAAGCTGATGAATGCATGGGCGGACGGATTGAACTACTACCTCGCCAAACACCCCGAGGTTAAGCCGCGCGTATTGCAAAAATTCGAGCCGTGGATGGCGCTGACGTTTAGCGAAGGGAGCATTGGCGGCGACATCGAGCGCGTAAACCTCGGGCCGCTTGAAGCGTTCTACAGCAAAGTCCCGGTGAGCCAGAACGCGCCGGTGTTTGACGACGATATCGAGGAGCCTGGCGGCTCGAATGGCATTGCCGTCGCGCCCTCGAACACTGTGGACCATCACGCTCTTCTGCTGATTAATCCGCATACGTCTTTTTTCTTCCGCTCTGAATTGCAAATGGCCAGCGAGGAGGGCCTAGATGCCTACGGCGCGGTGACGTGGGGGCAGTTTTTCGTCTATCAAGGATTCAATGAGCATGCCGGATGGATGCATACGTCGAGCGGCGTGAGCCAGCTCAGCTTTTATCTCGAGACGGTAGAGAAAAAAGGCGATCGTTTCTACTACAAGTACGGCAAAGACGAACTTCCCGTCGAGGCCAGAGAAATCACGGTGCCGTACAAAACAGGCACTGGGTTGGCGGAGAAAAAGTTCACTGTGTTCCGGACCCAGCACGGCCCGGTGATCGGCGAATCCGGCGGGAAGTGGTTGACCGTCCGACTGATGAACGAGCCGATTAAGGCGCTCACGCAATCCTATTCGCGGACCAAGGCGAAGGATTACAAATCGTTTCGAGAAACAATGGAGTTGCACACCAACTCGTCGAACAACACGATCTTTGCCGATGGCGACGGAGACATTGCCTATTTCCATGCGAACTTCATTCCAAGGCGCGATGCCAGTTTTGATTGGACCAAACCGGTGGATGGGAGTAATCCCGCGACGGACTGGCACGGGTTACTTTCTGTCGACGAAACGCCGCACCTTCTGAATCCTAAAGTTGGCTGGCTCTATAACTCGAACAATTGGCCGTGGTCGGCGGCGGGACCGGATAGCCCGAAGAAGGAGGATTTTCCTTTGTATGTCGAAACTGGCGGAGAGACAGCGCGCGGATTGCACGCCATCCGAGTACTGCAAGATCGCAAGGATTTTACCGTGGATTCGTTGATTGCCGCGGCGTACGACAGGTACCTGACGTGGTTTGAGAAGCCTGTTCCTTGTTTGGTAAGGGCTTGGGACGATTCCCCCGCCGACGATCCGCTGAAGACAAAGTTGGCCGAGCCCGTCGAAGCTCTGCGAAAATGGGATTTGCGGTGGGGAGTGGATTCAGTGCCGACGTCGCTCGCGGTGTTCTGGGGCGACGCTCTGCAGCATCGATTCGGCCCGGAGGCGAGAAATGCGGGCATCTACCTCAGCGACTACATCTGCGCAAAGGTTCCGTCAGCGACTCTCCTGCAATCACTCGCCGAAGCTTGCGACAAATTGACGGCGGATTTCGGCACGTGGAAAACCCCTTGGGGGGACATCAATCGCTTTCAGCGCTTGACCGGCGACATTGTTCAACCGTTTACCGACGCCGGGCCCAGCATTCCAGTGGGATTCACCTCATCGTTCTGGGGCTCGCTGGCGGCGTTTGGAGCGCACGCCTATCCGGGGACAAAGAGATGGTACGGCACTTTGGGGAACAGTTTTGTGGCGGTCGTCGAGTTTGGTCCCAAGATTCATGCCAGGGCGATCACCGCCGGAGGCGAGAGCGGCCATCCGACATCGCCACACTTCGACGATGAGGCGGTGCGGTACAGCACCGGCGATTTGCGCGAAGTCTATTTTTATCGCGAGCAACTGATCGGGCACACGGAGCGAGAGTACCACCCGGGGAGTTAGTCCTACGTTATAAGTTCTGAGCCGGCGCTAAAATTTCTTGCGATCGCAGCTCATATCGCTAGAGGGAGCCGCCTTCGTCGGGTTACGCTTATCGCCTACTGAGTCGTGTAATGCTAGTCCTAAGCGGTGACGAGGTGTTGAAAGCGCTTGGAGAGTTTGCCGTGCTCTTCGCGAATTTCCTGCGGCAGGCGTGCGCCGAGCTTCATGAGGAACTGTTTTGAATCCTCGAGCTCGCATTCCCAATCGCCGGGATCCACGCGGAGCAATTCGTTCAGCGCTTCGTCAGAAATCTTCAGCCCATCGAGCGTAAGGCCTCCCTTAGCGGGAACATAGCCGATCGGTGTTTCCTGCGCGACGCCGCGGCCTTCGACGCGCTCGAGAATCCACTTCAACACACGCACGTTTTCGCCGTAGCCAGGCCACAGAAATTTTCCGTCCGCCCCTTTGCGGAACCAGTTGACGTGGAAGATTCTTGGAGGCCGAGGGATTTCCTTCCCCATTTGCAGCCAATGGCCGAAATAATCTGCCATGTTGTAGCCGCAGAAAGGCAGCATGGCCATGGGATCGCGGCGCGTGATGCCCACGTCACCGGTGGCCGCGGCGGTGGTCTCCGAAGCCATTGTGGAGCCGACAAAAACGCCATGCTGCCAGTCAAAGGATTCGTAGACGAGCGGCGCAACGCGAGCGCGCCGGCCGCCGAAGATGAACGCGGAAATCGGCACACCTTCGGGTGCTTCCGATTTTGGCGAGATGCTGGGCGACTGCTTTGCAGGCACGGTGTATCGCGCGTTCGGATGCGCGGCCGGACCTTTAGACGAATCCCAAGCCTCTCCTTTCCAGGTGGTGAGACCGGCTGGCGGTTCGTTTCCGACACCTTCCCACCAGGGCTCGCGATTCGCGGTCATGGCGACGTTCGTAAATAAAGTATTCTTGCGAAGCGCGCTCATCACGTTGGGATTCGTGAGCATGCCGGTGCCGGGCGCGACGCCGAAGAATCCCGCTTCCGGATTAATCGCGTGCAAATAGCCATCGTCGGCGATTTGCATCCAGGCGATGTCGTCACCAACGGTCCAAACGCGGTAGCCCTGGCTTTCGAGCGCGGAAACCATCATGGCCAGATTGGTCTTGCCGCAGGCGCTGGGGAACGCCGCTCCCATGTAGGTGACTTTTCCGCCGGGGGATTCGAGGCCTAGGATGAGCATGTGCTCGGCCATCCAACCCCGTTCGCGTGCCATCACGCTGGCGATGCGCAGCGCAAAGCACTTTTTGCCGAGCAGCGCGTTTCCGCCATAGCCCGAGCCGATGCTCCAAATCAGCTTTTCCTCGGGGAAATGCACGATGTAACGGCGCATGGGATCGAGATCGCCCAGTGAGTGCAGACCCGGAACAAATTCATTCGAAGGACCGAGGCGGTCCAGAGCGACCTGGCCCATTCGAGACATGATGCGCATGCTGGCGACGACGTAAGGACTATCCGTCGCCTCAACGCCGACTTTGCTGATGGGCGAATTGACCGGCCCCATGATGTACGGAACCACATACATGGTGCGGCCCCGCATGGCGCCATCGAAGAGCGCGCCAACTTTATGCTTTGCGGCATCAGGATCCATCCAGTTGTTGGTTGGCCCGGCGTCGTCTTTGTCCGGCGAGCAGATAAAGGTCAGGTGCTCGGTGCGCGCGACATCATTTACGGAACTGCGGTGCAGATGGCAGTTTGGATAGGTTTTTTCGTTAAGCTGGAAGGTGTCGCCAGCCTGCAACAGCAGGTCCATCATCCGGCGGTATTCTGCCTCGGATCCATCGCAATAGACGACGCGATCTGGTTTGGTCAGCCGCGCTGCGTCTTCAACCCAGTTTTCCAGCGGAGTTGCCAATTACTCTCCCTGCTTGCGCCGAGTGGCCGCATACTTTTCAGTGTGCGACGCGTGGAGTGCCTTGCGACACCCTTACCGCTCAAAGTAAAGTCCCTCGCAGTGCGAGGTCCTGGAGCAAACGGAGCCGACCATGCCAACAGGCCTTTTTAAGGCGGGAACTGACGACCCGGGTTGGCAGGCGCGATGATTCTACCCGAGGACAGTCTATGTTAGGGGTCGGCTTGGTTGCAACTCGGCGTGTTGTTAAATACCGTCAAAATGTCCGTGACGGGGCGCCTTGAGCGCAATTTCGCGGGCTTGATGGCATAGATTTTTTGGCATGGATTAGCCCCTTGAGCAAAGAGAGCTTGTCTCGAAGAGACGAATTCAAACAGCTCGGCGTGGTGCTGGTGAACACGCGGAATCCGCTGAACATTGGCGCAGCCGCGCGCGCGATGAGCAACTTTGGGTTCCAGCATCTGCGGGTGGTGAATCCTTTCGAATTGGCATTTCGTGAGGCCCGTTCCGCCGTTGCAGCCGCGCCTCTGCTGGCGCGGGCGGAAGAGTTCAAATCACTGGAAGAAGCCGTTGTGGATTGTTCACTGGTGGTTGGCACGACGGCGCTGAGCCGGCGCGACCCGCAGCATCCGGTGCGCGACTTGCGGCAAGGAGCTCAGTTGATCCGAAAGGCCCTCGCCACGGGGCGCGTGGCGCTGCTCTTTGGCTCGGAGAAGCGCGGCCTCTCGAACGAGGACCTAAGTCACTGCCACTGGCTGTTGCGCATTCCCACTTGCGAAGAGCATCGCTCGATGAACCTTGGGCAGGCCGTCGCCGTCTGCTTGTACGAACTTGCGCGTGACCAGAAGTCTTCGTTCGCCCGGGAGAAGCGGGCGCCTGCCACTGCAGGCGATCTTGAGCGGCTCTGTTCCGTCTTGCTGGAGGTGCTACAGGCAAGCGGCTACGTGAAAAACACCCAAGGCCGCGCGAAATCGCGTTCGGCTGCTCCCGCCGAAGAAAAAATTCGCCGGTTAATTCGGAGAATGAGCATTTCCTCCGAGGATGCAGAACTGCTCCTTGGCATGCTCCGGCAAATTCTGTGGAAGACCAAAACGTGAACGAGCACACACTTGGCGGGGGACGCGCCTGCTGCGCCACTACAAAGAATTGGCAAAGAGTGTGCGATTTTGCCGCAAGGGAATCGCGTTACGGGACCGTACTGGCGACGTGTTGCCAGTTCTGGGTCTCCGAGAAAATCTCTCCGGTGCCGTTCACGAAAGCACCGTGCGCATAATTGTCATTCTGCAATTGATAGCTCATCCACGCCGTGGGGTAGCCTAGATAGCCGTAAACGCCCAGGAGACATGGAACCGTCGCACCGGTGCAACTCGGGGAACCTTGAACGTCATTGTGAGTGGTGCCCACCAATGTCCCTTTGACCTTCACGATGCCCACAGGCACCACCTTGTAAAAGGCATCGATAGATTGCAAACCGCCTGTGGTGGCGGGCTGTGTCGGCGGAGAGATGGGGACATCCAGCGAACCGTCCAGCAGGAAGATCGTGCCCTGCACGAGGTGTGAGGTATCAGGACAATCCGCGGGAATGAGGCAGAAAACCTGTGCCGGCAATTCAATGGGCATTACGGTCTTGATCAAGCCGGCGGATTTGATCAGGGCGTTGATCGAGCCACCTGCGCCCTGGGAATGCCCGAACGCGCCGACCTGATTGACGTTCAATTTTCCCTGAAAAGGACCGGGAACCGCGTTCTGCGCAATCATAAAGTTTGCGGCATCGAGAATCGTTTGACCAGAACCGGAGTTCTTATCCTGCGCGGAAACGACAACGAATCCCCAGGAGGCCATGTGCTTTAAGAAAAATGTGTAATTGGTGGAGGTCGAATTCGTGCCGTTGCCCCACGTGAGAATCGGGAAACCGCCCGTAGGCGGAGCCGGGCTGCTTGGATAGTAGACATCGAACTTGTTTCCGGCCGAATCGCAACAATAAGAGCCAATCGAAACGGTGACCGTCCAAGGTCCGTTGGAGTAGTACTTCAGCTCAATCGGCTTGGTGGGGTAATTGGGCGGGTTGCAGGAGAGAAGAAGGACGCAGGCGAGCAGGATGACCGCGGCGCGGGCCAGTCTGCGAAGGACGCTGGATGCTTGTGGTGCCATACTTCTCCTCAAGAGTTTTGGTCCGCGACCAGGTTCTGACCTACGAAATAGTGCGCTTGGGGAGTATTTCGTTACGCACCACCGTGCTTCTGGCCGACGCCTGCTTTCAGCGGGTCAAGACCGCAGGTATCCGCTACCAGACGCCGGTCATCGTCTCGCATTCACCAGTTCCACAACTTTTTTGAGAGTTTCCAAGCACTGCAACGCAGACAATGTTATTCTGATGCTTGTCCTTTCGCTGAGGGGCCTCGGGTTACCAGCGCCTTCAACTTTGCAGTTCATCGGAGAATACATGGAATCGAGCTTGACGCAGCAAGCGCCACAGGCGCATCCGTGGGACCGTCCGTTTTGGAAACCGGTTCACGGCAAGGAGGGTGTTTTTACCTACCTGATCCTCATTCACGCTCTTGCCATCATCGGGCTGATTCTTTTCCCGCTCCCCAGCCTCAAGGTCCTTGGCTTGACCGCGCTGTTCACCGCGTTCGGCGGACTTGGCACAACGGTTTGTTATCACCGGATGCTGGCGCACAAAACGCTGAAGACTCATCCTATCGTCGAGCAATTTTTGATCTTTTGGGCGGTTTTCAATGGTTCGGGGCATCCGGCGAGCTGGGTTGCCTACCACCGGCTGCACCATGCGGTTACCGATCTGCCGGAAGATATTTCAAGCCCAAAGCAGGGTGGCTTCTGGTGGGCGCACTTGCGCTGGCTGTATCAGACGGAACCAGCTGACAAGAAGCGCTGGGCTCCAGAAATGACAGGCGGGATTTACAAAATCTGGGGCTGGGCCGAAACCCCAGTTATCGTGCTCTCGATCTTCACCGGACTGATTCTTGGATTTGGCTGGATGGGCTTTTTCTGGATGGGGGCGATGCGACTGGTCTACTCACTCCATCTCCAGTGCCTGGTGAACAGCCTGACGCACTTAGGCGAGCAAAAAGAGGGGGGCGACTCGAGCATCAACGTTTGGTGGCTCGGGCCATTTCAACTGACGGCGTGGGGCGAAAACTGGCACAAGAATCATCACACGCATGCCGGCTCCGCCCGCCTCGGCCTGCGCTGGTATCAGACCGACATTGGCTGGTATTTCATCTGCCTGCTGGAAGCCGTAGGCCTGGCGCATTCGGTCAAGCGGCCTCGCGTTTCCTAAAAACCATCCGGGTGAAAATCTTGGGACCTCGTAAGCAATTTTGGGCTGCTTTTGCTTTGGCGTTTCTGTGGGCAGGCACAGTTGTTGCCCAGACGGCTGCCGAACAGAACTGTAAAAGTGACGATTCCGCAAGAATCGTGCGAATTGATGATCGCAACGAAAGAATATTTGTCATAGCCCACTTAGACCAAATCAATACGAGCGTCAAAGCGCGAAAGTTACTGCTGCCACTTCAAGCGTCCTTGAAACAGTGCCGGCCAGATTGGGGAAAGACGTGGGCCGTAAGCTTTTTTTCGGACGCAAAACATGCGGGATACAAGTCCGATGAAAACATGGCGGCACTCGTCGCAAATGGAAGCTGGGCCAAGGCCTATCTGGGCGAGTACGAACGGCAGACACAAAGATTGATCCTGAACCCGGCGGAGCACCAGAGGATCAAATTTCTGAGGGTTCCCCTGCCTTGATTCATAGCGTTTGAACAGACCATGTACGCACAGAAATTCAACGTGAATGTGGTGATTCAAAGCGAAGAAAAACCCTGTCCACTCGAATGGCTGGACCAATTCTGCATGCGCAACTTCACAAATTCCGCTGACTTCGACGACACCCTGCCAGTGGCTGATGGAAAGATTGAGGCGAGTTTTCGCCTTGCGCCGGAACGCTTCGCGGAGGGGCTCGCTGCGTGGCTAACGCAGCGGGGAAAAGGCAATGGTCAACCGGTAGTGGTGAAGGTCACTCCTAGGTAGGAAGCGAGGCCAGGAGCAGCTGAGATCCTGCGCTCCGCAGCAGCAACGGAGCGCCAAGGTGCGCTTCGCCTGCCTGCGGCAGGCATCCTCAGGATGACGCCCAACGGAGTTGCGAACGCTTAGGCAGGCGCAAGACGGATTCGCGCGGAGCTTATTTCGAGCGTGCTGGAAGAATGTCTGCACCGGGAGCAGCGTCGTGCTTTTCGCCGCGCAACGCGGCACGAATCTGAGGCAGAGCGTGAAGGGCAGCAATCTCGCCGGCGGCCACCATATCCGGTGTCTTGGTGAAATCGTCCCAGACAAACTGTTTTACGTCCGGCTCGATGATGACATCCGCTTGCGTGCGCCACGCAAGGTCGGAATGACGCTGCATGATGTTGAACGAGCGGCTGAGGATGTCGGTAAGTGTGCGAGGCTCCTCGAGATTTCCCGACTCCAAATAGACAGCGATAACGAGATCCGCGCCAAGCAGGAGTACGCCCTCGATGGGCACGGGCGCGGTCAGGAACCCATCCACGAGCGTGCGGTTCTCATATTGAATCGGCACAAACAACCCCGGATAGGCGCAGGAAGCGCGAAGGGGCGTGGCAAGAGGTCCCGTCGAATAGTAGACGCTCACCCCGTCAATGATGTCCGTGGCAGCGATGGACAGCGGGGTCTGCAATTCTTCGAAGGTCTTGCAGAGCGTAAACCGCGACAGGAATTTTTCCATGCGCTGATTGGTGGCGAGCCCAAGCCAGGAAGGCGTCCAGCGGCCGAAATCCGCGAACGTGGTAATCGAGCCAATTCTTTCCATCTCCTCGAGCGAGGCGCCGCCGCAGTAGGCCGCGCCAATCAAAGAACCGACGCTCGTACCCGCCACGCAATCGATGGGGATGCCTGCTTCGCGAAGCACGCGAATGACCCCAATGTGCGCGATGCCACGGGCAAAACCGCCAGCGAGAGCCAGGCCAACGCGGGGACGCCCCGTGTGCTGCGGTTCGTTGCCGTAGGCAAACGCACGAATCTTTTCTTTCGCGGTTTTAAACCAGCCGAGAGGACCCAAGGTTTTTTCTTCATCCGCCATTAACCTATCTTAGCGCCATAGCTTTGACGCGTGCGCCCGTTTGACCGTTGCTTGCCGGTTTTGTAACCTCGTTCCGGGAATAGTTCGCGAGAAAGGCGGGTTATGGAACGGCGTATTGAAAAGGCAGTGGTGCTGGGAGCAGGAACGATGGGTTCGCGGATCGCAGCACACTTCGCGAACGCGGGCTTGCCTTGCGTTTTGCTGGATATGGTTCCACCCAATTTGCCCCAAGACGCCGCGGCCGCGGAACGCAACAAGATTGTAAGAGCCGGGCTGGAAGCTGCGAAGAAATCAAGGCCGGCTGCGTTTTTTAAGCTTGCGCTGGCTGACAAAATTGCAATTGGAAATTTTGACGACGATTTGGCGCGTTGTGCCGAAGCGGACTGGATTATTGAGGTGGTGGCGGAAAACCTGGAAATCAAGCGGAAATTGCTGGCGCAGGTGGCGCAGTTCTGCAAACCCGGCGCAATCGTCACGACCAACACCTCAGGATTGCCGGTGCATCTGATCGCTGAAGGAATGAGCCAGGAGTTTCAGCAACATTGGGCAGGCACGCATTTTTTCAATCCGCCACGCTATCTGAAGCTTGTCGAAGTGATTCCGGGGCCAAGGACTTCGAGCGATGTGGTTGCGGCGGTCAGCGACTTTTGCGACCGCCGGCTCGGCAAAGGCGTGGTGATAGCGAAAGACACGCCGAATTTCATCGCCAACCGCATAGGGACGTACTCCATGCTGAACGCGCTCCAGCTGATGGAAACACTCGGCATGACGGTGGAAGAGGTGGATGCGTGTACGGGGCCCGCTGTGGGCTGGCCGAAATCGGCGACATTTCGAACCGCGGACATCGTAGGGCTCGACGTGCTCGTTCACGTGGTGAAAAACATTTACGAGACCGCACCCAATGACGAGTCGCGCGCGCGGTACAGAGTCCCGGCGATGGTCGAAGAAATGGTCAAGCGCGGCTGGTTGGGCGACAAGACCGGGCAAGGCTTCTATAAGAAAGTTCGCGGCGAGGGCGAGAAGGAAATTCTTGCGCTGGATGTCAAGACCATGGAGCACCGGCCGCGGCAGAAGGCGAAGTTTGGCTCGCTCGAAATGGGCAAGGCTATCGAAGACACACGCGAGCGATTGCGGGCTTTGGTGGGACCGCTGCTCGAAGGGCACAAGGGCGACAAGGCACAGCAGTTCATTTGGGGCGGGCTCTCTGAGATGTGTTTGTACGCGGCGCGGCGCGTACCGGAAATTTCCGATAACGTTGTGGACGTGGACCGCGCGATGCGCTGGGGTTTCGGGTGGGAACTGGGGCCGTTCGAAATGATGGACGCGATTGGAGTGAAAGCGTTCGCCGCGCAAGTGCAGAAAGAAGGGCGTGCGGTTGCGCCGGTGATCGAGAGAGTTCTATCGAGCGGACGCAAGGGATTCTACGAATCAGAAAAAGGCGCGGCAACGGTTTTTGATGTTTGCACTGGAGGGACGAAGAGAGTCGAAGAACCCAAAGGCGTCATTATCCTGAAATCGCTGAAAGAAGCCGGGCGCGAAATCGAGAAGAATTCAGGAGCAAGCCTGATCGACCTTGGCGACGGCGTGGTTTGCTGCGAATTTCACGCGAAGATGAATGCGATTGGCGCGGACTTGATCGCGATGATCCATAAAGGGTTGAAACGGCTGGAAACGGGTTTCGACGCCATGGTGATCGCAAATCAAGCGGTGAATTTTTCTGTGGGCGCGAATCTGATGCTCGTTCTTGTCGCCGCGCAGGAACAGGAATGGGACGAGCTGCACATGGCAGTGAAGCAATTTCAAAACGTCAATCTGGCCATCAAATACGCACCGAAGCCGGTGGTTGCCGCACCGCAAGGGATGGCGCTTGGCGGCGGCTGTGAAGTTAGCCTGCACGCAGCGAAAATTCTGACCGCTGCGGAGGCGTACATCGGCTTGGTGGAAACGGGAGTGGGATTGATTCCGGGTGGCGGTGGAACCAAGGAAATGTTGATTCGTGCGAACGAGCATGCGGCGGGGGGAGAGGACTTGGATTTGTTTCATGCGATGAAACCGGTGTTTGAAACGATTGCTATGGCGAAAGTCGGCACCAGCGCGGAAGAGTGCCGTGACTTGGGATACTTGCGGCGCGAAGACGGTGTTTCGATGAACCGTGACCGGCTGGTTGCCGACGCCAAACAGGCCGCGCTCGCGTTGTCGCGCAGCGGCTACAAACGGCCTGCGGCGAGTTATCAAGAAGGCGCGCAGACCACGCAAATCAAAGTGCTGGGCGAACAATTCCTAGCCGGCGCGAAGCTCGCCATTCATATGATGGCGCGCGGGGGCTACGCTTCTGACTACGACGCCCACGTTGGCCGCAAGCTCGCGAACATTCTGGCCGGCGGACCGCTGACCGCCCCACAAATGGTGAGCGAACAATATGTCTTGGATCTTGAGCGCGAGGCGTTCGTATCTTTATGCGGGGAAAAGAAAACACAGGAGCGTATCGCTTACACGCTGAAGACCGGCAAGCCCCTTCGAAACTAGGTGGTATAGATGGCGAGAAAGCGCTTACCGCGCAACCAAAGCCGCCGCCTCGTGTGAATAAGATCTAGCCCGCAAGGGGAACTGAGAAGTGCTCGTGGAGAATGTGCATTTTGCCCTGCGCGTCTCGCAGAAAGACGTGCGTCGCACGGATCAGCTCGAGTTTTTCTTCCGCGCGCTTGCCGCCTCCAAGATCACGGCCGGAAGCTTGGAAGGAGAAAGTGTAACTCGCTACGCCCGCGTCGTTGCCGATCAGCACTACATCGATGGGGCCAAGTTTCAACTCCATCCGCGTGTCCGGGCCGAAATACTCACGCGAGCGCCGCATCGCGCCTAGCCGGCCGGGTTCGGACCGCCCCATGGCAATCTGGAAGACTGTGCTTCCCGCCGCGTAGAAAGAGTGCAGTTGATCTTCCGACTTCGCCAGAAACGTGGACCAGAAAAGCTCGACCGCTTTGCGTATCTCTTCGTTTGTAACCTTTTCCAAGACACCCTCGCAATTAGTGCGCCAACTGTGATTCCGGTGGCTTGAGCGTATTGTAAGCGCTGGAGGACAAGGCTGAACCTGATGTGATGGGAACGTTACCGCTCCTTGCCATCCCTCGGGCAAGATCAAAGCCCTGCCAAACGCAGATATCCATACAAAAGCGCTTTGCCAATACGACTTAATCCATCCTATTATATACGCCGAGGACTGTGTCGTGCAGAAGCTGCTTGCGCCGCGCGAGGCGGCGAACATTCTAGGCATCAGTTATCCCACGCTAAAGCAGTGGATTTACCACGGAAAACTCAAATCCGTGAAGACACCCGGCGGACATCACCGCGTCCCCGAGAGTGAAATCGACCGGTTGATCCCCAAGAAGTTTGAGCGTGGCGATCTCGTCGCCCGGCGTTTGCATTTCCGCAAGATAAGCGGGCGCAATCAGTTGATTGGACGCGTGGTCGCGCTCAAGTTCAGCGGACTGCTGGCCCAAGTGACGCTGGCCATTGGCGAACAGCACATCACTTCGATCATTACCGCGGACGCTGCAAAAGAATTGAGACTGAAACCAGGCGACCGCGCGGCGGCGCTCATCAAATCCACCGAAGTGATGATTCTCCGGGTGTGAGCTGCCGCATGACTCGAAATGAGTGACTCGTGATTCGCGCGAGAACAAACCTGTGTGCGCACCCGATCTGCCTCGCGATCTTGGTGCCGCTGGCTGCCGTATCGAGTGGTTTGCATGCGGAAGCACAGAAAATGGTCCGCGTGGCGGCCGCGGCCGATTTGAAATTTGCCATGGATGGGATATCCCAAGAGTTTGAAAGCAAGACTGGAGTGAAAGTAGACGTGACGACGGGTTCAAGCGGTAATTTCTTCGCGCAAATTCAGAGCGGGGCGCCTTTCGACTTGTTCTTTTCGGCAGACATGGAATATCCGAAGAAATTGGAAGCGGCAGGCTTTGCCGAGTCGGGCACCCGGTTTGAATATGCGCTGGGTCAGATTGTTATTTGGACGCCAGCCAACTCACTGGTGGATGTCGCACAAGCCAGGTGGAACGCTTTGTTGGACGCGCGCATCCAGAAAATCGCGATTGCGAATCCAGCGCTCGCACCCTATGGAGGAGCGGCAGTTTCGGCCCTGCAAAAGGCGGAAGTCTATCAGCGGGTAAAGACAAAACTGGTCTACGGCGAAAATGTTTCGCAGGCTGCCCAATTCGTGCAGTCCGGCAACGCGCAGGCTGGGATCATCGCGCGTTGCCTGGCGCTTTCTCCTGGAATGAAAGACGGCAAGATGTGGGAAATCCCAACGGATATGTATCCGCCCATCGAGCAGGGCGCCATTGTCCTAAAGAATTCAAAGAACAAGGCTGCAGCGCTTGAGTTTTTGAATTTTGTAAAGAGCGCGGCGGGCAAAGCAATCCTGGAAAAACACGGATTTGCGATTACGGCGAGCAAGTAGCAGAAAATCCATCTGAAACGTCGCACAAGAATCTGCCGCTAAGAAACATGGAGCAGGAATGAATTCGTTGAGTTTGTCATTTGAGCTGGCCGGATGTGTCGCGGCGATCTTGTTGTTGATTGGCATGCCGGTCGCTTACTGGCTGGCGTTTTCAGACTGGCGCGGCAAATTCCTGCTGGAGTCGGTGGTCGCATTGCCGCTGGTTCTGCCGCCCACGGTTCTTGGTTTCTACGCTTTGCTTGCGATGGGTCCGCGCGGTCCGCTCGGCAAACTATGGATCGCACTGTTTGGCCACGGCCTGGCATTTACCTTTACGGGACTGGTTTTCGCTTCCGTGGTTTACAGCTTCCCTTTTGCAGTGCAACCGCTGATCGTGTCGTTCGAGGCAGTAGACCGCAAGCTCTTGGAAGCCTCCGCCATTCTAGGCGCGGGGAAATGGCGAACGTTTCGGCGCGTCATTCTGCCGCTGTCTTTGCCCGGAATGGTCACAGCTCTGGTGCTGAGCTTCGCTCACACGCTGGGAGAATTTGGGGTCGTGCTGATGGTCGGAGGGGACCTTGCGGGCGTGACGCGAACCGTGTCCATTGACATTTATGACCGCGTGCAGTCGCTCGACTACGGCGAAGCCAACCGCCTGGCCCTGCTTCTTCTGGCAATCGCGTTCTCCGTGCTTTGCGTCGTATACGCGTTGAATCGGCGCGCGTGGACGCCGGGGTGGACCCGATGGACCGCGAAGTGAGCTCTTCCACTCTCGTCGCGAGGATTCGCAAGGAGCAACGCAACGCAACATCTTTTATTCTTGACGTTTCCCTCGAAGCGCCTCCCGGCATCACTATTCTCTTCGGCCCTTCCGGAGCGGGAAAATCCACACTTCTAAATTGCCTCGCGGGCCTGACATGCCCGGATGGCGGTAAGATCGCAATCGGTGAGAGTGTATTGTTCGACCCAGACAGACGCATCGACGTTCGGCCACAAATGCGTCACATCGCTTATGTATTTCAGTCCCTGTCGCTGTTTCCCCATCTGACCGTCGAGCAAAATGTTGCGTATGGGCTGGCAAGCCTCACCGAGGAGGACCGTCGCGCGCGCGTCGGAGACACTCTTCAGGCCTTCCGCATCGGCGATCTGCGAAACCAAAGACCCTCGCAAATCTCAGGTGGAGAAAAACAGCGGACCGCGATGGCCAGATCCCTCGTCACCAATCCGCGACTCTTGTTGCTCGACGAGCCACTGACCGGCTTGGATGCGGAACTGAAAGCTGCAATCGTCGAGGACTTGCGCGCCTGGAACTCTGAAAAACGCATTCCGATTCTCTATGTCACCCACAGCCGCGAAGAAGTCGACGCTTTGGGCGAGCGAGTAATCGCCATGGATAACGGCCACGTCGTGAGCCGTGGAGCGCCGATGGACGTTCTGGATGCACCCCGACGCAAACGCCTCGCGCAGGCCGCTGGATTCGAGAATCTGCTGAGCGCCACGGTCCTCGATCTTCGCGAACCGGACGGCGTGATGCGGGTCCGGCTCAGTGCGAGCGCGTGTGAAATCGAAATCCCGCTCGCTCATGCGTCCCCCGGCGACCGCGTCCAAATCGCTATCCGGGCTGGCGACATCTTGCTGGCATCGCAGCGTCCTCACGGATTGAGCGCGCGCAATATATTGGAAGGCAAAATCCATTCACTGGACCAGCGGGGAACGATTTTTGTTGCGCGCGTAGACTGCGGTGTGACGTTCATCGCGCACGTCACACCGGGAGCGGTGCGTGCACTCGAACTGGCAAGTGAAAAGCAGGTCTGGCTGGTTTTGAAGACGCATTCCTGCCATCTAGTTGGCTGAGGGATCGTTTCACTAACGCGGGCTGAAATCAGAGCAGGTCAGGACTTCGGTTTCGCCCCTGTCGAAGCCACCTTGTTCGACTCCACAGCCGAGAACTTGACTTCGTCGGCTTCCAGGGCTCCGCCCTTCGGCGTGGCATGGATCACCACCGCGTCGCCAACCGCAAGGTCCGCCAGTTTGGCGGGCTTGTCGGCATTCATATCCGCAGGTTCGCCTGGTTTTACAGCAACGTGCTGAATGTAGATTGTGGAAGCCGCCAGCTTCACTTCCACGGATTTGCCGTCGGACGTTTTTACTTGCAAAGAATCGGGGGAGACCTTTTCAACCCTTCCCTTGACGTGCACTTTATTTCCGTGAGCCAAGGTTCCCGCTGCCATAAACGCGAGAGCCAGCGCCAGAGTGATCCATTTCATCTTCATATTTGCCTCCGTCATCTCCCAGTCAGTTATCGGTGCTGTCTCACTTTTCCTTATGAGTCTGTGATTCCGGCCGAGCCTTAGGTGTTGCTTCATTCAAAAACTGATCCTCTTCCTGCTCCTCCGCACGATCCTCCGGCCCCTTCGGATTATCCTGCTCCATCTCCAGGCGCTCGGCCACCGTCAAATGGGGCAGGTGGCGGATGAAATGAACCAGCTTCCAACTGTCCTGGCCGCCACCGTGATTCCCGCCCGAGTGATCATGTTCGAGATTACTGGAAAAAGCCGGCATCCCCGTGAATCGGACGCCATTTTCGATAATCCAGAACAACTCTCCATCGCTCAATTCCTGCGTTGCCGGTTTGCGCAGGTCCGGGGGCTTGGGATAAAGTCCGCCTCCGATCGGCGTGTCCCCGCTGCCGTCGTTGGCATGGCAAATCGCACAGTGATCCGCGAAGTGCAGCCTCGCTTGGCGCTGAATCTCGGGCGAATCCAGCACAGGATTTTGTGCCAGCCGCGCGTTACCTGGAATCGCCAGATGACGCGCATTGCGCGCAACAAACGCTTCCAGGTTTGTCGGCGCGGCCTTTGCGCTCAATCCGTCGTGCAGAACGGAAGCGAAAATCGCAACAGCGATGCCGATAAGCACGAGGCCGAGAAGAATCAAGAGTGTGCCGCGTCTCATGGAAGCCAGAATGCGTTAGCCGGAGCCTTGTTTATGCATCCAGCACCCTTCACTCGCCAGACCGCAATCAGACTCAATGCCCTGCCGTAGCTTTGCCCGCCGCTCCGCTCCAAAATACATACCGTTCCCGATGCTCCTGCGCCTCCGCCTTAATCTCTTCTCCAAAGTGCATCATTGGAGGATCCGCTCCCTCGTAAACAGGCCACTTCGGCAGGCCTGTGCCAGTTGGATCTCCCGTCTTCGTGAAGTTTGCCCAATATGAAGCCATGGCATCCGAAATCTTGACGTCCACAGGCTCCCAGGGATTGGGCTGCGATTTCAAAGCTCCAAAGACGTATTCAATCTCGCAAGCATGCCGCGCGCCAAGTTCCTTCGGAGAAACTCCGTTTACCCTCATATCCGGCGAAACCGGTGGGGTGCGGTCGAACACATAGCCATAGACCGCCGCGTGACCGGTTTTATTCTGCTGCTCTAGCCATTCCCAGGTGATGTAGACGATAAACAAATCGCTCGCCAGGGCGATGGCCGATTTCCGCGCTTCTTCGTCGTTGTTGGCCGAATAAAGCTTCAAAATCTCCGCCGCCCGGTCGTTGAACCGCTCGTGCATTTGCTCCAGAAAGGTCTGCGCCGTCGGTTTTTCTTTTGCATAGACTACTGCCCAGCTTGCTTCTTGAGCGTTCCAGCCGGCGAGCAGCGGCACATGGCTTTGCCGGCCTTCGGCAAACATTGTAGCGACATCCTTCGGCAGCACATCACCGTCAACGCTTGGCCAGAATCTTACCGAAGGATCTTTCTGCGCCGCAGCCAACAGCTCTTCCGCAGTCTTCGCCCGCAACCCCGCCAGGTCCCTCGCCCCGATCGATTCCGCAAATTTTGTTCCGGTTTTTTCTGTTTCGCTCAGTGCCTGCATTGCCGAGCCGGCCGGTGGACGCCCGAAGAAAGCGCCGCTCTCTCCGATCGCCCCGCGAATCAATCCGCTGGACAGTGGCGACGCCATCAAGGCGCTGACCGAGAGCGCCCCTGCCGATTCGCCGGCGATCGTGATTTTGTCGGGATCGCCGCCAAACGCCGCGATATTTTTCTTTACCCAGCGCAATCCCGCGATCTGGTCCATCAACCCATAATTCCCAGAAGCGTGCTCGCGCGATTCCTTCGTCAGCTCCGGATGAGAGAGAAATCCGAAAACGCCCAGCCGGTAATTGACGCTGACGACGATGATGCCTTGTTTCGCAAAGTTCTCGCCGTCGTAGCGGGGCTCGGAGCTTGATCCGGCCTGAAATCCCCCGCCGTAGAACCACACCATCACCGCGAGGCCGTCGTTCGCGGACTTCGCTGGCGTCCAGACGTTCAAGTACAAACAATCCTCGCTCATTGGCTTGTCGGCTTTGTCGCGGAAAATCATGTCGGAGTAAATCGGCGCTTGCATGCAGCGCGGACCGAATTCGGCGACTTTGCGAACTCCCTTCCACGGCGCTACCGGCTTTGGCGCTTTCCATCGCAAGGCTCCCACCGGCGGCGCGGCGAACGGAATTCCGCGGAAGACGCGAACGCCCGGCGAGGCGGTGGCCACGCCCTCAACTACCCCGCTCTCTGTTTTCACCAGATCCTCCCCGATCACGCCGGTGGCGCAGAGTGTCGCCAGCACACCCGCCAAAGCGGCGAATCGGGCCGCTACTTTAATTCTCCTCATGCCAGCTCCATATTCAAGCAGCTATGATAGCGTGACTTTCGGCATTATCCTGCGCGGTTCTCACGGATCATTCCCGGTGAGGCTCGACTCTTGGCTTTCCTCTAATGCCTGCAGATGATCATCCTGATTTCGATTGTCGGCCCGGCTCTGATAGGATGGCCATGAGAATTCACAGGAAACGAAACAGACGAGCGCCACAGGCTGACTGCAATGGAAGAGCACGCGACCAAAGCCATAAAAAGCGAATCGGCGCCGTCGGAAACACTCGAAAAGGCAGTGCTACGCTGCGCGCCCGCGGTGCGCGATTCTCTTGAAGCGGTTCTGCGCGGTGAGGAGCTTTCCTTTGAGCCGGGTTTGAGTCTCGCGACCGCGCGCAGCGCTGATCTGAAAGCCCTAGTGCTTGTCGCTGATCATTTACGTCGTAAAACCGCCGGTGAAACCATCACTTACGTCGTCAACCGCAACATCAATTTCACCAACGTTTGCTTCGTTGGTTGCAGCTTTTGCGGATTTGGCCGTGGCCCGCAAACCGCCGACGCTTATGCGCTTTCTTTCGAGGAAGTGGTACGGCGCGCCCAGGAAGCCTGGGATTGCGGAGCCACGGAAGTTTGTATTCAAGGCGGTTTGCCGCGCGACCTTGACGGCTTTTTCTACCGCGGTCTTTTGCGCGCCATCAAGCGGGCCATTCCCGCCATGCACGTGCACGCTTTTTCACCGATGGAAATCGATTACGGCGTGCTGAAAACGGGAATGCCGTTGCGTGATTATCTTCAAATGATGAAGGACGAAGGTCTGGGCAGCATCCCAGGCACGGCTGCCGAGATTCTCGACGACCGCATCCGACAGCAGCTCAGCCCCAATAAATTGCCTGTCGCCCGCTGGGTGGAAATCATTTGCACGGCACACGAACTCGGCTTTCCCACCACTTCTACCATGATGTATGGGCACGTCGAAGAGCCCGCTGACTGGGTGCGCCACATTCTCTTGCTTCGTTCGATCCAAAAGCGCACCGGCGGCTTTACCGAATTCGTGCCGCTAGGATTCATTCACCAGAACACGCGCATCTACAAGCAAGGCGGTGCGCGGCCCGGAGCTATGTACGACGAACATCTGCGCGTTCACGCCCTTTCCCGTGTGCTGCTCCACGGCGCCATCCGCAACATCCAAGTGTCCTGGGTGAAGCTTGGCATCGAAACTTCCCTTGCCTGCTTGGAAGCGGGCGCCAACGATTTTGGCGGGACGCTGATGGAGGAAAATATCTCCAAAGCCGCCGGAGCTACTTTTGGCGAGTATGTTGCTCCGGAGGAATTCCGCAGCCACATCCGAAGGATTGGCCGCGTCCCCGCGGAGCGCTCCACGGTCTACAAGATTCGCCGCATGTGTGAACGGCCTGAGGATGATCCTCCTTCCGTCCCTGCGCCGCTGCGTCTTGTTCGGGCCGAGACCCATGCTCCGTATACTGAAGGCGCTTACTAGGCCGAATTTATGCGCGCTCTTCTTTTGCCCGTGAAAGACCTCAGAGACGCCAAAAAGCGCCTCGCGGATGTGCTCACACCCGAAGAAAGATTTGGGCTGGCACAGGCCATGCTCGCGGATACGATTCGAGCAGTACGAGGCGTTTGTTGTGCTGAGAAGATTTTCATTGTCACGAACTATCCGCCGGCCCTGGATATAGCAAAGGAAAACGGCTGGGCGATTCTCCGCGAAGACCGCCAAATCTCAGAGAGTCACGCCGTGGACTTTGCTTCACGCGTTTGCGAGGAACGCGGCGTGACTGGATTGTTGCGAGTTCCGCTGGACGTGCCGCTCGTGCAATCTAGCGATATCGATGAACTCCTGACGACAGAATGTGGCGCCCCCGGGCTTGTGATCGTGCCCTCCCGCGACGGTACGGGGACTAATGCAATCCTTCGGACCCCACCCACACTGTTCCCTTCGTATTTTGGCGAAGGAAGCTTGGCAAAGCATGTTTCGGAAGCGCAGCGTGCAGGCGCTAACGTCATCATTCGCCATGATCCTCGCCTCGAAATGGATGTCGACGACGAATCCGACCTGCGCGCTCTTTTGGAGCATGACTTGACGGGGACGGAAACCGGCCGTTGGTTACGCGAAAAGGGTTTGGATGTAAAGTTTCAAAGCGCCAGGAAGAAGGAAACCGGCGTAGTCGCCGGAAATCACCTCTAGGAGCGCGATGAAAAAGAAAGTCTATCCCAGCCTCGACGAAGTCGTAGCCGACGTCCCCGATGGCGCGCGTATCATGTTCGGGGGATTCGGCGGCGCAGGTTTTCCAAACAATTTGATTCAGGCCCTGGTGCGCAAAGGCGTCAAAAACATTACTGCCATCAGCAACAACTGCGGTACGCGCGACGGCGAGCTCGGTCTGATGTTCAAAAACAACCAGATCAAACACGTAATTGCGTCCTTTCCCGGCCCACATGCGAACCATTTTCAGGAACGCTTTGCCGCCAAGGAAGTTACCCTCGAGCTCGTTCCTCAAGGGATTCTTTGTGAACGCATGCGGGCAGCTGCTGCGGGCTTGCAAGGTTTCTATACCACCGTTGGCGTCGGGACTGAAGTCGCCGAAGGCAAAGAGGAACGCACCCTCGAAGGCAGGCGCTGCATTTTGGAAACGCCCATTCACGCCGACTACGCATTCATCAAAGCGCAAAAAGCCGATGAGCTCGGCAATTTGAGCTATCGGCTCGCCGCTCGCAATTTCAATCCCATCATGGCCATGGCGGCAAAAACTACAATTGCAGAAGTGGAAGAACTCGTTCCCGTTGGCACAATCGAGCCCGAGCACGTGATGACTCCCGCGATTTTTGTGCATCGCATCGTGCAAGCGAAAGGGCTTCACTATGCCGGCTGAGAGCGCTCATGAAAAAATGCTGTTGGACAAGCCGCGCCTAACCCGCGAGCAAATCGCACAGCGCACGGCGCTTGAGTTGCCCGACGGCGCCTACGTCAATCTTGGCTGGGGCATCCCCAATCTCATCGCTGATTATTTGCCGAAAGAAATTACTGTCTATTTCCACAGCGAAAATGGAATCCTCGGCATGGGCCGCCGCGCTAAGGCCGGCGAAGAAGATTACGACCTGGTGGATGCCATGAAAGTGCCGGTGACTCTGATTCGCGGGGCGTCTTTTTTTCATCAGGCTGACGCGCACCTGATGACCCGGGGCGGCCATCTTGACGTGGCCGTCCTCGGCGGCTTTCAAGTCTCCGAGAAAGGCGATCTCGCCAACTGGAAAATTCCCGGCGCGAAAGGCTCCGGCGGCATCGGCGGCGCGATGGACATTTCCGCCGGCGCAAAAAAGCTGATCGTGTGCATGGAGCATGTCACCAAAGACGGCGCGCCGAAAATCGTTAAGAAGTGCACGTATCCGCTGACTGGCCTCGAATGCGTGGACACCGTCGTCACGGATCTCGCTGTGATTGACGTTGCGCCAGAGGGTTTGGTGCTACGCGAGATCGCTCCCGGCTGGACGCGGGAAGAAGTGCAGAAGTTAACGGGCGCCCGGTTGAGTGCAAAAGGCCTTGTTCCCGAAATTGGTTTGAGTTGAGTTCTCGTTTAGTCGTTTGGGAGGAGAATATGAGCGACTTGATTCCAGAAAAATACGCCGACTTGTTTGAAAAGCAAGCTTTCGGAAATCTCGGAACGCTGATGAAAGACGGCAGCCCGCAAGTCACGCCCGTCTGGGTGGATTTCGACGGCAAGCATGTTCGCGTCAATTCCGCCAAGGGCCGCGTCAAGGACAACAACATGCGACGCGATCCCCGCGTGGCCATCTCGCTACAGGATCCCGCGAATCCCTACCGCCACCTTGAAGTCCGCGGGCGCGTCGTGGAAATCACCGAAAAAGGCGCCGACGACCATATCAACAAACTCTCGCAGAAATACCTTGGCAATCCCGTTTATCCTTTTCGCCAGCCCGGCGAAGTCCGCGTCATCTACAAAATCGAGCCCGAAAAAGTCAGCTCCATGGGCTGAGAATACGTTCTCTAAGCTAAGTATTAAGTTTCAAGTTGTAAGTTTGGGCCCGAAGTTGGGAGACTCGGTCGCGGCCGTTAAGCGGTGTGCTCTTTCTCTCCGCATTCCTATTTTAGATGTTGTTCTTTACTAAACACTCATAACTCACCACTTACAACTCACAGTCGCGCGGCGACGCGGGCGGCGATATGTCCGTCGGGCGTGCGGAAAACAAAAGCCAAGCTATCCATTAGGGAAACGCCAGCACTGGGAACCACAAATTCAAACGACCACTCGTAGCGTGCCGGCAACTCCGCGGCAAGCGACGCCGCATACGGCTGGATGCGGTCTACGTGCGACGCAATTTCCTTTGCGTCCTTCACCGGTTTCAAATCCACGCCGTGTTTCCAATACAGCGAGAGCCGCAGATCATCGGTCATTTTCTGTGTCATGTATTTGCGGGTTCCAACCTGTTGCATTCCTAGGGGGCAGAGCTGGTCGTGAATGGTGAACGCAACGGTGACCGAATCGGGGAACTTCGTGACCGTTTCCGTGCTGCGCCGGAATTGCGTGCCGTTCTCGGTATCAATGCGCTTGAGGCCGTCGAAAAACTCGCCGGAGTTCATGATGCCGTAGATGCGGAAGCAAACTCCGTTGGGAAGCGAGCCATCTGTTTCAAAAAGGACTCCGCCGTCATAATTCCAAACCGTTTGGCCGTGCCCCTCATGCTTTCCGCGCCTCGCTGCCTGCGCAGAAACACAGGGAGCCAGAAAAAGAAAAAGCAACGGCGCAAGCAAGACCGGCTTGGAGCAAACGGACCGCATTCGAAATAGTTCTCACTACTAATCTAGCCCTTTCGAGGGTGCGGCGAGAAGAAACTTGAAGTCCTGGAACGTGTGCATGGCTTTGCCACTTCCGGCCGCTTTCACTTCGCCTTTTCCCGAGCGCACGGCCTGAATCGCATCCACCAGCTTTGGCAGCACGTCGGGCTGCGCCACGGGAATGTTATGCGCGCCGAGAACCAATTTCACCTGCGGAGCAAGCGCGGCGAGCTTCTTCGCGGATGCAATGTACGCATCCATGTTCGTCTCAGGCCGGTACAGCCAGATCGGCGCCGGATAATACGTATCGCCCGTGAAGAGCAAACCATTGGCGCGATCGATGAGCGCGATCGAATCGGGTGTATGCCCAGGTGTGGCGATGATTTCAAGCTTGCGGCCGCCCAGATTGACGGTGAAACCGTCGTGGACAAAATGGGAGATCTTCCAGCCTTTCGTCGCGTATGTTTTTGGATTGAATCCCGGGGGCAAACTCCCGCAGACTTGGCCCGCCGCAATTTCCGCTTGAGCGTCCAATCGCGAGCCTTGCGCGTTCTTGCGCGTAAAATCCGTATCCATCCCGAAGACATACGAGAACTCCGAGTTGCCGCCGACATGATCGTTGTGCGTGTGCGAGTTGAGCACAACAATAAACTTCTTCGTCAACTGCGCAGTGACTTTCTGAATGTTGCCGATGCCCATTCCCGTGTCAAACAGGAGAGCCTGTTTCGTGCCGACGATGAGGTACGAGATGGTTTCTTCGGCTTGATGTGGTTCGTAAATCGCGAACGTCTCTGGCGCAACGCGGTACACTTCAAACCATGGATCGCTGACAGGCATGCGGAGCAGGGTCTTGTATTCGGGCCGCGGCAGAGGCTTGCACCATTCCGGAATGCCCTTGGTCTGCGCCGCCAGCGAAACCGACAGCAAACAAAACAGCAAAAGCCGTGCGAGTCTTGTGCAAAAGCTCACGATTCCCCCCGGTTGTGACTCGTTGGATTGTGCTGGGCGCGTTTAAGTATGGTATAGCGCCTTACGTGAGCGAGCAAATTTTCTTGTCAGCCTGTTTCTTTTTCTGGTATGGGACTTTGCCTCCGTGTCCCGTCAGGTTTTCGATGACGTGAACTTGTCTGGCGCGATATCTCACTTACCATCCACGGAAAATGCCAGCAGCACGTTGCCGGGAGCCCCTCCCAAAAACGCGTATCCCGAGTTGACGTATAGCGTTCCACCCACAACGACCGCTCCCGGACCATCGAGCGCCCCGCCATGCGCTTTTACCCCGTTCGCGGTCTTGTAGTCCTTGGCAGTATCCACGTCCCAAAGGATGTGCCCATCCTGCGCCGAGTACACGCGCAAGCGGCCGTCGAGTCCGCCGGAAAAAATCGCGCCAGGAATTGCGGTTACCGCGGCGGACTGTGCCGGGCTGCACCCTGGAGTCTCTCCGCATCCCGGGTGCGGCGTCTGCCATGCGACTTCACCGGTATTGAGCTTAAGCGCGAAGAGCCCGCCACCGATTTTTGGATCCAATTGCGCTGCGAACCCAAAAGCCGTATCGCGCGCTCCCGGCGTGCCCGGAGGCACCGGCTTCATCGTCACATCCGACACGGCGACATATACGTTCTTTACATCTGCAGCGGAGCCCCATTGCACTCCGCCTGCTGTGCCGCCGCGACCGACGCGCCGCTGCCATAGCAGCTCGCCGCGATTGTCCGGATCCAAGGCGTAGACGATTCCTGATTTCTGTCCCGCAATCAGCGCGCGCTTCCCGTTCCCAAGGTCCACTAAAATCGGCGAAGAGCCAAAATCAAAATCCGGGCCGTTCGCTTCGGGACAGTTCGTGCGCATTTGCTCCGGCGCTCCGCAGTTGACATTGAAAGCATCCCCTTTGGTCATTTGCTGCGACCATTTCAGTTTTCCCGTTTCCGAATCAAACGCGAGAAAAGAATCGGAGGTCGGCGCCGCCGGGTCGGAATAGCTGTCGCCGGTGGTCACGTACACCGTTTGAGTCTTCAGGTCCACCGTCGGCGAAGACCATACTCCCGCCCCCGAGGGCCCCCACAGTTGCACGCCAGCTTTGCTCTTGCGAACTTGCTTGGACTCCTCCGCAACCGTATAACTCTTCCACAGAACTTTTCCAGTCGCGGCGTCCAGCGCCGAGACGCTACCTCGAAATCGGCAGCACTCGTATTGCGGATTCCCCGCGAACACCTCTTCCA
>DATFSR010000084.1:0-54435 GCA_035262505.1 Candidatus Acidiferrum sp. | reverse complement strand
CTCATTCGCCAGAAAAAACGTTAGTCTTTTTCTCGGCTGGGAAGAGTGTTTCGGGCATTCCTGTTTTGTAGCGCCTCCATCCTGCCGCCACTCTCTGGGCTTGCGATTCTCGTGCAAGAACTGGTTGCGGTTGCTCTCGCTAGCGAGCAACCGAGCTGTTCCGCCGCGCAACGCGCGAAACTTCTACTGAAGAGCAGCGAGGGCGTTGATGCGGCCCTTGCCGAAGACGGCGGTTCCGCCCGGGCCCGAGAAGCTATCGGCGGACTGTTCTATCAGCGTTCGCAATTGGGACGGGTTCATGTGGCCGAACTTGCCCACGATGAGAGCGGCAAGGCCGGAAACGTGAGGCGTGGCCATGGAAGTGCCGATCGCGAAAAAGTAGAGATTGGAAGAACCATTCTTTCCGCCCGGGCTGAGCACGAAGTCAAAAACGAAACAGGGCGCTGCGATCACGCCAACCTTGCAAACCTGCGATTGGGGCGTGTAAAGAGCGTCGCCGCCCGGCGCTGCTATGTTGATCACGGATTGCCCGAAGTTGCTGTAAGAGGCGAGCCGGTCGAAAACCGCGGGCGGATTAAAGCCGAACGGCCCAAAACCGACCGGCCCGGTGGCAGAAACCGCCATGCCGTTGCCGGACTGTGCGGGAATTTCAAACAGGATGCCATTCAGGTCGAGGCCGTTGTTGCCGGCTGCGCTCACGACCAGGGTGCCCTGGGCCGCTGCATGATTAATGGCGCGGTTGAGCGCGGAGAGCAGCGAACCTGCCCCGCCAGCCGTATTGCGGAGGAAGGTGGTGCCCAGGCTCATGTTGATAACGTCCGCATGGACCATTGGCCCGGAAGCGTACTCAATGCCGGCGATGAGGGATGCAAAAGAACCGCTGCCGGAGTCCTTCAATACCTTCACGGACACAAGTTCTGCGTTCGGGGCAACTCCTTGAGTTCCGATACCGTTGATGGGAGCAGCGACGATTCCAGCGACATGTGTGCCATGGCTGAATTTGCCATTCGAGGGAAAAACGAAACTGGGCTCAGTAGGCACAAACGAAACGCTCAGCGAAGTATTCAGATTCGCAGCGATATCGATGTGGCTGGCGACGATTCCCGTATCGAGAATCGCCACACGTGCCCGGGTCACGCCGTTGCCGCGATCGCCGTTGGCTGCGGTTTGGTCCGCGTGTATTTGATGGAGGTTCCACTGCACGGCGCTAAAGGTTTCGCGGTTGGCGGGGGGGAGGGCGGAGGCGTCGGGAGAAGGCACGGCCGAATCGTCGATAGCGTTGTCGGCCTGAACCACGGTTTCGTTTGGCGAAATCCACTGCAATTCCTGGTCCTCCGTAACCGACTGCACGCCGGGCAAGGCGGCCGCCTGGGTCGAGAAATTCGGATCGCTCGACTGCGCTACAACCACGCCAATGGCATCGTACTGGGCAATTACACTCGAACCCAGAGCGGTTGCGAAGCTGGTGCTGCCGGGTCCTTGTCCATTCGCAACGATGACGTAGGTTTTGGCTGGATCCTGGGCACGGGCTGCAACCAGAGCCAAAAGGCAAAGAGAGACGGTCGCAATAAGTTTTCTCAACACGGGTATTCCTCCTTGGCGGGGACTCTGTTTGCTCTCCTGGGTAAGACCACAGAGCGTCGAAGACCATAGGCCACCGAGACGTTCGTGTCAAGTCAAGTGAAAACTGGTGTGAAAACTGGTGTCAAGTGAAAACTGGATAAGGGGAGTAATAGGCTCCGACAAGATCGTGCGGAAGCAAGGCTCGAGAGTAAGGAGTGGTGTGCCCTCGCAAAAAATATTCAAGGAATGTGGACGACGGTAGCCGCGCGGCCGGACCATTGGAGAGTCGTGCCGGGTGATTCGGCTTCTTTGCGGGCGTAAACCACGCCGACGTAGCCCATACCAACGATTCGCGGTGGATCCCAGATGCGCGCGGCGCGCGTGACGTAGCCGGCTTCTTTGCCGTCCGCAGCGGTCAGCGCTGCGCCGGCTTCGGGAATCGCGTCGCCGGCAAAGAGCAGGCTGACGCGGCGGCGGTTGACGTGGCCGCGCGAACGCACGCGCTCGACGATTTCCTGGCCGGTGTAGCAGCCTTTGGTGTAGCTGATATGGCTGTCTTCGAGGCCCGCTTCGTGCGGAATTTGCTTTTCACCGAAGTCGTAGCCGAACCATGGCGCGCCTTGCGCGAGCCGCTGCGCGCTCAATGCCGTGTAACCCGCGGGGCCGCCGCCATGCCCGCGCGCGGCCTCCAAGAGAATCTGCCAAAGCGGGGCAAGTTGATCGCGCGCGACAACAAACTCCGCGCCGGGCACGCCTCCCGGCGAGCGCTTCACCGCGCGACAGGGAATCGCGCCAACCCTACCATCGACAGAAAAGAGCTCGCCTTGCGAGGTGACGTCCACACCCGAGACTTCTCGCGCGACCTCGGCGGCTTGTGGTCCTTCGAGCGCGAGCGTGCCGTAAAGGTCGGTTTCGTCCGTCAGCGTGAGGTCGTCCATGATGATGTATTTGTTCATCCACGAAATGAGTTGCTCGCGAATCATGGCGTAGGAGACGCAAAGATGATGGTCGGCGAAAGCGTGCGTTTCAAGCTCCGCCAAGATGTGGCCTTGGGGATTCAGCAATAGGGAAATGATGCCTTGTCCCGCGGCCAAGTCCTTGATGTTATTTGTAAGGATCGCGTTCAGGTAGCGGACGCGATCCGGCCCAGTGAACGAAAGATAGGCGCGGTAATTTTCGTCCAGGAGCGCAACGTTTTGATTCGCATAGCGATACTCCGCCGCGGGATCGCCGAAATCGCTCGGCAGAGCGCAGCCGAACCACGCGCCCATGCTTGCGCCGGCTTCCAATTGCAGCTTCCCTAACGCCGTGTCAGGTATTCGCGGCGCTGCGATTGCGTTGGATGTTGCTGGTGCTTCCATGCGCTCTCGATTCGTCTTGTTTCAGTCTAGCGCGTCCTGGCAACGCGAGAAAGGAGCTAGACCATCCGATGCTATAATCGCCCCATGCGTGACGACTTGCGAGGCTTGCCGGCCCTCAACGCCGCCCAGGAGAGTTTGATTCACATCACCATTCCCGTCGGCATGCTGCAATGCAATTGCTCGATCATCGGCGATCCGTTGACGCGCGAAGCTCTGGTTGTTGATCCCGGCGACGAAGTGACGCGCATCCTGGACCTGCTCGGACGGCGCCGCCTCACGGTGAAAGCCATCGTGAGCACGCACGCGCACATCGACCACGTCGGCGGATTGAGCAAGCTCCACCAATACACCGGCGCGCCGGTGCTGATGCATCGCGACGATTTGCCCCTGTATCAGGCCATGGACGTGCAAGCCGCCTTTCTCGGCGTGTTGCCTCCGGATTTGACGGAAGTGGATCAGTTATTGAAAGAGGGCGACGTTTTGCGCTGGGGATCGCTCGAAGCGCAAGTGATTCACACGCCGGGCCACTCGCCGGGGAGCGTTTCGCTGTTTCTTCCGCACGACGCCGGCAAGGTATCTCTTACGGATAAGGGCATCCAGGCGGAACCGAGTGCCGGGGGCGCAGATGGTGAAAGGGAAGAAACCGACTTAGGCGAATCGCAAGACGCCGAGGATGTCGAAAAGACGGGTTCCGACAAAATAGAAGTTCGTGTCCCACAACTGCTTTCGGGCGACACGCTTTTCAAAGGCAGCATCGGACGAACGGATTTGTGGGGCGGCTCGATGGATGAAATCATGGATTCGCTTCGCAGCAAATTGATGCAATTGCCGGATGCCACGATCGTGCATCCCGGGCACGGCCCGATGACCACGATCGGCCAGGAGCGCGAAGTGAATCCGTTCTTGCGGCCAGAGTAAAAGCCGCCGCACCAGGAAAAGAGAATGTCAGCGTTTCAGGAACACAAGGAAGAGCTGGAGCACTACGAGCAAATGTTTGGGCGAGAGCGCGGGCGTCTTGCCGTGTCGCTCGACCGCATTACCAACGCACTCGTGCTGGCTGGGCAGCATGGCGTGTACTGCACGAGCCAGCGCAACCCGATGGTGCCGGCGATGGATTTGCGTATGATTCACCAGGAATTGGTTCACGCAAAAGAGTTGGTGCAGTCGGTGATGGAAGAGTTGCGCAAAGCGAAAGAACAGCCGTGAATCTAGCTGATTCTTCAGGGTTCCCTCGATCCAACATTCTTCGCGTGTCTTGCCCGGCATACCCCCCAAAGCGGAGTGGCACTTCGGGCACACGCGCTTCCAGTGAACTTTACGCTGTATCCTCCCCGGAACATAATTCCTGAGCCACCAGACCAGCCCTAATTTGCATTGTACGGAGACGAGTCAAATGCAACTAGAGATGCTGGACACCCCAAGCAACGTTGGGGAATCGGTGTGGAGTGACTTAGCGATGCGACGGTCCGACTTGGTGCAGCACAAGGAGAAAGAGAAGGGCACAGTCTCCCGGACTTCCCAGATTGTTTTTGGGGAGAGGCAGCACCTTCTTCGCGTGCTCGATTCGCTGGAAGGGACCGACTTGCCGATAGCGCGCCGGCAACAGGAGCGCCGCATCCTGGAAGAGTTAATTCACGCGCGTACGCGGGAACTCAATCAGATTAACGTGGCGTGGGACGAGAAGATCGGACTGGTGTTGAGCGCGGAAGCGAAACCGGAAATGCTGGAAAAACTGGCCAAGCAGGCGCCGGCGGAAGATTTCTATTTGCTGCGGCTGATCAGTGAACATCCGCGTGCGAATGCGAAAACACTGGGTAAGCTGGCGAAGCATCCTTATGGCGCGATTCGGGAAAATGTAGCGCGCCACCCGAATGCGGATGCGCCCACGCTCGCATGGCTGAGCCGCGACCGCAGCCAGCCGCTGTGGTACCTGGTGGCTTTTAATCCCAACACCCCCCCGCCGTTGCAACGGCGCCTGCGCGACCGCCTGAAGCGCTTGGGCGAAAACCAAGCCGTAAAATAAGTGCCGCAAGGCGCGGCTCGCGATTTTGAAATTCAACAAGCACCTTGTGAAGGAACAGGCTTCTCCGTGTTGCACGTCGCGCGGCTGTAGGATTCCGGCAACCCGTGGCGTCCGAGTGGTGTCCAAAGCTACAGACCATGATTGAACGGAAGGCGGTGGTCTATGCCGGCTATGACTTGGTCCTGCGGAATTCTGAGACGGACTTGGTGGCGCCGGGTCGTGTTTATCCTTGGCGCTTTGTCTTTCGCAGCGCCCACGATCCGGGCGCAAACAGATGACAGCTACGACAGCAGGAGGAAACGAGCCGTTGAACTTTCCAAGCTGGGCCTGTACATGGAGGCGCTTCCGCTGTTCGAGAAACTCCACGAAGAAAAGTCCAATGATGGAGGAGTCCTAGAAGGACTGAGCTTGGCAACGCTGGCTCATTCGGCGACGCTCAGCGACCCGTCCGCAAGAAGAGAAGAGCGCATCAAGGCACGAAAGTTTGCATTGGAAGCAAAAGCGGCGGGCGACAACTCCAACATGCTGAAGACTCTGCTCGAACTGCCAGAAGATGGCAGTGAACCGTCTTTTTCAAATAGTCCCGAAGTGGAAGCCGCGATGCGGGAAGGGGAGTCGGCATTCGCCAAAGGAGACCAGGACGCAGCCATAGCGGCGTACAACCGGGCGCTGGTGCTTGATCCTAAGCAATACGCCGCGGTGCTTTTTCTTGGAGATGTGTACTTCAAAAGGGGCGATCACCCGCACGCAGCGGAATGGTTCTTAAGGGCCATTCAGATCGATCCGAATCGCGAGACGGCATACCGTTATTGGGGAGACGACCTGGTCGCGCAAGGGAAGATGAACGAGGCCAAAGAACAATTCATTAAAGCGGTGGTTGCCCAGCCATACCAGCGAATTTCCTGGATGGGGTTATCACAGTGGGCGCAAAGGCAAAAACTGGTGCTGAAGAGCCCGGCGATCGATCCTCCGGGAAAAGTTGAGGACAAAGGCAAGGATGAAAAGGGCCACAGCCAGACCAACATCACCATCGACCCGTCGATGTTCGACTCCAAGTCAAACAAGGACGGGACCGATGCGTGGTTCATCTACACGCTCTCCAAGGCGGTCTGGCACGGCGAGCGATTCCAGAAGGAATTTCCGAAAGAGAAAGAGTATCGCCACAGCCTTGCGGAAGAGATGGACGGGTTTCAGATGGTGGTGTCGCAAGTAAGGGAGAAACAGAAGAAAAAGGAAATCAAACAACTCGATCCAGCCCTGGCGTCCCTGGTGAAATTGTCCGATGAAGGACTGTTGGAAGCCTTCATTCTCATCAGTAGGGCGGATACCGGGATCGTCAGAGATTATGAGCCTTATCGCGATTTGCATCGGGAAAAAATTGGCCAATACATCTCGGAATGGATCATCCAGCACGGCCCATAGTCCTCGGCGAGAATGGCAAGTCGAATTGCCGAGATCGCTCGAAGAGCATTTCGCTGCACGCTCCGTAAATTTCACCGGAAGAAATCCTAGCTTCAGATAAAATGGCGCGCGGTTGTTGTGTGCGCGAATCGGCAGGGCGATTCGAGGCACAGATTCGAAACCGGCGTGAATGCATGACGCGCTAGGAGTGTAATGGGGCCGCTGCAGGACATTTTTGAAACGTGGGCGAAGTTTTTGTACGAAGAAAACGCCACGCTGGCGTTTCTGCGGCGAAGGCGCTGGCCGATTGTGGCCCTGAGCGCCGCCGTGCTGATTCCGTGCTTTTGGCACCGGCGAGTCGAGGCTGGTGATCTCGCGAGCCATGCTTACAATGCGTGGCTGGCGCAGCTCATTCAGAAAGGGCAGGCGCCGGGGCTCTACTTTTCCGGGCAGTGGAACAATGTTTTGTTTGACCTGATGTTGCTTTGGCTCGCGAAAGGCTTTGGTCTCGCCGCGGCGCAAAAGATCGCGGTTTCGCTTTGCGTGCTCACCTTTTTCTGGGGTGTGTTCGCGTTTGTGAATGCCGTGACCGAGAGGCCGCCGTGGTTTCTCAGTCCGGGCATCGCCATGCTCTCTTACGGATATTCGTTCAGCATGGGCTTCATGAATTATTGCTGGTCGTTGGGGCTGGCCTGCTTGGCTTTGGCGATCGTGTGGCGCGCGCCGCGGCGAGTCGATTGGATTGGCGCGGCAATTCTCGCTTTGCTGACGTACGTGGCGCATCCGATTGGGTTTTTGTGGCTTGTGGGCATGCTTGTTTACGCGAGACTCAGGGAGAAGCTGCCGGGATGGGGGAAGCTCGGGCTTCCGCTGGCTGCGATCGTGGGTTTCTTTGCGATTTACTGGTATGCATCCCACAAGCCCGAACTGTCGGCGGATTGGGACCGCGGGCCTTTCGGTTTGTATAACGGCGCGGATCAACTGGCGCTTTATGGAAGCCGCTATGTTTGGCTGGCGGTGGCAGCATTTTGTTCTGGCGTAGTTTGCGTGGCTCTGGATTTATTTGCAGGGAAGGGAGAACCCGGATGCTGGAAGCGCTTCGCGTTGCCGTTCGAATGGTACGCGGTGGCTTTTTGCGCGACGGCGCTGGTGCCGGAGAATTTGCGGCCGTCGCCGGACGCCGGGTGGATCGGATTGCTCGGTTCGCGGCTCACGACCATCTCGGCGATTCTTGGTCTGTGCTTCCTGGGATTCCTCAAACCGCGGAAATGGCAACTGGTGGGTTTTGGAGTTTGCGCGCTGGTTTTCTTCGCGTTTCTTTTTCAGGATACAGGATGGCTGAACCGGCTGGAGGCGAACGGAGAGAAACTTGTTAGCGATCTGATGCCTGGGGCGCGGGTGATTGTGACGCTCGACGCGCCCCGAGGTTCGCGGATGCAGTTCATTCACCACGCCGTGGAGCGTGCGTGCATCGGGCACTGCTTCAGCTATGCAAACTATGAGCCTTCGTCGAAGGAGTTTCGCGTGCGCGTACGCGAAGGGAGCCCCGTCGTTACCTCTTCCGCCGATACCGCGGAAGACATGGCCTCGGGCGAGTACGACATAGACGACAGTGACCTTCCGATGAAGCAGATTTACCAGTGCGACGCGAGCGACTTGACCAAGCTGTGCATTCGCGATTTGAAAGCCGGTGACGATTTGAACATAGATATTGGGCGCAAGCCGGGCCGTCGGTAATGAGCCGCACGGTGTCGGACAAAGCAGATTCCTGCCCCTCGGCTAGGTCAGGCCCCTGCCGAGAAGGCGGGATGACATCCGAAAAGGCAGTTAAGCCTGCTGGAGGCCTTCAATGGGCGGCGCTGGGGTCCCCGGTGGGAGGAGGCCCGTGATCCTCCTTCGCCGGCGGCCCGAGGAGTTCCGTGAAGATGGGCTTTAGCGCGTCGGCCCAGACTTGATAACCCTTGAGGGCGGGATGAAGCGTATCGGGATTCATCATGCCGTCGAACAGCTTGCCGCCCCGCTCCGCCAACTTATCATTGATATTGAGGAAGCGGACTTTTTTGCCATCGGCGATCTTGGACAAATTGTCGTTAATTTTGTTAATGATGGGTATCACCGCGGGATTATCGTTTCGCGGGAAAACGGCAGTGAGGATAATCGTGGCCTGCGGCGCTTTGGTTTCGAGAACCTGCAGGATCGCCTGAATGCCCTTTGTGACGTCCGCAACTTTGGCGTCTTCACCGCCTGAAGGAAGAGCACGGCCGACGTTGTTGGTTCCAGCAAGCAGGACGATGATTTTCGGATTCGCTCCGTCGAGTTCGCCGTTGTCCAGGCGCCATAGAATGTTTTCGGTTTTGTCACCGCCCCAGCCAAAATCGGCCGCATTCCAGCCGAAGAAGTTCTGTTTCCAGTTGGCAAGCAACTCCGGATAATCGGTGGCTCCCCAGCGGCGGGTGATGGAGTCACCTTCAAAATAAATCTCGATGTGATCCTTCTTCGCTTTGTCGAGCAACTGTTCATGAGCGATGAGCGAATTGGGGTCGGTGCGAGGTGCAGGCTGATCCGCCGGAGGCGGCCCGCCGTGTGTCGCGGAACTCGGCGAAAAAGAGGCCTTGTGGTGCAAGAATCTGTCGGCCCAGGTGATGAAGTATTTCCAGTTGGGGCCGTCGGTGTGGCCGCCATCGTCTTGGCGCCAGGCGAGTTCGCCATCCAGCAGTCCGGCGTTCACCAGCGGCATTTTCGCTGCGCGATAATTTGCGGAGACGCTCAGATCTTTCGCTCCGAGAAGCCGGAAGACTGGTTGAGCGGCCATGGTGGCCATGTAGCTGCCTTGTTGATCGAGCCATTTGGCGTCGCCTTTCTCGGGGACACCGTAGCTGATGAAAGTGAGCCGCGGAGCGCATAAAGCTATGAGCTCATGCGCATCCACGGGAAGGTCGCCCGGGTTTTTGCTGCCCGAGGTGGCTTCGGAAGCGCCATACTTGAGAAAATTTCCCGCCATCCAGTGATATTCGCCGGACCCGGTGAGATTTTCGACCGCTTCTCCAAAATTGCGGCGGTGCAGTTTGGCGCCGCCTTCACCAGAAGACCCGACGAGCACCATCGCGAAGCGCGTGTCGAACGCCATGGTGATCAGCGCGGCTTTGCCGTAGCGAGAAACGCCCTCGATGCCAACGTGCTTGGCGTCGACGGCTTTTTCGGTTTCGAGATAATCGAGCCCGCGTGACGCGCCCCACGCCCAGGCACGCAGCGCGCCCCAGTCATCTGGTTTGCGCGCCTGCCCTTTATTAACGAGGCCGATGATTCCCTTGGTGAGGCCGGCCCCATTGTCAGCCTGAACGCTAACTGGGTTGATGTATGCGTAGCCCCAGCCGTCGGTGATGAGCTGCTCGGTTGCGGGAGGATCCGCGCCAGGAGAGCCGGGTGCACCAGGAATCACAAAACGTGGGGTCACCCCAGGAGGGAATTCTCGGCCGAACATCATCATCACAGGAACCGGTGCGGCGGCATCGGTAGGTTTTACGAAAAGCATCTGGATGTCCACGTTGATCAGCGGATAGGAAGAATTGTCCACATGACCGACGAGCTGTTGCTTGATAACCGGGTGAGACGCTATGACCGCCGTCTCCGAGCCCGCGACGCTCCAAGTAACCGCCAGCACGTTCTTGGGGACGCGGCCAACGACTTCGCGCTCGAAGTCTTCGACAATCTCCGGGCGGCGTTGCTTCCACCATGTTTCTGCGGTCGTCACTTTCTTGCCGTTTTTCAACGTGAGGGCATCGGGCAGATCGGGAAAGGGATTTGCTTTCGACTCGTCGTAGTTCGCGTGATTGGGGGCGTTTTCGTTTCCGTTGGGGCCGGGACGAAGGGCTTTGATGCCGAGCTGGTCCATCATGTTCTGGTGATCTTCCTCGGCGGTCCAATTCTTGGGCTCGGGCAAATCGCTCGGACGGCTGGCAGAAGCCGCGGCAGGGGAGGGTGCCGAGGATTGTTGGCCAAAGCGATCGGCACGCACCGCGTTGGTTAGAAGAACTAGAAGAACCATGAAGAAGAGCGCGAACCAGCCAGGAAGCAATCGCTTCATCAGTTTCATAGCGACAAAGGATAATGTTGTTCCGTCGGAGCGGCAAGGTCGTAGTTGAGCACGAAATCGCGACAACTCGTGAGGATCGGGCGGGTTAAGACGGAGCCGAAGCGCTGGTTTGGCGTTTTTTGCGTGTGGCCACCCGCATTGCAGACACGACGAGGAGCATCAGCAAGGCAGAGAGCGCAATGTGTGTGGCGATCCAGTGCGTCGGGGCGAGCCAAAGTTGCGCGGCGATGTCTTTGGGGCTTCGCGGTGGCAGGCGCGGCTCGGCATCGAACAGAATGGCCTGGATGTTTTGCTCGAAGCCTTCGGTCGAACCGTAAGCATTGCGGAGGGTGATAATGACGGCGTCGCGCTCTGGATAACGGAGAATCCAGGCAAAGAAATTCTCGGGCATGTCGCCACGCATTTCGGCCATCGCGCTGCCCGCGCCTGGCTGGCCAGCAGGGATCTTGGTAATGAACCAGCCGTAGCCCCAGTCGTGAAGCCCCGGCGTGAAAATCTGACCGCGCAATTCCTCTGAAACGAACTCCCCGGAAGAGAGGGCTTGGTTCCATTTGTAAAGATCTTCCACGGTCGAGTACATCGAGCCAGACGAAAAGCCGTGAATCCGGTCCATATAAGCTCCCCGCGTATATCGGGGGCCAGCGTGACGCAGATAGCCGGTAGCGCCGCCAAGCTGTGCGAGGTCGTTCTGGTCCATGCCGGAGTCCTTCATGCCCAGGGGCTCGAGGATCCGTTGCTGCAAAAGGCTTCCGAAGGTCATTCCGGTGACCTTTTCAAGAACCAGGCCGAGCAAATTGTAGCCGCAGTTGCTGTACGCCCACTTCGTGCCGGGCTCGGAAGTGAGCGCGAGCTGACAAAATTTTTCTGCAAATTCCTGATGGCCGTATCGTCGAGTGGCTTCGGGCGTGGCATTAAATTCCGGCGAATCAAAATCGGGCGGCAGGCCGGAAGCGTGATGGAGCAGTTGCTCGATGGTCATGCGGCTCCCGGTGTCCTTGCGATACCAGGGCAGGTAGTCAGAGACTTTGCCCTGAAGGGCGATTCTGCTTTCCTCGACCTGTTGCAGGATGAGCAGGGCGGTGAACTGCTTGGTGATGGATGCGATACCAAACCTGGTTTGCGGAGTGTTCGGAGAGTGCAAAGCCATGTCCGCCTCCCCGACTCCCTTGGCGTAGATCACTTTGCCGTGGTTTGCAACGAGGATCGCTCCATTGAAGTAGCCGAGTTTCTGGTAGCGCGAAACGACTTGATCGATGCGCGGAGCCTTGTCGGACGGCGGCGCCTGGCCCGCGGCGGGGATGGGCCTAAACACCAAAGCCAGAGCCAAGAGGGAAGGGATTTTACCGGGCATGCTGGAGAGGATACGAATCGCGCTCCCGCAAAAGCAAATCCGGCACGTCATTAGCGGCGTGGAAGCCTGCAAACGGCGCCACAGCGGCGCCGGTTCATAAAAGACAAATTGGCTCTTGTTACAGGCCAAGTTCTGCTAAAATTGGCTCAAGGTGAGAGACAATGCTGCCAATTCATCTCCAGCCACAAAGCCATGTCCCTCTGTATGTTCAGCTTCGCGACCAACTTCGAGCCCTGGTCCATGCCGGTGATTTGCGCCCCGGCGACCGCATCCCGGCAAGCCGCGAACTCGCGACCATGCTGGGCGTGCACCGCACCACGGTGGCCAATGCCTACGCCGAATTGGAATCGGAAGGCCTGATTCAAGGACACGTGGGCCGCGGCACTTTCATCAAGGGAAACGGCAACGGCTTGAAAATCACGCCGCCAGCACCGCCCGTCCTAAACGGCAACGGAACGATTCGCTGGGAACTGCTGTTTGCCGATGAGCGGGGCGAAGAAGTGCTGAGCCGGCTGACGGCCGGCGTGCCGGAAAGCGCTTTGTCTTTTGTGATGGCTTGCCCGGCTCCGGAATTTTTCCCAATTGATGAACTGCAGATTTGCGTGAACGCCGCGCTGCGGCGTGAGGCCACCGACGTCCTGACGCTTGGCCCTTCGGACGGTTATCCTCCACTAAAGGCGGCGCTTTTGGAATTGCTGCGCCACGATGGAATCGTCGCCAAGGATGAAAATCTGCTCATCACCGATGGTTGCCAGCAATCGTTTGATCTAATCAGCAAAGCATTTGTGCGGCCGGGCGACTCGGTGATTATGGAGAACCCGACGTATCCCGGTGCGGTGGCGATTTTTCATGGAGCGCGGGCGCGGTGCCTGGCGGTGCCGATGCGCACTCATGCGGAGCCGGGAACGGCGCTAGGGTTGGACCTGGAAGCCCTGGAAGCCACGCTCGCAGCGAATCGCGTCAAGCTGATCCTGCTGACTCCGGATTTTCAGAATCCGACGGGCGTCTCGATGCCACTGGCAGCCCGCCGCAAATTGCTGGAGCTAGCTGGCCGCTATCAAGTGCCGGTGGTGGAAGACCACATTTACGCGCGGCTGCATGCTAGGGAAGAGCGCATCCCGTCGCTGAAGCAGCTCGACCGTTCGAATCTGGTAATTCACATTGACAGTTTCGCGAAGGTGGCGTTCCCCGGATTGCGCGTGGGATGGATTGTCGCGCCGCCGCAAGCCATCGAGCGGCTGCGCATTGTGAAGCAAGCCACGGATTTGCACACCGACCAACTCGCACAGGCGACGCTGGCGGAGTTTTTGCGTCGCGGCCTTTTCAGCAAGCACTTGGCAAAAATGCGCAAGGTATATGCTTCGCGGCTGGCTGCGGTGGATGAGGCTCTGCGCAAGTACATGCCGGAAGGCACGCGCTGGATGCGGCCGGAAGGCGGAATGTGTTTGTGGCTGGAACTGCCGCCGGGATTCGATGCGAGCGAGCTGCTAATCCACGTGAAAGAGCGCGGCGTGCTGTTTGCGCCGGGCCGCTACTTCTATGTGCAGAGCCCGTTGCCAAATACGTTGCGACTCGCATTCTCCAGCCTCAACGAAAAGCAGGTGGTGCGCGGCGTGGCCACCTTGGCCGAAATGCTCAAGGTGGAGATGCGCAAGAGGCAACGCGGCGTGCGAAGGGCGGAGCGGAGTCGCGTGGCGCTGGTGTGAACCATGAAGTGAGGAGGGAAGGGAACGGAAACAGACTGCGAGGACAAGATTGAGCGACCTCATCCGACTTGAGCCGAATCCCACAAATAAGTGCTTTGGGTGTGGCGGAGACAACGCCGGCGGAATGAAGCTGACGTTCGAACAGGACAACGCGAATCGAAAAATCGTGGGACGGTTCGTGCTGGGCGAGCGGTATCAAGGCGGCGCGGGGTTTGCTCATGGCGGAATTATCGCGCTGCTGTTGGACGAGGCCCTGGGAAAAGTTTGCCGGTTCAGGGACGTTCGCGCGGTGACGGCGGAGTTGAGCGTGGAATACTTGAAACCGGTGGCCCTGGACAAAGAGATTGTGGTGGAAGGGCGTGAGACGGAGATGAATGGACGAAACCTTTTTATGACCGGCGAGATTCGAAATCAGAATGGAGACGTGCTCGCGCGAGGAAAAGGGCGGTTCGTAGTGATCAAGCCTCGATAACGGATTTTAGGACTGCGAGATACAAAAGTTTCAAGACGGAGAGGAGAAGCAAGATGGAAGTCAAAAAGCCAAATGGCAGCGGCAACGGCAATAAAGGCTCGAACGAGTGGCGGGTCAAGGTCGGTCTCGCGGAAATGCTCAAAGGCGGCGTGATCATGGACGTCACGAACGCCGAGCAGGCCAAAATCGCCGAAAACGCCGGCGCCTGCGCGGTGATGGCGCTGGAGCGCGTGCCGTCGGACATCCGCAAAGAAGGCGGCGTGGCGCGCATGGCGTCTATCAAAGTGATTCGGGAAATCATGAAGACGGTGACGATTCCGGTGATGGCCAAAGTGCGTATCGGCCATTTTGCCGAGGCGGAAGTTCTTCAGGCGCTGGAAGTGGATTTCATTGACGAAAGCGAAGTCCTCACGCCCGCCGATGAGGAGAATCACATCTGGAAGCACGATTACCGCGTGCCGTTTGTTTGCGGCGCGCGCAACCTGGGTGAAGCGTTGCGGCGCATTGCCGAAGGCGCGGCGATGATCCGAACCAAGGGCGAAGCCGGTTCGGGCAATGTTGTGGAAGCGGTGCGTCACATGCGCGCGATTGTCAGCCAAATGAAGAAGCTCACTACCATGCGCGATGATGAATTAATGCACCAAGCAAAAGAGTTGGGAGCGCCGTTGGAGCTGGTCCGGCAAATCGCGAAGACCGGGAAATTGCCCGTGCCGAATTTTTCGGCCGGTGGACTCGCCACGCCGGCGGACGCCGCGTTAGTCCGCAGGCTGGGTGCGGAAGCGGTGTTCGTTGGCTCAGGAATTTTCAAGTCCAGCGATCCTGAAGCGCGCGCGAAAGCTGTGGTGAAGGCGACGACGCATTTTGAGGATGCGAAGGCGGTGCTCGAAGCACATGAGGAACTGGGTGAAGCCATGCGCGGGCTCGACGTGCGGCAAATGGAAGAAAAAGATCTGCTGTCCACGCGCGGCTGGTAAAACGGGGGCGCAGCATGGCTGCGCCCTTCGAAGTCACGGCACAATTCACATTGGGGCAAGCGCATTGAAGATAGGTATTTTGGCGGTCCAGGGAGATTTTCAGGCGCACAGAGCGATGCTCGAGCAGCTCGGCGCGAAAACGGCCGAAGTGCGTACCCCGGCCGACCTCGAAGGTTGCTGCGGATTGATTCTCCCGGGCGGCGAAAGTACGACTCAACTAAAGTTCCTTCAAGAAGAAGGCTTGGCCGACAAAATAGTAAGGTTCGCCGAGCACGGTGGAGCCATTCTCGGAACCTGTGCAGGCGCAATTTTGCTCGCCAAAGATGTGAAGCACCCTCGCCAAGATTCGCTGAACCTCATGGACATGACCGTGGTTCGAAACGCGTATGGACGCCAAATCGCCAGCGACGTGGTCCGCGGGCCGACGACACTCAAGAAAGAGCCGCTCGAAATGGTATTTATCCGCGGCCCGGTGATTGAACGGGCCGGGCCGGAGGTCAAGGTTCTGGCAGAATACGCGGGAAAACCGGCGTTGGTGCAGCACCAGAACATTATGGCGGCGACATTCCATCCGGAACTGACCGACGACACGACGGTGCACGAATACTTTCTTCGACTCGCCAGTCAACGAGTCAAGCCGCCCAAAAACGGCGTAAAATCCCTTTCGTGAAAAAAGAGAAAACGGAGACAGCGGGCGCCCCGCGCTCCCAACGCACGCGCGTGCTGTTTGTGTGCGTCGGGAACGCCTGCCGCAGCCCGATGGCGGAAGCGATCGCCCGCTACGATGCCGCCGACGTGATGGAAGCATCGAGTGCCGGGTTGCATCCTTTGGGTAACACCGCCGATATGACCAGGCAAACGCTCATGAAAAACGGCTACTCGGCGAATGGGCTTACGTCCGATCTCCTCACCCGCGAGGATACGGACGCCGCCGACCTGGTCATTAACATGACGGGGAGAACCAGCGAGGAGGTTTTTCGCGGTCACGGAGGCCAGAGAAAAGTGGAAGACTGGCTCGTCGAAGATCCTTATGGCGGAGACCCGGAAACGTATCAGCGGGTTTTCGAAGGAATCCGGCGAAGAGTGAATCAGCTCGCGATGAGCTTGCGGGAGAAACGCGTAAGCCGGAGAGCAGAAAGATAGGAGCGTCTTTGCGGCGAGAAAAGACCAGCGTATCGCAGGAAGACTACCTGAAGGCGATTTGGGAAATGCTCGAGGAGAACCAGACTCCGATCAGCGCCCGGCTAGCGGAGGCATTGCAAGTCACGCCTCCGGCCGTAACGGCCGCGCTGAAACGGATGACGCGGGACGGGCACGTAAGCGTTGACCGTAAGGGGCAGATTGTCCTCACGCAAAAGGGAAGAAAGTTTGCTGAGCATCTTGCTTTGCGCCATCAACTCGCGGAAATGTTGCTAACGGATGTGATCGGTCTTTCCTGGGCCAAAGCACATGATGAGGCCGAGCGATTAGAGCATGCGATCTCGCCTGAAGTAGAAGCGCTGCTGATCAAGCGCTTCGGCGACAAGAAGAGCTGTCCGCACGGCGTTCCGATGCGCGGCGGAATCGCAACGTTGCGCAAGCAAGGCGCGCTGCTGCTGGCGGACTTGCGCGCGAAGGACTCGGGCGAAATTCTCTGCGTGTACGAGAAAGACGCACAGTTTTTGGAATTCCTGGAAGGACTGCACTTGCGCCCGTCCACGACCGTCGATGTCCTGAAACGCGAGTACGATGAGACCATGACTCTGCGCGTGGATGGAAAAACGGTTCACCTTGGCAAACCCGCCACAAGCCGCATTTGGGTGAAGAAGCTGACTTAGCCTGTTACTCGCCGAAAATAGAATTGACCTCCAGCGGTGTGACCGCTCTTTGTGCGAATGTGAACGTGCCCTGATCACGCATCTCGCGAGCGGCGCTGAGAAACGCGCCTAGAGCGGTTCGATAGAGCGCGCTGCCGACGCTGATACGTTTGACGCCGATTGCCGAAAGCTCCGCCGAACTCAGTGGCACTCCTCGCAAACCCATCACGACATTAACCGGACGGTCCACCGAGCGCACGACCGTAGCAATGTCGTCCTTGCTCGCAAGACCGGGTGCGTAAAGAACATCGGCGCCCGCCTCCTGAAAAGCTTGCAGGCGTTTGATCGTGTCGCGCAGATCCGGCCGGCCGTGCAAGTAATTCTCAGCGCGCGCGGTCAGCGTAAACGGAAAGGGAAGTGCGCGTGCCGCCTCGACCGAGGCGCGGACGCGCTCCACCGCAAGTGGCAGTTCATAGATTGGATCGTCCGGGCACCCCGTGGCATCTTCGATTGAGCCACCGACAAGCCCAGCATCCGCAGCAAGCCGGATCGTTTCTGCAACGACTTTCGGGGTGTCTCCAAAACCATTTTCGAGGTCGGCGCTGACCGGAAGATTGGTTTTAGACGCAATCGCTGATGCATAGGCCAGAGACTCGGCTCGATGCAGCGTATTGTCGCGCCGCCCAAGCGAGAAGGCATAACCCATGCTGGTGGTGGCCAGAGCCTCAAATCCCAGGTGGGCCAGAATGCGAGCCGTGCCAGCGTCCCAGGGGTTGGGGATGATGAACGCGGAGGTTCGCGCATGCAGCGCGCGAAATGCCTGCCCCTTTTCCGCTTGCGTGAGAATGCTCATGTTAGTCCGTTCTGCCAAGCGTTGACGGGATGCTAAAGGCTCCATCCACGACCTCGACGAAATTTCTCTCTTCGCGAAGGATGAAGCGCTTCGCCTGGGCCATCTCAAAATTCGCGCGCGCTTCCTTGTCGGACCGCAAACGCTCCTTGTAGTGCTCGTACGATGCGAGGCTGTCAAAAGCAACCAGGCCCCAGCCTACGTCATTCGTGCCTTCGTAAGGAAGGAAGTATCCGACCAGATGCCCTCCGCAGCAGGGAATGATACGGCCCCAATTTTCGGCATACTTCTTGAAAGCCTCCCGCTGAAACGGATCAATCTGGTATCGAATGAAGCATGCGATGGCCATTGGTGGTCTCCTAGTGAGGAAATGGGGCCGGTAACGCGCGGCGCGCAAAGCCCACGTGTCGCCGAGAGCACTCGCAGCGCTTCGCGGCGGGTAATTTCCCGGGGAAAGCGCGTGGTCCGACCCGTGCAGGAATTATCCCTGTTGCCCGACAACCACACTTCGTTTATCATCAAACTGTGAATGCTATGAATGTCGAAACCGCCGACGCTTCGGCCTGCTCCATCGCCGCGGCGATCGGTGAACCTGCCCGGGCGCGGATGCTCTACTGCCTGACCGACGGGCGCGCACGCACAAGCACGGAACTCGCCATCGTGGCGGACGTAAGCCCTTCCACGGCCAGCGTGCACCTCCAAAGGCTAATGAGCAACCGATTGGTGAAAGTGTTAGCCCAGGGGAAGCATCGCTACTACCGTTTGGAAGGGCCAGACGTTGCGGCCGCGCTCGAAGCGCTTAGCGTGCTCGCAGGAGGAACGCGCAACACCTTCGTGCCAAATACGCCCGAACCTTTGCGTGCGGCCCGGACTTGTTACGACCATATCGCAGGCTCGCTTGGCGTAACGCTCCACGATCGCATCAGGGCCATGGGATGGTTGGTGGACGATTCAAAGGACGGCAGTTCGTACGACCTCACGCAGCGCGGGGAAAAAGGTTTGCAAGCGCTGGGCATGGAGATTGATGCAACGCGCGCGCTGCGGCGCCGTTTCGCGTTCGCTTGTGTGGACTGGAGCGAGCGCCGGCCTCACCTGGGTGGCGCTCTCGGCGCGGCTTTGTTGAAAGTCGCGCTGAAAAAAAGATGGGTCGCGCAGGACCTGGACAGCAGGATCTTGCATGTCACCGCCTCCGGGCGGCGGGAAATGCAGGTCCGTTTCGGCCTTCAGAGTTAATTCCCACGAATCGCCTGCAACCAATAAGATTCGTTTCCCTTTGCTGATTCGACAAAGCGAATGGAACCCAATTCTCGGAGAACCGGGTTGTAATGTTAGATTTTAATTGCGTCCCGGCGGGGAATAGAGTGCCCCTTCACTCGCGGCAAATGGGGACAGAAGTGCCTGTTTGCCTGCACCGGATGGGAACACGCTCATGGCCAAGCCTCACAAAAAAAGCCCGCGCCGTCCACGGCAGACCAAAGCAAGCCCCCGCCTAGCCCCCAACGACGACTTGTCCGGGATGGTCGCAGAGCTTCGCCAAACCAACGAAAGATACGCGCGCATGATCCAGTCCAGCCCGGACGCCATCACCCTGCGCACGCTCCCCGAACGCCGCTATATCGAGGTCAACGAAGGCTTTTGCCGCATGACGGGCTACGCGGCCGAGGAGGCGATCGGCAAAACCTCCGCCGAACTCCACGTCTGGGCCGATCCCGAACAGCGCGGCGCCACCTTGCAAAAAGTTCTGCGCGAGGGGGAAGTCCACGAAGAGGAATTTCGTTTTCGCACGAAGTCGGGGGAGATCCGCTTCGGCCAGCTCGCCGCCGTCAGGGTGAGTGTTGGCCAGCAACAATGCATGTTGTCGGTGAGCCGCGACATTACCGAAAGAAAAAACGCCGAAGAAGAGCTTCGCCGCTCGGAAGCCAATTTCCGCTCTCTGGTTCACGATGCTCCCTTCGGAATCCTGCAGTCCACTCTCAAAGGGCGGATTCTCCAAGCCAATCCTGCGCTTGTGAACATGCTGGGATATGGATCTGAAGACGGGCTTTGCCGACTCAATTTGGACCGGGATATCTATCACGATGCAAGACAGGGTCAGCGATTGCTCGAAGAGCACTCGCATCGTAAGGATTTTCACAACGTCGAAGTCCAATGGAAGCGTAAGGACGGAAATATCATTACGGCGCTTCTCAATGGGCGGCGTGTCGCTGCTCCTGACGATGCGCAAGCCTACTACGAAGTGTTCGCCGAGGACATTACGCAGCGCCGTATCCTCGAGCGTCAGCTTTTTCAGTCGCAAAAAATGGAGGCCATCGGCCGGCTGGCCGGAGGGATCGCTCACGACTTCAACAATTTGCTTGGCGTGGTTCTTGGCCACACGGAAATTCTGGAGGAAGCTGCCCGGCGAGACGTGCGGCTCCAGAGAAGCGTGGAGGCCATCCAAAGCGCCACACAGCGCGCTACAGCCCTCACCACGCAGCTCCTCGCCTTCAGCCGGAAACAAATGGTCGAGCCAAAAATCCTTGACCTCAACGTTTCGGTCCGCGAAATGGAAAAACTGCTTCGACGCGTCATCGGAGAAGATATCGAGTTGATTATTCGCGTGCCATCCGGGGCCGGCACCATTCGGATGGATCCCGGCCAGATCGACCAGATCCTGATGAATCTCGCGGTGAATGCCCGAGACGCCATGCCGGACGGCGGCAAACTGATCCTCGAAACATCCTCCGTGATCCTCGACGACTCATATGTCGGCCAACATCTGGGCGCTGCTGCCGGACCGTTCGCGCTATTGAGTATCAGCGACACGGGCTGCGGCATGGATCAGGAAACGCTGTCCCACATTTACGAGCCCTTTTTCACCACCAAGGAAAAGGGCAAAGGCACAGGGCTGGGGCGTTCCACGGTCTATGGAATTGTCAAGCAATCTGGCGGCTACATCATGGCCTACAGCGAACCCGGGCGCGGCACGACTTTCAAAGTTTACTTTCCCCATGTCCGTGGAGTTCCCGAGGCCCCGCGCGCGTCCGCCCGTCGCCCGGAACTTCCCGGAGGGAGAGAGACGATCCTTCTTGTGGAAGACGAAACCGCCCTTCGCGAGCTTACCCGCGGCTTGCTGGAAACCGCCGGTTATTCGGTGTTGGAAGCCGCAAGTGTGGAGGACGCCATTCGTCTTGCCGAGGCCGCCGATCGCAAGATTGATTTGCTGTTGACGGACGTGGTGATGCCCGTAATGGACGGCCATGAATTGTCCCGCCGGCTGACGTCGAATTACCCGACGCTCAAGGTTCTCTACATGTCCGGCTACACGGACGATGTGATCGTTCAGCGAGGAGTCTTGAACGGCGGCACCAGGCTGCTGCAAAAACCGTTTGGCCGCGCCAGCCTGCTGGGAAAAGTCCGTCAAGTCCTGGACTGCTGACTCGAATCGCAATCCGACCGAGGTTCTCGCAGCGAGAAACTACTTGCGCTCGTCCAGCAGTGATTGCAGGCGCGCATAGCCCGTGCGGCTTACGGGAAGTCGCGCGCCGTCGCTAAGAATCGCGAGCCGGCTGTCTTTGCCGTAGGGTTCGATGCGCGCGACCCTTTCCAAATTCACAATGTAAGAGCGGTGGATACGCACAAAGCAGTTCGGATCGAGGCAGGCCTCAAGGCTCGCGATGGTCTGCTGCTTGAGATGTTTCCTGCCCTGGCTGGCCAACGCAACGTAATCGTCCTGCGCTTCGACGTAATCAAGCTTGGCGATCGGAATCAGCGTTACGCGAGTGCCGTCTTTTACGACGACGCGTTCCAGAAATTGTTGCGGAGGGCGCGCGGAGTCGGCGAGCTTTAGCGGGGAAGGCATTTTCTCGCCAAGCCGGGATTTGGCGCGCTCCAGGGCCTCCTCAAAACGTGCTTTCCCGATGGGCTTCAGTAAATAATCCACCGCATGGACCTCGAACGCCCGCATGGCGTATTGGTCGTAAGCAGTGACGAAAATGACAGAAGGGTCTTCGCCAATGAGTTCGAGCACATCGAACCCCGTAAGCTTTGGCATCTGCACATCGAGAAAAATCAAGTCGGGCCGGTGCTCGGCAAAGGCTTTGACGGCTTCAAATCCGTTCGCGCATTCCGCCGCGATCTCGATTTCCGAATGCGGCTGCAATAATTCGCGGATAATGTGCCGGGCCAATTCCTCGTCGTCAACGATGAGCGCCCGCCACCTTTTCTTTACAGAGACGCTCAAGCCTTTTCCTCACTTTCGAGCGGAATCGACAGACTGACCTGAAAGAGATCGCCCTCGGCCATTACGTGAAGAGCCGCCTCTTTTCCATAGCGCGCTTCCAGCCGTTGTTTCACATTTCTCAAGCCCATGCCGCTTGACCGGCGCGGGGGCGCGTCGGGATCCCAGGAATTCTCTACCAGGATTTCCAGGTGGCCGTTTTGGCGTTCGGCGGTCAAGCGCACTTCGCCGCCTTCCGGTAGGTTTGCGATACCGTGCCTGATCGCGTTTTCCATCAGCGGCTGGAGCAGTAAGGGAGGCAGCAGGCAGGCCTTGGAATCTTCTTGGATGGCCTCCTGCGTTTTCAGCCGTTCGCCAAATCGAATTTTCTCGATAGCAAAGTATTTTTGAAGCAGGTCGAGTTCTTCGGAGAAATGGACGACCGTTTTTTCGCCAAGTCCCAAAGTCAAGCGCAGAAACTCACCCAGCAGCACGCACATTTCGCGGGCGCGTCCCGCATCGATGCTCGTCAGTGCGCTAATGGAATTCAGGCTATTGAATAGGAAATGAGGGTTGATCTGCGCCTTCAGGGCTTTCAATTCGGCGTCGCGCGCAAGTATGAGTGCCTCCGCCGCCTGCGCTTCCGCGCGACGCGAATCCTCCATGGCGATCAGAACATAATGAAACGCGACCGAGAGCAAGTACAGTAGAACGCCGACGGTGAAAATGGCGTTCACTTGCGGCAAGAATTGGCGGGTAAGGCCGGCTAACTGTTCGGGGCTGAGCACCGCGTAGGCAAAGGCATCGCTAGCCCTGGTCCAAACGAAGCTGAAGAATACGGCCGCGGTCAGGTGCGTCAGCAGCAAGCGGATGAAGCTGACCTTGCCCAGGGGAGTTGCGCGACAGGGATACCAGGCCGAGAGGCAAAGAAAAGCGTACAACAGGTATACCGGTAGGGTGAGAACGGCTGCATGAAACCAATCAAGCAACCCGCGCGAGACTAGGCCGTAGATCGAGGTGGCAACCAGCGGGACCCATGCGAGCAGATAGAGGCCCAGGCGGTTGCGCGTGAAGAGCGGATGCATGGGGGTTAGTTCTTGATTTCCAGGCCGCCAAAGATAACCGCCCCGGTGATGATCAGTGTCTTGAGGTTGGCGGTTGGGTCATTTACGCGAGCGGTGCGAGTTTTGTCCTCTATGCCACCAAAAATGGGCGCCCCGCGAAACGCCACTTGCCACGTGGGAGGGACGCGGATCTCCACGCCCCCGAAGATGGTCGTAATCGCCAGGGTCGCCTCGTTGGCTTGAATGGTCGCTTCCGTGAGATCCAGTTCAACGCCGCCAAATATCGCGGTGACGTCGCCGCCTTGAAAGTCCTGGCTGGTCATGCGGCGTTCCAACCCGCCAAAGACTACGGCCTCATTGAGCGTCGTGCGTGGGTCGACTTGTGGCGACGAGGAATCAGCAGGCTTATTTCGAAATTCCATCGATCCCCAAAAAACGAAAAGGCCGAGGGCGATCAGCAGCATGGGCCAGAGCTGGTTCCATCCAAAGTGGGTAATCCCGAGTTCATTAAGTTGCAAAACCACGCCCGCCAATACCAGTAGACCGCCCCAGGCGCGGCTATGAGAGAAATTCAGCAGCCCGACCAGGACGAGGGCCAAGGGCCAAAACCGAAAAGGATTCCCCATGGAAATGATTCCCAGGTGGTCCAGCAGGAAGGCGCCGCCGATTAAGACGAGAATGCCGCCCATGATCATCCCGCCGCGGCCTCGGGCGCGCATGTCTAAGCCGATCACCATGGGACGCCGGCGCCCTTTCCAACTCCGAGAAGAGGTCTTCATCTGATCGTCGATGTTCCGATGAATCTGTTCGTGGATGTCGTCACTAAACTTCTTCGCCCGGTCGAAGGCCTCGTCGCTCATTTTCTTCGCGCGATCCTGGACCTCGTTACTGAACTTCTTAGGATCGAAATTGTGCTCGTCGCTCACGCAATTCTCCTGTAGTTCGCGCGCCACATCTGTCGCTTAGGACTCGCTCTCGTACTCCCCCGATGAAAACGTCTGCGCCAGCTTCCTGCTGGCGAAACGCACGCCGACTGCGCCGTGCAAAAGAATAGCTCCGATAATAACCAGAATCAGAGGCCAAAGGGATACCAAGATCGAAACAAGGGCGGCCTGAAACGAGGATGGATCGAAGAAATAGGCCTGCACGGCGCGCAACCCCGCCAGGCCGATTTCGATTGCGGCGCCCAGAGGGCCAGGTGCTGAAAACCAGGCGCTCGCCTGGAGCGCCAATGCATCCAGATTGGCAGTCAACAGCGTTATCCCGAAAGAGAAGAGAATCGCTCCTGCAACGATGTGAACTGTTTTGGATGACGTCAGCGACTTTGCCCTATGGACCTTTGCCCCGTTGAACTTTGCTTTGCTGAGCATATGAGCCATGTTGACCTCTTCGCTGCTTTACGGCCCGCCTCTCCCAGCGGGCCTGGCCGGTTTCCCGTGCCCAAAGCGAGAATAGGCAGACTCCTTCGAGCGCGCACGCGGGATTCGGCAGTCAGAAGGGAATTACCGGCGAACGACGCCTCCCAGCCGGGGAACGCCCCCGTGCTTCCCCAATCCGGGGAACGGGGAGCCCGCCGTAAGGCCCCAGCTCAGGTGCTTCGCGACTGTAGGGGCCGCTTTTCTGAGGCGGGCCTGGCTTGTTTGTTGTGGCGCAGCTTGCTGCGCGATTTTGCAGCGCCTGCATCTTAATCATCCTGAGGCGAAGGGGCGTGCGCTTTGCCCTTGTAAAGGCAGGGCTTCTGCCGGGAAAACCTCGCAGCCCGGCCGAAAAAAACAGTTGACACGTTCTGAAGAAGTGCTAGATTTCTAGCATGCATGCTAGAAATCTAGCACATGGAAGATCATGAAGAGAAATCTCAAGCCAAATGCTCTGACCCGCCGCGAACGCCAGATCATGGACATTCTTTACCGGCTCGAACGTGCTTCGGTGGGAGAGGTGCTCGCGCAACTCGATGGCAAGCCCAACTATTCCACCGTCCGCGCCCAGCTTCGGGTGCTCGAGGAGAAGGGCCACGTCCGCCATGAAGAACACGGGTTGAAATACGTGTATGCTCCGTCGGTTCCTCGCGAACTCGCGCGCCGGTCCGCCCTCCAGCACCTGGTCCAAACGTTTTTCGAAGGCTCCACGGAGAAGGCGGTCGCGGCCCTGCTTGGCGGCGAGGGCTGGAGGATTTCCTCGGAGGAGCTCGACCGCCTCGCCCGCGTTATCGCGCAGAGCAGGAAGGAGAACTAGCCATGCAGTGGCTCGGAAGCCCGGAATTAACGCTGTCCCTCCTGATGGGCTCTGCCGTTAAGGCCACGTTCGTCCTCGCGTTGACGGCCATCGTTGCGCGAGCCATGCGCAACGGCTCGGCGGCAACGCGCCATCACGCGTGGGTGCTGGGAATCGCTTGTTCGTTGGCTCTCCCAAGCCTCACGCTCCTGCTTCCATCCTGGCGTTCCGCGACACTCGGCAACGCGGTCAAACTGTTCGGCGCGGCTCACACAGCCGGAGGAAGCGCCAATTTTCAAAAGCTGCCGTTCACGGTGATTGACGCCGCAGCCGCTTCCCCGTTCGCCGGCCAATGGATCAACTTGATTTTCCTCCTGTGGGTGCTCGGCGCCGCATTCGTCGCTGTCAAACTACTGGCTGGCTTGACGCGGCTCGCGTGGATTTCCACCGACGCAACTCCGATAGCCGGTGGCGATTGGCAAGAACTCGTTTGGCGTTGCTCCAGGGCCCTAGGTATTGCGCGTCCGGTAAAGATTCTTCTGTCCGCGGACCCCTCGTCCATGCCTTTGACATGGGGATTACTCTGGCCCCGCATCCTGCTTCCCACCGGGGCCATGGAATGGTCCGAGGAACGCCGCAAGACGGTCCTTTCCCACGAACTCGCCCACATCGCCCGCCACGACTGGCTCGCACAAATTTGCGGCGAGCTGACTCGCGCCATCTACTGGTTTCATCCGCTCGTCTGGTTCGCCGCCGCAAAGCTGCGAAGCGAGAGCGAACAGGCTTGCGATGATTGCGTCTTGAACAGCGGAGTGGATCCCTCACAGTACGCGAACCAGTTGCTCGAGCTTGCGCGCACTTTGAAAAACGCGCATCGCCGTTGGTCCGCCGCACTCGCCATTGCCCGCCCAACGAATCTGGAAAGGAGATTTATCGCCATGCTGAATCCAAATCTAAACCGCGGAGGAATCTCGCGAAGAACGGGGTTGCTGCTGAAGCTCGCAGCCTTCTGCCTGATTCTTCCGCTCGCGGCTATCCGGCTCCCCGGCCAGAATTTGTCAGGAAAATTCAACGGCACCATCTTTGATCCCAGCGATGGCGCGGTTCCGAACGCCACCATCGTCATGACCAACCACAAAGCGAATACCGTGGATATGACCGTCTCGGACGCCGAGGGAAATTTTGTTTTCAAAGCGCTGCCAGCCGGTGAGTACGAGATGAAGGTTCTCAAGCCGGGGTTTGCTGCGTATCTCGCGCCGCAAGTCGTGCTACAGCCGGGCCGCGACCTCACGATGACAGCCAAGCTCGACATCGGCGGCATCAACGAAACCGTAGACGTAAGAGCTGAGGGCTCCGCAAAATCGGCTGCAACCGAAGCCCCGACAGAACCAAAGACCATACGCATCCGGATTGGTGGCAAAGTGGAGGCCGCAAAGGTGATCCAGCCCAGAGCACAACCTGTCTACCCTCAGAGCGCCAAGGCAGCCGGTGTCCAAGGTTCAGTGCTGCTTCACGCGGTAATCGGGATGGATGGCATTCCGCACTCGCTGGAAGTCTTGAACAGCCAGATTAATCCGGACCTCGCCCGCGCCGCCGTCGAAGCCGTCAGCCAGTGGCGCTATCAGTCCACGCTCCTGAATGGCGAGCCTGTCGAAGTCGATACCACCATCACCATAAATTTCACACTGCTGCCGTAGGCCCTGAACGGTCCCGCCGCGGCGAAAGCGAAAGGCTACCTCTTGTCGCAGCGACGCGTTTCAACGCCAGCGGGGGATGCGGGCCTCTTGCAAAGGGCAAGTGGTTCGCCGTCTCCACTCGTCATTCTGGATTTGCCCCTACAGTTTCTTTTTCCGCCGGCTTGAAGTACAGCCAGCGCACCAAGATGTACCATCCCAGCAGGAGCACAGCGAATCCCGCCAAGTCCGGCAGGGCATCCTTGCATGAGAAGCCTGGCAAAACGGAATCTCTGGGCATCTCAGAGCAGCTGTGCACAGTTCCTGACCCGCGCGCGCGGCGTGACGGTCACAAGGTACTCGTTGGCGGATGTTCCCTAGAGGCTTCCGCTTTGATCCGATACAGGAATTGAAACAACAGAAACATCGCGGCGATCACAGGAAACACGAGCAAGCTCGCTTCGGGACCAAGCTTTCCTCCGGTGAGCCAGTCGGCCCCGTGGAACGTGGCCGTCAACAAGCGGTCAGGCGCGAGTCGTCCCCCGTTCGGCCCTGAGTAGACAAAGATAGCCGCGAAATCGAAGGCCGTGTGGAAGCCAATGGCGAATCGCAAATCGCCCGTGCGGCGAAGCGTCAGGCAAATGAATAGAGCGAGCAGGCCTGTCGAGGCCCCGTCCGGCCATCGCTCATAGGGCTTGGTGAAATAGTGAAGCGCCCCGAAGAGAAATGAAACCAGGAGCGCGGCAGGCCAGAAACCCATTCCTTGCGTCAAGATGAATTGTGGGTAGCCTCGAAACAGATACTCCTCCGCGAAACCGATCGCGAGCGAAGCCAGCAGCCAGAGCAGCGTCGCGCGAACAAGGGCGGCTCCGTGAAGCGCCAAAGTGCCGGCCGTGTATCCGCCAGCAAGAAAAATCAGCAGAATCAAAACAGAGACGCTCGCATATCCAAAGACCGCCCCTTCCCAGAACCTGCGCCCGAAGGCGTTCTTTCCCGGCAAGCCGTAACTGGAAAGCCTGCGGTGCTCCCAGCGCGCCATGACCCACGTGGCGATTACGACGCCAATGAGAGTAATCGCGTCCTGGACCAGAAACACGATGGCGTACAAGCCTTCCGGCGGAACGATGCCGCGGGCCCTCAGGATTACCTCTACGATCTTTTGAAAGAGAGCCTGCAAGGCGGTGACGATGGCCAGGAAAATCAGCAGGCGGCAGCCCGAGCGGAGCCCGAGGGGTCCGAGAAAAATGTTCCTTGCTCGCATGGGGGTACCCCTGTGAGGCGCTACCATACCCCAGCCGAGTGCAGGTTGCTACTTGCGTAGTGCAAACGGGCGAGACCCAACTCAACTCCGCTGAGCCGTCTGCAGTTCACGTTGTGGATTCACCAGTATTCCTCGAGGAGCCGGAAGTCAGCGGCGGCTTCAAGCTGGTCGCCAAGAAGTAGGCGATCCGATCCGGGTTTACATGTAGCGCCACCCTTGAGGGCGGCATCTTCGTTCGGTTCCCTTGTTTGACGACTCATTTGGTTCCGTTAGTAGCCGGCGGCTTTGCCGCCGCCGCGTTCGTCGTGGCCGCCTTGGAGCCAGCCGTCGTTCAGCAGAATCGCTTCGACGCGCGCAAGCACCACCGGCTTGGCGTCTTCGATGTTGTAGCCGGCCTTCTTGAGCAGGGCAATCGTGTCGGGAGAAACGCCGCGCTCGATGGCCAGCGTGTCCGGTTTCCATTGATGATGGACGCGGGGGAAGTCGATGGCGTCCTGCACGTTCATGCCGAAATCCATGACGTTGAGCATCACTTGCAGAACCGCGGTGATGATCGTCGAGCCGCCGGGTGCGCCCAGGGCCAGAAAGGGCTTGCCGTCTTTCAGGACGATGGTGGGAGTCATGGAAGAGAGCGGACGGCGGCCCGCAGCGATGGAATTGGCGTCGCCCTGAACCAAACCGAACATATTGGGCGTCCCTGGCTTGGCGGCAAAATCGTCCATTTCGTCGTTGAGCAGGAAGCCCAGGCCGGGCACGGTGACTTTGCTGCCGTAACCGGCGTTGAGCGTGTAAGTCACCGCAACAACGTTACCTTCCGCGTCCGCGATGCTGTAATGCGTGGTGTCCGAGCCTTCGGCAGCGCCCGCGGGAAGCCCGGGCCGGATCAGGTCGCTCGGTGTCGCCAAAACTGGATCAATGGAATCCCGCCGCGCGTGAATGTAGACAGGATCGAGCATCGCGGTGATGGGATCCTTCACGAAATCGGGATCGCCAAGATATTCATTGCGATCAGCGTAATAACGGCGCATTACTTCCGCAAGGTAGTGATACTCGGTTGCCGAACCGGCGCGGGATTTTTCATAACCAGTCGCGTCGAGCATGCCGAGCATTTGCAGGATGCCGACACCGCCGGAGCTGGGCGGCGGCGAAGTGATGATGTGGTAGCCCTTGTAGTCGCCTTCGAGCGGCTTTCGTTCGACGGCCTGGTATTCGCGAAGATCGTCCAGGGTGATAAGCCCGCCATTCTTTTCCATTTCGCGGACGAAGGTACGCGCGGTTTCCCCTTCGTAAAACTCAGAAGCGCCGGCGCCAGCGATGCGTTCGAGCGTATGAGCCAGTTCCGGCTGCTTGAAAGTTTCGTTCCACTCGTAAAAGGCGCCGTCTCGCAGGAAAACGCGCTTGGACTCGGGGAATTGCGAGAGAGAATCAGCGCTGGCTTTGAACGAGCGCATTTGCGAATACGAAATGGGAAAGCCGGAAGAGGCCAGCGCGATGGCCGGCTTCATTACTTCCGCCCAGGGTTTCGTGCCGTACTTTTTCAGAGCAAGCTCGAAACCGCGAACGCTCCCTGGCACGCCCGCAGCGCGCCACCCGAGCACGCTGTCTTTCGTGGCGTTGCCGCTGGCATCGAGGTACATATCATGCGTGGCCTTGCGAGGCGCCTTTTCACGGAAGTCGATAAACGTGCTGCGTCCATCGGCCATGCGGATGAGCAGGAAGCCGCCGCCACCGAGGTTTCCTGCGTAGGGATAAGTAACGGCGAGCGCAAAGCCAACCGCTACCGCGGCATCCACCGCGTTGCCGCCCGATTTCAAAACGGCGACTCCCACGTCAGCCGCGAGCGGCTCCTGCGCCACTACCATTCCTTTGCGCGCGTAAACCGGCTCGTGCGCAAACGACGGCGGCACAATCAGGCAAGCCATTACCGTGACGGACAGAGGTCTGAGAAACATCGCGTTTTTCATAGCCGCGATTATATGGGCCGAGACGCATCTCAGTCACAAAAAAGAAGGGATGGGGTTCCGTCCTGTTTGTCGGTCGTCGGTTCGGAGCTCTAAACACCTGCAACTGCATCTATGTCCCCCGGATGTCAAACCGCCTGACCAATCCGTTTTCGAGCCGAAAGATGTGCCCGACCATCTTGTCGGCGAGGAGATTCCCTTTAAGATCGCGCACCACCTGATGCACCTCGACAGTCACTTCGGCTTTCGGGCCTTCCGCGAACTCCACCGGCTCGACGTGCGGATCGACCATGGCCCATTGCCGAGTCCAGTAGCTGCGTACGCCTTCGTGCCCGTGGACGTAGCCCCCTTCCATGCCGTTCGCCCAAATGACATCTTTGTGCAACGCCGCGAGCACCGCATCCATGTCGCGTGCGTTGAAGCGGTCGTAGATTCGCTTAAGCAGTTCCACGTTGTCCGGCAATCCAATCTCCTTTCCTCATGACCTGAATGGACCATCCCATCTTAGCTCCTACCTCTTGGGGGTCTTGAGACCACCGGCTACTTTAAGCCGCCTATGCAGGGCCCTCGTGAGGATCGCTCCCCAAAAGTGACTCGCGCGAAGCATTGAGTTCTTCCTCCTCATGAAAAAATACGCTGCGCTATTCGTCAATGTTCCATCGTTCTTACAAAGCGCTGTGCCGCGTGATATGCTCGCGAGTAGACCCGGAAGAGTAAGTCCGTACGTCACCATGTTTAAGACACTGAGTTACTACTGGAACGCAGCCCGGGGCTATCGCCTAAATCCATGGAAGAGCCCCTACCTGCGCTGGCGCTTTGAGACGTTTTTGGGAAAAGAAGCTGCTGACATGACGCCCCGCAAATTTTTTCATCTCGCCTGGAAATACCGCGAACACATGGAACGCTTCGTAGACTGGGCCGCCGAGCGACGCCGCGGCCAACGCCACCACGCCTGAGTTTTACCACCGAGCTCCAACTCCTCCCAGTTTGGCGAGCGTATAATAACTCTTAGGAGGTTCGATGGAACAACTGAAGATCCTCCAGAAAACGCGGAAACTCCACGAAGCGCGCTGGTGGGCGCCGGAAGCGAACCGAAGAGTCCACTGCTATCTTTGTCCGCGCCATTGCCACATTCATCCCCGGCAATCGGGGTTCTGCTTCATCCGCATTAATCAAGACGGAAAACTCTACAACCTCGGCTACGGTTCTCCCGCTGCATTGCAGATTGATCCCATCGAGAAGAAGCCCCTGAATCATTTTCTTCCCGGCACGCGCATTTTCAGCATGGGCACGGCCGGCTGCAACATGGGCTGCTTCTTCTGCCAGAACTGGGACATTTCCAAGTCGCGTTCCGACCAAGTGCGCTCACAGGAAATTCCTCCGGAAGATGTGCCGCTGCTGGCCATGAAATATGGCTGCGATTCAGTGGCGTTCACCTACAACGAGCCGACAATCTGGGGTGAATACGTCATTGATATCAGCAAACAAGCGAAGAAATACGGACTGAAAACCGTGATGGTAACCAACGGCTACGTGACCTACGAAGCCTTCCACGACATTTATGACCACATTGATGCAGCCAATGTCGACCTGAAGGGTTTCACGGAAAATTTCTACGGAAAAATTACGTTAACGCACCTGCAGCCGGTTCTCGAAACGCTGGAGTGGCTGAAAAAAGAGACTCACGTATGGTTCGAGATCACGAACCTCATGATCCCGGCGTTAAACGATGATCCCGTCGAAACGCGAAAGCTGGCCGAATGGGTCTTGACGCATCTCGGGCCGGACGTTCCGCTGCATTTCACTGCATTTCATCCGGATTTCAAGCTGCAGGACAAGCCGCGAACGCCGGCTGCAACCCTGGATCGCGCCCGCCAAATCGCCATAGAAGTGGGGCTGCGCTATGTGTACGAGGGGAACATTTACAGCGAGGGCGCAAACACCTATTGCCCGAATTGCAAAGAACTCCTACTGCGGCGCTCTTGGCACGATGTTGTGGAATATTGCATCAGGGATGGCGCCTGCCCAAAATGCAAATTCCCCATCGCAGGTGTTTGGTCGAACGATGCAAAAGGCGAGCGCGAACCCAGCGGGGCCCGAACGACCGCCACGCGCAAATACACTCACCTGAACCTGTAGGCCCCGCCTTCAGCTGGCCCCGATCTTCGAGCGGAGCGGGTCGCTGGCTAGAAGCCTCCCGTACACGTGCGATGGGACGCGAATTTCTAAAGTGTCGGATCAATATCCGCGGAAATGATAGAACCCCGGCCCGACCCGCATGCTGTGGTGCCATGCGATCGGAAAGGCCCACCAGATTAGCGACCCAAGAATCGTCTGCCACACGACAAGCGGCAAAACGTTGCGTTCTTTCCAGAACAGGCACGCAAACAAAGCTCCTCCGACAAAAGTGAGCGGCACGAGAACAGGGTTCGGCCAGTGGAGCAAGGCGAACAAAAGGCCGGAGATGAACGAAACGCGCATGGGGCTGTCTATGGCCGCGAGCAGGCGATTGGTAACCAGGGAGCTCAGACCCACTTGTTGCAGCAGGCAGAACGCCATGTAACCAAGGAAGCGGCTCGGTAGAAGAACATGCTGAAACGCGTGCTGCTCGCCTCCCACAAGGCGGCCCACAACGACAATCGCGAATGCGCAAGGCAGGAAGACCAACGTGGCGCGCTTCGTAGCACTCCATAAATTGTCCGCGCGCCATCCCAGAGTGTGCGGCGTGTCTCGGTTCAGCATGAAGCTGGCAATCAACCAGATTGGAAAAACAATCCACGAATATCGGTAATCCTCCTGAAGCTGCCAAATAAACCACGAGACCGTGGCTGCGAAGCCGAAGGTTTCCATGAGGGGGAAGATTCGCGTGGCTCTTGTGGGTATCGCTATGCTTTCGTGGCTATTCATGGAGGGAGTCCTCGTTAGGGTGGCTCAGATCGAGCAGTTGCAGCGCGCTTTCAAAGAGCTGATCGATGTCTTTTTCGCTGACTTCCTCCGGGGAGAGGAAGGACTTCAGGTCAAAATCGGGGAATCCGCGATTCGTGACGCGCGCAGGAAGCAGTTCCCTCAAGCGGCACGCATCAACGGAGCCCAGTTCTCGAATTTCCTCGAAAACCACGCGGCGCAGCGGATCCTGAAACGCGCCGGGATCCAGCAGCCGGCAAATTTCGCCACGCGTTCCGCCTTTGATCAACACAGAACACAGGAAGCGCAACATATTTTTTTCAAGCGATGGCCGGCTCCCAGATTCGTCGGTCATAAATCAATCTTAGTTTACGTTTCCCGGGGGAATCTGTTGCCGGATCAGCGCTTCGACTCGAGACCAAACGGCGGGGTCGCAATCAATCTCGGTGTGGGTTTTCGCAAAAGTCCGATCGTACCAAGGGTACTCTTTGCAATGAAGCGGGTGTTCCTTGTAATTAAAGCGAAAATTTCCCAGGATTTGCGTTTTTGTGGGGTTTGCCGCTCGAATTTCCTCCTGCCCGTGGATCATTCCGTTGGGTTGATAGAAATTCGCCGCGCGCGCCACGTTCGGAGGAATTACGCTATCATCGGTTCGGAAGCGTTTGACGCTGTCCACCTGAACCGTCAGCAAAACAGGAACCTTGCGCCTATCGAGTTCCCGCGCAAGCTCGAGCATAGCTGCCCCGCCCCAGCTATGCCCGTACAAGATAATGCGCGCCTGCCGCTTTTCGTTTTCAGAAAGCAGGCCCGAACGATCCGCGCCCAAGTGTGTGAGAATCACTTGCAAGGCTGTTTCGCGGCGCCGGTTCTCGAAAGTTTCAACATACACGCCACTGGGAAACTCGGCCCGAAGATGCTCGGCGAGTTTGACTTCACCGCGGATGGGATCATCGGGCTTTACGACACCGCCGACAAATCCGACGACGATCACGGGAGGGCCAGGCGGAGGCGTCAGGGACACGGGTGGAACCGTGGGCCAATCGTGCCGCTGAATGGCCGGAGAGGCGCAGGCCGTAGCGCTGAGGGCCAGGAGAGCCAGCGAGAGACACACGGCAGGGGAACGCGCAGATGCCGTGCGTCCAAAGTGCAAGACAATCACTCTAATGAGATGAAGCTGGATGGAGTGGGGTTGTGCTGAGGGCAGAGTGAATGGAAAAAAAACATAGAGTCGTGATTCTGGGTGGGGGGTTTGGCGGATTGGCAGCCGCGCAAAAGCTGAAGCGCGCCCCGGTGGACGTTACGCTCATTGACCGAAGGAATTTTCATTTGTTTCAGCCGCTGCTCTATCAGGTGGCCACCGGCTCCCTTTCCCCCGGAGAAATTGCTGCGCCGTTGCGAAGCGTCTTGAGCCGGCAGAAAAATGTGCGCGTGCTTCTTGGCGAAGCTGTGGAGGTGGACCCTGAGGCCAAGCGAGTGATTTTGCGGGACGGAGATTCCTATCCCTATGACTCGTTGATCGTGGCCACTGGCTCGCAGACCTCGTATTACGGGAATGATGCCTGGCGGCAGTGGGCGCCCAGCCTCAAGTCGGTCGAGGAAGCCACGGCCATCCGCCACAAGATTCTGTATGCTTTTGAACGCGCCGAGCGCGCAGCGACGGAGGAAGAAGAGCGCGCCTGGCTAACGTTTGTCATCGTGGGAGCCGGCGCGACCGGGCTCGAACTTTCCGGCGCGCTTGCCGAGATTGCCAGCGAAACGCTGCGGCACGATTTTCGCAGGATTCATCCGCAAGAAGCGCGCATTCTTCTGCTTGAAGGGGCGCCGCGCGTGCTTGGCGTTTATCCTGAAGACTTGTCAGCAAAAGCCGAGGAACTCCTTACGGGCTTGGGTGTGGAAGTCATCAAAGGCGTCATGGTCATCAACATTGACGGGCGAGGTGTAACTTTCAAGCGCGGGGGTGCCATCGAATCGCTGGCGGCCCACACGGTCCTCTGGGCCGGCGGCGTCACCTCCACTCCTTTTGCCGAAAGACTCGCAGAACGCACCAAAGCGGAAACCGATCGCAGCGGCCGCATCAAAGTTAGTCCGTACCTTACGATTCCGAATTATCCCGACATTTTCATCATTGGCGATTTGGCGCACGCCGTGGATGAAAAAGGTAAACCGCTTCCGGGAGTTGCCCAAGTTGCCATGCAGGGCGGCGCATATGCCGCAAAAACAGTTCGCGCGCGCGTCGAAGGTAAGCCGCCGCGTCGTCCCTTCCACTATTTTAATAAAGGCGACATGGCCGTCATCGGACGCGCGGCGGCGGTGGCCAACATTTTTGGCGTGCACCTCTCGGGATGGCCTGCATGGCTCATCTGGCTTTTTGTTCACTTGATGTACATTGTGGAATTTCAAAGCCGCATTTTGGTTTTTATTCAGTGGGGATTTGAATATCTCACCTTCAGCCGGGGCGCGCGCCTAATTACCGGAACCGCGGCCACGGATTCGCTCGCTAAGCCGGACACCATGGCCAACACCGGCGACGGGCGGTAGCTCACGGAATGGTCTTGGAAGTCCGTGCGCTAGGTCGCAGCCGGTGGTCCGAACCAGGTGGTCAGCGCGTCGACGAGCCCGAGCTGGGTTCGGTCTCCCACCCACGCCACATATCCGTCGGGCCGAATCAATACAGCGGTGGGCGGCGTGACCGCACCAAGAACTGGAAGCTCCCAGGGGCCAACGTAGGTGGCGTCGACCGTCTGGACGCGATCGGCCCAGGGAGCGATGTTGAAGCTGCCAAGCTCACCGAGGTTCAGCAGCACCGGGCGGGCCTGGTGCAGCAGGGTGAAGACCCGTAGCGGGCCTTTGGCAGTGACAACGTCGAGATCGGGCATGCGGCGACCGAGCAGCGGGCGTCCCTCGCCCAGGTTGTAGTGAATGTCCAGGCCAGACATCATCGCCATGTATTGCTTGCGCGGAATGTCCGCCTGCAACAGTTCGGCCATCACCTCCCGCCAGGCTCCAATACGATCGTCATCGCGGTCGACGGCGCTCAAAGCCATGGTGTTGCGCAAGACGCGAGCGCCGACTGGGTGACGCTCTGCATGATAGGTCTCCAGGAGGCTCTCGGGCGATGTCCCATGGACCACTTGCGCGAGCTTCCATCCGAGATTCACAGCATCCTGAACACCAAGGTTGAGTCCTTGTCCACCCATGGGCGGATGCACGTGGGCTGCGTCGCCGGCCAGGAGCACGCGTCTTTCCCGGTAGCTCGCTGCCTGCCGCGCCATATCGGTAAACCTGGAGATGTAGTTGGCGCTGCGAAGACCATAATCGGTCCCGTATACGGCGATGAGCGCCTCGCGGACGTCGCGCAACGTCGGGTCGGGACCTTGGCTGACGTGCTGTTCATTCAACACAACGCGCGTCTTGCCGTCCTCCTCGAGTTTGGCGATCGCATTGATGCCCATCTTGCTGCGGCGGATGCCCAACTCCGGCTCTTTGGAGGTCTCGACCTCGGCAATCAAGTAGCTGGTTGCCGGATCCCACCCTGGGAAGTCGATTCCGGCCTTCTTGCGGATCAGGCTTCGCCCCCCGTCGCACCCGACGAGATACTTCGCGTGCAACGATCTACCGCCGGAGAGCTCGACATCGACGCCGGTGGCGTCCTGCGCGAAACCTATCACCTCGCATCCGCGATAGATCGGCACCGCGAGCTCGCCAACCCAGTCGGCCAGGATGCGCTCGATGTGAAACTGCCAGAGCGCGAGAAAATAGTTGTGACGAGTAGGGAGGTCGCTGAGGCTCAGGCCAATCCGCGCGAAGGGCGCTCTCGGAATCGCCTTCCCTTGCGAAATGAAGCGACCGGCGATGCCTCGCTGGTCGAACACCTCTAGCGTGCGAATATGCAGGCCGCCCGCGCGCAAGCCGGCAAGGTCGTGGCTTTCGCGCCGCTCCACGATGGCGACGTCGACTCGCGCCAACGCCAACTCACCAGCCAACATCAGCCCGGTCGGCCCTCCCCCCGCGACGACCACCGCATGCTCGGTCATTGCCGCACTCCGTAGAGCTCCGCCGAACGCGTCCCCCACCCAGCACATCTCCCGCCATTTCGTAACGTCAGCTTCCAGCTGGCTGCCGCCAGGATGGCGGCGTTACAAAATGCCGCCACGACGCCGCCGAATCCTCGGTTGCGCCGGTGCAACGGGAGGAGTCTCCTGATCAACGGAACCGAGAGCCCGCCAGCGCAAAGCGGGAAAGCAGCGAAACCAGAGCGAGTCGGTCCTGAGTAACCTGCTTCGCCTGTTAGAAATGCCAGTCCTTTCAGGAGTGCGATCGTGAGAGTTTCTTCAAGCGACCCTCATGTACTGGATGATCTCCATGCTATCGCGTCGTTCGGTGCGATCCTCTCTGTTTCGCGCACTCACACTCGCCGTACTGCTGGTTTTGGCCGCATGCAGCCGGGCCCCGCTAACGTCGGTATCCCTACCCGCCCCTGACGAGTGGCATGAGTTCGAGGGAACTTGGACCGCGGCTGGCAGCCGCTACATTATAGGGCTTGGGAATGACCGGCAAGCATCTGTTGCGAACTTCAACGGGTCGTTGCTGCTTGCAGGGCCATCGCGCCCGGCGATAGGTTTTCGCGCAGAAGCGATTGTGCTGAACGACAGCATCACCGGCATGGTTGGGCGAGCGGTCTGGACGGATGAGCACGGCGACCAAGCGTACAGCGAACTGCGAGGGTCGGGGACCGCAACCAGCAATAAGATCGTCGGGACTTTTCTCGGCGGCACGGGACGCTACTCGGGCGCCACGGGCGGGTACGAGTTCTCCTGGCGGTTTGTACTTGAGAACGAAGACGGGAACGTTCAAGGCCAATCCATCGGTCTCAAAGGGCGGGTCCGTGTAGGTTCGCAGCACGCTCCGCTCCAGCCGGAGGGGCCATAGCTGTAATGAGTACGGGCTTGCTGATTCGACGAGTATTGCCTTTCGCGTTGGCGCTAGGCATCTGGTTCACGCCCGTTCCCGCCGGGCTTACCGCACCTGCTTGGCATCTTTTTGCCATCTTTGTGGCCGCAATCGTGGCGGTGCTCGATGGTGCCTTTCCCCTTTTAACGTCGACGATGCTGGCGGCCGCTGCCGCGGTTCTGACCAACACCGTCTCGCCGGCGAAGGCGTTCGCAGGCTTTGCTAACCCGAGCGTGTTGCTTGTCGTGACTGCTTTCCTCGTCGCACAGGCAGTGGTCAAGTCCGGACTAGGCCGGCGAATCAGCCTGTTCATGGTTAGCCGATTCGGCCGGTCATCGCTGGGGCTCGCATACAGCATGGTGGTGACCGACGCGTTAATCGCGCCGGCTTTCCCGAGCAACACAGCTCGCGGCGGGGTTTTGTTCCCGATTGTGCTGTCGGTCGCGCAGGGGGCCGGCTCAAAGCCGGATGACCCCAACGGCCGTCGTCTTGGCGGCTATTTGATGTTCTGCACGATGGCAAGCCTGGCGGTGTCGTCCGCTCTGTGGATGACTGCCACGTCAGCGAATCCAATCGGGATTCAAATCGCGCAGGGTTCCGGGGTCGAAATTGGATTCGGGAAATGGCTGGTCGCGGCTTCGCTGCCGGCAGTGACGGCGATCGTGGCGTTGCCCTGGCTGATCGCACGGCTGTTCCCGCCGGGGGTAGGAGCGACACCGAGTGCTCCAGTTGAAGCGCGGAAAGCGCTTGCGAAATTGGGACCTCTGTCTCGCGACGAGTGGATCACCGCAACCACGTTTGTCCTGATGGTGTCCGGTTGGGTCTTCGCCAACACGCTGAAGCTCAACGTGACCATTATTGCTTTCGCGGGTCTGGGCCTCCTGTTGATGGCGAGTGTGCTTACGGTGAATGACATCGCGACTCAGGGAGACACTCTGATTACATTTCTCTGGCTCGCGGTCCTCTTCGCATTGAGCGGTGAGCTCAACGAACTTGGGTTCATGGGGTATGCAGGTCAACGCCTAGCCGCGCACATGAGCGGTTTGTCATGGCCAGTGACCTACTTTGCTTTGATCGTAATCTATGTGGCGATCCACTATATGTTCGTGAGTCAGTCGTCGCAGGTCCTTGCCCTTCTGGGCGTGTTTCTGGATGTAGGCGTTCGAGGGGGCGTGCCCGCACCTCTAATGGCGTTCGCGCTGCTCTTCGCGAGCAGCTATTTCTCGGTGATCACACCGCAGGGGGGAAGCCAGAATGTCATTTTCGTTGGCAGCGGCTACCTCACGCAGCGCGAGCTGTATCGTCTCGGCCTGCTGACAACGATCTTCTTTCTGGTGATCTTCCTAGGGATTGGAACTGGGTGGATCTTCCTGGTAACACGTTGATAGTTTTCCGTGATGAGAGAGAAATCGCAATACTTGCGACAGGAACGCACTACAGGTACTAGAAGCTGAGCTTCATCCCCAATTGAATCTGGCGGGCGCCCGTGGTGAAGTCGGGCCGAAAGGTTTCCGAAGTCGAGTGCCCAAAAAGAGGCCCGTCAGCGAGAAGATTGTCGGGCTGAACGAACTGCACGCGGTTGAAGAGATTATAAAATTCGAAGCGCATGTCAACCTTGATGTTCCTGTGGATCTCCACAAGTTTGTTCACCACCGCGTCAAAGTTGCTGATGCCCGGGCCGCGGAAGTGATTGCGGCCCAGATCGCCTCCCGAGCCGAACGGCGGAATAGAGAAAAGTGCGATCGAAGGGCCGGTTTGCGTTCGCGGGTCGCTGCTCGGCGGGACCGTCACGCTGGTGTTCAGGTCTGGCCGCGAAACCAAGCCCCTATGCTGCGTGTCTACGGGAGTAAAAATGTCGAAGGGTAGCCCACTCGCCAGCGTCGTGATGCCCGAGACCGTCCAGCCGCTAACGAGCAAAGAAGAGGCAGTTCCATACGAGTGATCCTTGTGCCCAAACGGGAGCTGCCAGGAGTAGTTCATTGCCAAGCGATGGGTAACGTCAAATTCGGAATTGCCGCGCTCGGCTCGCAAATTGAAAGAGTTTCTCGGGTAGGGGGGAAAGAGAATATTGTTTTCGATTGGGACCAGCGGATCGACGCCGTCGTTAATGGCATGGGAATAGGTGTAGGCTCCTTGTATGGCGAAACCATGGGAGAGGCGCTTGTTGATGTTAAGTTGCAGCCCGTGGTAGATGGAATTGGCGATGCCTTTGAAGAGTTCCGTCTGAAGAAAAGCGCTGTTGTTGGCCGCGGGGAAGGGCAAGGATCCGTTGTTCTCGCCAAGCCAGAGATTCGTAAATTGAAGTGTCTGCTGCGAGCAGCCCAGGGATTCCCCGGCATGCAAAATTGCTCGAGCGCCGCGACCAGGGGAGGTTGCGGCGGATTTCCATCCACCAAACGCAGCAGACCAGTTCCTTTGGATCCCACGTAGTTGGCCTCGATCAACAGGCTCGGGTAGGGCTCGATTTGGATGCCGGCGCTCCAACTCTGCGAATAAGGCGTGCGCAAATGCGAATCCACGAGAAATGGAAGAATTGGAGAGCAGGGCTGCCCCGGCGGCGGACAATTGTTCGCGACAGGTGTGGATTGGAACGTGGGCAAGGGCGTTTGAACGGAAAGCGCGCACTGGGAAATAGTGGATGGATTCCCAGTGGCAAAGAATTGCAAAAATCCGGGGCAGGTTTGCGTTTCGAGCATTTGGAATGGCGGGTCGCCGCGCAACAGGCTCACCAGTTGGCCGAAAATGCGGTCATGATAAAGGCCATACCCTGCGCGAATGGAGGTCTTGCCCGTTCGGAAAGGGTCCCAGGCCACCGAAACACGCGGCTCGATGTCTTTCCAGTCGTCCTGGTAAAGAGGGGCTCTTCCGGGGCCTTCGCCGACTTGCGTAAACGTGAATGGGCCAGGACTATCGGGCGAAACAGTGAGTGTCGACAGGCGATTCTGGCTTTCCACCGGCACACCAAAGAATTCGTAGCGCACACCGTAACTGAGAGTCAGGTTAGGAATGATTTTGTACGAATCCTGGGCGTAGACCGCAAATTCCCGTTGCCGGAAGCCGCGCAAGTCCGACGCGGTGCGAGTTGCGGAATTGTCAAAAAATTGCGCCTGGGTTTCCAGATCAATACCACCGTAGAGCAGCCAGGTCAGATTCTGAAACGTGGGGTCCTGGTCGATGCTTGTTCCTGTGGCGGCGGCAGGGAGGCCGAACGTTGAAAACACCGAGGAATCCGTGATGGTTCGGGAGGCGAAGTTATTAGAGCTGTTCGAGTAGACGCTGCGATATTCGCCGCCCGTTTTGATGGTGTGCCGCCCGAGCACTCGAGAGATGTTGTCACCTGCCGTATAGGTTCCTGCGTTGCGCGTCGAGCCGTTCGTGTCTCCTAGAAATATGCAACCAAAGCCAGCGAGGTCGCCCGTGAGGGGCACGTCAAGACCGCGGCCGACAGCGTCGACAAACTTCCCGGCGTTTAAACTATCGAACAAACTCGTGCCCGTGCAGGTTAGAGGGAACTCTAGCCGATTGAATGCCAAATGCAGTTCGTTGATTAGCCCCTGAGCGGCAGTGGAAGTCAGGCGCGCGGTCAGGTTGTGATTGTGCTGCCGGGTAGAAACTCCGCCAATGCCCGGCAAAAAATCCTCATGCTGATAATTGGAGTCAGAGTAGTGGTTGAAGGTGTAGCGCAGCGAAAGGATGGCACGCTCGGAAAAATTGTGATCGATGCGGCCGGTAACATTGTTTGCGTTTGCCACGGAGTGGCTTGGGAAATGAAGCAGGCCCCGTGCGCCGTCCAGGTCTTCCCCGTTCGGGTTGGGATAGAGCGCAAGAATCTGCTGGACCGCGGCGTCTAGCGGCAGGCCAAAAATGTTATTGGTCGTGCCGGGAAGGCCCGGCAGAAGATTCACGGGCGTGCCATTGAACACAAATTGTCCGGTCTTGAAGGCTGCCGTTGGGACGATGCTGGTTTTCAGCAGAGTTGTGCTGAATCGCCAGATCTCTTGGTTTGCGAAGAAGAAAGTTTTGTTTTTCTGAATTGGCCCAGCAACGGAGTACCCGGCCTGGTTTCGCACGAAAGGATCCTCGTTGCGGTCTTGCGCGAAAAAGTCTTTCGCGGAAAGCGCCGTGTAGCGCCCGAACCAATAAACGTCGCCATGAAGATTGTTGGTGCCCTGCTTGGTCACGATGTCGATGATGGCTCCGTTGTTGCGGCCAAACTCCGGCATGTAGTTGTTCGTAAGCACGCGAAATTCCTGGGTGTTTTCCGGATTCAACCTGCTCAAGCCGGCGGGGAAACCTCCCATGTCCGGGTCGTTGTTGTCAGCGCCATCGAGCATGAAATTGTTGCTGCGCTCGCGCGCACCGTTCACGGAAAACCCGCTGAAAAGTGTGTTGGTTTGTGTGGTGCCGGGAGAAAGCAAAACGAGCTGGTAAGGATCCCGCAAAATCAGGGGCAAGTCCTCGATCTGCCGGCTGTCGACGAGATTTCCGATTTGCGCGTCGTTTAGATCAATCGGCGGAACGGATTCTGCGGTTACGCGGATGGCCTGTCCCGCTGGTCCGATGGAGAGCTTGACATCCAGAGTAAGGACCTGATCCACACTGAGGGGAATTTCCGCGTACGAAAATGGGTTGAAGCCGGCGTGTTCGAAGCGGATGTTGTAGATGCCGGGGTTCAAATTGGTAATCCGATAGACGCCAGATTCGTCCGTCTCCGCGGAACGTGCGGCGCCCGTGGACACTTCCGTCGCAGCAATTTTGACATGAGGAACCACGGCCCCGGATGGATCTGTGACGGTGCCGGTGATCGAAGCCGTTTGCGCTCGCAGGCAGGATGGGATACTGAGGATAACGAGCAAACCCACGAATACGGTCTTATGTATCATACCGTAGCCCCCTGTCGCGGTTTGATGCTAATGAGATGTGCGGGGCCCGGGATTGTTTGCCTAACAGTTTTCCTGAGAAAGCCTGACGGCCGCAAGCACGATCAAAAAAACATGCGGCGCGGCAAAGCTACAATTCGGATTCGAATTGGCGGAAGCGCCGCTCGAGTTCCCATTGTTGCGTGGCCCTCTCGCTGGACTTTAGGAAAGCGCTGCACGTTGATGAAGGTTTTTCGCTTCCAAGAGAGTCCCTGGCGCATGCCGAAACGGTTTGCGTGAAGTTATCCGGGGCGCGCCACAGGCTTTCTCCCGGCAAGAAAGTGTGTTCCAAGCCGGTGCGTACCATCTGTTTGAGGTCTCGGTAGCTTAGGCCGTAGGTCTGCACCGCGCGCACGTATTCGTGTGTCAAATCGATCCGCGAAACGCCTTCATCGTCGGTCGCGAGCGCGACCGGGACTGCGAACTGACGATACAGCGGAAGTGGGTGGTCTTTGCCACTAATGCCGAGAATCACGTCGTTGCTCGTCAGGCTGATTTCCACCATCACGTGGTTCCGCGCCATTTCCTTCAGCAATTCGTGAGGATGATTCTCGTACATGATGTCAACACCATGGCCGATGCGCTCAGCCTTCGCTTCTTCGACCGCCAGCCGAATGTGGCAGCAGAGTCCTTCATCAGTCACCAGGCCCGGGGCCAGTTCGCCCGCGTGCAGGGTCAAATGAATCTTCGGATAGAGCTTGCGCAAGAAAGCGAGCATGCGCATGTGCAACGCATAGTCGGACATCGAAACGTACCCGTCTTCCGGCATCACGAAATTAACGCCGACAAAACGCTGGTCTGCCATCGCCGTTTCAAGACACAAAACTGTCTGCGCAAACACTTGCTGCTTGGGAAATCCGCGAAGGACCTGGCAAAGAATGCGAATCGCCACGCGGCACGCGGAAGAGGCATCGGCCTGTCCACAATGTTCACGCTGCCTTCGCAGCGCTTCTGCCTCATCAATCTGCGCTTTCGCAGTGGCGACTTCATCGCGCAAACCGCGGGCCAAGAGTGCATCGCGAAGCCGGCCCGGGTCTTCCTGCCAGCCGATTTCCGCGGCCATCGCCGCAGCGTGGCCAAATTCGGGCGTGTGCATCAGTTCAAGGTATTGTTCGTTCTGGGCATCCGCGCGCGTTGCCACTTCGTCAAGCCATTCGCCGAGATGGCGATGACTCGTACCGCCAAACTTCGCAAAAGTATCGAAAAAGTGGTCGTGCGCGGTCACGCCGGCAGAGGGCACGAAACCGCGCATCGAAAACGCATCCACCAGCGCATCAAAGAGATGCTGGTCCTTATAGGCTTCCGCCGCCGGAACCTTTCCTGTTCCGCAGCTCTCATCCGCCGGCTTCGCGAACGAAAGGGAACCAAGGTTTACGCAGAGCCGGTCCTCCGCGGCGGCGCGAATCCAGGATTCTGCATACACCGCGCCGCTCAAATGGTTGTGCAAGTCCGCGCCCTTGGGCATTTTCTTGAGCCAGCTGCGGAGTTGCAGCGGATTCGCGCGCGCCGCCTCTAGGTTCAGTGTTGCGCGCCGCTCTCCTTCCGTCTGGCCAGCAGCCGAGGAACGCTGCGCCTTGCCTTGCGCCTGTGCCCCGGGCGAGAAGAGCAGCGGAAGCGCCACAAGACAACCAATTCTCAAACAAAGTGAAGCGCGCCGAGCGTTCCCTTCAGGGTAGTTCGAGGCTGGCTCTTTCATTGGACTCCTCATACGCATTCTGAGCGCGGCAGAATTCTCATTGGTGAGGCTTCCACTGATGTAAACTCGCGCTCGCGCCGCACAGCATATCAGGAGAAGGGAAAGAGTGCTCTCGCTTCAGCGCGTGTTTCGCCTGGAAGAAAACCAAACCAGCGTGCGCCGGGAACTGCTCGCGGGGTTGACCACGTTCATGACCATGGCTTACGTCGTGGTCGTAAATCCGCAGATTCTTTCCGCAAGCGGAATGCCCGTGGACGGCGTCCTGTTCGCCACGTGCATTTCTTCCGCCGCCGCCACGCTGGTCATGGGCCTGTGGGCAAATTATCCCATTGCGCTCGCGCCCGGAATGTCGCTTAACGCCTACTTCACCTACTCCATCGTCCTGGGCCGTGGCGTGCCGTGGCAGACCGCGCTGGGCGTCGTTTTTTTCTCCGGCGTGCTTTTCCTGTTGCTGACGCTCAGCAGCATCCGCGAACAAGTCGTGAACGCCATCCCCGATTGCCTCAAACACGGAACTGCCGCGGGCATCGGTCTCTTCATCGCGTTCATTGGCCTGCGAAACGCAAAAATCATCGTCGCCAATCCGGCTACGTTCGTCGGCTTTGGAAAAATCTCCGACCCCGAAGTTTTGCTCGCCGCCGCGGGCCTCGTGTTCATAGCCATTTTGATGGCCCGCCGCTTCAGCAGCGCTATTCTTCTGGGAATCGTCGCCATCACGCTCGCCGGGATTCCGCTCGGTCTGAGCCACTGGCCCTCGCACTTTTTTTCGTTGCCGCATCCTTCGGGCACTCTTCTAAAACTCGACCTGCGCGCCGCCGCGAAACTCGGCCTCGGGGAGCTAATCTTCGTATTCTTCTTTGTGGATCTGTTTGACAATGTCGGCACGCTTGTCGGCGTTTGCGAAGGCGGCGGGTTTATGCGCGATGGTAAGCTCCCTCGCGCCAGCCGCGCGCTTGTCGCCGACGCCATCGGCACCATGTTCGGCGCGCTGACGGGCACGTCCACGGTCACCAGCTATCTCGAAAGCGCCTCGGGAGTCGCGGCTGGTGCGCGCACGGGCCTCGGCAATATCGTCATTGCGGCGCTCTTTCTTGCAGCCATGTTTTGCGCGCCGCTGGTCGCAGCGATTCCTGCCTACGCCACGGCTCCCGCGCTGGTCCTCGTGGGCGTTCTTATGAGCGGCGCCGTCGCGCGGGTCAGCTGGGGCGACTTCAGCGAGGCCTTTCCCGCTTTCCTCACGCTTATCGCCACTCCGCTCACGTTCAGCATTGCCACCGGCCTGAGCCTCGGCCTGTTATCGTTCACGTTTGTGAAGGTCGGCAGCGGAAGGCACCGCGAAGTCAGTCCGCTCATCTGGGTGCTCACGGTTCTGTTCATTCTGCGCTACGCTTTCCTCGGCTCGGAATAGGAGAGACCATGCAAGCAAAAACAGTTCTGAGCTTCGCTCTGGCCGTTGCTGCCCTGAGCGGCGCCGCTTGCGAAAAGAAATCCACTCGACCACCGCCGCGAAAGCCCTTGCCGCCCGCCAGCGTGGACGCCGCGCGAATCATCCACGCGGACAACGAGCCCGGCAACTGGATGACCCACGGACGCACATACAGCGAGCAGCGCTTCAGCCCCCTCACTCAAATCAATGACCAAAACGTTCGCTGGCTGGGCCTGGTTTGGTCTCTCGATCTCGACACGCATCGCGGCCAGGAAGCAACGCCGCTCGTTGTCGATGGCGTCATGTATTTCTCCACGGCTTGGAGCAAAGTCCTCGCCGTGAAAGCTGCTACGGGAGAAAAACTCTGGTCTTATGACCCCAAAGTTCCTCCCGAGTGGGCCATCAACGCCTGCTGCGACGTGGTGAATCGCGGCGTTGCCGCCTGGCAAGGGAAAATTTTCCTCGCCACGCTCGACGGACGGCTGATCGCGCTCGACGCCGCTACGGGCAAAGTCGTTTGGGAAGCGCTTACGATTGACCGCCAGTACCGCTATACCATCACCGGCGCGCCGCGCGTCGTGAAGGGCAGAGTCCTCATCGGCAACGCTGGCTCAGAACTTGGTGTGCGTGGTTACATTTCCGCGTACGATGCGGACACCGGTAAGCTCCAGTGGCGCTTCTACACAGTTCCCGGCGATCCCGCGCAGCCTTTCGAAAATTCAGCTCTGGCAAACGCCGCCAAAACATGGACTGGCTCCTGGTGGAAGCTCGGCGGGGGTGGAACCGTTTGGGACTCCATGGCCTATGATCCCGAGCTCGATTTGCTTTACATCGGCACTGGCAACGGCACTCCCTGGAGCGAGCACGCGAGGAGTCCTCAGGGCGGGGACAATCTTTATACCAGCTCCATCATTGCGCTCCAGCCCGATACCGGCGTCTACGTCTGGCATTACCAGGAAACTCCCGGCGACGTCTGGGATTTCGACTCCGCCGCACAAATGATTCTCGCCAACCTTGTTATTGACAACGTCCCGCGAAAAGTTCTTCTGCACGCGCCGAAGAACGGGTTCTTTTACGTTCTCGATCGCGCCACTGGCCAACTGATCTCTGCGAAACCATACACCACGGTGTCTTGGGCCGACGGCATCGACCTCCAAACCGGCCGTCCCATCGAGCACGCGGGCGCTCGTTACAAAGAAGGCGATCCGGGCATACCGCTCGCTCCGGGCCCCTCGGGCGGGCACACCTGGCACTCGATGTCCTTCAGCCCGATGACGGGGCTGGTCTACCTTCCGGTACTCGAGGGCGGTTTTCTCTACAAGCCCGAGGAGCATTTTCAAGCGAGGGCGCTCGCCTATAATACGGCGATCGATTTCGTTGCCGCGGGGCTGCCGCAGAAGCCGGAAATCAAGCAGGCCGTTCTCGCCAGCGTCAAGGGGCGCTTGGCGGCTTGGAATCCTGTCCAACAAAAAGAAGTCTGGCGCGTCGAGCTCGCGAGCCCCGTTAACGGCGGAGTGCTCTCGACGGCGGGGAATCTCGTGTTTCAAGGAACTGCGCAAGGCAATCTGGAAGCGTACCGCGCCGCAACCGGAGAAAAACTTTGGTCTGCCGACGCGCAGAGCGGCATTGTAGCCGCTCCTATCGCGTATTCCGTCAACGACGAACAGTTCATAGCGGTCGTGGCGGGCTGGGGTGGCGTGTTTCCTCTCGCCGCGGGGGAGGTGGCACTGAAGTCCGCGCGCCCGCAGAACATTTACCGCGTGCTGGCGTTCAAAATCGGCGGCAAAGCGAGCCTGCCTGCGCTGCCGCAGTCCGCGCCCGCGAAGTTGCATCCGCCGCGGGCAACCGCCAGCGCCGCCACAGTGCAAGGAGGCGAAGCCTTGTATCAGCGTTATTGCTCCACTTGTCATGGGGACGTTGCTGTGAGCGGTGGCGTGCTGCCCGACTTGCGGTACTCTGCCACGCTTGGCAGTTTGCAGCAATGGTCCGAAGTTGTCCTCAGCGGTTCGCTGCAGTCTTTCGGCATGGTCTCGTTCTCAAAAGAGCTTTCGCCGAAGGACGTCGATGCCATTCGCGCCTACGTCATCGCTCGCGCCAACCAGAAGTGAAGGTAGCGCCTCAAAAGCCTCTCCGCATGCTATCCTTCCGCGCCATGAATGCAAAAGCCATCACGCCGATTCTGAACGTTTCCGATATTGCCGCGAGCTTCGCTTGGTTTGAGAAGTGGGGCTGGCGCAAGTGCTGGGACTGGGGAACGCCGCCGACATTCGGCTCGGTGGGCTCCGGCGAATGCGAGATTTTTCTTTGCCAGGACGGCCAAGGAAGCCGCGGCAAGGGGGCGAACGTCGCCACCTTCGGGCCGGACGGAGACCAATCCGCCGACAAGGGCGCTTGGATGTCGGTATGGGTCGCGGACGTGGACGCGGTCCACAAGCAGTGCGTGGCGCAAGGGCTGGACGTCACCTTTGCCCCTACCGACATGCCGTGGAACGTGCGCGAAATGCATCTGCGCCACCCCGACGGGCACGTGTTCCGCGTCAGCAAAGGGCTCGGGGAAGGCTGAGAGCGCCACTCAGCTGCAAGCGGTTGCACAACGGGAAGCCACCAAGGCAAGGGGTTGGCGTGATGGTTTGTATACTTTATAATCGCGGCTCGCGGCTAGTTCCGGCGGGCGTCCATGAATCGTGTGCGTATATTGCGGAGCATCAAGTTTGGCGGAATTGTGTTAGCGCTTGCAGTCCTTGCGGGCGCTTCGGCTGCACGATGGAACTCAGAGCGCGGGCAGCCCACCGCGCTTGCATCGGACAATGGCGACGATTCGGCGCAAGACAGAAGACCTGAGGAGCCGATACCTCCGCCAACGCCTCCACCAACCTTGACCGCGGAAGAAATAGCCTTGGAGCAGACGTCTCCGGGCACACGGCCGGCCGTCCCGATGCTGAAGAGCTTCGATGGGCTGGGGGCTGGGTTCCAAGGGCCGCAAGGAACCAGCAATTTTCGCAGCCCGTCTGACAACAGCCTCGCCGTTGGTCCCGATCACATCGTGCAAATCGTCAATTCGCGGATCGCTGTCTACTCGAAGAAGGGCAAAAAGTACGGCGAGACGGGAACCGTGTTGTATGGGCCGGTAGCAACGAAGGCGGTCTGGACCGGCTTCGGTGGCGTTTGCGAGGCGCGCAACAACGGCGACGCCGTGGTCCGTTACGACCAACTTGCGCGACGTTGGTTGATGGTGATGCCGATCTTCTCGCGGATTGGCCCGGACGAATTTCCTCGCAAGGCTGGACCGGCAGCGGGCGAGCCCGTGCCGCCCGGAGAGCTCGCGAAGGCTGGCGAAGCGTCTTCTCCAGGACCTGCCGCAGCACTCCCCGAGAATCCGCCGCAACCACCGCCTCCGCCACAACCTGGCCAAAGACCGCCTGAAAAGAAAGAAGGCGTGTGGGCTATGTGCTACGCGGTCAGCACGAGCCCGGACCCACTTGGCGAGTATTATCGTTACGCTTTCGAGCGGACATTGTTTCCGGATTATCCGCGGCCGGCGGTGTGGACGGATGGCTATTACACGGCAACCAGCACGGGCGATGACGTGATTCAAAAGCACGTGTGCATTGCGGATCGCGCAAAAATGCTCGCGGGGCAGCCGGCGACCGAGCAATGCATCACCATCGATGGCGTGAATTTTCTGAATAACGCCGATATTGATGGCCAGAAGCTGCCGCCAGCCGGTGCGCCGAACATCATGATGGCGGCGGGAGGGACTCAGCTAAAAGGAATTTTCAAAGACGACGGTATTTATTTCTGGAAGGTTCATGTGGATTGGAGGAATCCAGCGAATACGAAGGCCGACGGGCCGACGAAGATTCCCGTTGCGCCGTATCACTATCTTTGCAACGGACAGTTGTCGAGTTGCGTCCCACAGCCGGAGACGGAGCGCCGGCTCGATGTTCAAGGCGACAAGATTATGACGCGGATGATTTATCGAAGGGTAGCTGGGCACGAGTCGATCGTGGCGGCTCACTCGGTTGCAACGAAGGGCGGCGGTGGAGTGCGCTGGTACGAGTTCCGCCTCGACAAGAAAGGCGACCCGGTGCTGTATCAGCAGGGAACCTATGCTCCCGGAGGACTCTACCGGTGGATGCCGAGCATCGCGATGGATAAGCAAGGCGACATCGGCGTGGGATACTCTTTCGGCGGTCTGCCGAATTTTGCGGGGCAGCGCTTCGCGGCGCGCGAGGCTCGCGATCCAAAAGGCCATTTGACGCTGCACGAAACCGTGCTCGCAGAGGGAGAAGCGTCACAGAAAAACACGCTGCGCTGGGAAGACTACACGACGACGGCGATGGATCCGAGCGACGACTGTACGTTCTGGTATGTCGGAGACTATCTCCAAGAGAAAGACACAAGTTATCGGACCAAAATTGGATCGTTCCGTTTGCCGAGTTGTAAAGGCGGCCCTTAGGGTGCTCATTTTGTCGGGTGGGTTAAGGAGGCTGTTGTGAGGAAATTATTTCTGGTCGCATCGCTCGCCAGCGTGCTGCTGCCGGGAGTTGCGTTAGCGCAGAAGCCCAACGCGGCGCAAGCCTCGGAAGAAAAAATCGTAAAGGTGCGGCCGTTGCCGCTGAACAGCGTACGGCTTACCGGTGGGCCCTTGAAGCACGCGCAAGACCTGGATGCGGAATATTTGCTGCAACTCGAGCCGGACCGGATGCTGGTTTACTTGCGACAGCGCGCGGGACTTGAGCCCAAAGCGAAGCCTTATGGCGGCTGGGACGGCGCGGGGCGGCAACTCACGGGGCACATTGCCGGACACTATCTTTCGGCGGTGAGTCTGATGTGGGCGGCGACAGGCGACGCACGCTTCAAAGAGCGAGCGGATTACATAGTGAGTGAACTGAAAACGATCCAGGATGCGCAGGGGGACGGTTACTTGGGGGCGCTGATGGACGGTCAGGGCGTTGATGGAAAGGTGCGCTTCCAAGAATTATGCAAGGGGATTATTCGCTCGGGTGGATTTGATTTGAATGGCTTGTGGTCGCCCTGGTACGTGGAACACAAGATTTTTGCCGGGCTTCGTGACGCTTACCGCTACACGGGCAATCGCACGGCGCTCGAAGTGGAGATCAAGTTTGCCGGCTGGGCGGAGAGCATCGTCTCCAAGCTCGACGACGAGCAAACGCAAAAAATGCTGGCCACGGAGTTTGGGGGCATGAACGAAGTCACCGCCGATCTCTACGCGGACACGGGCGATCCACGCTGGCTGGCGCTCTCCGGAAAATTTGAACAGCGCGCGATGATCGATCCGCTGGCCGCGGCGGAGGATGTTCTTGGCGGAAAGCACGCCAATACGCAAGTGCCGAAAATGATCGGCTCCCTGGCGAGGTACATCTACACCGGCGATGAGACCGACCACAAAGCGGCCACCTATTTTTGGGACCAGGTGGCATTGCATCACAGCTTTGCAACCGGAGGCCACGGCAAGAATGAATACTTCAGCGCGCCGGACAAGTTCAATGACTACATCGATGGACGGACCGCGGAAACCTGCGACGTCTACAACATGATCAAAATGTCGCGGACGTTTTTTTCGATCGATCCGGACATCCGTTACGCCGATTTCCACGAGCGGGCGCTGTTCAATCACATACTGGCGTCCCAAGATCCCGAGGATGGACGCGTATGCTACATGGTGCCGGTGGGTCGTGGAGTGCAGCATGAGTATCAGCGGCCGTTTGAAGACTTTACCTGTTGCGTGGGAACCGGCATGGAGAGCCACGCGCTTCATGGATACGGCATTTACTATGAATCCGGAGACAAACTCTGGGTGAGCCTGTATGCCCCGACGCGGGCGAATTGGGAGGCGCAGGGAGTGGGGCTCGAAATGAGCACGGACTTTCCGATGGGTGAATCCGCGTCGCTCAAGGTTACGGCAAAGTCCCCGAAGAAATTTACAATGGCTCTGCGGCGGCCGTATTGGGCAGGTGCGGGTTTTAGCGTTAAGGTGAACGGCCAGGCGCAGAAAGATCTGCCAAAGCCGGATTCTTACGTGGACATCACGCGCACGTGGAAAACTGGCGACACGGTACAGTTGGTCCTCCCGAAAACGCTGCGGAAGGAAACGCTTCCTGACAACTCCGAGCGGTTTGCATTGATGTGGGGGCCCCTGGTGCTGGCGGGTGATTTGGGTGCTGAAACATTCAGGGAAAGAGACGGCGAGGGTTGGAGAGTGACGGCAAACGCCCCGGTTCTGGTGGCCGCGAACGAGTCCGTCGACAATTGGCTCAAACCAGTGGCGGGCAAGCCCGGAACTTTTCTAACTTCGGGCGTCGGACTGACAACCGACATCACTTTCGTCCCGTTTTATCAATTGCCTCGGCGGAAGTACGCGATCTACTGGGACATGTTTACTCCGGAAGAGTGGAAGAAAAAATCAGAGGCGTACGCTGCCGAGCAGGAAAAGCAAAAGAAGCTTGAGGCTGCGACGGTGGCATTCGCGCAACCGGGACAAATGCAGACCGAACGCGACTTCAACCAGCAAGGCGAAGAAAGCTCGCCAGTTCACCTGGAAGGACGCTACGGGAGGCGGGGAACGAAATGGTTTTCGTTTGACCTGCCGGTCGAGGCGGGTCATCCGATGGGTTTGGTGGTCACCTTCAGCAACGATGGGCGCAGGAAAGGATCGTTTGATGTTCTGGTAGAAGGCAAGAAGGTCGGAGAGCAGTCAACCGAGAGACACAGTCCCGAGCAGGAAATCCACTTCTTTGACGTGGAATACCCGATTCCGGCTGAGTTGATTGAGGGCAAGCAGAAAGTCACGGTGAGGTTCGAAGCTCCCGCAGGCAGCGACATTCCCGGCGTGTTTGGGATTCGCATGGTCCGCACCGACCAGGCCCGTTAAAAGGCAAGGGCTAAAAGGTAAGCGCAGGGAATCACTGCAAAATACCTCGGCGGCGCATCACGCGCGCTGATGCTGTTCGCGATGACGCTTGAGAAACTCCTTCAGGTATGCGCCGGCTTCCGTAATGTGTTTCCACAGGGCGGCGGAGGCTATTTCGGGGTCTTTGGTTTTGCAAGCCTCAAGAAGTTCGCGATGCGCTTTGCCCGCGCGGTGTTGGTTGCGCGTGACAACAAGATGCAGGCGCGTGTAGCGGTCACAGTTGACGTTCAAGTTTTTGACGAGCGAAAGCATTTTGGGACGATTTGCGGGCGCGTACAGCGCGGAGTGGAAACTCCAGTTCCAGCGCCCCCAAGACTCCATCTCCGAGTCTTTCTCGAGAGATTCCTCGTAGTCACGAAGAATGCCTTCCGCGCGCGCAAAATCCTCCCGGCTCAATTCAGGTATGGCGCAGCGAAGCATGTAGCATTCCAGGACCGCGCGCGTTTCGAACAACTCCATGATTTCTTCAGGCGAAAGCGCGGACACCACAGCGCCACGATTGGCCACCAGGGTCACCAGGCCTTCGGCAGCCAGATGGGTCAGCGCTTCCCGGACCGGGATGCGGCTGATTTGAAACTCCGTCGCAATGGCGTCCTGGCGAAGCTGTTCGCCTTCGCGCAATTCACCGTTTAGAATTTTCTCCCGTAGTCTTTCGACAACCGCAGCCCCTAAAGACTGTCGGGGGATGGGCGACCTTTTTTCAGGTTCGCGTGGCGTGGAGAGAATTGAGCTTTGAGTGTGCATATTTATCGATATTTGAGATTCGCCCCTCTTGTCGGGCGTTCATGATTATAAAGCAACGAACGAAGATTGCCTGCAATTTTGACATCTCGACGACAAACTTGTGACAACTCCGGGTCGCAAACCGACCAACATTGTCCTCCCTGCCGAACCGGTTTGCCCCTCGTTGAGAAGTAGTCCTCAAGTCATGTGCGGCCGGAAACGGCAAACCAAGGTTCATTTCCGAGAAAGGAGCATTTACATGAGAGACATGGGAGAAGTTGGGAGTGTGTTCAATCGTCGGAACAACCGGCGTTCGTTCTTGAAGAAAGGAGCGCTCGCAGCGAGTGCGACGGTCGGTGCCGGATTGTTGGCCGATAGCTCGTCTGTCCTCGCCAGTGGCGGGCTCACCCCGGGCGACGCCGCCCTTCTCAGGTTCGCAGCTGCGGCGGAGATCCTCGAGACTGACTTCTGGGTGCAATACAACGAACTTGGAGGTGTCCCGAACACGAGCGAAGTTCCGGGCGGAACCGGGAATCCCGCCTACACCGCCGCGCTCCAGGTCTTAGATGGGGACATGCCGCAGTACATCCATGACAACACCGATGACGAATTCACCCATCAGAACTTTCTCAACGCGTATCTCGTCTCCAAGGGAGCGGATCCCGTGAGTCTAGAAGCTTTTCGCACTCCCAATGTGCCGGGCAGCACGGCAACTGGATCCAGCGGAAAACTGCGGCTTACCAATCTCACGCAACTCACAGTAGACACCAGTTGGTGGACTCGTTACCGCATTGGCGACCAGAACCCTGACTTGAATCCCAGTTTCGTCTTCCCGCAAGCTGTCCCCGATTTGAACAAAGGGCAGCATACGGCCATCCCCAGAACGGACGCCGACACCAGCGACCCAAACTTCCTTCAGGCCATC
>DATFSR010000083.1:0-48443 GCA_035262505.1 Candidatus Acidiferrum sp. | reverse complement strand
AGATCGCAAGTCATTGAATCAAAAGCAGAAATCTGGTGGGGCTGGGGAGATTCGAACTCCCGACACGCAGTTTAGGAAACTGCTGCTCTATCCATCTGAGCTACAGCCCCACGGCTCCATTGTAATACGTCTTGACGCGGGCGAGTGGAACGTGGAAATAAGGTCAGTCACGCCTTAACAGGTTACGAGCAGCTCGGGAGGAAAAGCGGCAGATGAGAGACGTTCAGGGTTTCGGGTTGGAAATGCGTGGAGCGACCGCTTAAGAATTCGTTCTACCAGTCTGCGTACCTTGTGCCGTCGAGGCCGGTGCCTTGGGACTTGGAGTGGACGTCGAAAACATTACTGCCGCCCCAGGACGTGGAATCAGGGTCGTCCTGGACGGATTGCAAATTCCATTCTGCGCGGCCGGTCATGGGGTCCACCGGGATGCGGCGCAAGAAGCGAACCTTGCGGTCGGAGCCGGCGCCAATCTGGATGGGTTTCAGGAGCGTTTCCAAGTCTGGCGGGTACCCTTCGCTTCCAACTTCCACGCGGATGAGATTGCGGTCCGCATAGTCCTTATAGTGGTCGATGGCATTCCGGATTTCCCGCAGCGCTTTGTGAAGTTGCGCTTCCTTGGTTCGCTGAACGCTCGTACGCACGACGGGGAGAGCCGCGGTGGCAAGCACTAGAAGGATGGACGTTGCGATGATCAGCTCGAGGAGAGTAAGGCCGCTCTCGGAACCTCTCCGCCGCTTGTTCGCTGAGCGCAAGGACGCAGTCGTCACTCCACCAGTAGGGACTAGTCTCACTTGCCTCGCCATAGAATCGGTCAAGGACCGCATGTAAGTAGGATAGCGCAATCTTGGCGCGGGATGCCTAGCTTGTGGTTTATTCGTTCACTGCAATGCGAGCGCAGGGCGCCTGCATATGCGTTGTGGCCGTATTTCCTGAAGCACAAGGCCCGATGTGTTAATATGCGATTTCTCCGTCCAAACCATCGCGAACCCAGCCGCAGGAGGAGGTCCGTATGGGCAGCAAGCTCCGCGTCGTACTGATTATTGTCGGTATCTTGCTTGTCTTGATTCTCGTCGCGCCATTCCTGATTCCAGTCAATCAGTTCCGCCCCACGATCGAAGAAAAAGCTTCAGCGGCCCTGGGGCGCAAAGTGGAGCTTGGTGATTTGAGTCTTTCGCTTCTTAGCGGCTCCCTTTCTGCCGAAAATCTTTCCATCGGCGATGATCCCAAGTTCAGTTCCACACCATTTTTGACGGCAAAATCCCTGAAGGTCGGCGTGGAACTGATGCCATTGATTTTTTCGAAGACGCTGAACATTACCGGTGTAACCATCGACACGCCTCAGGTCACGTTGCTGCACAATCCTGCTGGTGTGTGGAACTTTTCCTCGCTTGGCGGTCCCGCGGCCAAGGCGCAAGCCAAGCCGGCTCCCGCGGAAAAGACCGCCGCGCCGGAGCTTTCCATCGCAAAACTCGAGTTGAAAAATGGAAAAATCACCGTAGGCGAAACGAATTCGCAGAAGCGCAGCACTTATAACAATCTCAATATCACCGCTTCCGACGTCTCCATGTCGTCGAAGTTTCCTGTTACCGTGACGGCAGACCTCCCGGACGGCGGCAAGTTCAAACTCGACGGCACGGCCGGCCCCGTGGATCAGGAAGACACTTCCTTGACTCCACTCGAGGCCAAGCTTGCAATCAGCTCGTTGAATCTTGCTTCGACAGGTTTTCTGGATTCCTCGATCGGTCTGGGCGGCATCGTTGATTTGGACGGCACGCTCAACTCGCGAGGCGGCGAGGCGGAAACCAAAGGAAACGTGAAGCTTTCTAAAGCCTTGCTTATTGCAGGCGGCTCGCCCGCAGGAGTCCCAGTCAGTGTCGACTTTGGAACCAAATACAATCTTCGCAAGAACACCGGAGTATTGAACCCTTCCGTTTTGAAAATCGGCAGCGCCGCCGCGCATCTCGGCGGAACTTATGAAGCGGCTGGCGACACCACGGCTGTCAATATCAAGATGGACGCTAAGGACATGCCCGCTAAGGACCTGGAAGCATTTCTCCCTGCTTTGGGCATCCATCTGCCGACCGGCGCGTCTCTCGCGGCCGGCACTCTCAACGCCGACCTCAATGTCACTGGTCCGACCAATAAACTGGTCACTACAGGAAACGTCGGTCTCTTCAATGGAAAACTCGCCGGTTTTGATCTCGGCTCAAAGATGTCCGCCATTGCGTCACTCGCTGGTGTGAAGACCGGGAAGGATTTGGACATTGAGAAGATTACTTCTAACCTTCGCATGGCACCCGATGGTTTGCGTGCCGACAATTTTCAAGCCGTGCTGCCAGCTGTGGGGAACCTGGTTGGCGCTGGTGCGGTCGACTCGAAAAACAACCTTGATTTCAAAATGGCTGCAACGCTTGCGACTTCCAGCATCGCCGGCGAAGCTGCCAGCCCGGTCACGGCAACCGCCGGACTCCTGGGGAAGCTCTCGGGAGGAGGCGGCTGCAAAACCACAACCATACCTTTTCTCATTGTCGGCACAACTGCCAATCCTAAGTTCGTCCCAGACGTCGGCGGGATTGCTTCGAGCATGTTGAAATCGCAACTGGGCTGCCTGGGAGGCGGCAGCACGACCGCTGGCGGCCCGTCTCAAGCAAACCCAAACGCAACCAACGCGGTCGACGCCATTTCCGGCCTCTTCAAAAAGAAAAAGCCTTAAGCGCATTCGAACGCCTGCGCCTGTCGTTAGCAAATTAAAAAGTCCGGTTTTCATAGCACGTGAAGTGTCCGGTTTTGATGGTTTGTAGGGGTTGGTTTTGTTGTTGTTGGGGCTGTGGGAAAGTGGGAATCGCGGAGCGATTTCCAAGGGCGCGAAGCGCCCGTCTTTTCCACAGCTTTTGGCTGCCGCTGATTTTCTTTCTCCAACAGCAGCGGTAGTCCTTCGCGGCTGTAGCGTCCCACGATGTGCGGGCCGTAGCCGATGCTCCAGGTTCCATCCAGGTGTTCGTAGACCAGGACCCGGCAGCCAGCCAGGGTGGCCCGCCAGCGGGTTTTCTCAATCTGCAGGATGCACGACCCCAGGTGCACGGTGTTGTCCTGGTTCACCGTTCGCTCATGCTGCAGTGAAAAGATCAGCTCGAGATTTTTTCCTCGCACGGGCAGAAAGGCGTGGCCCGCTTCTGCCGCCGGCACCGCGAAGCGTTCGTTGAACTCTGCGATGTAGCTGTCCCGCAGGAATTCATTAGCCGAAGCCACGCTTTGTATACCACGTAGCCGCAACTCTTGTGGCAGGCGTCCTTGCCAGGTGCCAAAGCTGCGTTCCCCGCGTCCCCGAGCCTGCGGAGAATAGGCGGGGATCATCTGGATCCCCAGCTCCGCCAGAGCTCGGCCCACCTGGGTCGGTCGGCTGCGATCGACGGGCTGCCCCGCTTTCGACGTGTGGAAGAAATGGCTGGCCCGATCGCTGTACAGCGCGCAGAAAGCGCCCTTCCGCTCGATCACCTCGCGTAGCGCGGTCATCACCGTGGCGGTGGACTCCTCTTCCACCAACTGCGCGTAGTAGATCTCGCTGGTGGCATCGTCCAGGAGCACCAGCAGGTCATACCGCCGGTCATCCTGGAACCAGGCATGCGAACTGCCATCGAGATGCAGCAGCATCCCGGGCAGCGGTCGGCGCGGTCGCCGGCGACGATGCACTCCGCGCTTGCGGTTCTTCTTCACCAGTCCGGCCATCTGCAAAGCGCGCTTCACCCAGGTGTAGCTCAGCCGGATATGGTGTTTCTCCTGGAGCTTTTCGTGAAAATGCTGCACGTTGAAATCGGCATAGGTCTCTTGATACAGACGCAAGACTTCTTCCACGGTGGCCACCGGGACGCGCTTCGGGCTGGGCTTACCTACGCGACGATCGAACAGCCCGTCATAGCCGAACGCTTCATAGCGTTCTCTCCAGCGACGCATCTGCCGGTCACACAACCCAATGATCTCTCCGGCTTGCGACCAGGTGACCTTCTTCGCCATGGCTCGCATAATCACTTCCTGTACCTTCATCGCCCGCTCCACTGCCGCCCTTGGGTAGGTCTCCATGCCTCCCCTCCAGGCTGGTAGCTCTACCCTAGCGGCTCGCTAAAGCGGACATTTCATGTGCTAATTCAACCGGACATATCATGTGCTACCGACATTCGAACGCCTGCGCCTTGACTCTGTGGAAACTTCGCACTAGCCTCATGCGTCTATTCGTGAGGCCAGTACCGGTGTCCTTCGAAGTCTTTTAGCTTGGGGGATTCGCATGCGATTAAAACTGCTCTGCAGGTGTGCGTCCGCGTTGTGTTTTGCCGCGCTTTTGATGCCCATTTTCCATCCGCGAACAGCTCATGCTCAGGGTGGTGAGCCGCAATACTTCGCCATCCGCGGCGCAAAAGTCTTTCCCGTTTCTGGACCGCCCATCGAAGGCGCTACGGTCGTGATTTCGCGCGGCATGATCACCGCAATTAGCAAAGACGCTGCCATTCCGGCCGAGGCTTGGGTGATCGACGGCAAGGGCCTGAACGTTTACCCGGGACTTGTGGATGCCTTCACCGATGTCGGCATTCCCGCTGCGCCTGCTGGCGGTGGGGAAGGCGGCGGCCCGCGACGCCCGCAAGAGCGGTCCAACGGCCCGGAAGATCGCCCCGCTTCGACGCCCTGGCGCAGCGGCGCCGATGAAGCGAACCTCAGCGACAAGCGCATTGAGACCTGGCGCAATGGTGGCTTCACGACCGTGATTTGCGCTCCCAAAGGGGGTTTCTTTCCTGGCGAAGGCGCGGTTTTGGACCTTGCGGGAGAACATGCCGGAGACATGGTCGTAAAAACGCCCGTGGCCCTTCCCCTTTCTTTCCAGGGGGCGAGTGGATTTGGCGGCGGCTTTCCGGATTCCCTTCTTGGCGTGTTGTCTTACGTTCATCAGGTTTGGCTGGACACGGATTGGAGCGTGAAGGCGCAAGAGATTTACGAGAAAAATCCTCATGGTTTGGCGCGCCCCCGCTACGACCGTACCGAAGCCACTCTCGCGGAAGCTCTGGAGGATCACGCTCTGGTTCTGGTTCCCGGGAACAATCGCGTGCAGTTGCGTCGCGCGCTCGAGCTCATCGAGCGATGGCATGTCACCGGCGGGATTTACGGTGGCCAGATGGGCTACGAAGTCGCTCCCGAAATTGCAGCCAAAAAGCTTTCCGTGCTCGTCGATTTGAAATGGCCCGAGGGGGAAAAGGACGCCGACCCGGAGGCCAAGCCATCACTGCGGACGCTCGAGTTTCGCGATCGCGCGCCGTCCACGCCGTCAGCCTTTGCCAAAGCCGGCGTGAAATTCGCTTTTTACTCCGGAGGCCTCAGCGCTCCTAAGGACATCCTGAAGGCGGCGAAAAAATCCATTGACGCGGGACTTGCTTCCGATGCCGCGTTGCGCGCCTTTACACTGACACCGGCGGAGATTTTTGGCGTGGCCGACCGCCTCGGGTCCATCGAGAACGGCAAAGTCGCGAATCTTGTCGTTACCGACGGCGATCTTTTCGACGAAAAGACGAAAGTCAAAATGGTCTTTGTGGATGGCCGCCGTTTTGAGGTGCACGAACCTGAAAAACCAAAGGATCCCCCGAAAGGCGACATCACCGGAAAGTGGAAGCTTTCCTATACCACGCCGGAAGGTGCCGAGGAGTCCAGCGCCGACCTCGTCATGGACAAAGACGGCACGATTTCCGGGTCGCTGAGCAGCCCTCGCGGCACGGCGAACATCATCAGCGGGAATCTCAGCGGCAACAAATTCACTTTCACCATCAACATTGTGCTCGACCAGGGCGCAACGGACGTTACCTTTGACGGCACCTTTGAGGGCAATTCGTTGAAAGGCTCCATCGCGGTGATGGGCATGTCGCTGGATTTCACCGGAGTTAAACCCGAAAGCACTGCATCCGGCGCTACGGTTCAGGGGGGTGCCCAGTGAGAATTGCAAAGATGCTCCACGCAGGACGTGCGCGCTCTATTCTCCAGTGCTTGCTTTGCCTCTTTTGTTTTTCATATTCAGCAATTGCGGCGACACCACCGGATGGTCCCTCCGTCATTCTGATTCAGAACGCTACGGTGATGACCGTTTCTCACGGCACGATTGAACATGGCTCCGTGCTTATTAAGGACGGCAAAATTACCGAAGTCGGCCAGTCGATTAAAGCGCCGGCCGGGGCACAGGTGATCGACGCTTCCGGACAATTTGTTATTCCGGGAATTATCGACTGCCACTCGCATATTGCCGCCGAGGCCATCAACGAAGGCAGCGTCTCGGTTTCCTCCATGGTGTCGATGGAAGAGGTTCTCAATCCTGACGACATCGACATTTACCGCGATCTAGCCGGCGGCGTCACCGCCGCCAACATCCTCCACGGCTCGGCGAACTCCATTGGCGGTCAGACTCTCGTCATCAAATTGCGCTGGGGCCAGCCGGCATCGAAGCTTCCGTTTGAAGGCGCGCTGCCCGGCATCAAATTTGCGCTCGGTGAAAATCCCAAGCGCTCCAATTTCAGCGTTCCAGGCCAGCCCCGGCGCTATCCGGCCACGCGCATGGGCGTGGAAGAAACCATTCGCAATGCTTTCAGCCAGGCGCGCGACTACAAGAAAACCTGGGATGACTACAACAAGCGCGTCGCCGCCGGCGAAAAAAATCTCATCCCGCCCCGCCGCGACCTGAAACTCGAGCCGCTCGTCGAAGTGCTCGAAGGCAAACGCTACGTGCACTCGCATTGCTACCGCGAAGATGAAATCCTCATGCTGCTGCGCGTGGCCAAGGAATTCGGCTTCAAGGTACGCACTTTCCAGCACGTTCTGGAGGGCTACAAGGTTGCGGACGAAATTGCCGCTGCCGGCGTCGGCGGTTCCACTTTTTCGGATTGGTGGGCCTACAAAGTCGAAGCCTATGACGCCATTCCTTACAACGCAGCGCTGATGACGCGCCGCGGCGTGGTCGTGTCCATCAATTCGGATGATGCCGAGGAGGCCACGCACCTCAATCAGGAAGCCGCCAAGAGCATGAAGTATGGCGGTTTGTCGCACGACGAAGCCCTGAAAATGGTCACTTTGAATCCGGCCATCCAATTGGGAATCGACAAGCGCGTAGGCACCATCGACGTGGGCAAAGACGCAGACCTGACGATTTACAATCACGACCCGCTGAGCGCCTATGCCGTGGTGCAAAAAACCCTGATTGACGGCCGCGTCTACTTTGACCGGGAAAAGGACCTTGCGAACCGCGCCGAAATGGAGAAAGAGAAGAAGGCGCTCACCGAGAAATTGAAAAAAGCGGAGAAGAAACCCGAAGAAAAGAAGCCACCGGAAAAAAAGCCGGAGGAAAGACCCAAACCGCCCGCATCCAGTGCGACACCCACCGCCGCTGCGGCTGCTCCAGGGGGTGCGCAATGAGCCCAGTTCGTCGTCTCCCCAGTTTCCTTTGCTTTCTTAGCCTCTTCTGTATTCTTTACCTCCCTGGCGCATCGCCGGCTCAGGCTCAATCGCAACCGCAGCCTTCGGTTTACGCCATCACGCACGCAAAGATATTCACTCTCGCGGGTCCGCCCATTGAAGACGGCACGCTGGTCATCCGTGACGGCAAAATTGGCGCAGTTGGCTCGAGCGTCAACGTCCCAGCGGGCGCCCAGGTGATTGATGCCAAAGGGCTGCAGGTGTATCCCGGCCTGTTTGATGCGGTTACGCAGATGGGACTCAGCGAAATCGGCGCGGTCAGCGCCACCGTCGACACCACGGAGGCAGGAAGTTACAACCCGGATGTAGTGGCGGCCACGGCCATTTCTCCTTCGAGCGAGCATATTCCCGTCACGCGCGCTTCCGGCATTACCGAAGTTCTGGCGGTTCCCGGCGGCGGGGGCGGCCGCGGCGGTGATCCGGGAATCCTCGGTGGCCAAGCCTCCGCCATTCACCTTGCGGGCTGGACCATCGACGAAATGCTCATTAAAAAAAGCGTCGCCATGGTGCTCAATTTCCCGGAAATCCAAACGCAGACCTTTGACTTCACCACTTTTTCGCGCAGAGAAAAGCCCTACGCCGAAGCCAAGCAGGAGTACGACAGGCAAATCAACGAACTCACGGATTGGATGGACCGCGCCCGGCATTACGCGCAAGCCATGGAAAAGGGCTCGGTCTCCAAATACGACCGGGACGTGAAGCTCGAAGCTCTCGCTCCTGTCATTCGCGGCGAATTGCCGGTCTTGGTATTCGCCAATCGCGCGCGCGACATCCGCAATGCCGTGGAATTCTGCGACAAGCAAAAACTCAAAATGATCCTTGCCGGAGGGGAAGAAACCTACAAGGTGAAAGATCTTCTCCGTTCGAAAGACATACCCGTCATTCTGCGTCCCATGCTCTCTCTTCCTCTGGATGAAGATGACCCTTACGATCGTCTCCTCTCACAACCCGCCGAGCTGGCCGCCGCGGGCGTGAAGTTCGCCATCGCCAGCTTTGATAATTCTTTCGCGCGGCGCCTTGGGCAGCAAGCCGCCAACGCCGTCGCTTACGGGTTGCCGTACGACCAGGGGCTGCGAGCCGTGACCGTTAACCCCGCGCAGATTCTAGGCTTGGGAAGTCAGATCGGCACGCTCGAGCAGGGCAAAATTGCCAATGTTATCGTCACCAACGGCGACCCGCTGGAATTGACGACCGACGTGAAATATTTGTTCATCCGGGGGCAGCTCGCGTCGCTCGAAAACAAGCACCATCGCCTGTACGAAAAGTACCTGAACCGCCCAAAAACCTCGAATTAAGCTCTTGAGGCTGGAACTTCGCTTCACTCGAGATGCGTAGTCACTGCGTCTACGTGGCTTGTTCCTGGCGCTCGCAGGTTAGCGTTAGTTCTTCAATGGCTACATCATTCCCCTTGGCGTTGAGCGTGGGGCCGGCCCATTTGCTAGGCCAAGCGTTCAAGAAATTCCACCGCAACTTCTCGTTCCCTTGGGGATCGAGCAGCACGACAGAGCCGTTTTTCCTCGCCGGATTTCCTTGAATCACCTGCTGATGCCACTTATAGAGTTCCTGCGAATCCGTAACGCCCCATTTCAGTACGATATCCGGGTAGGACACCCTTCCCGGCAACTTCCGCACCGTGGCGTTATCGCCGCCTTCGCGGTACTCGACGACTTCGACTTGTGACCCAAGCCCCGTGCACTCCATGAACCCGGCCTGCTGGATTCCTTCGATCTCGACTAGAAACCGGAAGTTTAAGTAAGGGTCAACTCTGTGCCCGCCTGCCACATTTGCCTCCTGCCGCTTGGCGCCCTCAAACTCCTCCGTCTCCCTGGCGGCCCGGTGTTTCACCTTCCTGGAGGTTCTTCGGGGCGAAAGGCCAAGTTTTCCTTAATTTTCTCAGCAACTTTTTAGGGGCGAACTGCGTTTTATGGGATGAACCCCATGTCTGCCCGTATACACCGTCTTCAGATAGTGCGTTTGGCTGCTGGATCGTTTCTTTGTTGCTGTGCCTTGCCGATGGCTTATGCGCAGGAACCCGCGAAAATCGTGGAGCAATACGTCAAGGCGGCTGGCGGCGGTCACGCGCTATCCAGAATCCGCACGCTGTCCCTGGAAGGCGCTTTCACCACCGACGATGGAAAGGCGGGCGCGTACACGCTGGACATCAAACTGCCCAATCGCTACTACATGGAACTGCTGGTAGGTGATCAGAATCTGATCGAGGCTTACAACGGAAAATCCGCATGGCACCGGGATGCCTCGGGCGAACTCGGCACGTTGGTCGGCTCCGACGGAATGCAATTGGAGGCCGCGGCTCAGTATTACAACTCCCGCCTTGTAAATCCAAAAAGGGAAAAGATGGCGTTTGCGTTTGTGGGAACCGCTCCAGTTCGCGGCAAAGACGCCCTAGAGCTTGAAGTCACCAGCGCGACAGGTATGAAACGCCAGATATTTTTCGATCCGCAGAGCCACCTCATCGTGAAGGAAGCCGCAACTGTTGGCGGCCTCGAAGAAGAGATTCTGTACGACGACTACCGCGCGGTAGAAGGCGTCAAACTTCCCAACAAAATCGAACTCCACCGCGGAGGAGCGAAATACGACGTGACCGTGACGCGGGCCATTATCAACGGCACGATTGGCGAGCGCATTTTCGATTTCCCAATCAAGTCCCAAATCAAACTGCCCGACCTCAAGGCCCTTTTTAAAGAAATCGACAACAACCAGAAAGCCATCGACAAGATCAAGGAAAACTACGCCGGCACCGAGACGGAAGAAGAAACCGAGTACGAGGGCAACGGAAAGGTGAAGAAGCATGAAGCGCGCGAATCCACGTTTTTCTATCTGGACGGTGATGAAATCGCTACTTTGGTAAAAAAAGACGGCAAGCCGCTCGACGAGAAAGAACAAGAAAAAGAGAACGAGAAGGTCCAGAAGCGCATTGAAGAACACCAAAAGCGCCAAGCCAAGAAAGATGCCAAACAGGAAAAGGCCAAAGAGCAAGGTAAGGACGAAAACAAAGAGGATAAAGATGACCCGGGCATTGAGGTCTTTCTGCGGGCGTGCCAATTCGTGAACCCGCGCCGCGAGCGATTCCGTGGTCAAGATGTCTTGGTTTTTGATTTTGAGCCCAATCCGGAGTTCCAGCCGCACAACCTTGCAGAAAAAGTCGTCCAGAAGCTTGCCGGCGTCATTTGGATTGACGAAAAGGCCCATGATGTGGCGCGTTTGGAAGCCTACTTTGTCAGTGACGCACGGATCGCCGGCGGCCTGCTCGCCAATTTGCAGAAAGGCACGAGTTTCGTTTTCGAACAAGCCTACGTTAACAATGAAGTCTGGCTTCCAACTTATATGGAGGGGCATGTTGGGGCGCGCGTCTTGCTGCTGAAAGGTTTCAAGGTGAGCTTCGTGACGCGCTACGCGGACTACAAGCGATTCAACGTGGAAACTCTTTCCACGATTTCCAGACCCAAGGGCGCCGATTCGGCGTCCGAGACTCCAGTCAAGCCTGAATAAAGCTCGCGGGATGATTCAATTTGCAGCCACCGGCCGGTCCAGCGTCTCTCGCACTCTTTGCGTCAGCGCCCGGGGAGTAAAGGGTTTCTGCAGGAAGGAAAGGCCTTCTTCGAGCGTGCCGTTTTCCGCGATCACATTGTGCGTATATCCAGACATATAGAGGACTCGAAGATAAGGGTGAAGCGCCGTCAAATGATTGGCCAGGTCGCGCCCGCTCATTCCCGGCATGACCACGTCGGTCAAAAGCAGATGGATTTCGGACCTGTGCCTGCCAGCGAGCCGCACCGCATCTTCAGAATTTTGCGCCTCGATAACCGTGTATCCCTGTTCGGAAAGAACGGTGCGCGCCAGTTCGCGAACCGCGGGCTCATCCTCGACCAGCAGGATCGTTTCTCCCCCGCCGCCAGCTGCCGCCGCCTCGACCCATTCCGCCTTCTTCGGTTGTGCCGCCTCTTCCGCGCGCGGCAGGTACACTTTGAATGTCGTGCCTTTTCCCAATTCGCTGCCCACCGAGATGTGCCCGCCGCTCTGCTTGACGATGCCGTACACCGTGGAAAGTCCCAAGCCGGTGCCGCGGCCGTTTTCCTTCGTCGTGTAGAAAGGCTCGAAGATATGCGGGAGTGTCTCCGTGCTGATGCCCACACCGGTGTCCCTCACGCTGAGCATTACGTACGGCCCGGCTTTAATGGACGCTTGGTCATTCGCCATGCCCGATTCCAGTTCCACATTGCGCGTCTCAATCCACAGCTTTCCGCCGTCCGGCATGGCGTCGCGCGCGTTCACGATCAGGTTGAGAATGACTTGTTCGATCTGTCCGGGATCGGCTTTCACGGCGCCCAGATGTTTTTCGACGCTCGTTCTCATTTCGATGTTCTCGTTCATCAAGCGGCGCACCATCTTGTCCATGTTTAGGACGACGCCGTTCAGATCCAGCACCTTTGGTTTCAGAACTTGCTTGCGACTGAACGCGAGAAGTTGCCTCACCAGCGTGACGGCGCGTTCGGCCGCGTCCGAAATCTGCTGTATATTTCCTCGGAGCTCCGGCTGCCCTCCGATGCGGTTCAGGGCGAGTTCCACATAGCCTTTGATGATGGTCAGCAGGTTGTTAAAGTCGTGGGCCACTCCTCCCGCGAGCCGGCCCACCGCTTCCATGCGTCGCGCCTGCTGCAGCTGATCCTCCAGCACACGCCTTTCCGTGATGTCGACGATGATGCCTTCCATCAGCGGATGGCTTTCGCTTCCCGGAACGAAAACCGCATTGTCGCTGACCCAGATAATCCGGCCGTCTTTCCGTCTCAACCGGTACTCCGCCTGAAACCGTCTGGCGCGCATGAAATTATCTTCCGCCACCTCGACGATTGCGTGATCTTCTTCAATGACGTTGAGAATCCAATCTTCCGCTTGGGTCAGCCATTCTTCCTGGGTATAGCCCAAAATGGTTTCCACCTGCGGGCTCACGTAGTGCCATTTGCCGTGCAAGCCCACTTCGGCGATGTAACTCACGGCCGCCACTTGCTCGATGAACATCTTGTACTTGGCTTCTGTTTCCGAGTGCGCCCGCTCCGCCTTCAGGCGATCGCTGATGTCCCGGGTCACGCAGACCACACCGCCTTGGAGCATCGCGGTGATGGCCATCTCCACCGGGATTCGCGTGCCGTCCCGGCGGCTCAGAGACACCTGCTCCGACCACTTGCCTGTCTTCTCGAGGGAATCACGGATGTGATCTTCCAGCAGCTCGGTGTCTTTCACGTCGTAAACGTCACGCCAGTTTTTGCCGATGATTGCCGAGGGGCCTTCAAATCCAATCATCTTGGCGAAGGCGGAGTTGGCGTAGACGTGCTCCCCTTTGGCCCCCACGATGGAGATGCCGTCCGCAGCAGATTCCATGGCCAACGCTTGCGTTTGCACCTCGCCGGCGCTTTTCGCCTCGTGGTCTTGGCTCAGCGCCAGGCGGGCCGCGTAGCAAACAATCGAAATCCCCAGAAGCGAAAAACGAAGCAAGCGCCACTCCGTCTGCAATTGCGATACCTGGAAGAGGATGACCAGAGGCGCGAGTACCAACGTGCCGTTTGTCACCATCAATTCGCCGACCGTCTTCAGCCTCGCGCGCGAGCCGATGCCCTCGACGGCGCTCGGCTTCCACTGCGCCGCCCACAGCGCCCCAAAAAGAAAGGGCGTGGTCCACAATAAGTCCCTCAGAGTTCCGGTCGGCGATGGCCACACATTTTGCAAGTACTGCGCGATCGCTGAGAATCCCATCACGGTCAGCAGATAAAGCGCCAGACCGCCGTAGAGGTGGCGAATGTGCTGCTTTCTGGCAGTCAGCCAGCGGAAACCTGCGAGCGCCGCCACCATCAAATCTTCCAGGTTCTCCACTCGCATTTCCCGCAGGAAGGCGGTGTGCTCGTCGAGCCGGTGTGCGGGCAAAAAGTAGAATTCCAGGAAAATGAAAAAGAAAACGATGCTCACCTGGACGAAATCGAGAGCGCTCTCAGCGTCGATCCGCGATGAATCCTTGTCCTGGTCGAGGAACAAAGCCATGGCGATGAACACATCCTCGAAGCCGAACAGGAATCGCACCGCCGAGGTCAGGGGCGGTTCGCGGTGCAGCGCTACTTCGTAGTACATCCAGCCAAGGTTCGCTAGGCCCCAGGTGGAAATGCCCAGCCCGACCAGCAGCCAGAAAGGCCGGCTCAATCCTCGTCCTCGGCGCGACGCTCCAAAGGCCATCACCGCCGCGAAGCCGCAGGCCACGAGCTGCAGGAGATTCGCAAGGAGAGACCCGTTTGTGGAAGTACCGAGCATCGCTGCTTCAACTAGATGCAGCGCGACAATGACAGCGGCAAAGATCAGGGGCTTTCGGGGCATTCCCGTTCGTGCTTTTGCGTATCCGTTTGAATATCTAGCTTAGATTTATTTTAGGGAAGTGTCTGCGAGACTATGCGTAAGGCTTCAAGCCGGTGTGTCTTGGCCGATACGGGGTTATCAATGGGCTTAGGCGCGGACCGTTGCGGTTCCCGTCCCTGCAACCCGTTTTTGACCAGTTAACGCCCTTCGAATGGGTAGCGGTCCTGCGATTGCACTGCTGCCGCCACTTTTCGCCGCAGGGCGATGGTGTTCACCGGCGCGCGCTTCGCAAAGCGTTTCAGCACCGCCATCTGAGTCGTCAGCATATCGCCTTCGTGGACGGCAGCGATGGCCCGCTTGGCCTCGTGCTCCACACGTTCGGCGGCATCGTTGATGAAGATCCTCGCAGCATCGATCATCGTTTGCGACGCCGCTTCGCCTCTGGTCGCTGCCGCTTTCTGCGCGCGCAGCAGAGTGGACTCCATCGCATAAATCTCCATCACGATATTTGAAAGCGACCCGATTAGTTCCTGTTCGTCCGCCAGCTTTTCGCGGAATTTCTGAACCGCACCACCCGCGGCCTGCAGGAACATCTTTTTCGCATTCGCTACCACGCGGCCCTCGTCCGCCAGCACGCCCTCCGGCGCCTCTTCAAAGGAGGGCCCTGCCAGAATCTCATCCGCCAGCTTCATCGCAGCCGGAATCAGGGGCAGTTGTCCGCCCATCGCGCGCTTCATCAGCATCTGGATAATCAGCATCCGGTTGATTTCGTTCGTGCCTTCAAAGATCCGGTTGATGCGCGAATCGCGGTACGCGCGGCACACCGGATATTCTTCATGGAATCCATAGCCGCCGAAAATCTGCACGGCTTCGTCCACCACGAAGTCCAGCATCTCGCTGCCATAAACCTTCGCGATCGAGCTTTCGATTGCGTATTCCTCCAGCACCTTCATGGTGTTTTGGATCTTGTCGCCTGAGCCAGCGGCCGCGGTCATCGCGCCTTCAATGTTTCCCGCCGAGCGGTATACCATCGACTCCACCGTCAGAATCTGAATGGCCATCTCCGCCAGCTTTTCCTTCATCAGCCCGAAGTCGCCGATTTGCTTGCCGAAGGCTTTCCGTTCTTTCGAGTACTTTGACGCCGTCGTCAGTACGTTTTTCGCGCCGCCCACGCAAGAAGCACCGAGAGTGAAGCGCCCCGCATTCAAAATATTGAATGCCACGATGTGGCCGCGCCCGATCTCATGCAGCACGTTTTCCTTGGGCACTTTGCAGTTTTCCAGGAAAATCGGCGTAGTCGAGCTGCCGTGAATCCCCATCTTGTGCTCTTCGTTGCCCGGCTTGAATCCGGGAAAAGTCCGCTCCACGATGAATGCCGTGAACTTTTCGCCGCCGACTTTCGCGAACACGATGTACACATCCGCGAATCCGCCGTTGGTGATCCACATCTTCTGCCCGTTCAGGACGTAGTGCGTCCCCTCGGCGTTCAGCTCGGCGCGGGTCAGTGAATTCTGCGCGTCCGAACCTGCCTGCGGCTCGGATAGACAGTAGGCGCCAATCCATTCGCCCGTCGCCAGCTTCGGCAAATATTTTTTCTTCTGCGCTTCCGTGCCGAAGTAGACGATCGGCAGCGTCCCGATGCCCGCGTGGGCGCCGTGCGTCACCGCGAATCCGCCGTACATCGAAAGCTTTTCCGTCAGCACGGTAGTCGCAATTTTGTCGAGCCCTGCCCCGCCGAACTCCTCCGGCACGCCGCCGCCCATCAGCCCCACTTCACCGCCCTTTTTCACCAGTTGCGGCATCAAGCCGGCCTTTTTGTTCTCCAGGTCCTTCACAAACGGCAAAACTTCCTTCACTACAAATTCTTCCGCTGTCTGCCCGATCAGCTTCTGATCGTCCGTCAAATCCGCGGGCGTAAACACGTCGCTCGCCTGCGGCGATTCGAGGAGAAAGCTGCCTCCCTTCGCTGCAGGCTTGGTCAGAGTCGCGGTGGCCATGGTGATCTCTCCTTGTGGGATAACAGTGTTAATGCGTTTTACTCAAACAGGCGAGCGGGAGCGCACAACGCAACAAATTCATTGCACTTGTTTAATGTTACTCCAGCCCCAGAACCCCGTAAACACCGTTACGATCAAAGTGTCGCATCAGTCGCGGGTTTTCGAATCCCCTTCATAACCCAAGATCGCATTTCCTCCTTCCGGTTGCTTCACTTCGTGGGCGACGTAAGCTTCATCGTCGGGGTTTCCGTAATCACGAAGCCCACACCGATAGCCAGATCGAATCCACAGCTGTTCAAAATCCCGAAGGTGCCCGAGCGGGTCCGATGCGGTGCGCAAAATCTCCGGCGCCCGCATCGCGAATGCTATGGCCTGATTCTAGTCCAGCATGGGCCCAACGAGCGAGGCGAGGATTGAGACCGAGCTTATGAACGGAAGGCCCCTTGGTCGCTGTGCTATCCTCTATATCCCCAATGCGATCTGAGGTGAACTCCATGCGCAGAAGTATTTTCCTCGCACTCGTCCTGGTGTTAACTCTCCGCTTAGCAGCGGTGGCCCAGCAAACTTCGCCCGCCTCCCATTTCGACGGCAACTCCTGGTGGGCGCACGTCAAATTCCTGGCTGACGATTCGCTCGAAGGTCGCAACACCGGAAGCGAAGGGCTTCGCAAAGCGCAGACCTACGCTGTCGAACAACTCCAGAAAGCTGGCCTCGAGCCCGCCGGCGTCAAGGGCTTCTACCAGCCCGTGCGGTTCACCCAATTCCAGGTTGACGAGTCGAAATCCTCTCTCGCCTTAGTTTCCAAGGGCAAAGCCGAGCCTCTCTCCTTCGCTGACGATGCCTTCATCAGTTCCCGCAGCACGCGCTCCACGGTCTATCTCGAAGCGCCTCTGGTGTTTGTCGGCTACGGCCTGAAAATCCCCGAGAAGAGTCTCGACGAACTGGCTGGCCTCGATCTGAATGGCAAGATCGCTGTTTACCTCGCGGGCTCTCCGGAGGACATTCCCACGGCTCTCTCCGCGCATTATCAAACTGCGGGTGAACGCTGGAAGGCGCTGCACGCCGCCGGGGTCATCGGTACGATCTCAATTCCGAATCCCGCCTCCATGGACATCCCCTGGTCGCGCATTTCCGCGAACCACAATGAGCCCTCCATGGACCTCGCCGACGCTGAATTCCTGGAAACGCCTGGTGACCAACTTGGCGTCGCTTTCAATCCCGCCTCCGCCGAAAAACTCTTTGCCGGCTCGGGTCACACCTTCGCGGAAATCGCTGCGCTCGGCAAAGACCGCAAACCGCTTCCCCGTTTCCCTCTCGCCGTTTCGCTTAGCGCCAAAGCGGCTATCGAAACCACGCCCGTTGAATCCGCCAATGTCGTCGCCAAACTTCCCGGTTCCGATCCCGCGCTGAAAAATGAATACGTGGTCCTCTCCGCGCACATCGATCACCTCGGCATCGGCGCGCCCATCAACGGCGACAAGATTTATAACGGGGCAATGGACGACGGCTCCGGCAGCGCAGCGGTTCTGGATATGGCGGAGAACTTGAAGACGCATCCTGAAGAAACCAAGCGCTCCATTCTTTTCCTCCTGGTCACCGCTGAAGAAAAAGGCCTGCTCGGCTCGAAATACTTCGCCGCGCATCCCACGGTCCCAGTCAAATCCATCGTGGCCGACATCAATATGGACATGTTTCTTCCCATCGTTCCGCTGAAAATCCTGACCATCCAAGGTATCGACGAGTCCGACCTCGGCCCGCGCGCCGTGGCCATCGCGCAGTCCATGAGCGTGAAGCCCATCGCCGATCCCGAGCCACTGCGCAACCGCTTCATCCGCAGCGACCAGTACAGTTTCATCAAGAAAGGGATTCCCTCGATCAAGGCTGACGTGGGCTTTGAACTCGGTACGCCCGAACAGAAAATCTTCAAGGACTGGCTCACGAACCGCTATCACGCCCCTTCGGACGACGTGAACCAGCCCGTCGATCTGAAAACAGCGGCAGGCTACGAAGAATTCACGCGCCGCCTGCTCCTCGAAACGGCCAACGCGGGCGAGCGTCCGCAGTGGAATAAAGACTCCTTCTTCCGTCGCTACTCGACGCCCTAGCGCCGACGGCACTCATCCCCTGCTTTGGTGCGGACCGAGTCCAAGAAACAGGGAAATTCTGTTGACCCAAGGCTGTTAGACAGTCGCAGGAGGAGACCAACCCATGCCACACCCCGTCGTGCACTTCGAAATCGGTTGCAAAGACATCGCCAAGACAGAGGAGTTCTACAAGAAACTATTCGGCTGGAAAATCGATGGGCTGGGCCCCGCGGCGATGATTGCGTCCGAAGCGGGCGGCATCCCCGGTCACATCACGGCGTTGGGCCACGAACCACAGCACTACACGATTTTCTACGTGAGCGTGGATGACGTGGCCGCGTTCCTCGAAAAGGCAAAAGCTTTAGGCGCCAAGACCCTGGTTCCGCCCGTGGACATTCCCACCGGCACGTTTGCCTGGATGCAGGATCCGGAAGGCAACACCGTCGGTCTGTGGAAGAACAAGGCCTAGCGGGCGGCCGACGAAACGCCACGGATAGCGTTCGGTAGCACAGTTTTTAGTCCGTGCGATTTCGGCCGTGCGCCTACTTACCCGGCCGTTGGCCGGTTGCCGGCTTCATCTGCGAAAGCTGTTGAACCCCGGTGCGCCGTAGGGCATACAGAATGCCCCACCCGATCGCACCGGCGCCAATCGCCCAGCTCAGTATTGCCAGCAGCGCATGCACGATCATATCTTGCGTGGGGTGAATCGGACCGACCGGCGGATTTGCATGGGGTATCGAGAGCGATATCGCTCTAGCTTTCTCAATCGTGAGCATCACCGCAGCCAGGATGACCACCATCAGCCCTACTGTAGCTTTGGGGAACCGGAATTCGGATTTCATTGCCAGCCTCCTTACGGAAAAAATCCCGTTGTCGTACCCTCCGGTAATGCTGCGGAGATGTTCATGAAAAGCGCCCATTAACAAGCCGCCCCCCTCCCGCGCTGCGAAAAGCATCCGCGTCACCAGGTTCTCTTTGCGAATATCCAGCCGCGCTTCCGAGAGCACCTCTATCATCTCTCCGCCGAATTCCCAGCGGTACGCGGCGGGGTACAGGCGCAGCAAAGCGCGGTAAAACGCGAGCATGAGTTACGTCTCCTCCCGCGCTACACGAAGCGCCGCCACGCGCGTGAGATGTTTCAGCCGCGCCACTTCCATCCGCAGGTTACGCCGCCCCGCCGCCGTCAGCCGGTAGGCTTGTTTCCCCCGCGAGTTATCTTGTCCTTTGAAACGCTCAATCCATTTCTCATCGAGCAAACGGGCCAGCGCTCCGTACAAAGTGCCGGTGCTCAGCCGCACGCGCCCATCGCTCATTCGCTCGGTGTCCTGCAGGATCGCATAGCCGTGCCGCGGCTCGCCGGCCAGGCTCAACAAGATCAGCAGAACCGGTTCGCTAACTTCCATATATATCCCCTGGCGACATGTCGTATAACGCCATATTCCACTATTCTTAGACGCCGGTCAAGCCGCAAATGTTCCAGGGCTAACCTTCGCAGAACGTGGTCCTCTACGTCTTCGGCCTGCCGCCCAAAAATCTGCCTGCGTTTCGGTTTACTGCGCCGGGCTGTTTTTGAATTGCAGCACGAGGAAGCGCGTTGTGGCACTTCCCGGCGTAGTCACTCTCCATTTCCTATCGCCATCAAGCCACGCGACTTCCCCGCCCTCAAGACGCTTTACCGGTTTGTCATCTATTTGGACCTCGACGCGAGAGCCGTTTTCGACGACGAGCAGTCTTCCCGCCACGGAATCGCCTTCGGTATAGCTTCCCTGCATCGAGCTTGATACCTCGGCTAGTCGCATCTGCTCCGTTCGGAACATTCCTCGGGGCCGCAGCATGACCTTGGCAAACGACCGGAGCGGTGAGTCAGCTGGCAACTTGCTGAAATCATCGGATTTGCCGCAATCTGCCACCGCCAGATCCATGGCAACCCTCTCGCATCCATTTTTCGGATCCGTCTGGGGTTTGAGCAGTTCGACGGTGATGTTGCGGAAAGGGGTATCGGCGAGGTTGCGCGCGATGTGGGCGAAGCCGCCGCGCGTGAAGTGCGTTTCGCCGTCCTTGAGTTGAAGGTGGATTTCGGGCTTGTTCAGGACCGCATTGACGACCTCGGAGGGGCCGAGAGAAACGTAAATGTAGTCGTGATCGTGCTGGTGAAGCAGCGTGCTCTCGTTCGGAGGGGCTTCGACGTAGTACACGCGGACGTATTCATTTTCGATTTTCAGGTGATGGTGCGGCTCGCCGGGCACATTGCCGTGCGCCAGCGGCACCGGTTCCTGCGCCAGCGTGATTGCGGAAAACGTGAGCAACAGCAACGCCAAACAGAAGGTTGGCTTCATGAATGTTGGTCCTTGATTTCCAGCACTACGCCCCTCGGGAGAACCGCCGGCTGGAAGACGGCGCTACGAAATAAAACCGGCATCCGTCGTCCTGGTGACCGGCACAGGTTGCAGACTGCACCACAAGTGGCGAGATAAACTCGCCGCCACAAAATCAAGGGCACCGGTCTGGCTTCGGCAGGAAGCCTCAGCCTAAAGAAGACCGGCCACTACAAATTCATCACAGGCGTTCCAGGATGCCGGCGGCGCCCATGCCGCCGCCGATGCACATGGTCACCATGCCATAACGCGCGTTCCGGCGCTGCAATTCGCGGATGATCGTTGCAGTGAGTTTTGCGCCGGTGCAGCCGAGCGGATGGCCGAGGGCGATCGCTCCGCCGTTGGGATTGACTTTCGAGGGATCGAGGCCAGCTTTCCCGATGACCGCCAGCGATTGTGCCGCAAACGCTTCGTTGAGCTCGATGACATCAATGTTGTCGAGCGAAAGTCCGGCGAGTTTCAGAGCTTTGGGAATGGCGGCAACGGGGCCGATGCCGAATTCTTCGGGCAGAACTCCGGCGGTCGCGTAAGCGACAAAGCGTGCGAGCGGCCTGGCGCCAAGCGATTTTGCGCGGGCGTCGGACATGACTACCGCGGCGGCTGCTCCGTCGCTCATCTGCGAGCTGTTTCCTGCCGTCACAGTGCCTTGGACATGAAATGCCGGCTTCAGCTTGCCCAGAGCTTCGAGCGAAGTATCCGCGCGAGGGCCTTCGTCCACGGAAAAGTTGACGGACTGCGTGACGGGTTTGGGAGTGGATTTCGGTCTGGGCGAAGCACCGTTGCCGTTGGCAAGTGAGGTGGTTTTCACTTCGACGGAAATGGTTTCGTCCTTGAAATTCCCGGCAGCGATGGCGGCGAGAGCTTTTTTGTGCGAATTCAGAGAAAATGCGTCCGCTTGTTCGCGCGTGATGCCGAACTTGCGCGCGATATTTTCCGTGCCCAACCCCATGTTGATGTACGCGTCGGGATAATGGTCCACGAGCCAGGGATTCGGCGAAATCTTGTTGCCGCCCATCGGCACCATGGACATAGACTCGGTGCCGCCGGCCACAATGACACTCGCAGACCCGCTGCGAATGCGCTCGGCCGCGAGCGCTATCGCCTGCAAGCCCGAAGAGCAAAAGCGGTTGATGGTCATCGCGGAAGTTTCTACGGGCAGTCCGGCACGAAGCGCGGCAATGCGCGCCACGTTCATGCCCTGCTCGCCTTCGGGCATGGCACAGCCGAGAATCACGTCGTCAATTTCCTTGGCGTCGAGGCCGGGAACGCGGGCCAGCGCTTCCTTAATCGCCAGCGCGGCGAGATCGTCGGGACGCGTGGCGCGCAGCGAACCTTTGAAGGCGCGGCCCACAGGGGTGCGAACGGAAGAAACAATCATGGCTTCAGGCATGGCAGAACCTCATAAAACGAAAATCGAAATTGGGAAATAGAAAGGCCTTCGCAGCGAAAAGCTTGCATCAGGTTCATTGTTGGGCGGCTGGAAAGAAAATGCAACTTCCGACAAGCGTAGCAACGCGTTGGTCGCAAAACCAGGGGAAGGCAAGTCCTTTTGCAGGGAGCGTTAATGCTGAGTCTTACCCGGCACAGACGATTTTCGCCTGGTCGTGGGGCTCGACTCGATCGCAATACCTTTGCGGGGAATGAAGATGGAGGCCGGCGGGGTCACGCCGAATTGCTTCGAGTAGTTGCCTTGATTGACGGCAATGCCGACCCGGCCGCGAGAGTCCATGTAGAGAAGAGATTCGCCGACGGGGACTTCCATGAAAGTCTTGGCGAAAGGTAGAGTGACGGGCTTTTTGTCGATGAGCAGCGGCACTTTGTCACCGAGGCGGTAGGCGAGCTTCTTGAATTCATCGCCGGGAATGTCGGTGATGAGCGAGCCGAAAGGATCGTCGAGGGCGATCACCTCCCCCGCGATGCCCTGATCGGTGACGACGGCGGTTTTCGGATTCAAGCGGACGAGTTGGGGCATTTCTGGGCCCACGAGAACAAAATCCCCGCCCGCGGCGAGATGCGCGGCGACGGGCGAAAAAATATCGCGTCCGTGGAAGGTGGAGGAAATGGGCGACTGAATCATCCAGTCGGTGTTTGTGATTTCGCGGGCTGACTCTAGGCCGTCGCGGTCGATCACCGGCGTAATTAGCCCGTTGTCGGGAAGAACGAAGTAGTGGCCTTTCTTGGATTTGACGACGATGGCTTTGCGAGAAGTGCCCACCCCTGGATCAACGACCGCGAGAAAGACCGTGCCGGCAGGATAGTAAGGCGTGACCCCTTGCAGGAAACGCGCTCCCTCCTCGATGGAGTAGGGAGTCACTTGATGCGTGATGTCCATGATGCGCGCGTCGGGCGCGATGCCGAGAATCACGGCTTTGCAGATGGCCACGGCGTCATTGGCGACGCCAAAATCGGTCATGAAGACAATCGTCGGATGCGCTGCGGGCACAGCCGAAGGATCGGCAGCGCCAGCTCCCGTCGTGGCCGGGCCGGAGCCTCCGCACCCTGCCACCAGGAAAAGCGCCGAAGCCCACAGGAGCACTAGTCGAAAATGACGCACGCAGTACGTCCTTTCCTGGTGCAACCGCTAAATACTCTGGCAATGCCCATTTCTGTTTTTCCCGGATTATACACGATGCCTCTTCCTTGCCGCGTCAGGTTCAAACCTGGGTGCGGTCGGCAGGCTCCGAGAGAGAAACGCGGCTGGGGAATTGCGCTAACCTTACAAACTCGAGCCGACCGCCGGAATCCAAACCCGGGGCCAAAAACCAGGAGGGAATCTATGCGGCAACCAATACTGGTGTTCCTGTGGCTTATGACCTCCGCTGCAGCGAGCGCGGATCAGGTGACATTGCAAAACGGGGACCGGCTCACGGGCTCCAGAATTACCGCACGCAGTTCGACGTCAACGCGGCCACCAAGCTGAAAACCTGGCTGGGCTGGCAGGTCAGCTTCAGTGATGTGTACATCACGGACCCGCCGAACGGCTTGAAAGGCAATGACCAGGTGCTTTCGACAGGGTTGCGGTTGACATTTGGTAAAGGCGCGTTCTAAAAGGGACGCGCAGTTGGAGCCCATCCCTACACTTTCAAGAAGGAGGGAATCATGGAAGGTCTTCTTTACACAGTGATTGTCGGCTTGATTGCCGGATGGCTGGCCGGACAAGTAATGAAGGGCGGGGGCTATGGGGTCTTAGTGGACATCATTTTGGGAATCCTAGGCGGAATCCTGGGCGGATGGGTGTTCGGGTTGCTAGGCCTTCACGCGGGTGGGCTGATTGGACGCATTGTCGTGGCTTTTATCGGAGCGGTGATCCTGGTATGGCTCACCAGGTTGATCAAGAAAAAGTAGCAACAGCGCTTCGCCTAGACAAACAGCGATCACTCTTGGCTGCCTCAGTCCGGGAACAAGGGCTCAGAGGGCGCAGCGGTGCTGCGCCCCGACAGGAAAATGACATCGCGCATGCCGAGCTAATTGGATTGCGCGGCAGAACTATGCGTGGCCAGGAACCACTCGGCTTCTGAGCTGCGATGGTATTTCAGGCAAGTGCGAGCAGCCTCGGTGCCCGGGGCGTTTCCGAGCTTTTCCTGAACCGCGGCCAGTTGTTGAAGAGCGAGCGGGGAGTGCTCATCGGCAGAGAGCGCTTCGGCGGCGCCTTTAAAATCGCCCTCGGCAGCCAGCAAGTAGCCGCGCGCGGACTCGAAGTAGCTTCCAATCAGCTGGTCGCGCGAAGCAGTGGCCAGCGCTTCAAGTTCGGAGAGGATTTGCTTGGCATCTTCAGATTTTCCTTGAAGCGCCAGAACCCGCACGCGTTCGCGCAGAACGCTCGCACGGTTGATGCCGCGGTCAGACTCGCTCATCCCCGCGAGTGGGTTGGCCAAAAAAGCCGAGAGCGATTTGAGCTGTCCGAGTTCGGATGGCGGATCGGCGGCCAGCATGGCTTGTGCCAGGCCGATCTGAAATTGTGAGTTTGGCTCTTTCTTTTCAGTCGCTTCCTTGGCGAGAGCCACAAAGGCCGCACGGCCTTCGACCGGCTTTCCTTCCCAGAAATAGACGAAGGTCTTCAGATACTTGACGTAAAGTACGTCCATGGGATTTTGCGCCATTGGGAGAGCGCGGTCGTACTCCTGACGAGCGGCCGTAAAATCGCCCATCAGCGTGAGCGTATTGCCCAACCCGTATTGCGAGCTGATGTAGGCTGGATCTATCTGCAGTGCCGCATGATAATGCTCGAGCGAACCCTGATCTTCACCCGCTTCTCGGAGAACCTCGCCCAAGGAGTCTTGCGGATTCGGGGAAGAAGGTTCCACTTCGGCATAACGCTTTAGAGAGGCGGCGGCTTTAGCCGGATCGGGATTGCTCGAATCGAGATACAGGTAGCCGAGGCGATTGAGGGCCGCGGGGAAGTTCGCGTCCACTTGCAGGGCGGTTTCCAGCAAAGTGCGCGCGCGGTCGTTGTCCTGCTGCAGGAAGAGCCATTCGCCGGTGACGTACAGGACGTGCTTGTCGCGGGGAAAACGCTTCAGAAGGTCGTTCATGCTGGCGATCGCCGGGAGAAGATTATGGCCCTGAATGTCGGTCATCCAGCGGACCAGTAGTTGTTCATCAGGGGCCGCGCGGGGAAGAAGAGTTTTGGCCCTGGCCAGAGCGGCGGCGTCCGGCATGCCGCGGCGGGCAGCGAAAGACACCATGGCGTAGCTCAGGGCAGAGTGAGGGTCTGTCTGAGCCGCTTTGCGAGCCTCATCGGCCGCCGGGTCGTACATACCGTTTTCGTATTTGTCCCAGGCAAGTTCGAGTGATTTGCGAGCATCCGCGGACTTGGTGGAAAGGGAAATCGCGCCAAACAGCTGTTGCGACAGGGGAGCGACCGGCGAGGTGCGAGCCGCGCGGTTTGAGGCTGGCTCCATGTGTGGGGAGGGCGTTTGCGCCAAAGCGCCCGAAGCAAAGAACGCAGGAAAGATGAGCAGAAACCAACGCGCTACGAATCGAGCCATGTGCAATCACTCCCTGTCTCCAAAATTGAACTCAGATAGGGCCTAGTCCCTGAACGTAGCGCAGCTGGATGGGCGTGGATACTGACCCGTAGGTCAGGTGTGCGGAAGGATTAAGGGAGAACGCCGAAAGCATGTGTCGCGTGGAGGACGCGTCAGGTTGGACACACGCCTTGAATGGGAGCTTGCCAAGGCGCGCCGCGAATGAACATACTGCCCGAAACCATCCAAGGTGGGCGTGGACGATGAAGCCGAATCAAATGACCCAGGGATTGCGAGTTGCCGCCATTCTGTATTGTCTTTCGCTGGCTGTTTGCGCAGCCCTAGCAGGGGTCAAGAATATGGCTGTCGTGGTTTCCGCCGGAAGCAAGGTCACCGATGTTCCTTTGGCGGATTTGACGAAGCTTTGCAAAGGTACGCAGAAAGCCTGGCCGGATGGCAAGAACTTCACCCTGGTGATGAAAGATCCCGATTCTCCGGAGATGCGCGGGGTAGCGCAAAAACTGTTTGGCTCGGCCCCTGGCGAAGCCAGGGCCATGATCGCGAAGCTGAACGAATCCCGCCTGACGGTGAAGATCGTCGACAATGACGAAGATTTGCTGCGCACCGTGGAAGCGACGCCGGGGGCTGCGGGAATCATCGACGTGTATGCCATCAACAGCTCGGTGAAAGTTCTCCGGGTGGACGGGAAGCTGCCTTTCGATATCGGCTACGCACTAAAGGGAAACTGAGCCGCTCTTTCGAATCCTTCACCAACCTGACCTAGAACCGCAATTCCCTGGCCGCTATTCCTGCTGCTCGAGTCCTCTAACTATATGAAATGCCTCCGAAGTTGTCGCCAGCCTCGATTCTGACCGCCGAACGATACGCCGTGGTGTGCTCCATCACTACCCTTTGCAGGAAGGAAAACTCCCTGTACGGTAGGTCAGGTTTTCCACAGGCCGTACAGGGAAAACCTGGCGAAAATCGTGGCGAAAGTGTATAATCAGCTAAGCCGTTTATGTTCATAGCTTTAGATGAATGTTAGTCCGCGGAGCTAGGTACTAGGAGACTGGTTTGGCGCCTAAAATGTGACTTGCGTACCATCGATTTCTGCGGGCAACCGAGTGTCTAATGGTACAGGTATTGCAATTATGCCCTTTGGGGCAAGTGCGGCATCCAATGTGGTGAAACGAAGGGTTTTTTCTCGAACCGGGGGAAGTCCATGAATGCGGCGGGCAGTCAAGTCAAGGGCAAGGATAAGGACAGAAAGTGGATGTGGCGGTTGCTGGGAGTCATCGGCGCGCTGCAGCTTTATTTCGTGCGCGAACTTCTGGCGGCCTTTGCGCTGTTTGCATTGGGATTCCTGGCCATTGCCGGCGCAATCATCAGCCTTTACGCGCTGCAGCGGGTCTGGGCTGTAACCGTGGACCGGGTGGCAGACAGCCGGCATCCGGTTATGGTGGCGGTTCGGCACGGGATTTACAGTGTCGAGGAACTAGCGCGCCGGCCGTTCCGGCGCCCGGGTTCGGAACAGCCCGCGAGCTGAAACAGGTTTCTGGTCGCGGTCCGAGCACACGCAGAAGGGTCGCTCCTGCCTCCTTCAGGAGTGACCTAAGTCCTGCAATCAGGGAAAACAAAAGGGCCAGCCGTCCTAAGAGAGAGCGGCTGGCCTTTTCAATTTGGCGCAACCTACTCGAGCTCAATGTGTGAAGGGATCGGTATCCGGCGCGGGCAGGATTTCCGGGCCTTCGGTATTCGCAGTGTTAGCCGAACCGTTGCCTCCGTTGGCCGACTCGTGACCTTCCTGCAAAGTCTTCCCGTTATCTTTGGTCAGACTATCGAGAGTAGATTTTGAGTGCTCATCGACGGCGCTAACGGCGGCAACGAGGCAAGAGTAAAGGAACGCCTTCATGCCTTTGCGGAATTGGTCGGTGGAGCGCTCGGCGGCGTGAGCCACATCCGCTTCGAGGGTCTGGCGCCGGGCTTCGCAGGCAGCGCGGTTTTCAGCGTCCAGAGAAGAAAGAGCTGAGGCGGCCCGGTCTTTCGTCTCGGAAAGGATCGTACTCATCTGCGATTCGGCTTGCTTTTGCAAGTTTGACAGAGTCGAGTTCACCGCTTCTTGGACTAAGGCCTGCGCTTCCGCCGAGCGCGCGTCCAGCTTCAGAAGCGCCTCTTGCATAAGGGACTGCGTGCTTTCCAGAAGGCGCTCGTAACGTCGGTCCACGGTCCGGGCGGCAGCGCCGTCGAATGCCTTGGTCGCGTAGGCCACGGCTTCGTTGAGCCGGGCCTGAATCCTGGGCTCGGTCTCATTGTTTATTTTTCCCAGGAATTCCTGGCAGCGGTCGAGTTCGCGTTTCAGCTCCGCCGCCTGCTGAGCAAGCCTTTGCGCTAGCTCCTCGGCGTGGCTGCGGTACTTCTCCATTTCTTGTTTCCAATGCGCTGCGATCACCGAGGCGGTCACGGCGGCGATGTCGTCTTTTGTGGCCAGTCCGGTCGTAGCGGCCTCGACGCGCGTGGGGAAAAGCTCCTGCACTTCGCGGATGCTAGACTGTTTGACTTCATCAATAGCCGACAACGCGTTGCGCACGGCCTCGTCCAATTGCTTGGCGACGGCGGTTTGCACGGCCTTCTCGGCGGCCTGCTGCAGTTTTCCATGAAGAACGTTGATCAGCCCATCCGGTGTAATAACGACGCGCTGCGGCTTGGGAGCCTCGGTAAGCGTCGGGCTGGGAAGTTTTACGCCTGCGTGCGTGGGGAATGGAAAAGTGGCGACCTCCGCCAACCTGTGTTCGAGGGCTGAGGATGGCTGCTCCTCCTCAGGGGCTTCCGCTTCCACGGTTGGTGGCGCGGCCGCAAGCTCCGGCTCGGCAACAACAGAGAATTGAGGCATGGAGCTGGTCATTTCTCCGATAGCCAGCCAGTCTCGGGGCGGCGTCAGGATGCCCCAGACGTTGGCCGGAGTTTCCAGTTCTACGCCGACTTGCTGCAATTCGCGCGTGCTTTGCGAGGCATGAATCGAGCGCACTCTGGCCCGAATCGCGGGCGGAGCCGGCTCCACGTTCAGCCCCACGACCTGCAGTGTTACCCAGGTCCCCACCCCATATTCATGACGCGAGGGGTAGCGGCAACCGTGCAGGTTGACGCTGGTGGATACGGTTCGTTCGACAAACGGCTCGCCCAGATTGTTTTGGCCGAAGACAATCAGTGGGACGGACCGCTCGATACGCGTACTGCGGCGCGATTCCTCTTTCACAAAATTATCCGGAGTCCTTGCAAGAGACGATTGGCTCACAGCTGCTCCCTGGCACGCCGCCTGGATTTTCCGTGGTGTTCGGAGCGGTTCGCTTACAGGGTGGTATGCCGCTCCATAGTGTCCCCGATGCGCTGATGTTAGCCGAACCCGGGTTGGTTGTCGAATGAATCCCGCGATTTCCAAGGAATTCCACCGGCGCAGAGTCGCGGCCGGTCGCGAGGTTTTGCCAGGCGACGAAAAGAAGAGTCTCTGATAGGCTTGCGGCTCCGGAGGAGGAAATCCCCATGCGCCGCTTTCTTGCCGCTGTTTTGCCGAGCTTGCTCATCGCTGTTCTCGCCGGGGGACAGGCGCCGCACCGGATCGCCATCCGCGCGGGCAAATTGATCGATGGAAAAAGCGACAAGCCCATGGAGAACGCGCTCATTTTGATTGAGGGCGACAAGATCGTGTCAGTCTCGGTTGCTGGAAGCGTTCCTGCCGGAACGGAGGTGGTCGATCTTTCGAAAGCGACCGTGCTTCCCGGATTCATGGATGTGCACACGCACGTTCTCTTGCAAGGCGACGTCACCCCCGCAGAGTATGACGAACAATTGTTGAAGCAATCGATTCCCTATCGCGCGATTCTTGCTGCGCGCAACGCGGAAATTGCGCTGTCGCACGGCTTCACGGCGATGCGCGACCTGGAAACGGAAGGCGCCATGTATGCGGATGTGGACGTAAAAACGGCCATCAACAACGGCGAAGTGCCAGGCCCGCGCATGCAGGTGGCCACGCGGGCCATGACGCCCACGGGAATGTATCCGCTGCTGGGGTATTCCTGGGAGCTGAAACTCCCGACGGGCGTCGAGTACGTTGACGGCGTGGAAGGTGCGCGCAAAGCGGTGCGCGAGCAAGCGATGTACGGCGCGGACTGGATCAAATATTACTCAGACCGCCGCTACCATTTTGAAGCGGACGGCGTGCTCCACAGCATGGTGAATTTTACCGACGAGGAAGCGAAAGCGATGGTGGACGAAGCGCACCGGATCGGCAAGAAGGTGGCGGCGCACGCAATTGGTAGCGACGGGATTGCGGCTGCGCTGCGAGCGGGCGTGGACACCATCGAGCACGGCGACGGCCTAACGGACACAGAGATGGAGGAGATGGCGAGGAGGGGGATTTATTGGGTGCCGACGCTCACGGTGGGTTTGTATGTTGCGCCGGGCCGAGGCGGGAATTGGCAGAAAATGGCTGACCTGCAGCGCGAGAATTTTGGAAAAGCACTGAAGAAAGGCGTGAAGATCGCGCTGGGCACGGACGCCGGCGGCTTCGATTGGAAAAAAGTCAATCAAGCGAAGGAATTTGAATACTACGTGCAGTACGGTATGACGCCGATGCAAGCGATTCGCACAGGAACCTCGGTTGCCGCAGAACTCCTTGGCTGGAGCGACAAAGCGGGGACCCTCGAAGCAGGAAAATGGGCGGACCTCGTGGCGGTCAGCGGCGATCCGCTGAAGGACATCACGGAGCTGCAGAGGGTGAAATTCGTGATGAAGGGCGGAACGGTCCACAAAAGCGAGATGCATTGATGCGACAGACGCGGGTGGAGTCCTCAATAAAACGCCACGCCGCCATCCACGTTGATGGATTGTCCGGTGATGGCGCTGGATTGCTCAGAGCAAAGGAACAGAGCGGCGCGCGCGATTTCGTCGGCCGTTTGCGCGCGGCCTTGTAGCAAGCCGTTTAGGAAGCCTGCCAATTGTTCTTCCGCGCTGACGCCCAGCCGGTTTGCTAGGACCGCACCCAAGGCCTTGGACATTTGCGTTTCGGCTACCGGTCCGGGGCATATGGCGTTGACGCGGACACCCTTGCGCGCGGCTTCCGCCGCCGTCACCCGCGTCAGGCCAAGCATTCCCGCTTTCGCGGCTGCATACGCGGAACCCCAGGAGTAAGCCGCTTTCGCCGACAGGCTCGAAATATTCAGAATCACGCCCGAACCGCGCGCGTACATTTCCGGCAGCACCAGCTTCGACAGCAGAAACGCCGCTCGCAAATGGATAGCGATGACCTTGTCAAACTCCGTGACCGGGTACTCTTCGACCGGGACTACCGGACCGTAATGCCCTGCGTTGTTCACTAAAGTGTCGACCTTGCCGAATTTTTCGCGGGCGGTGGCGACAACGTGAGCACACGCCGCATCTTGCGTCAAGTCCGCCATCGCATATTCGGCCCGGCCGCCGCTGTCGGATATTTCCTTCCTAACCGCGGCGAGTTCCTTTTCTGTGCGCGCGGTGAGAAACACGGCCGCGCCTTCTTTCGCAAACCGATGCGCGATGGCCCGGCCGATGCCTCGGCCCGAGCCGGTAACGATTGCAACTTGATCTTTCATCACCATGAGGACCATGAGAATAGAGGGGAAACCCTCACGGAAGCAAGCAGGGGGCCGAACGAACCGAACGAACCCGCGCGTACTAGCCCTTTTTGAGGCGTAAGAAGAGACGCCGAGTAATCGGGTGTTTGCCCGATTGTGTCTCTATCCGGCGTGAACAAAAATTTCGCTAGTGAATTCAAAGCATTGGCGTTGACGCAACAATGGTCCCAGCCCAGCCGTGATTTGCTTACCCAGCCGCTAAAATGAGTAAAGGCAGGCATATGCCGGGATTTCCCACACTACCTTGGGTCGCGTTTCCTTTAGCAGTCTTTGTTTTCACTGGCTGCAGTTCCACGCAAACCATGCTGAACGGAGGGACTCCTGGACGTCCGGGGCCATCCACCACCGACGTGCTCACCTATCACTATGACATCCAGCGCACCGGGCAAAATCTGAATGAAACGACGCTGACCACCAGCAACGTGAATTCAACAACTTTTGGGAAAGTCGGTGAGCTCTCTGTAGATGGCCAGATCGATGGTCAAGCCCTGTTCGTCCACCAGCTTGCGATTTCCGGGCAGGGAAACAAGGACGTTTTGTATGTGGCTACGGAAAACGACACGGTATATGCGGTTGACGCTCAAAGCGTCAGTGGCAGTTCCGCCACGGTTCTTTGGAAGAAGTCGGTTCTCGCTGTCGGGGAATCTCCAGCCACGAACTTGCCGTGCGGCAATATCAGCCCCAATGGAATCACCGCCACCCCGGTCATCGATCGCAGCCGCAACGCCATCTATGTCGAAGCGATGTCTCAGAACTCCTCGGGAAGCATCGTCCACCGGTTGCACGCGCTCGATCTCACGAATGGGAACGAGTTGTTCGGCGGACCTACAACCATCACGGCAACCTATCCCGGCACTGGCGGGAACAGCACCGGCGGCGTCGTCAGTTTCCTTCCCTCGGTTCACCATGAGCGCGCCGCTCTGCTGGAGAGCGGAAACACCATCTACACGGCGTGGTCCGGCATGTTCGGCGATTGTGGCGCGTATTCCGCCTGGGTCATGGCGTTTGACGCTGGGACGCTCAAACAAAGCAGCGCGATCGACCTGGTGCCCAACAATTCAGGCGGCGGCATGTGGATGGGCGGAGGCGGACCGGCAGCGGACGCGGCCGGCAGCGTGTACGTTATCAGCGGAAACGGGTTCGGTGACACGCCCGGAACAAACAGCAGTTTCGGGAATTCGTTCGTTCGCCTTTCTACATCGAGCAGTCTGAAAGTTGGAGACTATTTCACTCCGTTCAATACCCTTAGTGAAGACGGTGCGGATGCCGATTTCGGTTCCGCAGGCCCGCTGCTGTTGCCCGATCTTATAGACGCAAGCAACGTGACGCGCCACCTGGCCGTCGGCGCTGGAAAAGACGGAAACCTCTACGTTTTGAACCGCGACAACCTGGGGCAGTTTAGTTCCGCGAAGAACAATGTTTATCAGCAATTCGCGTTGAGCTCGGGTGAAAATCATTCCTCGCCGGTGTTTTTCAACAACACCGTCTATGTCGGTCCCACGAATAGTGCTTTGAAGGCCTTCCCGGTTGCTCAAGCGCTGCTGGCCACCTCGCCCTCTTCGCAAAGCCCCCACATTTTCGGTGGGAATGGAACCGTAGCTAGCATCTCTGCGAGTGGCGCCACCGAAGGAATCGTTTGGGCGCTCGATTGGGGCGCGGGAATTCTATTCGCTTACGACGCAACGGACCTCACCAAGGAACTTTACGACTCGAATCAAGCTGCCTCGAACCGCGATCATTTCTCCGCGGTCGGCGGGCACTTCATCACCCCGATGGTTGCCAACGGGAGAGTGTACGTCGGCACTAAGACGAGCGTCGCTGTGTTTGGTTTGCTTCATTAGCTTCTGATTCGTCGCAAAAAATTCAAAAGCCGCAGGACAGAAATCACATTCTACCGGCGATCGTCCGGCGGTTTGAATTGGGCCGCTGCGGTTATTCCAAATGCTTCAAGAAGCTCCGCCTGAATCTGGTCCGTCAGCGTATTGATGCGCTCAACACCGCGGCCGCCCCCGCCGACACGATATCGGAGCTGCCGCCGGCCGGCTGGTGTTTCCATGATTTGCAGCACGCGGTCGGCAATTTCCAGCGGGTTCGCCCGCGAACTTCGGATCCCCTGCAGGATTTTCGAGGGAACTTCCGCCATTTCCCCGTACCCTGTTTTGCGCTGCTCGTCTTCTCCGGTCTCAAGCTTGTCGGCAATGGGAGTGGCGTAGGGGCCGGGCTCGAGGATGACGGAATCGATTCCTTGCGACGCAAGTTCGTACCGATAAGTCTCCGCAAGGGCCTCCATCGCGAACTTGCTGGCGCAATACAATCCCATGCCGGGAATGGCGAGGCGTCCCGCGCCGCTGCTGACGTGCAGCAAGAGGCCGCTTCCTTGGCGCTTCATTACCGGAAGCACCGCGCGATTCAGACGCAGCACGCCGAAGAAGTTTACGTCCAGCTGGCGCTGGGCCTGCGCGACCGTTACCGTCTCGCACAAATCCATGATGCCGTAGCCGGCATTATTGACCAGGACGTCGATGCGCCCGCTCTGGGCGACAATCTCGTTCACGGCTTGCTCCACCGAAGCGTCCTCGGTAACGTCCAGATCGACCACGTTAAGATTCAGGGATTCTCGCTCGGCAAGTTGTTCCAATTCGCGGGCCGCGGCGGCGTTTTTTGTTTTCCTGTTCCGCATCGTTGCGAAAACATGAAATTCCTTGCGTGCCAGCGTTTCCGCAATGAGGCGGCCGAAGCCGCTGCTGGTCCCAGTGATTAAGACAACTTGTGCTCTGCCCGACATGCCGTAGCAGCATAGAGAGGAACAGGCGGGACGTAAATAGCTCTCGTGTTTTCTAGGACGTTCCGCCGGTCTGGTGTGCGGAGGTCTCGAACGCTACGAGTGGGTCCGCAAATCTTTGAGTAGATGATGGACCAGGCCATTGATATCGCCCTGAGTGAGCGTGAAGTAGTTGTAGTTCACATGCTTTTCGCCCACCGCGCGATAGACCAGATGCTTGGACTCTCGCTGGACGAAATCCAGCACGATGGTTCCCGCGCGGAAGCGGATGTGCTCGTAGCCGACCAGTGTCGGTCCCCATCCCCAGCCGCTCCAGCAGCCGTACGGACCGCACGCGAGGCCCGGGTAACCGCCATAACCGACGGGAACGGTAGCGTTGCGCCGCTCGACGGCAAAGCGATAGTCCACCAGAAAGTCGGCAGCGTTGGGGTCGCTAATCTGATGGAGTCCTTTGGAAGCCAGCGTTTGCTCGATGGCTGTCTTCACGCGTTGGCGAACCGCTTCGCTGTTGGCGTCGGGATCGCGCCCCACGGTGTCACCGCGGGAAATCACGTCGCGTGAAACGACAGGTCGCGAGTCGCGGTCAGGCGCCTTGCTCGGTTCTGGCGCCGGGCGCCATGCCCAGGTGGCTAGCTTGGGTATGCGAAGGTCGGGATCACGTGTGATCTGGACATAGTCGTCGCAACCTGCCAGCAAAAACCCGCAAAACAATGCCGATACTGCCAAGACACTGAATTTTCTCGATGCCATCTTCCCGTGGATCATGAGAGCGTCCTCCAAGCGGACACCATTACTTCTCTGTAGAACACGGCAAAAGGTAAGGAGTTGCGCGCCGAGAGTGGGTTGCTTAGACGGGTACAGCCACCCAGTCTTCCGGCGGAAAAACCACGGGCCAAAACTTGGGATTGGGGGCGTCGAACTCGAAGGCCACCGCGAAGTCTCCTTCGGCCGTATCGTCGATGCGCACCAGCCGGCACTTTTGCTCGACCCTCTGTGGGTTGATCAGCAACATCGACTGGCCGACGTGCAGGTCCGCCTGGATCTTCATAAGCCCGCCATGGGCGTTGACGACCTGCGTCATAGCCTCATATTGCTGGGGTTTGCGTGCCGTGTCTTCCGCAATCACACGAAGGCGCATTCGCAGCACGACGCGCTCGCTGCGCCGCCGGTTGATTGGGTTGGAGGAGCTGGCCATGGCAATTTGTCCTTGCAGAACTCTGGAGACTCTCGAAGACCGCGCGACCGGAAGATGTACCTGATTTTACCTTGGCGGAAGTCTTAAAACGCTGGCCGAATGGGCAGCGTTGCGTAAAGAGATAGAGCCGAACTTTGGGCGCGGCGGAGAGAGGCTTCTACGGACTTAGTTTTGCTTCAAGGCGCTCTTTCACGGCCGGCCATTCGGAATCCACAATACTGAAGTAAACCGTGTGGCGGATCCGTCCGCTTGCCGTGATCATGTGGTTCCGGAAGATGCCTTCCTCCCGCGCGCCAAGCCGCAAAATCGCTGCGCGCGAGCGTTCATTGAGCGAATCCGTTTTCAATTCCACGCGAATGCAACCCAGTGTTTCAAACGCATGTTTGAGCAGCAAATATTTCGCTTCGGTGTTCATTGCCGTCCGCTGCCATTCGCGAGCTACCCAAGTCCAGCCGATTTCCACGCGATGATGGGTGCGGTCGATACTGCCGTAGCGCGTGCTTCCGATCGGCCGCCCCGTCTGCCGTTCCACAAGTGCAAAGGGCAACGACACGCCCTGCGCCTGCTCTCGAAGGGCGGTCGCAAGGTACGCCGCCATCTCTTCGACCGTTCGGACAGGCGTCGGAATCCAACGCCACAATTCCTCGTCCAGGCCCACCGCCGCCAGTCCCTCCAGATGTTCTTCCTTGAGTGGTTCCAGCCGCACGTACCCGCCTTCCAGGACCACGGGCGCAACCACCATTTCCTCGAACTGAGGCATTTCGGTGCACATGGGAGAGGAATCTTATGGCATCGCGCGAAAACGGCCAGCGCCAATTTGGACACGTGTCCATTCTTATCGCGAGTCCGTGAAGCAGCCGGCGCAGCCAAATATGTCCCCTTTCGTGTCACGTCAGGTTGCGCCTTAAGGGGACGGAGGCGTCACAAAGTTGGGATACAAATCGGGTATTTACCGGATTGCTATGTCCCGACACTTACCGATATGAATCAGTTCCCGGCCAGAGGAAAGCGTTCGGCCCAGAGCCTGACCTTTGGGCCTCGTCCCAACGGTCTATTGCTCGTAACGAACGAACCGAGTTTGATCTACGTGTTGCGTCTTCCCGGTCCGCACACGAAGTCATCCGATGCCAAGCGGGGCAGGTGTAGTTATGGCGACCGGGCACCGTCCGGAACGCGTCGAAATGCGGACTCCTAAGCGCATTCTCGTCGAACTCAGTAGTTTTGAAAACTTCGTCTACGAAGTGACCTACACGGTCAACGTCAGCCGTTGCGGTGCTCGTATCTTGTCCAAAGCCGTCTGGAATCCCAACCAGCGTTTGAGTGTCAGGTCCATCGAGGGAAAGCTAAATGCGCGCGGGCGCATCGCTTATTGCGATTCCCTAGGGCCAGGCTCCTATGCCATTGGACTTGAACTTGACCAACCCTCACAGGAGTGGGGGCCGCGCCCGAAAGAGGCTCCCTAGCACAACTGCCGCGGCAACCGGGCGGTGGCTTCAGATCTGCTGGAAGCAACCTCGGTCAACAAAGAAAAACGCCGAGTTCATCTCGACTCGGCGTTCTTGTGGAGTTCTGGCGCGGTCAGGCGTAGTAGGAAGCCAGCATGGACTTGCCCCTGGCCGGCAGGAAATCCCTCATTTGGCAGACTTGCGAGAACCTCCAAACGAGCGAAGCATCCATCCACCCTTGCAGCGCCTCCTGGCGCAGAATTTCCAGCGCTTCCTCCGAGGAAAGGGCTTCTCGGTAAGGGCGGTCGTTGATCAATGCATCATAAACATCCGCCACCTGCAGGATGCGCGCCTTTAGCGGGATCTCCCCGCCATACAAGCCGTCCGGATATCCGGTTCCATCCATTCGCTCGTGATGGTGCCGGATGATCGGAAGGATGGGCCGGAGCGACTTGAGCGGTGCGCAGATCTGCTCTCCGGTAATGGGATGCTGGCGCATAATCTCCTTTTCCTGGGGGTTCAGCCGCGCAGGCTTGAGAAGGATGCTGTCCGGTACGGCCACTTTTCCGATGTCATGAAGCAGGCAACCGAGCCGCAACTCCTCCAAATCTTCCTCCCTCAGTCCCAGGCTTTCGCCGAGCTCCATGGCGTATTCCGCAAGGCGGTCGGAATGCCCGTCCGCCAAGCAATGCTTCGCTTCGATGCTGTGCGCCAAGGAAAGAACTACGGACTTTGCCTGTTCATCAATGTAGCTCTTCAGCCGCAAGAGAGATTGGATCCGGTCCAAACCTTCGCCGAGGGAAGCCGGCATGCCCCAGAAATCCGCCGCACCCGCTTCACGGCTTTCCTCCACTTCCATCGGTGTGGCCATCGAGGAGATGACCACAATCGGCGTGAGCTGATTGAGTGGATCTTGTTTCAAGCGCCTGCAAAGTTCCGGCCCGCGAACGGGAAGATGATCCTGAAGCAACACCAGATCCGGCTGAAATTGCAGGCAGAGCTGTCGGGCGGATTCGGGAGTCTCGGCTGTGAGGACCTGGTAGCTTTGATTCTCCAGAAATGCGGTCCAGTTTTCGCGTTCCTTTGATGCCACGTCCACAAGCAAGATGGTCGGGTTCATGAGCTTCCTACCTCATACTCATTATTGTTATCTTGCCGGAGGTGGGACTTGCGGCGAACTCCGGGCCCTCAGAAGGGCCTTGTCGCCTCCGATGATTTGGGGACAGGAGACATGAGGTTGCTAGGCGCGGGGAGATGGTGCTTCTACGGTGCCAAAAGGTGCAGGTCTGTAAGTCGAGCAAAACTCGCCTGTTGCGAGCCGACAAAGAAAGATGACAGCGCTTTCACACTAGAGTAAATTGCACACGAGTGGTAAACTTTACTTAAAACGACGCGCCTTTTCGGCTTTTTTGGACCCTTTTTCGACGCTTCTTCGCTCCGTGCCGCAGGAATTGTTAACAACTCCATTATCTTTTATCTGAAGATCATCATCATTTTTGCGGCAACATCGAGCAGTTGCGATTCGTAACCTCTCCCCCTTGTGAAAATCATTTGAAATCCAGCGCGAAATCAAAGATGTCGAATCGGCGTGCCCTCAACCGAGCCGCTGAGGTATGATAAAGTCCTCGGGGTTAGAGTAAAATAGGGTGACCATGCAGAACCAACATAATGGCAACGGAAAGGTCCTGCTCCGCGTCAGGCCCCGCGGTTTTTGCGCCGGTGTCGTGCGCGCCGTGGACATCGTCGAACTGGCCCTCGAAGCTTACGGCTCGCCCGTCTACGTGCATCATGAAATTGTTCACAACACTTACGTCGTCGAGCAGCTTCGCCGCCGCGGCGCTATTTTCGTTGAGGCCATCGAAGAAGTCCCGCACGGCGCCGTGCTCGTTTTTAGCGCTCACGGAGTTCCTCCCACCGTTCGCGATGAAGCCAAAGCCCGCGAGTTGAAAGTGATTGACGCCACCTGCCCGCTGGTCACCAAAGTCCATCTCGAAGCCCTCAAGTTTGCCCGGGAAAAGCGCACGATTATCCTCATCGGCCACAAGGACCATCAGGAGATCATCGGCACCTCCGGCGAGGCGCCCGATCGCACGCTCGTTGTCGATTCCGTAGCCGCCGTGGACGCGCTCGAAGTCGAGGATCCGCAAAAGCTTTCTTTCCTGACGCAGACCACGCTGAGCCTTTACGACACGCAGGAAATCGTGGCGCGGCTTCGCCAGAAATTCCCCGCCATCCAGGGCCCGGCCAGCGATGATATTTGCTATGCCACGCAAAACCGCCAGGAAGCGGTCGAGCAAGTGGCCAAGGACGTGGATCTCATTTTGGTCGTGGGCTCGCCGAACAGCTCCAACTCCAACCGGCTCGTGGAAGTGGCGCAGCGTCGCGGCGTCCAGGCAAAGCTGATTGACTCCGCCTCCGACATTGATGTGAGCTGGCTCGAAGGCGTATCCCGCGTGGGCCTGACCGCGGGCGCTTCCGCTCCGGAAGTTCTGGTCGAACAGGTCAGCCAGCGCTTGGCCGAATTTGGCTTTACCGATCAGCGCGATTTGGATTTAATCCGCGAGGACGTGCGCTTTACGCTGCCTCCGGAACTGGCAACCATCGCGTCGGCGCCGCGCCGTTAAAGATTTTTCCGCAGTAGGGGTGCTTTGAACGTGTCCCTAATGAGTTTGTAGTCGGCAGTTCCAAAGGGGAGTGCTGCGCAGGACCGGAAAATCTCACCCTGTAGAATTTTCCGCTCCGGTCAACATAATCCAGCGCGGCAGTCGGAAACTCGGAACAAGGAGCGAGACCTTGGCGGTCAAAATCGTCCGTCAGCCGAAGAAGATTGCCTTGATTGGCGCGCCTTCGAGCGCGGCCGCGTTTTCTCTCGGAAGTGAAAGAGCGCCCGCCGCTTTGCGAGCCGCTGGCATTATCGAGCGGCTCCAGTCCGCCGGTTACGAGGTCATCGACCATGGCGACTGCGCCCCGCGCCTGTTTGCCGACGATGAAGAGCACCGCCGCGCCCGCAATCTCGGCGAAATTGTTGCCGGCCTCAACGACCTGAAGCTCCGCGCGGAATTGGCCGTGAAGAGCGGAGCCCTGACGCTCGTCCTCGGAGGCGATTGCGCGCAGGTGATTGGCTTACTGGCTGCTGCGCGCCGTTATCATCACCACCTGAGCCTGCTCTGGTTCGACCGCGATGCGGACTTGAACACGCCTGCGTCCACGCCTTCCGGCCGCATTGACGGAATGGTCGTTGCGCACATTTTGGGCAGAGGCGCTCCGGAGCTGGTCCGCTTCTGGGGCGAGCCGCCTCTCGTGCGCGAGCCGGATATCACTCTTTTCGGGCTCGAACGGCTCGATCCTCCCGAGCAGGAATACCTGGCCAAATCTCCCATGCGCCACTACCGCGCGGGCGACATCCAACTCAAAGGTGGCGCGCGCGCGGCGCAGGAAGCTCTTTCGCACATGCACGCCGAAGCGCACGATTTTGTGCTTCATCTGGATATCGACGCCATCGCCCAGGAAGATTTCTCCGCCGTCAACGTGCCCGGCAGCGGCGGCTTGCGCTTTGAAGACGTCCGCGCCGCGCTCACGGAATTCGCCAAGCACAAGAATCTCCTCGGCCTTGACCTCGCCCAGTTCAACCCCGAGAAAGATCCCGACGGCAGCGCCGCGAAGAAACTCGTTGACCTTCTCGCCGAAGTTCTTGCCGCGCGCCTGCAATCGTTCGAGTCCCCCGCCCCCGAACCCGCCGGCGGGGCTTCCGATCCTGCCGGCCCCACCGAAGTCTCTTCCTCGGGCTCCGCCGCGTAAACCAAAACCGGCGAAGGTATTCACTCGCTACGGGGGTCACGGACGCGGCCATCAAATTGCACGCCCACACCTGGCCTCCCCTCTGGAGGCAGACGTTTTTCCGTTTGCGAGGAGCTGAAATTCGTAATGACCCAATTGCGTAAGTCCGCTGATTGGCTGCGAGTTGTGAAAGTCTTCAACTGCTTGCTCACAATAGAGGAAGGAAGGGTTGGCGGCGAGTTTGCCTTACGACGCGGGTTGGGCGCGCTTGCGGGCGTGGCGGGCTAGGCCCAGGAACGACAGGTTCAGGCCGGCGGTGGCGGCGTACTGCTCGACGTCCTCGGGCGGCAGGTGTTCGCTGATTTCGGCGCGGGCTTTGGTTATGAACGATGCCATGGCGGCTTCATCGCTCGGGGCCGACTGAAGAATGCTCTCCGTGATTTCCATCCAGTGGTGCAGGCGTTCGCGGAATTGCGCGATGTGGGCTGCGGGATTTTCGGAAAATCCGAAATGCGTCAGGAACAGACGCTTCGGCTTGCGGTCCAGAATGGCGGCGAAGGAACCGTCCCAGATTTTCAGGTCGATATCTGGCGGCGGAGTGGCGGGCATCACAAAAGAGTGGCCCTCGATGCGAATGCCAGTGGTGTCGCCTACGAAGGCTACTCCTTCGGCGTCTTCGAAATAGCTGACGTGGTGCGAGGCGTGCCCCGGCGTGTACGCCACCTCGATTTTGCGCGAGCCGAACGGAAGCGTCTCGCCACCTTCGAGGATGCGGAGGTTCTCCGCAGCCACGGGCACGGCGTCGCCGAAGAGTTGGTGCAGATTGTCCGGCCAGAGCCGCGCGGCGCTCGCCAGGAGTTTTGAAGGGTCGATCATGTGCGGCGCGCCGAGTTTGTGGACGTAAACCGCGAGCCGGGGATTTTCCCGCACCAGCGCGCCGCTGGCTCCGGCGTGGTCGAGGTGAATGTGCGTGAGAAGAATGGCGTCGAGATCGGCGACCGAAACGCCGTGAGCGCGAAGCTGGTTCTTCAGTGTTTCCAGCGTGGAGCCGGGGCCGGGATCCACGATGGCCCGGTGGCCATGGGATTCGAGCAAGGCCGTGCCGATGGATTTCGGCCGGCCCATCCAGTTGTCGTCGAGCGTGGTGATCTTGTGCATAGGATTTCCGCGGAACTAGTGTAACGCCGGACGCGCGAATCGCGTTGCCCGGTCGCAAGCCGCGCATTTACTCTGCTTCTCGATTGGGCGATGATGCTCATCGCCCTCCGAGGAGGTGGCCTTTATGTCAAAGCTCCCCGCGGTTTTGGTCGGTGTTCTTCTTGCAATTCTTGGAGCGGCGTCTTTGCGTGCGCAAGAGCGCGATACCGCATCTGCGCCGACGGCTGTGAAGCAAAGCGAGGCCGACGAGTACACGCGCTATGAACTGCTCGCTCCGGACAGCGCGAGTTTCAAAATAGTTTACGAAGTTTCTGCGGCAACGGCAGGCGCGAAGGTTTTTTACAATCCCATCCGGAAGGGCAGCGTGGCGAGCGACGAAGCGGTTTTCGACGCCATGACAGGCGAACCGCTGCACTTTGAAGTGGTCTCCGGTGCGGACGCGCGCAAGGATCCGCTGATGGCGGATGCCGACGCCGACGGAAGCTATATCAAAATCCAGCTCGCGCGCGCCGTGCCGCCAGAAGGGCGCGGACGCATGCTGATCGTAAAAACGTACCAGGATGCGAAGAGCTACTACCGCGAAGGCGACGCGATCGTTTTCAAACGCGGCCTGGGCATCAAGCGCAACAACGTGGTCTTGCCCGCGGGCTACGAACTGGTTGGTTGCAACGTCCCTTCGCAGGTTTTGCCGGAAGCGGATGGGCGCATCGGCATCAGCTTTATGAATGCGGGCCCGGGCGAAGCTCCCTTGGTGGTTCGCGCAAAGCCGGGAGCGCAAACGGGGCAGTCGGCGGCGCCGCATGCGGCAACGCAAGCGCGCAGTTGGGAAGCGCCGTTCCCCGGGGAGACGGAGCGCCAACGGCTTTCGCAGCGCGCTCATCAAGATCGCGACATTGTTTATTTTCTGCAGCAGCCGGAAACCCACGCGTTCAGCCTATATCACGACTACACGGAATCGCGGCCGGGCATCGACAAGTATTTGAATGTGGTTCGCGAAGGTAGCACGGTTTCCGAGCCTTCGGCTTATGTCCTGGATACGGGCGAAAAATTGGTGACCCGCTTGATGACCGGCGCGGAACTCACAGCAGCGAAGATTGAAGTGGAGGAGCCGGTGAAGGCGGCAACGCAGGTTGTGTTGATTCCCTTTCCGGCAGTGAAAAAAGGCCAGTCTTTGCGCTTGCGGATTTCCGAAACCTACACCGCTCCTTCGAGCTACCGGCTGGATGGCGACGAATTGGTTTTCGACCGCAGCTTGGGCCGCTCTCGCAATGCGGTCGTGCTTCCGGAGGGATGGTATTTGACCGCGAGCACCATGCCGGCCACGGTGACGCAACTTACCGACGGCCGCATCCGCCTTGATTTTTGGAATGGCCGGCCGGATTCCGTGGACGTGCTGATCAAAGCAAAACGGCGAAGCGCTTCGAGCAAGCCGCAATAGGGCCCCAGCTGCGGAGAACTTGCTTCCATCCGGGCTGGAGCTGGGCTGGCTTGGCAGTAAAACAAAAAAATTTGCACAAAATGGTTATTGTGGAATACCCTATCGCCGGTGTGTCTGGTAATTCTTAAGTTTTTTTCTCCCCTGACCATGCGAGACGTGTCCAAAAGCGGTGTGGCGTGGAAGTTGACTGCGGAAGAGCCGCGATGTGTCCAGCCGCGCCCGCCAAACGTGGAGCGCGTCCGAAGCTTGACACACGAATCAAACGGATTCCCTAACTGATTCTTAGGAGGAGCAGATGCGTAATTGGCGTGTAGCAGCCGTCCTGGGCGTCGTTCTTGCGTCGCCGTTGTGCGCGCAACAGAAAGCCGCCGACGATACCGCGAGCCGTACGGAAGCTGCAACGGAAAAGCCTCCCGGAGGAGCAAGCAACGCTGTCGCGAGCGATGCGGTTGTGCCGTCGAAAGGCATCTTCGCGCTGCCGGCGGTCCCGCGGCCAAAGCCATTTCCAAAGCCGCCCGCCGGAAGCAAAAATTCTGACGCACCGGGTCAGCTCGTGCCGCGGTACGAGTTTGGAGTGTTGTACGACTACGTGAATTTCAGACCGGGTAGTCCGTTTGGGGATTTTAACAACCACGGCGCCAGCGGCGCGTTCACCTACAACGCCTCGCGGTGGCTGGGGCTCACCGCGGAATTGGGCGCGTATCGCTTTAAGAATCGCAACCTCAACGGAACTCCCGTTAACGGCTCGATCCTGAGTTATATGTTTGGTCCGCGATTGAACTTGCGAAAGTTTGATTACTTTGTTCCGTTTGCCGAGTTTCTGCTCGGTGGATCGCATGGGGGTACCACGCTCATCGGCACGGGTTCGCAGAGCAGCTTTAGCATAGCCGCAGGCGGCGGCGTCGACATGATGCTCGGCAAGGGCTTTGCCTGGCGCGTCGCGCAGCTCGATTATTACATGACCAATTTCACCGGTCCGGCGCTCGGCGGCAATGGGCGCCAGGACAATTTTCGCGCAGGTACGGGTCTGGTGTATCGTTGGGGCGAATCTGCTCCCGCACCTCCGCCTCCTCCGGCGAATCGTCCGCCGGTGGCAGCTTGCTCGGTGAATCCTACTTCGGTTTATGCGGGCTCGGGGGACACGGTGGCCGTGCACGTCAATGCCAGCGACCCCGATAATGATCCGCTCACTTACAGTTACTCGGCCACCGGAGGCGCGGTCGAAGGTTCAGGCCCGGATGCACGGTGGAACTCCACCGGCGCGAACGCCGGCTCCTATACCGTGAACGTGAAGGTGGACGACGGAAAAGGTGGCACCGCTTCGTGTGCGGCGGACATTAAAGTAGAAGAGAGACCAAATCGTCCGCCGACGGCTAGTCTTTCGGTTGAGCATCCCTCGATTCTGGCAGGCGAGCGCACGGGAGTCACCTGCAACGGCAGTGATCCAGACAACGATCCGCTGACCTACAGCTACACGGCGACGGGCGGTCAAGTCACAGGAACCGGCTCGAATGCGCAGTTCGATTCCACCGGCCTGCAGCCCGGAAACTACACCGTGAAGTGCACCGTTAATGACGGCCGCGGCGGTACGGCCGATGCTTCCGGCAACGTGGAGGTTAAGGAGCCTCCGCAGGTAAAACAGCTTGAGGCGAAGCTGGCGTTGCACAGCATCTATTTCCCGACGGCGCAGCCCACAGAAGCCAAACCCACGGGGGGTTTGCTGGCGAGCCAGGCCGGTACGCTGGACTCCCTGGCTGCCGATTACCAGCAGTATTTGAAGTATCGGCCGGCGGCGCACCTGATTCTCGAAGGGCACGCTGATTCCCGCGGCGCCAAGGAGTACAACATGAAGCTCTCAGAGCGTCGCGTGGAGCGGGCCCGTAGTTACCTTGTTGAAAAGGGCGTGCCTGCCGATCATGTCGAGGTCAAAGCGTTCGGTTTCGAGAAAAATATGACCTCGGAGGAAGTAAAGAAGCTGCTCGACGCGGATTCCAGCCTCTCGCCTGCTGAAAAGCAGAAGCTGGTGAGGAACATTGACACGGTTCGCATGGCCAACAACCGCCGGGTCGATGTCACGCTCAGCACCACGGGGGAGCAGTCCGTTCGCCAGTTCCCGTTCAATGCCAAGGACGCCTTGACGCTGCTGAGCCGAGGCGGTCCGGCGCAAGGGAAAGCCAAAGCGCCGGGAGCGAAACCTGCTCCGGCACCGAAGAAACCGGCCACGCCGTAGCGGACGCTTAGGTGCCACGCAGCGGCATTGTTCGGTTGCGTGACTCCTGCTGAGGGCACTCCATCGCGGGCTCCCTTTTTAGGCGAAACGAGGCCGCTCTCATTTTTGCTCTCCAGAACCAGGAGCAGCCGGGTTCGCGTAAGTGGCGAAGAAGGAGAGCACGCGCTGCCGGAACTGTTCGGGGTGAAAGCCGAGCGCCGCAGTGTGGTACGCGCCGGGCACAACCCAGAGTTGCTTGGGGCCGCGTGCAGCGCTGTAAATCATCTGTGTGTGTCTGCAAGGAAGCGCTTCATCCTTTTCGTCGCAGATGAGAAGTACAGGGAAAGCGCGCGAAGCGACCGCCTTCATCGGGGAGATTTCCGCAAGGGGAAAACCGGTGAGCTTTTCTCCGCGATAGAGCAACATCCAACTGAAGGGCGCTAGAAGCGTTTTGCCAAGCCCGGGATACTTGCGCAGACCCGCGTAGTCGTAAGCCGCCTCGCGGAGATTCGCGAACGGAGCTTCTGCGACCACCGCTTCAATGCGTGGATCAGCCGCGCCGGATTGCAGAGCGATGCCCGCGCCCATGGACTCCCCGAGAGCGAAGATGTGGAACGGCCTACACCGGGGTGGGCCGTGTAATTCGACTGCCCATCCGCCAAGACACGGACCCACGCGAGAGGCGAACATCGCGTCTATGACCGCGCGCGTGTCGTGGCGTTCGAGCCAGCCGTAAGTAGCGATGGGGCCTTCGCTTGCGCCGTGGCCTCGCGCGTCCATCATGATGACGCTGTATCCCTCGCGCAGCAGAAATTCCGATTGGCCGATGACGCCGACGCGATTATCCGCCACCCCATGAAAAAGCAAGACCCACGAGCCGTTGGCATTGCCGGGAGTGACTCTCCAGCCGCGGAGGTGGGCGCCGTCTGGTGCGAGGACGTCGAAATCCTCGCGCCGGGAGTGAGTGACGGCGAAGGAAGCATCGGCTTCGCGAATGAGATCCGGCGTGAGTTCGCGCCGAATCGGGTGAAGATACCACGGCGCGACAATCCAGCCCGCCACCGCTGCCAGCAGCGGCGGCAAGAGAAGCAAGATCACCGTGATGCGAATCAGCCGTCTGCGTATGGGCGTTTCTCTGCGAGGGTCCACCGAGACCTCCTCTGGTAATACGTATGGAACGGCTGTCTTGTTCTCAATTGCGGATCCTGTGGATGGTGCGCGTAGCGGACAGACCGCTTGGTGTACAAGAAATAGAGCCGATACGCACAGACGGAAGCCTGCGCTATAGCAATTAGGATTTGGCTTGGGACTTGAGGCGCTTGGCGAGTTTCTCGATTTCTTCGGTTTTCTTGACGATGCGAAGAGAAAAAACTTCGGTCGTTGGAGTTTTTTGGAGTTCGTCGCGCAACTCGGAAGTGAGCTGGTAGAGGCGTTCAACGCCCGCACGAAACACCTTTTCATTTTCCAAAAGACGAGAACGACTGGCGGCGGCAGCTTCAGCAGGATTGGAATGAATTTCGGCCGGATTCGGTGTGTATCCGGGTTGGGGTTTGGGAGGAGGCGTCGGCGGATTCTGAGCGACAAGGATTCTTCCAGGGAACACCAGACCCGCGGACACGAAGGCGGCACTTAGGAAAAAATTTCGGCGGCTTTCATACATGGCGGCCTCCTCGGGAAAGTTCTCAGTTCTTAGTTTATAAGTCAGGAGTGAAGAAGAACCTCAATTTTTTGCACTAAGCCGGTCGGTAGCCGCAAGCACCGGGTTAAGCGCCATGTCAGTGAGATTGGCGAGAGGCTAAGTCAAGGCCCGCCCGAGCGCGCGGATCGTTGGGAAATTCATCGACGAGGCGTTGGAAAGTAACTTTTGCGTCGGCGAAGCGGCCGGCCTTGAGCTGGGCCTGGCCGAGGGCAAATTGCGGAGCGGGAGATTTCGGGTCGAGCGCGGCGGCTTGACTAAATGCGGAAATGGCGGCGTCGTATTGTTGCAGTCCCACATAGCCGGTGCCCAGGCCGACATAATTGCGTACATCGCGCGGGCTGGCACGAACGAGTTTCTGAAAAAATGCGACGGCTTGATCGAATTGCTCCGTGGCAAGGTAAGCGCCGGCAAGCTGATGTTGATATGTGGCGTTGGAAGGCTCGGCCGCGTTCGCTTTCTCGAGCGCGGAAATGGCCTTCGCGTAATCGCCTCTGGACAAATACAATTTAGCCAGCAAGTCATGTGCGGCGGCGAATTGAGGTTCGCGCGCGGTGATTTCCTGCAATCTCTGGATGGCCTCGTCGCTCTTGCCTCGAGAAATTAATCCCTGAATGGAAGGGAGTTCCGCCACGCCGGAACGAAAATGCTTTGCCGCAACCGCGGACGCGAACAGAGACCCCACGCAAAAAACGACAACCAAGGAAAGGCGCGTGCGGCGCGAAGATTCAGAGGCGCTAGCTGCAGGCAGGAGCAAGCCAACCAGAGCCCCCATGACCAGCCCGCCAACATGTGCCGCGTTGCTGATGCCAGGAATCGAGGCTCCGATCACCAGGTTATAGAAGATGAAGGTGCCGAGGCTGCTCAGCATTTTCTTGTTGATTTGCAGGTTCGATGGCGTCTTTTTCAGATAGACGAAGGTGAAGAGCACGCCCGCCATTCCAAAAATGGCCCCGGAAGCGCCGGCTCCCGCGGCGAGCGGCTGCCAATAAACGCTGGCGATGCTGCCAAAGATACCGCTCGCGAAATACGCCAGAAGATAGGAGAAGCGGCCCATAAGAATCTCCGCACCGCGGCCCAAATTCCACAGGCACCACATGTTCAAGCCAATATGAATAATTCCGAAGTGTACAAACATGCTGGTGACCAGACGCCACCACTGGCCGTTGAGCGTAAGCGGGCCGAAGTCCGCTCCGAACGCGATGGCCTGCTGAGGCGTGGGAAGAAAGAAGGAAACGCCTCGCAGCACCATGACGGCAAATACGAGCGCGTTGATGCCGATGAGGGCGATGGTGACCGGATAGGATGGCGATTCAGTGGCCTCTTGCGCTGCCCGATTGCAAACCGGGCAGATGGTCGTAGACGCATCGCCGAGAGGAGCCTCAAACTCCCTCGCACAGAGAACACAGCGCCGAGTAGACATGGGACAGGAATGGTAGCAGGTTTTGCGAAAGCACGGATTTGTTGCACGCAGAAAAAGAATCCTGCGCGCAGGAGCGCTTGCTGTCGGTCTTTAGCGTTTGGCAAAAAGCAAAAGCAGAATTCCCGCGGTCAGGCCCAAAAGAAGCAGTCCCCCAAGTACGCGAAGAAATAGCGATGCCGGAGCCGCGGGAATGGGTCCAGGGGGCCGCTTGGGAGGAACGGGTGGGTCGAGGACTCCAATGCCTGTGAATTTGCGCGGAGGTCCGCCCGAGCGCGCGGAGGAAGAGGCGGGCTCCAGCTCAAACTCGTTTTCGGCAAATTCGTAAGGCATGGAAAAAATGCTACTCCACGGGGTGTGGCGTGTCCAGATGCCGGCTAGATCAG
>DATFSR010000082.1:0-3832 GCA_035262505.1 Candidatus Acidiferrum sp. | reverse complement strand
TGCAGAAGTGCAGCAGCATCTGGGAGAAGGCCGCGTTCGCGCAGTGGCAATGGAGCCGACCGAAGGCTTGGTTCGTGGCATGAAAGCTTACGACCTGGGTGAGGGCATCAGCGTGCCGGTTGGACGGACGACGCTCGGCCGCGTAATGAACGTGCTTGGCAAGCCGGTCGATCAGCTCGGCCCTCTGGAGAGCAAGACGCACTATCCCATCCACCGGCCGGCGCCACTGCTCGATCAGCAATCCACCACGCTCGAAATGTTCGAAACTGGCATCAAGGTTGTGGACCTGATTCAGCCGTTCTTGAAAGGCGGAAAGATTGGTCTGTTCGGCGGCGCGGGCGTCGGCAAGACGGTTCTCATTCAAGAGCTGATTCACAACGTTGCCATGCAGCATGGCGGCGTCTCGGTCTTCTCTGGAGTGGGCGAGCGTACGCGCGAAGGAAACGACCTGTGGATCGAATTCCAGGAATCCGGCGTTGTCGTGCCGGGCAATTCCGAAAAGTCACGCGCCGCGTTGATCTACGGTCAGATGACGGAACCGCCCGGAGCGCGTCTGCGCGTCGGCCTGACTGGGCTCACGGTTGCAGAATATTTCCGCGACCAGGAACATCTCGACGTGCTGCTGTTCATTGACAACATTTTCCGGTTTGTCCAGGCGGGCTCGGAGGTCTCCGCCCTGCTCGGCCGCATGCCTTCCGCCGTCGGCTATCAGCCCAACCTCAACACGGAAATCGGCGAATTGCAGGAGCGCATCACCTCAACCAAGACCGGCTCGATCACTTCGGTCCAAGCGATTTACGTCCCCGCCGACGATTACACCGACCCGGCGCCGGCCGCAACGTTCACGCACCTCGATGCCTCCACAAACCTGAGCCGCCAGATCGTAGAGCGCGGCATTTATCCCGCGGTCGACCCGCTCGCCAGCTTCTCGCGCATTCTCGATCCGCGCATCGTGGGCCAGGAGCATTACACCGTGGCCCGCGCCGTGAAATCGATTCTGCAGCGCTACAAAGATTTGCAGGACATCATCGCCATTCTCGGCATCGAAGAGCTTTCCGACGAAGACAAGCGCACCGTTGCGCGAGCGCGCAAAATTGAAAAGTTCCTATCGCAGCCCATGTTCGTTGCCGCGCAGTTTACCGGCCTCGAAGGCAAGTACGTCAAGATCGAGGACACCGTGCGCAGCTTCAAGGAAATCGTCGAAGGCAAGTACGACGACATTCCCGAGCAAGCCTTCTACATGGTGGGCACAATCGAAGAGGCTCTGCAAAAGGCCGAAAAGATGAAGGCAGGCGTTTAAGAAAAAATGCTTCCCGAAGCCATGGAACTGGTGATCGTGACGCCCACGCGGCAATTGGTGCGGACGCGCACGAGCGAAGTCACGCTGCCCGGCGCGAATGGTTATCTGGGAATTCTTCCCGGCCACGCTCCGTTGATGACCGAACTGGGCATCGGCGAATTGACGTATCAGGGCGCGGCGCAGGGAGCGCCTCTGGCCATCGTTCGCGGCTTTGCCGAGGTTCTGCCGAATCGCGTGACGGTCCTCGCGGAAACCGCCGAGCTGGCCGCCGAAATCGATCTCGAGCGCGCGGAAGCCGCGAAAGCGCGCGCCGAAAAAAGGCTTGCTGCCGGAGCCCCGGATATCGATTGGGACCGCGCCAGTGTGGCCCTACAGCGCGCGCTCATTCGCATCCAGGTGGCGCGCAAATTCCGCGGCGTGCCGGCCAACGCCCACTGACGTTTGCCATTTAAGCCGCTGCCGTTCAGTTTTGTGACACGGAACTCGCCAAATTCATTTAATCTAATTGTGAATGCAAAGCATGGAACTCATCACGATTTACACCACCGCCTGGTGCCCGGATTGCCGCTACACCAAGGCCTTCCTGCGCGAAAGAGGCGTCGCCTATCGCGAAGTAAATATCGAAGAGGATGAGGCCGCCGAAGGAATCGTTCTCAAAGCAAACAATGGCTTGCGCAAAGTCCCAACGCTCGAAGTAGACGGCCGCTATTTTGCTTGCAGCCCGTTCGACCCTGAAGAGCTTGCTGAGGAACTCAAAATCCCGCTCAATCCATAACTCGCAGAAAGACCCGCGCTTCCCGCCTTCGCCTAATGCACCGGAATTCCGCGCGCCCACACATCGGTCACCCGCAAAGACTGGTCCAGCAGCAGAACGTCAGCATCCGCACCGACCCGAAGCGATCCCTTCTTGAATTCGATCCCCAGCAGCGACGCGGGATTCAGCGTCAACATACGAACCGCGTCCGCTAGCGGAACGCCCAGATTCACGATGTTTCGAAGCGCTCGGTCCAGTGTCAGAGTGCTGCCCGCAAGGACTCCCGCGGCATTGCGGCAAACTCCGTTGGTCACGGTCACTTCGAAGCCGCCCAACATGTATTTTCCATCCGGCATGCCGGTGGCGGAGAGTCCGTCGCTCACGAGGGTCACGCGCTCGTAACCCTTGGCTTTCAAAAGCAGCTTCATCGCGCCTTCTTCGACGTGCACCCCATCGGCGATCAATTCCGCATTGATTTCCGAAGTCAGCACGGCGCCGATCACCCCCGGATCGCGGTGCGTGAAGGGCCGCATGGCGTTATAGGTATGCGTAGCGCTTCGCGCACCGTGAGCGATGGCCAACCGCGTCTGCTCGTAATTCGCGTCGGTATGGCCGACGGAAACAACCAAGCCCGCCTGGCGCGCCGCTTCGATGCACGGAGCCGCCCCAAGCACTTCCGGAGCAATCGTAATCAAGCGGGCCTTTCCTTCCGCAGCCTGAAGAAAACGGTTGAGCAAGTCCTGTGAGGGACGCTGAATCCATTCCGCGGGATGCACACCGCGCCGCTCCTTGCTGATGAAAGGCCCCTCGAAATGGATGCCTAGAACTTCGGCGCGAGATTCCCTCGCTGCATGCTGCCGCGTGATGTACACCGAAATGCCCGCCGTTGCACGAATCGTTGCGTCCGGGGATGCGGTGACCGTGGTTGCCAGCAGGGACGTAGTTCCGAACTCCGCCACCTTCCGTGTGACAACGCCCAGCGCGTCGCCGTCGCCTTCCATCACGTCGCGTCCGCCTGCGCCGTGAATGTGAATGTCAATAAACCCCGGAACCGCCGTTTTCTCGGTCGCGTTGAATTCCGTCGCGCCCGCGGGCAGACTCAAGCTGCTGCGCGGCCCAACCGCCTCGATAACGTCGTCGCGAATCAAGACTCCAGCGTCGCTGATTTCCGAAGTGGGAGTGAAAGCGCGTCCTGCATGGATCAGGGTGGTCGGCATGGCCGTGCAACATCGTAGCGGAAATGCGTGGCCGGACAAAACAAAACGGGCAGACCGAAGGACCAGTCTGCCCGCCTGTTCCGAATAGAATGCTTTTGCTTACTTGCCGCCGGCCATGTCGATGCTGGCCAGCTTCAGCGTGTCGCCATCCACGGTGCCCTTGACGGTCACGTGATGGCCGGCATGCGCCGCAACCTTGTCCTGCGCATCGACCACGTACACCTTCTTGTCGGCGTCGTTCACGAACACGTACTTCGCGCCATGTTCCTTGACGCATTTGGTCGTGCACTCGCCGGCCTTGTCGTTCGCGCCCTTTACCCCGCACTGGCTATCGGAGATCCAGCCGGTCATCGAGCTGTCCGCCGCCAGCGCAAGCGTGCCCGCGAAGAGCGTCGCCGCAATTGCCGTTGAGAGTCTAAGTTTCATTGTTTTCCCCCCTCCAGAAGTCCATTTGTGGTGGTTGAGTTGCCGGGCCGTCCCTGTAGCTTCGCATAGCCCCGGCTCCCGTGTCCAGCCACTTCCTAAACCGTTCCAGGCCCTAACTTTATTCCCGGATCGCGC
>DATFSR010000081.1:0-92321 GCA_035262505.1 Candidatus Acidiferrum sp. | reverse complement strand
CAGGAGCAGCTGTATCAGAAGGATGTGCCGTTCTTGCAGAAGTACTTTGCGCCGAACTTGAAAGTCGCTGTGATGAAGGGGCGTTCCAATTTTCTGTGCAAAGCGAAGCTGCACCAGATGGCGGATCAGCCGATGCTGCGCGGCATGGAAGAGATTGACGCGTTCCGGCAGATTCGCGACTGGAGCAAATTTACAGAGAGTGGTGACCGGTCAGAGCTGACATTTTTGACGGACGATTCGGAATTGTGGCCGCGACTGGATGCCCGGCGCGAAACGTGCACGGGACAGAAGTGCGCGAATTTCAATGAATGCTTTGTGACGCAGATGCATCAGCGCGCGAAGGATGCAGATTTGATTATCGTCAACCACCATTTGTTCTTCGCGGATTTGGCGCTGAAACAAGACGATTTTGGGAGCATTTTGCCGGAGTATTCGGCGGTGGTTTTTGACGAAGCGCACGAGATGGAAGATGTGGCGAGCGACTATTTCGGGCGTCAGATCTCGAATTTCCGGTTCGAGGAGCTGGCGCGGGACACGGATCAGACTTTGCGGCTGCTCGACCAGGGCAGGCCTTCGCTGTTGCGGAAGACACAGCGGATTCGCGAGCGCAGCCGGAGTTTTTTTGAGCTGTTCCCGCCGCGCGAAGGAAGGTTTTCGTTTCCGCGAAACGAGCGCGCGGCGTTCCTGGAACAAAACCGCGAGACTTACGATTCGCTCGTCTCTGCGCTCAAGAGCCTGGAAACGGAACTCAGCGCGCTGACAACCCGGCCAGAAGAGCTGACGCGGATCGCCCGACGGAGCTTTGAGCTGCGACAGGAACTCTCCTTCTTATTTGAATCGAGCGAGAAGAATTTCGTGTATTGGTATGAGCGGCGAAACAAGGGCGTATTCCTGACCGCCACACCCATCGACGTTAGCCAGATTCTGCGGGAAAAGTTGTTCGAGCAGTTCGACACGGTGATTCTCACGTCCGCGACGCTGACGGTGGGCGGGCGGTTCGATTACATCCGGCAGCGCCTGGGCGTCGATCACGCCAAGGAGCGCACGCTGCCGCCGGAGTTCGACTATCGAACGCAAGCGATGCTTTATTTGCCTCGCAAAATGCCCGACGTGCGCGACGCGGGATTTTCCTCGAAAGCGGCGGACGAAATCGTGCAACTGTTGGAGCACAGCCAGGGGCGGGCGTTTTGTCTGTTCACCAGCTACACGCAGATGAACGATTTATTCGAACGGGTGCGTTCGCGAGTTTCGTTTCCGCTGCTGCTACAGGGGACGGCGCCGCGTTCGGTGCTGCTGGAGCGTTTTAAGAACACGGACGCGGCCGTGCTGTTTGCCACCGCCAGCTTCTGGCAGGGCGTCGATGTGCCCGGCGAGCAATTATCCTGCGTGATTGTGGACCGCTTGCCGTTTGCCGTGCCGAGCGACCCCATTGTGGCGTCGCGCGTGGCGGCGCTGCAGGAGGACGGGCGCAACGCGTTCTCGGAATTTCAGGTGCCGCAAGCGGTTCTGTCGTTGAAGCAAGGATTCGGGCGGCTGATTCGAACGAAAACCGACTACGGCGTGCTGGCGCTGCTGGACACGCGGATTCAGCGGATGCCCTATGGTAAGATTTTTCTGGAGTCGCTGCCTCGCTACCGGGTGACGCAGGAATTGACGGACGTGGCCCGGTTTTTGGATGCCAGCGCAAAGGGCAAAGCGGCGAACTCGGCAAGTCCCGCCTGAAGCGTCAGAACCAGGATTCCTCGGAAACGGGCGGCGCAACCATTGGAGCGAAATGTTTCAAGTCAGCGTGGAAGAGACGTTCTCGGCGGGGCATGCCCTGCGCGGCTATCAGGGCAAGTGCGAGAATCCCCACGGGCATAATTACCGCGTACGAGTTACGGTGGAAGGGCCGCAACTCGACTCGATCGGGTTGCTGGTGGACTTCGTGCAGGTAAAGCGAGTTATTCGCGAGGTGATGGGGCGGCTGGATCATCAGTTCATGAACGATTTGGAGCCCTTTCAGAGCGTGAATCCTTCGGCGGAGAACGTGGCCAAGTATTTTTACGACGAGATCACCCGTCAACTGAAGGGCATGCCGCCGGGGGCGAAAGTCACCGACGTGGTTTTGTGGGAGACGGACACGAGCCGGGCGCAGTATCGCCCGGGCGCGTAACGCCAAATGAAACCATGAATCGCGCCTTCCTTATCATTCTCGTCCCGGCGATCCTGGTCGCGACAGGTTATGTTCTGGTTTTCCGTTTGCTGGGGCTCTCGTTGCTTTATTTGCGATTTGTCCTGGGCGGCGTCGTTTTCCTTGCTGCCGCGTATTGGCTTTGGCCCAAAAAGCCTGGGGGAGCGCAAAAGGCGTAACGTAATTCGGGAGCGGCACACCGCTCCGTCACAATTCTGCTATGGTCATCACCGAAATCTTTAAATCCATCCAAGGCGAGGGCACACGCGCCGGCTTGCCGTGTATTTTCGTGAGGTTGACAGGGTGCAACTTGCGCTGTACCTGGTGCGACACGGCCTACGCGTTCCACGGCGGGAAGAAAATGGCCGTGGAAGAGGTGGTGGCGCGGGTTGACGAGTTGGCTGGGCGGCAGCCGGGTCGACCGCCGCGGTCGGCCTCGGCAGGCGGGCCGTTCAAAAGCCCAGCGGCGGCGCTCGTGGAATTAACAGGCGGGGAACCGTTGTTGCAGGAGGAGATTTATCCGCTGGCGGAAAAACTGCTTGCCACGGGCTACACGGTGATGATCGAAACGAGCGGCGAACGCTTCCTCGGAAAGCTGCCAAAAGAAGTCATCAAGATTGTAGACGTGAAATGCCCGGATTCGGGTGAGCCGGACACGTTTGAAATGCGCAACCTTGATGAGCTGACGAACAGAGACGAGGTCAAATTCGTGCTCTCGACGCGCCGCGATTACGAATTTGCGAGCGATTTCACCCGAGAACACGGACTGCTGGCACGCGTCCGAGAGGTTTTGTTTTCGCCGGTGTTTGAAGATCCAGAGGGAAAATGGCCCGGGCTGGAGCTGCGGCAGCTGGCGGAATGGATCCTGGCGGACGGGTTGCCGGTGCGGCTCGGGCTTCAGTTGCACAAGTTTATTTGGGATCCGGCGACGAAAGGTGTGTAAGGAAGGAAGTAATGAAGTAAGGACAAAAGAAAGCAAGGAAGAAACACGATTCCATGGGCGATGAAAGAAAAGCGGTGGTGCTGCTGAGCGGGGGAATGGACTCGTGTGTCAGCACGGCCATTGCGCGCGAGCGGCATGGCGCCGGGAATATTGCGGTCCTTCATGCCGGCTACGGACAGAGAACCGAGAGGCGCGAGCGACGGGCCTTTGAGGAGGTGGCGGATTTCTACGGCGTGCGCGAGCGGATGGTGGTGCAGCTTGATCATTTTCGCGCAATTGGCGGGTCCGCATTGATTGATGAAAGGATTGCCGTGCCGGAAAACGAGCTGGGTGCGCCCGGGCCGCACGGCAGCGCGATTCCGGTGACTTATGTGCCCTTTCGCAATGCGCATTTTCTTTCCGTAGCGGTGAGCTGGGCGGAAGCAATCGGTGCGGGCGCGATTTACATTGGCGCGGTGGCGGAAGACAGCTCGGGCTATCCGGACTGCCGGCCGGAATACTACCAGGCTTTTCAGGAACTGATCCGAGTGGGAACGCGGCCGGAAACCCAAATCGAAATCTTGACGCCGGTCATCGCCTTGAAAAAGAGCGAAATCATCCGGCGCGGGCTGGAGCTGGGAGCGCCGCTCTATCTGACCTGGTCTTGCTATCAGGACGAAGACCTGGCTTGCGGCGCGTGCGACAGTTGCCTTTTGCGTTTGGCGGCATTTGCCGAGGCGAGCGCGACGGACCCGATTCCCTACCGGCGAGCGCTTTCAGCGACGCGCTCCAGCGGGCCCGACTGCCGCAGGTAAACTTGGAATCCATTGGGGACAAGGAGATAATGGGGAAAGGGTCTGGGGAACCCGGGCCAGCTCCCTCGCAAAAAAAGGAGAATGGGGCATGAAGATTCTAACGAAGTCTTTTGTGCTAACCGCAATTCTTGTGGCCGCGCTCGCTTTGGCATCCGCGCCGCGCGCGGCGGCCCAGACGGGATCCATCAGCGGACAAATTTTGGACATCAATGCAAAGCCCTGGGTTGGGTTGACGGTACAAGCGACGAGCGAACAAGGCGCGAAACTGACGGCCAAGACCGACAACGATGGCAAGTACACCATCAACAGTCTGCGTCCCGGCATTTACACCGTCACGATCACCGCTTTTCCTCCGCCCAATGAGAAGCAGCAGGCCTACGATCTGGCTAAGGTGCGCGTCGAGAGCGGCGCGGAAGCCAAAGCCGATGCAAACTTCAAGGAAATCATGGGCAAGCAGGGCGCGGCGGTGCAAGAGCAGGTGAAGAAGAACGAAGAGGCCAAGGCTAAGTTCGAGGGAATGAAAGCTCACTTCACAGCCGGGAATACCATCCTCGAACAGGAAAAGGCGGCGAAAGCGGATTTGCAAAAAGCGCCGGCCGACCAACGCGATGCCGCCAAACAGAAGGTCAACGATCTTGCCGAGCAGGCAGCAAAGGAATACAAAGCGGCACAGGAATCCGCCGGCGAGAAAGATCCTAATCAGCACTTGCTGTGGGCCAAGCTAGGGGAAGCCTACGACACCGCCGGGCGCAACGATGAAGCCGCGCAAGCCTATCAGCAAGCGATCGCCACGAAGCCGGACGTGCCGGGGTACTACAACAACCTCGGGAACGTTCTGGCGCGCGCCGGGAAAATCGACGAAGCGAAAGCAGCTTATAGCAAGAGTGCGGAACTCGATCCGCCGAACGCGGCAACGGCGTGGCGGAACTTCGGAATCAGCCTGTACAATGCCAACCGCCTTGCCGACGCCATCGAGCCGCTGCAGAAGGCCACGGAGCTAGATCCGAAAAACGCCCAAGCCTGGTATTTGCTGGGCGCATCATTGTTAATGAAGATGACCACAAAGAAAGTGGGAGACAAGGAAGAAGTGCAGCTCGCGCCAGGCACGGTCGAAGCCTATGAAAAGGCCGAAGAGCTGGATCCCAACGGTCCGTGGGGCGCGCAGGCAAAGCAAGGCTTGAACGATTTGAAAGCGCTCGGCGCGGGCATCGAAACGAAGGTCAACGTCAGGAAGAAGAAGTCCTAACGACCTGTTTGTTCATCTTCGGGCCGGTTCCTGCAGCGAGCCGGCCTTTTGTTTTGCTGATGAACGAACGCTGCGGACTACGGGCCCTCGGTGCTCCATGCGTGGCGAACTGGCACATTCGCCGGTAGAATAGTTTTCGAACCGCGAAACCGCCGCTTTGCCGCAGAATGCGCGCCTTGGGCTGGGAAAAGGAGTTGTGGCGATGCTGACATTCAACGACCGAGCCGCCGCGCCGACGCACGTGCTGGTGCGGCTTTTGGATCAGGAAGCCGTTCTGCTGAACCTCGAAACGGAACAATACTTCGGCCTGGATGAAACCGGCACTCGCATGTGGCAACTGGTGACCACTTCGCCCAACATTGACGCGGCTTACCAGGAACTCCTGGCGGAATACGACGTTCAGCCGGAAACGCTTCGTGAAAACTTTGCCGCATTGCTCGGCCACCTCGTGGAACACGGGTTGCTGCAAGTCTTGCCTGCTGATGCTCAAGAGCCTGCGGCGGTTTAGCGCGCTCGAACGGGCGGCGCAAACGCTACTCCTGCGGGCTCTCGTGATGCTGCCCCTGGTTGCGCTAAGCTTGAGATTTCGCGGGTTTGATGCGACGCGTTCCACGCTTCGAAAAACGATTTCAAGCGTCACCCCGCAAACCGATTCGGTTTCCCTCAGCAAGCAAATCGCTTTGACCGCGCATATGATGAATGCCGCGGACCGGCACGGGCTGGTGCATCCTTCCTGCCTCGTCAAGTCTCTGACGCTGTGGTGGCTGCTGGGGCGGCAGGGTATCGGTTCGGAACTGCGTGTCGGAGTCCGCAAAGAGGGCCGAAATCTGGAGGCGCATGCGTGGGTCGAACGCGAAGGAATTGCCTTGAATGAGCCGGAAGAGCGCCATCACCATTACGCCGCTTTCGACGCGGCGCTCGAATCCATGCGTAAGGAACGCTAAAGCGGTGAGACTTCGCACCTCGACCGATGTCCTTCGAGAGTATTCCGCAAAAGGAAAGCCCCGCTTCGGGAATCACGCTTTCCCGAAGCGAGGCTCCTTCGACTAGCAGAAACCTGCGACGAACGTCCTAGATGTTTGTGCGATGCGAAATGAAGCGCTTTGTGCGCGCGGTCGGAGTCGGCAACTCGACGGTGAGCGAAACTTCGCTCTTGTTGCGGAAAACGCCGAGCTTGACGGCCTGATCTTTGTCCTTGTCCTTCGCTTCGTGCTTGGCGGCAAGCTTCTCGCGCAGGTCGCCGACGGTGCGAACGCGCTCGCCGTTGACCGAAGTGATGACGTCCCCGGCCTTGAGTCCGCCCTTTTCGGCGGCCGAACCGGGAGTCACGTCGCGAACCAAAATGCCTTCGCCATCGGGAGCGCCGAAGAAGCTGCCAAGCTGGCCGTTGAGATCTTCCGCGTCAACGCCGAGCCGCGGCTGGCCACCCATCATCAATGTGCCGTTCCATTCCATCGGCGGCATGGGAATTTCCGGCATGGCGAACGCGAAGCTCCCAGGAGCGCCCGGTGCCGGAGTAAGCATCTTGAGAGAGTGGCGGCGCTCTTCGGCTTTTCCCAGAGGGACGCTAATGGTTTGAGCGCGCCCATCGCGCCATACGGTGATCTGGGCGGCGCGGCCAGCTGGGATTTCGCGAATCATGCGCCGAAATTGGGCTGCGCCTTCGACGCGCTGCCCGTTAATTTCGGTGACCACATCGTTTTCCTTGAGGCCCGCTTTCGCGGCAGGGCTGTCGGAGACGATGGAGCTGAGAACGACGCCGCGCTCGGCGGGAAGCTTCAACTGTTTGGCAGTGTCGCTTGTGACTTCCTGCAGCTCGACGCCAAGCCAGCTCGAGCCTTCCGCGTCCAGGAGGACGCTGACGCCATCCTGATCGTCGTCACCGGCCAAAGCTGGAAACGCTTCGAGTTGCTCGAGGGTCTGGCGATGTTGAGCGAGCGCCATTTGCGACGACGCCAACCTGGCGTGCGCCTCGGCGAGCCTTGCGGCGACTTCGTCCTGGCGTCCTTGAAGCTTTGCTTGCAACTGAGCCAATCGCTCGGCCAGTCGGGCCGTGACGGATTCATCCGCAGACGGCGCTTGAGAATTGGCAGGAGGCGCGGGCAAGGCGATCAGCGCGAGGCTGAGTGCCGCGACCCCTCCGGTAATTAAAAGATTGCGCTTGTTCATTGTCATCCCACCCTCCTCGGCATTTAGACGCAGCAGCGGGGAAATCGTCAGACGCTCGAGCGCAGGACAATCAGGCGGATGCCCCCGTTCACCGTGCGGAGGTGAATCGGGACGCCACCCCGGCCCAGCTTGCCGCGCATTTCACGGGGACGGTCGGTGCTCTCCATGGTCATAGGAAGCTCGGAATAGAAGTTGCCGTTGAGGCAGCGCGCCTCGACATCCGCTTCGAGATTCGAAGGCACGGCCAGCACCAGCGAGCCGTTGGTGGTTTCGACCGTGGCTCCGGCCTTGTCGGGGGGATGCGCAAGTTCCACGTGCACGTTTCCATTCGTGGTGTGGGCGCGGACGTTGCCTCCGGCTTCGAACACTTCGATGTCTCCGTTCACGGTATGCAGATCTTCCACATTATCGAGGCCCGAGATGCGCAGCGTGCCGTTGACCGTGCCAATGTGTTCGACGTGAACCCGATGCGGAACGTGAATGGTATATTCCACGGCGACTTCCACGCCTTCGTTCTGGGGGTAGCGCGTAGTGACCGCGACGGCGTCCGGGCGCGCGCTGACCTCAATCGAAACGCGCTCGAGGTCGGATTCCTGCTGCTTCGCCGTCTTGACGGCATGGATTTCCACCTCGTTGCGGTCCCATCCTTGAACGTCGACGGGTCCATTGACGTTTTGCAGCTCAAACGTACCGCAGGGTTGCAATGGAACCGTCTGATTGAAGTCTTTGCTGATGGCGTAGCTCGGAACGACTCCGAGAGAGGCCGCTAGGAGAGAGCAAAAACAAAAAATCGTCGCGCGGAAACCGTGACGTAACATAACGTTCTACCCCCTTGAACTGCAATCTGCAGAATCGAGTTTTCCAGGGCCGAGGACGAAATAAATCAATTGCCAGGAGAAGATCGCTCACGGCAATTGAAAATCGAATTTGACTGTCGAGGTCACCTCACACTGCTTTCCTTTTATCCATCCGGATTTCGCGCGCCAACGCTTCACGGCATCAATCGCGGCGTCGGCCAGGACCGGCTCACCTTGCAAAACTTTTTGGACTTCGACGTGCCCATCCTTCGTCACTTTTACCTGGAGGAGAACTACGCCGTGGACTCCGGCGCGCTGAGCAAGGACGGGATAGACAGGAGAAGGGCGATAAGTCAGACGTTTCAGAAACTCATCGGGCTTTTCTTCTATGCTTCCCCAGAAAGCCAGTTCCAGACTGTTGATCCATCTTTCGATGACGTCGCCATTGTCGAACTGCTGGTTGCTCTGATCCTGGCGGGTATGGCCCTCTATGATGGCTCCCGGCCACTCGGAGGGACGGTCGAAGGTTACAGGAGGAAACCCAACCTCCACGAGCCTTTTGTTCAGGCGATCCACCTGTTCATCCCACAGCGATTCTCGGAGCGCAGCCTGGGAGTCCATAAATTGCAACCGGATCTTACCTCCGGTGGTTCGCAGCTTCAGCGGAGCGCCGCCTCCATTCAAAACGCCCATTGCATGGACTTGACCTAGTCCGCTTACGGGACTCTGCATGGTCAGGTGCAGAGCAGAATCGGCTTCAATGTGCTGGCCGGTGCCGTTGGCTACGAGTGCGTCTATATTTGCGGCGAGGTTCCGCGGAAGATACACGATGAGGTCGCCGGTGCCGGACGCGAGTTGCGAAGGAGCTTCCAGGCGCACCATGCCTCTTTCCGCGGGGGCGCTTGGATTGATCCATGCGGTGATGCTGCCGCCGGAAGTGGCGGCCTGAACTGCACCAGAGGCTCCGGTCACACAGATACTGCCTCCATTCGATTCCACTTCCATGGGCCCGGAGACGTAGATGACGTGGATGCCCCCGCCCGCGGTCTGAGCCCGGACCGAGCCCCGCACTTCACCGAAATCGATCTGGCCGCCACCGGTGCGGACACTAACGAAACTGGCAGCCCGTCCAACAGTGATATTGCCGCCGACTGTTTCCAAGTCGGCGCGTCCGCCAATCTGGCGCGCGCGAATGTGTCCACCACCGCTACGCAGCGAAGCATCTCCACTAATGTTGCCGACATTGATGTGGCCGCCAGCGGTGAATGCCGAAAGGTCCCCGGTTACTCCCATCACCTTGATGTGACCGCCTTCGGTTTCCAGCTTGGCGACGGCACGGCCGCGGAACACTTCGCGAACTCCGGTGCCACCGATTTGGCCGGTAATAATGTTTCCGCCTTGGGTTTTCAGGAAGGCGGTGCCGCCAATATCTCCGGTCGAGATGTCGCCTGCGTCCGTGTGAATCTCCACGCTGTAATTGCGCGGCACAGCGATTTCGAATTGCACCCAGAACTGCGCGTTGGTGTGATGCGTCCCTGGAGGAAAGAGCAATCCGGCGATTTCCACGCCCGCGGAAGAAGCCCCGTATTTGAGGGCGTAATTGTTTAGCAGTTGCGTTGCGGCGGCTCCGCGCGCGTCCGTTTCGACGCGCACCGTATAGCGCACTACCGGAGGAGCACCGGGCTCGAGTTGCGTGAGGTTGACCGAGCCGAGATCGGTAGTCAGCCGCAGGGTCAACCCTTCCCTGGTTGGCAGTACCCCGCTGCGACTGATCGAAGTGCGCGGAGATCCCGGGTCCCCGGGTTTTTCCGGCAAAGGCGAGGGTTGTTTCGGATCCGCAGCGAAGGTGGCGGGAGAGAATTGCGCAGCCGAAAAAACTGCGGCCAGCGTCCAGAGCAACGCGGAGCGGCGCGCCCGGAAACAAATCCTTCGATCGAGATTCAAGCTCATCGCAAAATAAACTTTTGGCCGGCGGATTACGCTCTCGGCTACTGCACTTCGCGCGGCCCGATTTGCCGCAGAGCCGCGGCGCTGCGCAGCCGTACATAGCGGTTGGGGTCGCGGCGCTGCAATTCCTGAAGCACCTTGACGACCTGCTCGAAATCCTCGCTGCCTGGCCCACCGGGGGAAGGCGCTGCCGCTGCAACCGGCGCTTCCGGCGTCTCCGGGGCCGCGCCGGTGTCCGGAGCCTGCCTTTCGAGCGAACTCACCAGCAAGTTCACGGCTTCCACACGCACACCGGGATTGGAGTCGTGCTCGAGCGCAGCAAGAATCGTCTCGCGAACATCATCTTCGCCCGCGGCCTCGCGTAACGCCTCCAAAGCCTTCATGCGCACGGCGGGATTTTGGTCCGTGCGCGCGGTGCTGAGCAAGGCCTTGCGTACTTGCAAGTCGCGCACAGCAGCTTTAAGCGCATCCAGACAATCGAGCCGCATTCCCGCATCGTAACGCTCACTGTTTTCGACAACCTGGGTAAGAATCTGCCTCATACGCGCGTCGTCAGGATTACCCGTGAGCACCATCGGCTGTTCGGCGTTGACTTGCACTCGAACGGTGGGAGCATCGGATCCAGAAGACGGTGCAAAGCTCACGCCACTGATCTTTATGTCGCGAAGCTGTTCGGGAGTGAGCAGTTGCGGAGCGCGAACATTCACGGCCTGGCCGGTACTATTTGAATTCCGCTGCATCCACGGAACGAGCTGCGCGCCAGCGAGAATTCCGACGAGCACCAGCATAGCTCCGCTCCAAGCCGGGCGCAGAGCCATCCAGCGGCGCAGCCAGCCAAATGGCCGCCAATGCTCCTGAAGCGGAGGCGCCGAAAGATCGTCCAGAGCCTCTTCGAGTTCACTGCGGCATTGCGAAAGCAGGATTCCGGAACGATCCAGTTCGTCGGCCGATTGCGGGGCGGCAACCAGGGTGGAGTGAAATGCTTTTTCGTCGGCAAGCTGCTCGAGGCAGGGTTTGCAAGTTGCAAGATGCGTTTCGATCAGCTCGCGTTCGCTATCGTTGACTTCCTCGCAAGCATAAAAGACCAGAAGAGGCGCAACGTCCTTGCAGTTCAGTTGCTTCTGATTCTCCTCCAAGCTCATCGCAGGCCTCCCAGTTCGTTGCGGAGTTTACGCGTGGCCCGGAACAGCGAATTTTTCACGGTTTCCTCGGTGGTGCCGAGCGCATCGCCGATGGCCCGGAGCTTCAGCCCCTGGTAGTGCTTCATTTCAAAAACAACGCGCTCCCGGGGCGACAGGCGCTCCATAGCGCGCGCGATGCGTGCTTTAATCTCCAGGCCCATCATCGAGCGTTCCGGGTCCAATGTGGGCCGATGCTCGCGCTGGCGTTCAAAAAAATCGGTGATGCCTTCTTCGTGACGGCCGGCGACGAGTTCCGGCGCTTGATCCTCAGGGCGAGCTTGCCGCCGGCGCAAGTGGTCGAGACACACGTTGGTCACGATGCGGTAAAGCCAGGTGTAGAAGCTGCATTCGAAGCGAAAGCGGTGAAGGTTGCGGTAAACCTTGAGAAAGGCTTCCTGATAAACGTCGCGGGCATCTTCCGGGCGTTTCATCAGGTTGAGAGCGAGGCGCAGGACATCGCGGTCAAAACGGCGGACCAATTCCTCGAAAGCGGCCCGGCTGCCCGCTTGCGCTTCCGCCACCAGAGCGCGCTCGTCAAGATTGGGCAAAGAGGTCACCGAGGCTAGGGCGTTCGTGCTGCCCGAGCAACCGTTATCATTGGCCAAGGCTAAAGCCCATCTGGGGAGCTGCATGATTCGCTTTCTCTTCGCGCGGGGCCAACTTAGTGATTTGAGAACAACAGGTTAGCGCACAACTCGGCGCTCCTGTTTGAGGCTGGCGGCCGCGGTATCATTCCAATTGGACGGACCGATACCCAATGCGTGAGCGTAGCTCCCCTTCCATAACAACGTCAACCCTGTGGATTTTGTTTCTGAATACGGCACCAAAAGACCCGGGTTCGGCCACCACAGGGCCTTGATCGAGTAATCGATGGCTTGGAATGGAGGTAAGTTGCCTAGGCGTTCCCCGCGGAAGCGGCGGAGGGTCCGGCCACGCTTGTCGAACTGAGACGCCATGCCGCGAGAGGCCAGGCAAACAGCAGGGCCAACATCAGCAGAACGGCGTAGCCATTGCCGCGGTAAAACGCGTTCGGCTGCGCCAGGAGTTCGGCGGCTCCGGTAACGAGCGACGTTCCTGCAACGACCAAGAAGCATCCCAGCAGGTTGAACCTCATGACGCAACGGACTCCGAAAACGAGAATGCCGAGAAGTATGAGCCGTGCGAGAAACTGCTTCACGAAATCGGCGGGGCTGCCCCAGCTTCCACCGACCACCGCCAGCGCGCCGAGAAAAAACAGCAGCGCGCGAAGCCAGGCTCCCTTGATTTTGGCGGCAACAAAAGAAGCAATAATCACTACATAGGCGGTCATCCTAAGACCACTGAGCAGAGTGCTCCCAAAGATCGAGGCGGCGGGAAGAAGGGCATCGAAATCCTGGCCGAAGGAAGCATCGAAAAAGCGATGCACCGTGGGCCAGTGCATCGAAGCCGTTGCGAGAAGCCGTTCCAAGCCCAGCAACCCCGCGCTGCCTCCCAAGCCGATCGAAAGCGCGTCGCGGTAGTAGGTTCCCGGCATTCCTCCCCAACCCGTGAGGCGCTGTTCTCCAAACGCCACCCTTGCGTAATAGCAGCCAACGCCAAACAGCAGCACCAGCAACCCAAAACTGAACGGGCCTCCGAGGAGGGCGGTAATGCCAAGCACCCCCAGCATTGTTTTGTAAGGAATAGCGGTGTTGTAGGCGTTCAGAAAGTTCGGGATGCGGTTGCCAAAGGCAAAAACCGCATAAAAAGAAACGACCGCCCAGGCGGCCCAAAGCGAAAGACGCTTCCAGGGGATCGCGCGGGCCGCGTCAGACCGCAGATTTGTGAAAAAGAGAATCAGCGCGGTGAGGCCCAAGCCGCCGAGCAAGACCATGGGCCCAATCGAAAGAGTTTCACGCGGAAGCGTCGCCTCTTCCTGCTTGCGCCGCCAGTCGTCGGGAATCTTAATGTACCTGCTGAACCCCTCGCTTGCGGGCTCATCTTCATCGGCGGAGCCGGAACGCTGAAAGTAGGAGCGCCGATAGTCGGTGACTTCATCACCGAGCAGGGCCACCCGGACGCGCTCGTAGGCGTGCCCGTTCGTTGTGCCGAGGGAGTCGGGAGCGACCGAATCAAGCGGAGTGTTCCGTTGCCAGGTCAGCAGATGGTCGACACGATGCGGGCGCGTTTCGGAGTCCGCTTCGAGAAGTGTCCACTGACGCAAATCCAGCCTTCTTTCCTCGCGCAAATACTTCTCCGCGCGCGACACTGCTTCTTCCTTCTTGAGCGACGGGCCAGCCGCGTCTTCAGCAATTTTGTGCTGCAACGCAAAAAGGGAGCCGTCCGGCTTGAGTTTGACGGCGAACTCCTCGGGCTGGCCATCCCGGAAATAACGCGCCTGCCAAAGCGCTCCCGGCACCTCGGTGGCGTAGATTTCGTTGACGCGCGAGATTCCCACTCGTTCGCGAAGGAATTCGTTCGTCACCGGATCCACGATATCCGCGAAGATCACGGCGCATTTGTACGAACTCGGATCCACTCCGCGCCCTCGGAGGATTTGGTCCGCCTTGGCGCGCGCGGTCTTCGGATCAACGGAGAGTTTCAGATAATCGCCAATGGATTCCGGCTTCAGGCGCCAAACGATAAGCGACCCGGAAACCAGGCACGCCGCGAGAATCGCCACCATTTTGGCGGACAGTGCGTCATAGCGGCCCGGCGCGATGGCAGAAGCGCCGGAAGGCGGCGCCAGGGCCAGGTCCAAGTTCGGCGGCGGAGTAGCGCGATTCCGCAAATCCTCGTCCGCTTCGAATCCACCGCGAACGAGGCAGGAAACGCCGGCGAAAACAAGCGGCGCAAAGGCCGCGGCGGCGACCACCACGCCAGATACCTTGAAATAAAGACTATTCGAGCGCAGAAGAAAAAGACCCACGAGCGAAGCGTCCACCGTGTAGTGCCAGATGAGCGTCGCCAGAATGCCCCATCGCAACATCACGATTCCCGCAACAATACCAATCAGCCCGATCTCGATGCCTCGGACATAGGCGGGCTCCTGCGGATAGTTGCTGTGCAGAAAACTCCAGAGAAATGCGGGAACAATGACCGCCACCCACCGCGACTTGGTGAATTTCTGGAAAAAAGGAATCGCGAAGAGGCGGAAAGTGAATTCTTCGTTGGTGGCAGCCAGCAGGCCAATGGCAGCGCCGGAGATCCACGGAAACAGCGTATTTACCGATTCCTGATAATTAACTTCTTGCGGGGCCCATGCGCCCAGCCAGTTGGCCAATACATAGAACCCGACCACGTAGGCAATGTGCACGGCGGCCAGCGAGAGTCCCACGACCGACGCGGAGAAGAATTCTTTCGAACGCCATCCGCGCAGCGTGAAAGCGTTCGAAAGCCGCAAACGCTCCGGCCAAGAAGAGCGATAAAGCGGCTCGGCGGCAGGAAGCACCAGCGTGATGGTCAGCGCGGAAAAAACGGCCAACAAAAAGGCGCTACCTACTTTTCCGGCGAGGAAGCTTGCGTAGGAGACTCTCGTGTCGTAACCGGCGCCCCAAAGGGGCCATTCATTCAGACCCTGCAAAAAGAGAAGCGCGGCCACCAGCAACCCCAGCAAAATGGCCCCGCGCCAGCGCGTCTGCCCCTGTAAGGTGAGCCTGATTCCGAACCACACCGCTACCACCAGCAACGCGATGTAAAGGACCGTAAAAACCAGCTCCAAGGTGTCATTGGTGGAGCGCAGGCGTTGATAACTTCTCTCCCAAGCTTCCGGAACTTTAAGGGTTTCCTCGCTTCGTCCGATATGGTCGCCCTGCACGGTGACTTGCAGGCGATAGGGCGCATCTTTCGCGCGGAAGCCGTGCTTCTCCCAGGTGAAAGTCCAATCCGTGCGGTTCGGCTTCTTTTTGGAATTGGCTTCTTCGGGAAGGGCGTCCCAGCCGCGAAGGTCCATTTCCAATCTTGCGCCGAGAAAGTCTTGGGCGGCGGATTGCGCGCGGTCGCGGTCGAGCGATGCTCCCGCGCGGGCTTCTTCGATTTTGTGGTCGTAACCGACAATCTGCCCCGACGGGCTCACCCGCACCTCAAACTCTTCTTCCTGCAGGGGCTTAAAAAAGCGGACTTCCCAATACCAGATGTTCAATTCCGACGACATCATGCGGTTGGCTTCACGCAGAGGCAGTTGGCGTTCGAGGTAGACCTTGGCATCCTCGTCCACGTCAAAAATAATGGAAGATTTGTAGCCAGTAGGGTTTTCACCGAGGCCGGTGACAAATTTCCGCGCACGCGTCAGGGCCTCTTCCCGTGAAACCTGAAAATTGACGGAAGCTTCCGGGAAGGCCTGAAAAAAGTATTTATAAGCGAAAAGCAGCCCGACGATGCCCGCTGCCACCCACAGAAGCAGCGCGCGCTTTTCCGAACTGGTCAGGCGATCACCGGCCACTCAGCCCTCCATTGTCTTGGTTTGGACGCACCCTCAGACAGGGACTTCTCACTCTATATATACGCAAGGGCGAGGCGCAAGCTTTCGCGCCTGGCGGTGGTGTTTGGCCTGCAATGATATAAAGAGTAAGCCATGGGGATGAGCCTCAGCACTGATGTGCGCATGATCAAGGGCGTCGGGCCGCAGCGCGCGGAATTGCTCGCTGAGCGCGGCATCCACACTCTTGAAGACTTGCTCGGCTATCTCCCTTTTCGTTACGAGGACCGCATTCACTTCTCGCAGGTCAAAGACATCCAGCCGAATGGCACCTACACCATACGTGCGCGAGTGATGAGCGGACAAGCGCTTCGAAACATGCGTTTCCGTCGCGACGCCATCTATCACTTGCTGGTGCAAGACGAGGCCGGAGGACTGCTGCCCTGCAAATTCTTTCATGGCGGTTATCTCGAGGGTCGCTTGAAACCGGGGCAGCTTTTGATTCTTCACGGCAAGGTGGAAATCGACCGTCTGCGGCCTGCCCGCCTGGAAATGATCAATCCACAGATTGAACTGTTGAACGGCGATGAGCTCGATTCCACCGAAGTGGGGCGCATCGTGCCGATTTATGAGGCCATCGGTACTTTCAGCTCCAAGCAGATTCGCCGCGCGCTATATATGGCCGTGCAGCTTGTCGATCCACGCGTGCCGGACATTTTGCCGGAAGACGTGCGGGCGCGGCTCAAGTTTCCGAGGCGCGACGAGGCCATGGTACGCACGCATTTTCCTGAGGCGACAGAATCGCTCGAGGCGCTCAACACCTTTCGCTCTCCCGCGCAGCAGCGCCTGATTTTTGAAGAGTTTTTTCTGTATCAGCTCAGTCTGGGGCTGGACCGCCGGGCAACGCGGAAGGAAAACGCCATTGCTTTCCGCGTTCGCGAAGATCGCATCCGCGAGGCGTTGAAACGCATTTTGCCGTTCAAGCCGACCCTAGCGCAAAAACGCGTGCTTGCGGAAATTGTCGCGGACCTCGAGAAACCTGTACCGATGAATCGCCTGTTGCAGGGCGACGTTGGCAGCGGGAAAACCATTATCGCGTTGCAGGCGGCGGTCATTACCGTTGAAAACGCCACGCAAGCAGCGTTGATGGCACCGACGGAAATCCTGGCGGTCCAGCACTTTCTCTCCGCGCGGCGCATTTTGGGCAAAGCCGGCTATCGCGTCGAGCTGCTTATCAGTGGGCTCAAGTTTGCCGAAAAGCAGGCGGCGCTCGAACGCATTCGTTCCGGCGAAGCGCAATTGGTCATCGGCACGCATGCCCTGATTGAAGAGAACGTTCAGTTTTCGCGGCTCGGATTTGTGGCCATCGACGAGCAGCACCGCTTCGGCGTGCTGCAGCGCAAACGTTTGATGGATAAAGCGGCTTCCCGTGGCCATGCACCACATGTTCTGGTGCTTACGGCCACACCGATTCCGCGCACGCTTTCGCTCACGCTGTACGGCGACCTCGACGTTTCCGTGCTGGACGAATTGCCGCCGGGGCGAACGCCCATCGTTACGCGGGTCACCGGCGAGCCGCACCTTCCCGGCGTCTGGGAATCGCTTCGCCGCGAAGTGGCGGCCGGACGCCAGGGCTACATCGTTTATCCGGTAATCGAAGAATCGAAATTGGAACTGAAGGCCGCGATCGACGAATACAAGCGCCTTTCGAAGGAAGTCTTTCCGAAACTTAAACTGGGCCTGCTGCACGGGCGGCTTTCAAGCGAGGAAAAAGACGAAGTCATGCAGCGCTTCCACAAAAACGAAGTGCAAATCCTGGTCACGACGACCGTCGTGGAAGTCGGCGTGGACGTCCCGAACGCCGCCGTGATGGTGATCGAGCATGCGGAACGATTCGGTCTCGCGCAACTGCACCAGCTTCGCGGGCGCATTGGGCGCGGCGCGCAAAAGTCTTATTGCATTTTGGTGGCGCCGTTTCGAATGACCGAGGAAGCGCGTTCGCGGCTCGACACCATGGTGCGTACTTCGAACGGGTTTGAGATTGCCGAGGCCGATCTGCAGCTCCGAGGGCCAGGAGAATTTTTTGGCACGCGTCAGTCCGGAGAGTTCGGTTTTCATATTGCGAATCCACTCCGTGACAGGGAACTGCTCGAACTCGCGCGCCAAGAAGCGTTCGCTTTGGTCGAAGACCGAACCCAGCGAGAGGAGCTCGCTCGCGTTTTGCGGATGCTCCCGGGCGAGTGGCAGCGCCGGTATCATCTGGCGAAAGTGGGGTAGGATGCGGGTAATCGCCGGAACTTATCGCAGCCGCATTCTGAAGAGTTTGCAGGGGATGGCGCTTCGCCCGACCAGCGACCGGTTGCGGGAAACGCTGTTCAACGTTTTGGGGCCAGACGTCGCGGGCTCGCGATTTATTGACCTTTTTGCGGGCACCGGAGCGATCGGCATTGAGGCCCTGAGCCGCGGCGCCTCGGAACTAGTGTTTGTCGAAAATCACCCGCCTGCGGCCGCGCTGATACGACGCAATCTGGAGTCGCTCGGCGTTCGCAGGGGCGCCATGGTTCTGGCGACCGACGCTATTCGCGGGCTGGAGAAGCTGGCATCCAAAGCAAAAGGCAAAACTTCCCAGTACCATTACGTTTTTCTTGATCCGCCATATGCATCCGCCAACGATTACGCTCGCGTGCTAGAATCCTTGGGTTCGGGGAATCTTGTCGCGCCCGGCGGCGTGGTGATCGCGGAGCACCGCCGCAGCTTCGAATTGCCGCAAGAGGTGGGCGCACTGAAGTGCTACCGCGTTCTCAAACAGGGTGATGCGGCTTTAAGTTTCTATTGCCGCGCTGCCGCAGCCCGCGGCAAAAACGACTCTGCTCAGTAAACCCGCTCAAGCAGAGGGTCATTATTTCTGAACGTATTCTGAGGATGTGCCGAGAGGTGTCCGCGTCAAAACGGCCCCGACGCGCAACCTTGAATCTGATGGGGGAATCGAAAGGGATATGCCGTTGACACCTTTTGGTACATTCGGCAGTTCGGGCGGCAGTTCGGGACCGGCCACTGCCGTGGCTCGCGCCCCCATACGCTTGCCCGCAGGGCGCCCGCCGGAACTGGATATCGCGTGGGGAAGTTTTCATCAAGGGATGGGCAGCAGCTTGAAAGCGGTCTTGAGTTGGCCGCTGGTTCCGAAGAAATTCTCGATCGAGGGTTTCTTCAAATACTGCTGGATCGAGGGAACACTTCCGCGCCGGGCGCTTGTTGCCGCGGCATTGTGGCACATCGTCTTTTTTGTGCTGCCGTATCCACAACTTCCAGCAAGGGCCCACCATAACCCAGCATTCGATAACGTGGAACTCTCCTGGTCCGGACCGATCAACGATTTGCCACTGCTCGACATGAAAGCTTCGAAGCCCGAGCCTAAGCCGACTCCACTTGGAGAGCCGGACCAGCCCCCAGCACCGCCGGGGGCGGACGCGTTCCATCCGCGGCAGCACATCTCTAGCGACCCCGTGCATCCGAATCACCCGCGCCAGACGCTGATCAATTCCGCGGCTCCGGCTGAGCCGCCAAAGATTCTTCCGAGTTTGCCCAATATGGTCCAAATTCAGGAGCTACCGGGCCCTCGGCGACCGCGGCTGCTCATCAGCAAAGAAGAACTGGCTAAGCTGCATCCGAAGCAGCGCCGCGTGGCAACGGTACAGGATGCACCTGCACCAGAGGTGCCCGTTTTTGAACAGACACCGGGAGATTTGGCAATGATGGCCACCGCCAAAGGGCCGGCGCGGCCAAAGCTCGAATTGAATGCCGGGGCGGCGCCCCGCATTGCACAAAAAAACCTGAAAGGAGGTGCCGGACCGGCTCCGGACGTTGGAGCGACGCAAGTTGTGGGTGCGAACGGAAACTCTGCGACCTTGATCGCGCTTTCGGCGACGCCCGCACCACCTGCGCCGGTGGCGCCGCCGCAAGGAAATCTCGCGGCGCGGGTTTCCCTTTCACCGGAAGGCAAGAAACCGGGCGTTCCCGGGGGTGCACCGAGCGGAGCTGCCAGCGCGAATGGCGGAGCGCCGAGCAGCGGCGGAACCGGCGCCGCGAATCCTGCAAATGGCCCGATCGACTTGAGCATTCGCGGCGGCAATCCTCCGGCGAATACTTCGGGGCTTTCGCCAACGCCAAAAATCAGCGCGCCCACGCCACACCTTCTGATCACCAAGCCTGAGGCGCATGATGACCCACCGGTAAGAACGGGGCCGCCGAACTTCACGGCGCTTCCGCCGGGCGCAAAACCAGAACAAATCTTCGAATCAAAAAAGATCTACAAAATGCAAATTGAGATGGCCAATCTGAACAGCGCGACAGGAAGCTGGATTTTGAATTTCACAGAGTTGCGCACAGATCCCAGCGCTCCGCGCGTCCCTTCCTCGGACCTGAACGGGCCTACTCCGATCCGCAAAGTGGATCCGAAGTATCCTCCCGCGCTGATCCATGAACATGTCGAAGGCGAGGTCGTCCTTTACGCCGTGATTCGGCGCGATGGCTCGGTCGACAGCATCCAGCTGGTGCAAGGGCTCGACGACGATCTGGACAAGAATGCGATGAATGCTCTGAGCCAATGGAAGTTTCGCCCGGCAACGCGGAACGGCGAACCCGTCGATCTAGAGGCGATCGTGCACATCCCCTTTCACACCCGGGACGATCGCCAGTAAGAGCTGCGATCAGGAGCGCCCTTCCGCCAGTTTCACTAACGCATAGAGCGTATGATTCACCGGCGTGGGCACGCCGAGTTCCGCGCCCCGGCGCGAAACGTAACCGTTCAGCGAATCAATCTCCGTGAGTTTGCCGCGATTCATGTCCTGAGCCGTGGAAGAAAGGGCTTCCGCCATCTGCGTGGCGATCTTGAGAGCGCCCGCGAGCGCGGCCTGGGGATCTTCAAGCCCGGGCGGATGAATGCCGGCGGCCCGAGCCACGGCAAGCACCTCGTAAACCGCGGTCTCGACCACTTTCCAGGCGTCTCTGCTCCCCGCAATTTGGCCGTACTTCGCGCGCCCCAGCGCGGAAACCGCGTTCAGCGCGCAGTTCCAGACCAACTTGGTCCAAAGCTCGCCCTCGATATTCTCCGAGATGCGGCACGGTATCTGGCCGCGGGAAAACAGCGCGGCGATGCGTTCCGTTTTTTCGCTCTTCGGGCCAACCACCAGATCACCGCGACCAACGTGCTTCACGCGGCCGGGCTCAGGCACCGAAGCGGCAACGTAAACCACGCTCGGAAGCGCTTCGATTCCGGCGGCGGCGCGGATTTGTTCCACGTTGTCCACGCCGTTCTGCAGGCTGACGACCAGGGAGTCGTTTGAAAGCACCGGAGCGATGGCGCGCGCGGTTGCCGCGTTGTCGGTGGTCTTCACGCAGAACAGGACGGCCTCCGCGCCGCGCGCGGCCGCAATTTCCGCTGAGGCCTCAACGGCTACCTTTTCCTGGAACTGCACGGCGTCGAGGAAGAGTCCGTTCTTCTTGACAGCTTCAACGAACGCAGGGCGCCCGATCATGGTAACGGGCGCGCCGGCGCGTGCTAGCAGGCCGCCGAAGTATCCGCCGACGGCGCCGGCACCGACGACGGCAATTCTGGGCCAGGGCTCGGATTCGCTCATGGAGTAATCACGCTGATGAGGCGGTCGATGTCGCGCTCGGTGTTATACAAATGCGGCGAGACGCGGATATTGCCTTCCCGCAAGCTGACAATCACATTTTCCTTGCGCAGGCGGTGGTAAAGCTCCGTGGTCTTTTCAAGCGTGCGCGCGGAGAAGCAGCCGTACGGTCCGCGTTCGGTCGCATCCAGAGGGCTGGCTGGAAGACATTTATCTTTGGGGAGACGTTCAAACATGAAATCGATGAGTCCGCGATTGTGCGCGGCCACGCGTTCCGGCCCCAGGCGCGACACCAACTCGACCGAAGAATCCATGGCTGCAAGATTGAAATTGAAGTAGCTGGCCCATTCCGGAGCGTCCCAGCGCTTGGCACTCGGGGCGGGTTTCGGATCGTCGAAATTCAGCGCGGAAAAATTGTCTGATCCCTGGACCGCCATCCAGTAAAACGGCCCAGGGCGTACCGTCGCTAGGTGCTCGCTCTGGACCCAGAAGAATCCCGTGCCGTACGGGCTGAGCAGCCACTTGTATCCGGCGCAAACCAGGAAGTCGGCGCCCAAGTTGCGCACGTCCATGGACATCGCTCCACAACATTGGCTTACGTCAAGCAACAGCAGAGCGCCCTGTTTATGGCAAGCGGCGGCAACGCGCGGCGCGTCCAGCAGCGAGCCGTCGTCATAGCGCACCAGGCTCACGGAAATGATTCGCGTACGGGGCGTCATCGCGGCAATCAAATCGTCGGCGGAAATGAAACGCTCGCGTGGCGCAACCATCTTTACGCGGAGGCCTTCCCTCTCGGCCATGGGCATCCAGGTTGTGTATTGCAGCGGAAATTCTCCCTTGGCGACGACGACTTCATCGCCGGGATTCCACTTCAACGCGTAAGCAACGGCTGTTGCGCCGGCGCTGGCCCCACTCGTCAGGGCGATCTCCTCGGGCTTGGCGCCGATCAGTTTCGCTAGGTTTTCCCGGATGCGGTTGGGCACTTCGAAGTATGTGGCGTCGCTTTTGTGATGCGGAAATTTCTTCGCCTCGAGGGCGGCCTGCACGGCGCGAATGGAAACCCGGGGCAGGGGCGACTGACCGGCCAGATTTAAATACGTCGCGTCCTCCCATTCGAACCACTCCTGGCGCCAATCGATTTGAGGAGAAGTTGGGGTGGTGACCATGAGCCGCTCCTTTTCCGGAAGGACACTTCGAGCAGTGTGCGGGATTAGATTGGCAGAGGGGAACGGGACGTTACAACGTCCAAATTGGGGTGCGAGGGAGTGCAAATAGGCTGCTCGGAGAGCCCGGCGCGAGATTCCTTAGCGGGAGGGGGACTCCGTGACGGCCTGATACCGTTCTACCACTGAGCGACCCACAACGTACCCCAGGGTCCCGGTAATCATTCCACCCAGCACATCCGCCACATAGTGATTCCGCACGTACACCGTCGAGGCACACATGCACGCAACAAACGGAAGAAAAATCCAGAACAGCCAGCGGCGGTGACGCCAAGCACCCCACAGCGCGGCCGTCGCGCCCGCGACATGCTGCGAAGGGAATGCGGCTCCATGGACCCGGCCATATTTCTCGATCAGGTTGATCAAGGCCGTGAACGGGCCACCGGTGAGTGCACCCTGCCACTGGCCTGCCAGCGTGAACCAAGGGCTTTCGACGGGAAAAAGTGAGGCGATTAGGTAGCCGAAAACATAGCCCGCGGCGGAATAGGTCATCACCGCCCAATAACTTTCAAAATCGCGCTGGTAATAGAGAATGGCGCCGAGAATCAGCAGGTAAAGAAAATAGGTGAAATATGCAAACTGCATGAATTCGGTGAGCGCGGGGTGCGCGAACTGTTCGAGCCACAGCGATGGATTCACACCCGTCAGCCAATGGTCGAAAGCCATGAGCTTGGCGTCCTGCCAGCCAGGATGAACCAGGTGCACCAACCGGCCCATTTCTTCAAAGCAAAACAAGAAGAACAGGTGCGGATACCAGTGGCGCCAGAAATGCCAGAAGCGGTAGGAAAACGATTCATAGAGCCAATGCGTTCGCTCGGCGGCGCCCGCTTCCACCCGGCACAGAATCAAGACCACAATAGCTACACCGGCCTCGGTCGCGATGAGCCTCAAAGGATGCACGAGGTTTTCCGCAAATAGTGCGATCAATACGCTGGACAACGCGAGATATCCCAAGGCAATCCATTCGAACGCGCCGCACGCCATCCAAGTTTCGGCGCATTCTCTCCTGACCTCGGCGAACCATCCCGGTTGCTCAGCTTGGGTGGTCCACGCGAATGCGCCCTCGCCGGTTTGATAGTCTGGTCTCCGGAGTTCCGTCATGCGCATCGCTCCGCGTGCCGGAGTTGGTTTTCTATTGGCCGCACTCGATTTGTCGTTCGCAAGACGGGCCAACCTTGCCTCCTGGCAATTCGTGCAAGCTTTGGCGTTGGATTTACCGCCGCCGGATTCCCGACCGAGGCAAGCATCCAGCGGTCTTCGGCACTGTCGCCGTACGCCCAGCTTTGGGACAAGTCGAGGTTCATTTCCTCAGCCAGCGTGAGCATGGCGCGCGCTTTTGCTTTCCCGTACATCGCCTCGCCCAGAATTCGCCCGGTCCATATGCCATTCTTTTCTTCGAGCTTCGTTGCGCAAACTCGGATTCCGGCGGTTACCCCACGAGCCGCCAACTCTATTTCCAAAGCCCGCGCTGCTGCTCGGGCCAGCCGCTCCAATGTTCCGCTCACCATCACGATGAAGTGCCCTTGTCGCGCATGCCAGGCGACGCGCTCCACACCGTCTCCAAAGAATTGAGGGACGGGCCATCGTGGGTTGTGTTTCGGAGGCATCGATGGCCGTCCCTCGCCTGTTGGGCCGCTCGCGTGCGCGCGGGAATCGCCGTGTTTCCGCGCGCCACTTTCTTCAAGACTCTGCACACCTCGCAAATACATTTTGTTCGCGTGCCTTACGGCACGAATCCCGCGGGGCAGCATCTTGAGCGCTTCCGCGAACCATAAGAAGTAGTTCACAGAAGGAATCTCGCGGCGATCGCGCAGCATTCCGAAGAACTTCTGCTCGAGTGGCGGCAGAGGCAGCAGGGTTCCGTCCAAATCAAAGAAGGCCGCCACGCGCGAACTCATGCTGCCTCCGGAACGGCGGTTTTCACGCCGCGGCCCTGCCGGACGCCACTCGCGAAATACTTCCAACCTTCCAAAAACACCGGCAGGCCGCGCAACAAGCAAAATATGGCCGTCGCCGTGGTGAGTACTTGAGCTCCCATTCGAATGGTGGCACCCACTTCTCCGCCGAGCCCGCTGACCAACGCGACCGGCCCGCGCGTCAGCGCCAGTTCCAAACCCAGATAGCAGAAGCAAAAACACTTCATCACGGCGTACAGGCCGCGGCTCCAGCCGGACGCCACCAGCGCGCGCCCCCACCAGGTTTCGACCATGGCGCTCGCTCCCCAGCCGGAGTACCCCGCTTTCATTGCCAGGCCGCGAAGAAAATCCGTCGCCGCTCCCCGCGCGAAAAATAGAATCGGCAGCCACAACGAAACCATGCCGACGACCGCGAAATAGGTGAAATAGACGTTTTCAATCATGCGGTCGCCGAGAATGTCCAGCTGCGCGCCAACGGGCGTGGCCATTTTCTTTTTGCGCGCAATGTGTCCGTCTACGGCATCAAGCGCGATCGAAGCGACCGTTAGCGCCACCGCCAGCAGATTAGGCCAGGCACCGCGCCCAAACAGGCTGACCGCCGCGAATCCCACGATCACCCGCAGCACGGTCACTTTGTTGGGCGTCCATTCAAATCGCATGGCAAAGGTTCCTCCCCGAGCTCGCCCTGCTTGAATGGCAACTCGGGTGCCATCCGCGCGCCTTGCAATTCCTTTGGAATCACACGATTAAGGGAATCGAAGGCCGCGGCATTCCAAGGGGCGCGCCAGCCAAACGCTTCATCTGTCGCCTGTTTCCTTGAGACGGGATGCGGTTGCTTTTTCCCATCGGTAACCGTCTAATCTCGGGGAACTGGACTGGCATTCTCGCCCCGGAAGACTTGCGAGCATGCGGGCGAGTGGGAATAATCCTGGGGATTACCCGATTCTCATTGTTGAAGGTATGATGCCAAGCTGAAGGCCAAGCTCAAGGTATGACGCAAACATGACTCCAACCGATGTTTCACTTGCCGGAGCCTTTCTGGCGGGGCTGGTATCCTTTCTTTCGCCCTGCGTTCTGCCGCTGGTTCCGGGCTACATCTCGATGCTTTCCGGCATCGGCATGGAGCAGCTCCGCCAAGGCGAAGCGCCCCGCTCGGGACTGTTTTCTTCGGCCCTTGCCTTTGTCGCCGGCTTCTCGGCGGTGTTCATTGCGTTCGGAGCTTCTGCCAGCGCCGTCGGCGCGTTCCTCAAGCAGAATCGCAATCTGCTCGCTCCGGTTGCTGGCGCATTGATCCTTCTTTTTGGTCTGCACCTGATTGGCGCGCTCATCAAGCTCAACTTGCGCATTGGCGTGGTCCTCGGGGTCCTTCTCGCCGCCCTGGGCGTCGCAGCGCTGATGCGCCAAGGCCCTCTTTTTGCCGGACTGAAGGCGATGCACTTCTTTTCGCTATCCCTGATCGGATTCTTCGGCCCTGCCTTGGCGCGCTGGCTCAACCGCGATGTGCACCTCAGTAGCGGGATCGGACAGCCGGGGATCTGGAGCGGCTTTTTGCTCGGATTTGCCTTTGCTTTTGGTTGGACGCCTTGCATCGGTCCGATTCTGGCGACAGTTCTGGCGCTCGCGGCCGCCAGTGACACCATCGCGCGCGGGATTCTGTTACTCACCGTATATTCAGCGGGCCTAGCCATCCCCTTTTTGCTCACCGCCCTGGGCATCAGCCAATTCATGGCTTTCTACAAGAATTTTCGAAAATACCTTCACGCCGTGGAGGTTTTCAGCGGCGCCTTGCTTTTGTTTGTCGGCGGCCTGGTTTTCTTCAACAAACTGACCTGGCTCGCCACCAAGCTGACGTTTCTGAATCGTTTTACACTATAGAGGAGCGCTTTTAGCGCCTTGGGAAATTCAAAATGAAAAAAATTCTCCTAATGATCGGAACCGTGGCCGTTCTAATCGGACTCACCATTTATGCGGATAGGGTCACACGCGTCAAAGCCAAAGTTTCCGACGCTCATGACCTCGCGAAGGCTGACCCGGTTGCGAACAAGCCGGCGCCGGAGGTGACCTTCAAAGACCTCGACGGCAAAGCCGTGCCCCTCAGCCAGTACAAGGGCAAAGTCGTCCTGGTGAATTTCTGGGCCACGTGGTGCGAACCTTGCCAGGTGGAAATACCCTGGCTCATTGAAATGCAGCAGAAGTATTCGTCGAAGGGCTTCACAATTCTCGGGGTGGACGTGGACGACGAAGGGAACAACGAGGTGTCCGCATACACCGCGAAGCAGCGCTTCCATGTAAACGGCGAGAATCTCCCGATGAATTATCCCATTCTGCGGGGCGACGACGCGGTGGCAGACAAGTTTGGGGGCCTGCTTGGGTATCCCACCAGCTTCCTCATCTCGCGCGACGGCAAGATTGTGAAAAAGGTGCAAGGCCTTGTCGACTACGACGAGATTAAAAACGCTGTCGAAGGCCAGCTGTAAGAGCGGAAATCTATCGTGCCACCCCCAACGCCTGCCTGCTGCCTTGCGCATCCGATCGCCACACCTAGCCGTTTTTAGTGGGCGTGCTTGACCATCGTGAACACCACCTGCGACGGATATTGCTTTGAATGATGGACCGAGTTATGCGCGACAACGCCTTTCTCTTCGTTGTAGTTGTTCCCGCCGGTGTTCAGGTTACGATCGAAACGCGGAAAATTACTGCTGGACACTTCGATGCGTAGCTGATGACCCGCCTCAAAGTAATTGCTGGTGTTCAGGGGCTGCAAGGTGACCTTGTAAACTTTCCCGGGCTCCATCCAGACCAGCGGCTTGTCGTACCCTTCGCGGTAGCGCAGCCGCTGGATCGATTCGTCGAGGTTGTATGCACGCCCATCGGGATAAACGTCGATCACTTTGACGGTGAAATCCGTGTCTTTCGCGTCGGACGAGACGTACAGCGTGGGCACGATGGGTCCGCTCACTTCCGTCCCTTCCTTGAAAGGCTCGGAGGTATAAACCAGAATGTCCTCTCGCGCTTCCATTTTTCGCTGGTCAAAGGCGCCTGCCTGAACCGCGGTTCCCGTACAACACACATTCCCGCCATAAGACGGAACCGGATTCATCGGATCGTAGGTAAACGAGTCCGGCTTATCCGTCTCAGGCGGAGAAGTCTTCAGTGCGCCGTCCCCGGCCAACGAGTTTGCCCGGCCCGCGCTCGACAAAAACATCGTCGCCGGCTCGGCTCCCGCCGGCGGCCAAGTGTCGGAAGTCTGCCATTTGTTCGTTCCCATCGTGAAATAGGTAACCTTTGGCAGCGAATCCAGCCGCGCGCTCTTCTCTCCTTTCAGGAAGCGGTCGAAGAAGCCATAAATAATCTCCTGATAGTCCAGCCGCGCATCCCCCATGCTTCGTTCGCCGACGATGGTGTCCTCGGTCGCGCGTGTATACGCGCAATGCGTCACCGGCGCGATGACGGCCCACTGTTGGTCGGCAATCTCGGGCTTGGCCGTTTTGCGAACATGGTTGTACAGCGCGAGGTTTGGCCCGATCGAAACGTCATACCAGGACATGAACCACAGTCCCGGAACATTGAGCGGCATATCTTCGTGATACAGCGCGCCCTTGTACCACGCGGGGTCGTTCGGAGTGCGCTCGATCATCCGCCCCCCAGTGTCCACGGGCATCGCGTCGGCATAGATGCCGCGCGGCGCGTCCACGGCTTTCAGGATGTCCTGCATCGGTAGATGCCAAAGCGCTTTGGACCAATCGACTGGGGGAAGCTGCTCGGCGAGATCGAAAGCCTTCGAGGCGCGGATAAGATCTTCGCGGGGAGTGTTTGGGGGAAACATCGGTCGCACCTGGTTCTGCTCGCCATAGAGCCAGGCAATGAAGAGCATTTGGACCGCTCCACCGCGGTACCAGTTGCCCTGCTCGTAGTAAGGGGCGACGCGTCCCACGCCTGCGCCAAATCCCTGAACGTTCATCGCCGCGTAGGCAGGAGGCCCCATCGCGGCAATGCCCATTTGATATTCCGCAGTCGAGGAGCAGCCCGTCGTTCCCACTTTGCCGTTGGCCCACGGCTGCGACGAGAGCCAGGCCAGGGCGTCAACGCCATCCGTGCGGGGCGCGCCCAGAATGTCGTAGTTTCCTTCAGAGAAAAAATGGCCGCGTTCATTCTGCACGACGTAGGCGTAGCCATGCTGAATCGCAGTCAGCACGTTCTTCAAATCGGCGGGGACGCCGTTGCGCACATCCCAAAAATTGAAGTTGTAGGGCGTGCGCACCCAAATGATTGGCACCTTGCCGCTCGCGTTTTTCGGCCGGTAAATGTCGGTCGCGAGACGAACGCCGTCGCGCATCGGCATCATGACCTTGCGCTCGATGATGGCGACGGCTTCCAGTTGTTTCTCCGTTTGCCAGCGCTGATCGCGCTGCTCCTGAGTCAAGGCGGTGCCCTGTTGCGCCTGCATTCCGGCGATTGGGAGCGCCGAGGCAACCGCAGCGATCCAGAGCGTCCGAGCCATGGAATTTTTCACGGAAGATCCCTCCTCGAGTGGCCAATTGCCAGCGATCGGGTCTTGGGCGCGAAGATTCTACAGGATTCCTGTCCGCGAAGCCGCCCTTAAGCAACGCAACCTTTTGGTCCAGGCAGGGTTTAATTGCGTGTACGCGTTCTCTGAGGGAACGGGCAGGCAGGAACGTGAGAGGCTTCCGAAGAACGAGGAGGGACCAGAAGATGCGGTCGATAAGGTTTGCAGCTTTACTCGGCATTGGCCTGTTTTGCGCTTCTTTCGCGAGCGCACAGAGAGTGGTTGTAGGTGTTGGAGTTGGCCCCGGCTATTACGGCCCGGCTTATGTTGGTCCGCCCCCGGTTTGCGCTTACGGCTACTATGATTATTACCCCTACGCTTGCGCGCCCTATGGCTTCTACGGGCCAGATTATTTTGTGAACGGCGTATTTGTTGGCGTGGGACCCTGGTATCACTGGTATTACCGCCATCCGGGCTGGTATCGCCGAGGCTTTTATGGTCGTGGTTACGATGGCCGCGGGTATTATGGGCGCGGCTGGGACCGTGACGACTGGCGTGGACGGGGATTCCGCGGGGACTGGGATCATGACGGCTGGCGTCGAGACTGGGACCACGACCGGGGGCGCGGCCGGGAATGGCACGGCGACCACGGCTGGCATGGTGACCGCGAATTCCATGGCCATGGGCACCGAGACTGACGCGGAGTGGCCATGCAACATTGCGAAACGGCTGGCGAGCAAGATTGCCAGCCGTTTTTTTTTGCGTGCCGATTTTGAAGCGTGCATCGAAGCCGAGCTAAACGAGGACGTCTTCATCCGCCGGCTGCGGAAAGTGCTTAGAAAACCAGAAGGAAAACGGAGTTGGGCCGTGTTGCTGATAGTGCTCGAGCCGCTCCCGGCCTTCGGCAACGGTCGGAACTTGGCCCGCCGGAATCCACCATAGGCAATAGATGGGCTGGTCCATCTTTGCGAACCAATTGGCGCGATCCCGCAAGACCCGGGCGTGATCTGATTTGTAAGCATAGTCGCGCAAAGCCTCGAGAGACTCCCAGACCGACATGTTGACCAAGATGGACGAATCCCTCGCATCGTAAATGATGTCGGTGGCATTGCCAGACGCGGATTGCAGTCGCCAAACGTAACCGGGAGCATGGTCAGCGAGCGCATTGATCGGCTCGAGCTGAGCAACAAACTCGGCGATTTTCGGATCGTCAATCGGCGCAATCAGCCGGCCAATATTGATTTGAGCCAAGTGGTAGTTCATGGTGTCCTAGAGGATGCCCACGACACGCTCCAGGTTGCACGAAAAAATCGCGTTGGCGCACCGGCGTTCTGGCAGCTTGCGGACGATGGTCCGCAAATCCGATTTGCATCATTCACAGCACGGCTCTCTTCGTCCTCATCGGTCTCACTTCGACTGCAAATTGGGGCCAGCGGTCGGCATGCCGTCGATGGTTGCCTTCCGCACGAACGTCCGAATTTGCCGGAGCTAGGTGCAGGAGCCCAAATCTGTAGTCGATGTGGATTTGCGCAAAGCGGCCATCCTTCGACAAGCAAAAGTGCAAGCCGGCTTCCTGGCCCGGGAGCCATATTTTGCGGAATTGGCGAAAAGAGATGGGATAGCCTTTGTGAAAGACATGATTCTCCCCTTTCAGAAAATCATCGTCGTGCTCCAGTTTGTCCCGCGCTTCCGGCGTCAGCCGGACAATCAGTTGAAACTGTCGGTCGCTCGGAAGCGAATGGTTCTCGCCCTGGACATCGAGCAGAGCTTCTATCAATCCAAGGCCATTACCCAATTCCTTTCCATTGCGGCTATCGATGATCCGAGTATGCAGCAGGGCATGAGTTACGGGCACAAATGTGGCGCGCTCCGAGGAGTTCCATTGCCCGAAGACCGATGCCGGAAGCGAAGCCCGCGCGCCGGTAAATCCACAACGAATAACCACCCCGCGAATAATGGCTCGCTGCTTCGGCGCGAGATCTTCAAAGAACTTCCAATTGGTGAGCGAAGTTTCGAAAATTGTACGGTCTTCAAGATGCTTCAATCGCTCGGCGGGAGATAACCATTCCTGGCGAAAAGAGAACTGCCGGTCGGTCATGCCTTCGTCAAGAACTCCCCCATCCGGCAAAGGCATGCTTAATTCTTCCTGTTCAGGCGCGTTGGCCGCCGCCCGAACCGAACTGCACAGGGGCTGTTCGATGGCCGTCAAGGGGTCGTTGGCCTGACGCTCGGCGGGATGCGCTAGCGTTGCGCTGGCCAGCAGGACCAACAAACACAGTACAAAGGCAAACATAGGCAATTCCCCTTTAAATCCGGGTTCTCTTCTTGAGTTTGGTCAACTTGGGATTTCCTGGCTTCAGATCCGCAGATCGGGAGGGCACGCACATGGCCAAAAATCAGATGAAGCAAAAGACTGCGACAACAGGCACTTAGGCTCGCGATGTTTCCCACGCAGATTTCTCTCGCTGCCTCTAGGAAACGACGTGTGACATATAGGAATGACAGTGATCTTGCCCCTGGGCCGCGGCGCATCTCGAGTCGTGCTCTCGGCAGGGGTCAAAAATCGAAGCGGTAGCCCAGGATCATCTTGGCGATCAGATGGTCTGTCGAGTGCGTCATGCCGATGCCCAGACCAAAATTCACTTCCCATTTCGGCGAAAGGTTCAAATCGATGGCCGGAAAGAGCTGATGCTGCTGCTCTCCGACGGGGAGAAAATCCGTTGCCGGGCCAACAGCGCCATAGTATTCAAATCCGCCGGTGATTTTTTTTGTAAAGTCGTAGCTGAACTTGAAATCCGGCGAGAACGTGACGCCTTGGTTGACACTATCGCCGTGAAACGACCGGTCAAACGCAGGATTGAACGAGACGTACCACGGGCCGATCTGCTTATCAATGATGGGCCGGATTTCCCAGGTCCAAGTGTCGGTCGAATACCTGCGGCGCTGATAGCCAATCTCATTGGAAAGGCTGAGGCCAACCGGCCAGTTCCATTTTTTCGGCACACGCACGCGGGGGCGGATGTGGTCGCCGACCCAGTCCCATCCCTGGCCATTTTGAGCGGAAGTAAAAATATAAAAACCTGTTTCAAACCAGTCCGTGAAGCCGTGTGTAATTTCGATGGTCTCGTGCAACTGGTGATGGGTGGGAAGCACGCCGTCCTGGACCGTCTTTGCGCCTTGCATCGTGAAATTGCTGTGCAATTCGACCATCGTGCGATGCGGCTCTACCGTGTCGTAACCGTAGACCTGAATCTCATAATTGTCTTGCGCTTGAGCGAGGCCGGGCAAAGTTCCCGTCAGGAACGCTACGAAAGCAAAGATAACGACAGTACGCAAGGTCAGGCTCCAGGCTCGGGATTAGCTTCGCTAGGGTATCCCAAGAGGTCAGGCTTACAAACAGGATGAGCTACGCCCATTAGGCGTGCGGGTGAGCCTTGTCGTAGACCTCCATCAATTGGCGGATGGAAGCGTGCGTGTACCGTTGGGTGGTGGAAAGCGATTGGTGCCCCAGCAGCTCTTGAATCGCGCGCAGGTCGGCACCATCGGCAAGCAAATGGGTGGCGAATGCATGGCGCAGCGAATGTGGATGCAGGTCCCAATTGACGTTGACCAGACGCACGTACTTCTTCACGATGCGTCCCACCGAACGTTGCGTCAATCGGCGCCCTGCGTAGTTGAGAAAAACGGCTTGAGCTTGCGGGTCCGCGCTGTGATTTGGACCGTTTGCTTGCTTCAGGAGCTTTTCGCGCACGGGCCAGTATTTCTCCAGGGCTTCCTGGGCCTTTGCTCCGTAAGGGACGATGCGCTCCTTGTTTCCTTTGCCACGAACACGCAAGACGCGCTCTTTTTGCTCGATGTCGAGCAGGTTCAGGCCGGTCAGTTCGCTGACGCGCAAACCCGCGGCGTAAAGCAGTTCCAGCAGTGCCCGGTCGCGACGCAGAAGCAAGCCTTCTTCCCCGTGCGCGGGTCGGAGGGAGTTTCTTCTTGCCGCGGCCGGCGGCTCCTTGCTGGACACGGGCTTTTTAGGAAGCGGTGTCCCTCCGCCGGTACCCTGAAGCATCCCCGCGACATGGTTCAAGAAGCCGTTCATCTCTTCGGCGGAAACGACTGAGGGAATGCGCTTCGGAAGTTTCGGCGTGGGAACCAAGCGGGCGGGGCTTTCCTTCAAATACCCTTCACGCACGCAGTACTTGAAAAACGAACGCAAAGCCGCGAGCTTTCGCGCAATCGAGCTTTTCTCCAGCCCGTGGTCATGCAAGTGAGCGACGAATTCCCGGATCATGCCGTGGTCTACCGCGCGAAGAGCCGCGGGCGTGGCGCGAGGCGGGGTCAGAAATAACAGGAATTGATGAAGATCCTTCCCGTAGTTGGAAACGGTGTGAGGAGAGGAGTTCCGGACGGTTCGAAGGTATTCGAGGTACTTGGTGATCGCCTTGTCCATTCCCCACCTGCAAACCGCGCGAGTCCCGCAAACAGTATAGACATACGCTCAAGCACAGAAACTGAAAATGAAGCTTTGTTTCCTGGAGATGCAGGCGGGTCAGGACTTCGCTGCCACAGGAACGGGAGCTTCTTCCTGCTGCGGGGGCGGAGCTTCGGGCACGAGTTTCTCCCAATCGCAGCCTTCCTTCAGGCAGGCATGCACTTTGCCGATTTTTGAGTTTTTCTCGACGATGAACGGCGCGCCGCATTTCGGGCACGGCTCCGCGATCGGCATGTAAGGGGTGGTGAAGTCACAATCCGGATAGCGCGAACATCCGTAGAAGACGCGCGGACGCCCTCGTCCGCCTTTTCCCGCGCTACCGCGGCGCACAAACTCTCCGTCGTTGCACTTCGGGCAGTGGATGCCCATGGTGATCGGCCGCGTGTACTTGCACTTCGGATAAGCGGAGCAGCCGATGAATTCGCCGAAGCGCCCGTGCTTCTTGACCAGGCCGCTGCCGCACGTGGGGCACTTTTCATCGAGCGGTTCATCGGGCTGGTGCGCGATGCGCGTGCCCTGCACCAGGCGGCGCGTGGTCTTGCAATCCGGGTAACCCGTGCACGCCAGGAACGTTCCAAAGCGCCCGCGCTTGATGGCCATTTCTTTGCCGCAATTGTCGCAGTACTCGACCTTATTGGGATCCCCGGCGTCTGCCTCCACCGGCGACAGGTCTTCGATGAAGTCGCAATCGGGATAGCGCGAGCAGCCCAGAAAGAATCCGTGCCTGCTGATGCGTTCGAGCAATTCCCCCTGGCCGCACTTCTCGCATTTTTTCCCGGTGGGAATGCCCGCTTTGTACGAGAGCATTTCTTCATCGGCCTTGTCCAAGTCGATGACGAACTTTCCCCAGAACTCCTTGACGGAATCGCGCCATGCCAGCTTGCCTTCTTCAATTTCGTCGAGTTCGTCTTCCATGCGCGCGGTGAACCTGAGGTCGAAGATGTCCTCGAAGCTCTTGACGAGCAGCTTGCAGACGCGCTCGCCAAGCATGGTCGGCGAAAACCGGCCTTGATTCTTGGTGACGTACTCTCTCTCAACGAGCGTCGAAATAATCGCGGCGTACGTGGATGGGCGTCCAATCCCGTCTTCTTCGAGTTCCTTCACTAGCGTCGCATCGTTGTACCGCGGAGGGGGTTCGGTGAAGTGCTGCTCCGGACGAATCTTCTCCAGCCGCAGCAACTGGCCTTCGGAGACTTCGGGCAGCGCTCGCCCCTCGCCCTCGTCGTCCTTTTCGTCGTCTTCGCGGTCCGCGGTGGCCGCCGGCATCTGGTAAACGCGGAGGTATCCGTCAAATTTCTGCACCGACCCGCTCGCCCGGAACGTGTATTCACCGGCGCGAATGTCAATGGTCGTTTGGTCAAAAATCGCGGGCAGCATCTGCGACGCAACAAACCGCTGCCAGATCAACTGATAAAGCTTGAAGAGGTCGTCGTCGAGGTATTTCCGCACATCTTCCGGGGTGCGCGAAACGTCGGTCGGTCGCACCGCTTCGTGTGCTTCTTGCGCGTCCTTCTTCGACTTATAGAAATTCGGCTTCTCGGGAAGATAGTTGGGCCCAAACTTCGCCGGGATGAGTTCACGCACCTGCGCGAGCGCGTCGTTTGAAACATGCACCGAATCCGTGCGCATGTAGGTGATCAGCGCCACAGATCCTTCCTCGCCGAGCTCCACGCCTTCATAAAGCTTCTGGGCCAAGGACATGGTGCGCTTGGCCGTATAACGCAAGCGGTTGTACGCCGCCTGCTGCAATTTCGAAGTGGTGAACGGCGGCGGAGCGTTGCGTCTCTTCTCTTTTTGCGCGACGGAAGCGACTTGCCACTTGGCCCGGGTCACCGCGGCGACAATTTTGTCGGCGGTCTCCTGATTCTTGATTTCGATGTCCGCGTCGTGGTGCTTGATGAGCTTGGCTTCAAACAGGGGTGGCTCGCCGGCGTCCAGCATGGCGTGGATGGTCCAGTACTCCTGTGGGACAAACGCGCGAATGGCCTCCTCGCGCTCAACAATCAACCGCAGCGCCACCGTCTGGACGCGCCCGGCCGATAGCCCGCGGCGAACCTTGTTCCACAGCAGCGGAGAAATCTTGTAGCCCACCAGCCGGTCGAGGACCCGGCGGGCTTGCTGCGCATCCACGAGATGCTCGTCAATCGTTCGGGGGTGGTCAAACGCCGCTCGGATGGCCTTGGGGGTAATCTCGTTGAAGGTCACCCGGAAGATCTTCTTGGGGTCGGCCGGGGGGATATCGTCCCCCAGGTCTCCGTTGTTCTTGCTCTTCTTGCCCGCCTTGGCTTCTTCCGCCTCTTTCGCTTCGGCGGCCTTCCCATTCTGCTTGCCGGGCGGCTCGGCCTCCACGAAGCGGCTGGGCTTCAAGAGCACCATCGCCAAGTGCGCGGAAATGGCCTCGCCTTCGCGATCCGGGTCCGGGGCCAGGTACACGGCTTCGGCGCCGTGGGCCGCTTTCCTCAGGTCATGAATGACCTTGCCCTTGCCGGAGATAATTTGCAGGGTTGGCTCGAAAATCTTTTCGTCGTTGATGCTGATCTTGGGAGTCTTTGTTTCGACCTTGACGCTTTTCTTTCGACCCTTTTTCCTTTTCGACTTTTTCTTGCCCGAGGGATCCTCGCCGGGCAGGCGAATCCCAATCGTCTTCGTGGGCAGGTCCATCACATGTCCAATGGACGCCTTGACGGTATAGTTCCGTCCCAAATATTTATTAATCGTCTTCGCCTTTGCGGGCGATTCGACAATGACGAGCGAACGAGCCATGTAACTTTTGTAACTCCGGTCTGTGATTCGGAAAGGCCGGACCGCGGGGCGTGTGTCGTTCTCGCTACCTTTGGCGCATGTCCCTCAAAATGGGCCCAGCCCATCATGAGATGCGTCAGTAGGGCCAGCCGGTTCCTTTTGCTTAGATGGCGTTCCGCCGGTCGGGGGATATTTGAATGGCTATCTCCCTCTATAACAACACTTTGCAGAACTACTTTCCCGGCAATGGCCGGACGATCCTTTTCATCTCTGCCGTAAACAGGGTAGCCAGAACTTCCGAAGAGTTCAAGCCGGAGCAATCGACAAGGTCGTCCCTAGGAACCTGCTCTTTGGCGCTTAGCGGCTCGTAAAGCCTTTTTTTAAAGAGCCGTCCAAGCGCATCCCAAGAGGTTTCTCCTGCTCGGCCTCCGGTTTTTTCAACCCGCACGAGCGCTGCGCGAACCGGCGTTGGGAGTTCCTCGATTACCCCTTATGCGCCGGGCGCGTTGCTCAGGAGGAAATCTTTCATTTGTTCGCGAGAGTTATTTTCGGCCGACGAAACGCACACGCAAGGTCGTGGCCCGAGCTTGACCGCCCGCAAAAGCTCCGAAACATCCCGAGCGAACCAGAGGCGTGCATGCCGGAGCATCAATATTGTTCACCACCGAATCAGGATTCTGCCGGCCAAGAATATTGACCCCTTCGACTCGCACGGCCCACAGATACCCCCGCAATTCAAATTTTCTCTCGAGTCCCAGATTCAAACTGGCATAAGCAGGGAAGCGCGAGGAATTGGGCGGGCCAACCAATTGCTGCTGAAGATTCACGACGCTGAACGGATACCCGGTTCGATATTCGAAGAAGCCGCTCAATTGCGTGCTCCAAATGTGCGTAGGCATCCAACCCCACAAGAGCAGCCGGTTGGGGGTGTCCCAGGCTACCGGACCCGGCTGCTGCGCCGCGTAAAAGATCGATCCCAGCGCAGGATTCAGGACCTGATTCGAATGCGCTCGTGAGCGTGTATACGCGCCATAAATTTCCGAGTTTCCGGAGAAAATGTGACGTGCGGAGAAGGTGGCCGAGCGGTAGCGGTCTTTGCGCTGATCTTCAAGAAGAAAGACTCCGCCGGGCTGCGAAGGCTGCTGATCCACGAACGCGTAGCCATGCGATCCATTTCGCGCGAGCAATTCGAGGCCCATAAGGGTATTGCGCCCAAACTTCTCCTGCCAGCTCGCGCTGGAGGTCGCAAAGCGCGGCTGTCTCAAACCCCCCGCCATGACAAACTGGCTGGTAACCGAAGAAGGTGGGATTGGGTTTCCGGCCGCGTCAAAGAAAAACGTATCGAGCTGTTGCTGATCCAAAGCCTGCCCGATCAGCGCCAGACTCAGGGGCGCGTTGTAGATTCCCCACCCGAATGAGAGTTTGGCGCGATCGTCCCCGAAGGGCAGCACGTTGGCCGACGCGCGCGGCTCGGCCATGGCGCTTTGCGTGAACCGATCCCAATCCGTACGCAGCCCAGCCTGAAAAACAAAATGCCTGCCCATGGACCACGTGTCTTCGGCGAACGCTCCCGCCTGCGTGTTCGAAAGCTGGGGCGCGGCGCTTCCGACAAACGTGGACTGCCGCACCAGGCAACCGGCTAAGGGCGACGTCGCCGTGCAGGTTGTTCCATCAATGGCATTCGTGGCTCGAAACGCGTTGATTTCCCCGCGCTCGGCCGACTGATGAAAAATCAGCCCCGCGACATTCGCGCCCACCGAGAGCTGATGCGTTCCGTGCCAATGTCGCGACGCGGCTGTAACGTTCATCAGACCCTGCAAACGCCGCCCGCGCCGCTGTAAGTGCTGAAAATAGTTGCCGGCCGTTCCGTTGATGAGCAGGAGGTAGGGCAGCGACCCTTGTGGCGTGTATTCGAGGACTCCGTCGTCCGCGGCCATGCCCAGTTCGAACAGAGTTTCGTGCAGCCAGATCTGATCTTTCAGCGAAACGAAGCCGCGTCGCTGATCCGCGGTGACGGTGGTGGTTTGCGGGTCTAGCGCGTCGAGGCCCAAGTTGCTGCCATTCGCGCGGTTGTAGAGAGCGCTCGCATGCAGAATATGTTTTGGCGAGAAGTTATACTGCAGCCGGAGAAGATTGTCTCCCGCCCACTCTTCAAAAGTATTAGCGTTCGAGGGAAGTTGTTTCACGACGCCAAACGTATGCTGCACGCTGATGGCATTCGAAAACCAGAAGCGCCCGCGGACGATGGGCCCGGAAAAAGTGAACCGCGGATACCAGTCTCCCAGGTGGACCCCTTCTTGGAGGTTGATGCCAGGGCCGGGATTCGTGGTTCCGAAGCGCCAGCGGTCGTCTCCGTCAGGAGTTACGAGGCTTAGAATATTTGCTCCGGAGTGCGGGTAGGATGCGTCAATCCTCCCGGTTTGCACTTCCGCTGCTCGCGTCGCATCGATATTGAATCTTGAAGTCAGGGCCCCGCTCACGGGGTCGCCAATTTCAAACCCGTCCAGCAGGTACAGCGTCTCGCCCGAGCGCGCGCCCGCGATGTGCAGGTTGCCGGGATGGTCCTGCACAATTTCGGGCAGGGCGACCAGGCTGTCCTGAAGAACGTGGCTACTGGGTACGGGAATATCGCGAATTTCCTGTGCGGAGAGCGTCGATCGCTGCGTCGTGTCCTGGGTATCAATCTGGTTGGAAGGCGCAGTGACCTGCACTTTTTCGCGAACCTCTTGCTCGTGATTCAAGATGAGTGAGATTTCGTTGTTCCCCGCGTGCAGGCTGACCGTCTGTCCTGAAAGCACGAAGAAGCCCTTCTTGCGGACTTCCGCTTTATAGTCTCCCGAAGACAGATTGTGGATGGCAAAGCGGCCCGCTAAATCGGTTTCTGTTCGGTGGGCATTCCCCGCGGAATCTTCGAGACTTACCTCGGCGGCCGCGACGGGCACGCCATTCTCGTCGAGCACGATGCCGCTCGAATCGGCCGAGTCCGCTGTCCGCGCTCGCTCGGCGGCAAAGATGCCGTGCAGAAGCAGAATCACCGCGAGGGGCAGAGCAAGCCGCATGCAAACACCTTCCCGATGGACCTAACGATGATTAAACTACATTTTGCGGATTCGGGGTGTGCAATGAACCGTCCGAAACAAGCTCGCTTTAGAACGGTGTTCTTGTGGCTCGCGACGCTAACTCTTGCGATGACCGGCTGCGGCAGCGGCAGCAACCCCGGTCGAGCTGGATCTCTGAACCTCTCGCTTTCCTCGTCCATGGCGCTGGCTCCGCAGGACGGGACTCCGGCCAGAATTACCGCAACCGTTAGCGGCAACTCCGGCACCGTCAGTTTTAACGTGGGCGGATTACCTTCAGGCACGGTCTTGAACATTGCGCCGCAAAGCGGCGCCTCGAGTGCCGCCATCACGCTCATGAGCAGCGCCAACACACCGGCTGGTAGCTACCCCGTCCAAGTCACCGCAACCGACAGCTCCGGATCCTCCGCGGGTCAGAACCTCGCCCTGGTAGTCGCCGTGGCTGGAATCGTTGGCGCCACGCCAGACCAAACGCAGGGTGTCAACGGCAAGCTTCAGCAATTCCTGTCTACGTCGTTTCAGCCGGCGGAATGGGACTACCAGTTCTTTCAGAATCATCCCGCTTTCGAACCTTCGCAGCTCGCCATGCTGGGCTCCCAGCACCTTCGGATTCAGGGTCAGTCGCAAGCCATACCCATGAAAGCAAGCTCCAACCCGCAACAAGCCAGCGACTGGGACTTCACCATGCTTGACGCCGTGGTGCAGCCGGTTCTGTCGGCAGCCGACCACAGCCCCGAGTTTCAAATCGCCGTCGCCCCCGCCTTCATGAACACCAGCGGGGTTTTCGACATCGCGAACCATCTGACTGATTTTGCGAACTATTCCGCGAACCTCGTTCGCTACTACAACACCGGAGGCTTTACCTGGGGTGGCCAGCTCTTCAAATCCGCCAGCGCCAACAAAATCGTGTGGTGGGGCATCTTCAACGAGTACAACATCAACGGCCTGACGCCGGCGCAATACGTTCAGATGTACAACGCGGTTGTGCCGGCAATGCTGGCGGCCGATCCCACGATCAAGTTTTCTGCTCTGGAACTATCCGATTTCGACTGCTGTACTGGCGATCCGCGCGTCAATTTGCCCGCTTTCGTTGCTTCTCCCGCATCCGGCGGAGTCAATACGCATGTTGATGTGGCCTCCACGCACTTCTACTCCTCGTGTAATCAAAGCGATCCCGACACCAAGATCTTCTCTTCGATTCCCGCGTTTGTCGGCGATGTCCAATACTTCCGCCAGCAATTCAGCGGCAGCGCGAATCCCAATCTTTCCTCCGTGGCCATTTGGGTCACCGAAAACAACGTGAACGCGGATTTCTCGGACCCCAATGGAAACAGCACTTGCAATCCTTCGCAGAAATTTGTCCTCGACTTGCGTGGAACCAGCGCGTTCTTCGCTGCCTGGCGGCCCTACGTTTTCTCGCAGCTTGGTAAAGCGGGCAGCCAGGCCCTGTATCACTGGGACTACGATGCGGACGCGCAATTCGGCGAAGTGGACTACAGCACCGGTGCCAAGCACTTAAGCTACTGGGTGGACTATTGGCTCGCGCAAATGTACCCGCAAACTCCCGCGGCGCCAGACATCCTGAGCTTGACGAGCACGGAAACCGCAACGGTCGAAACGCTGGCGACAAAAAACAGCGACGGTTCGGTGGTTCTGATGGTGGCGGATCGTGCGGTGCTTTCTCCAGCCGACAACAACGGCACCGGCGATGCTCGCACCGCGATCCTCGATGTCTCGGCGCTCGGAAACTTCACTTCCGCATCGCAGCTCAACATTGGCGCGACAACCGACGTCACAAGCGGCCCGCAACCCAGCCCGGTTGCCGTGGCCCCCAAGTTAACGGTGACTCTTCCGGGGTATGGCGTGAGCTTCGTTCGGCTGAAACCCTGAGCCTCGCTACACGGAGTGCTGTTCAACCGGCGGGTAAAGGTCGACACGCCGCATCTTCTCCGAGGATCGTATCCAGCGTATTCACAAACAGGTCCGCGTCCTTCACTGTAAACACGAGCGGTGGCCGCAGTTTGATCACATTGTGATGCGGGCCATCGGTTCCCGTCAGAATCCCGCACTCGCGGAGCCGATTTACGACGTACGACGCTTCGAGTGGCGCCGGCCGACGAGTGTTTCGCTCGAGGACCAGGTCCACACCCAAGAACAATCCCGACCCGCGCACATCGCCGACGAGCACGTGACGCTCGTGTAACTCTTGCAATCGGTTCTTGAGGTGCGTTCCCACCGCCAGCGCGTTTTCCTGAAGTTTTTCCTCTTTCACGACATCCAGTACTGCCAGCCCCGCGGCGCAAGCCACCGGATTGCCGCCAAACGTAGTGAAGAATTCCATTCCGTTGGCAAAGGAAGCGGCGATCTCCTTGGTCGTGACCACGGCCGCCAGAGGAAACGCATTCCCGATAGGTTTTCCGAACACCACAATGTCCGGCACCACGCCTTGCGTTTCGAATCCCCAGAAATGTGTCCCCAGCCGCCCGAAGCCCACCTGCACTTCGTCCGCGATGCAAACGGCCCCCGCCGCGCGCACATACTTGTAAACTTCTCGAAGGTATCCGATGGGAAAAACAATTTGCCCGCCGACGCTCGGCAACGTTTCCGCGATATACGCTGCGACGCCACGTCCCGCACCGCTCACGCGCTGCAAAATCTCCTCGACGTGTCGCGCGTATTTCTCACCGGCTTCCCGGTCCTCCCGCCGGTACAAACCGCGATAATCGTCCGCCAAAGGCGCGACGTGTACCCACGGTTTTTTGCCGCGGCCGCCCGGCCCATTAAATTTGTACGGGCTAATGTCAATCAGCGTGTTCGTGTGCCCGTGATAAGCGTGTTCCAAAACGATCACGTCCTCGCGCCCGGTGTGCGCGCGCGCCAGTCGCAGCGCCAGTTCGTTCGCTTCACTTCCGGAATTCACAAAAAAACACACCCGCAGGGGCTCGGGCAGTTTTTGCGTCAGGCGTTCGGCGTAGCGATTCACGTTGTCGTGCAAATAGCGCGTGTTGGTGTTGAGCAGCGCGAGCTGTTCCTGCGCCGCGCGCACCACCCGCGGATGGCTGTGCCCCACCAGGGGCACGTTGTTGTAAACGTCGAGATACGCCCGCCCGGTATCGTCGTAGAGATACTGCATCCAGCCGCGCACGATTTTTAAGGGCCGCCCATAGGAAAGGCTGAGATTCCTTCCTAGCATAGTGCGCCGCTTTTCGAGCGTCTCCTCGAAATCCGGCTCTTCTGCGGGAAAACGATCCAGGGGGATTCCCAGTAAAAGATTTGGGTCGGGAGAAAGGCTCGTCCAAACGGCTCGCTGCGATGCATAGGCGACCCCGGGAAAATCAGCTCCAAGATCCAGCAAATCGAGGATGATCTGAAAATGCACGTGCGGCGGCCAGCCGCCGTTTTCTTCCGGTGTCCCCACTCGCGCAAATGGCTGCCCTCGCGAAATCCGCTGGCCAACCTTGAGTCCGCCGAGCGTTTGTGCCGTCAAATGTCCGTAGAGCGTGAACAGTTCTTCGCCGTCGCCGGTTTCGTGCCGCAGAACCACCAGTGGCCCATAATCTTGAGAAACAGCATTGTTCGCGAGAATGTGGACCACGCCATCGTGCGGAGCGCGGAGCGCCGTTCCCGGTTCCAGGAAGAGATCCATGCCTAAATGAATCGTGCGGCGTTCGCGAACCGGATTCTCCACGCTCCCGAATCGCGGCGAAGTGTAAAGCGGCCGCGCTTCGTTGTAGCGCCCAACGCCCACGCGCACGCCCGCCCGTTTCATTTCCCTGAATATTTTTTCGCTCAGCGCTGAAGTTGCGGAAGAACTCGGATCGGCGCCGAGCAGCAAGCTTCCAACACCCAGATCAAGAACCAGACTCGGCGAAGTTCGTAAGTCAGCGTCAAGCACGGATGCCGCAGATTTCCCGTTTGCGAGCAACCAGCGCGTGGTCTTCTCCGCCTTCGGCACTGGGGTCATTCCGCATGCTGCGCGAAATGTGTAATGCGCAAAGCGCGGATGAACTTTCGCAAGCTGTTCAAGCGCCTTCCACGCTGGTTCTTCGCTCACCGTCACGTACGCATCGCCCGGCTTCATCTTTTTGCGATGCGCGGAATTGGTGACGCTGACGGCCAGCCGCGCCGCCATCAGCGGGTAAAGAACAGCCACTTCTTCTTCCAGTAGGGGGAGCGCGCTGTAATAGCCTCTAACCACCTCTGCAGCCGCTTTCAACGGCTCGGCTTTCCCCAGAATCGCGTAAGCCGCCGCAATCGCCGCTTCCGAAACCGTCAGCCCATGGTGCATGTCGCCAAAATCAATCACGCCCGCAATTTTGCGCGGCGGCGGCCAAGAATCGCTTACCAGAACGTTGTAGTCATTCGCGTCACCGTAAATCACGCTGCGGCGCAAACGCGGCAGCCGCGGCGCCACTTCCGCTTCATAAAGCGCGAGGAAGCTTTCCGCCAGCGCTCGCCGTTCCGCGCCTTCAATTTCCTGGATGTAGCCCTTGATCCAACCTGCGCGGGAGGAATCCCACTTCAACTCTCGATGGGCGGCGGGATGTTCGAACGACTGCAGCGCCGCATCCATGGCGCCGAGAAAACGCCCCAACTCGCGCAATAGCTCCGGCGTGTGCGGGCGCGCTTCGGCAAGAACCGTCCCCTTCAGGAAGCTCAGCAGCCACACCAGCCGCTTCGCGCCATCCGCAGTCGAAGTTTCCGAGAAGAGTTCGCCGCTGCGATTGGGCAGTACGCGAGGCAAAGGCAGTTGCGGGGCGCGCTCGGCCAGATGCACCAGCGCCTTGCATTGCAGATCGATCGAGGAAGGTTCGCGCGCAGGATGCATCACCTTCAGAACAAAGGCGCGGCCGTCTGCGGCGGTCAAATGAAAATTGTCGTCATATTCGCCGGGAAGCGCCCGCGCGGTGGCTTCTAAGCCATAACCTTCGCGGGCGAGGCGCCGAGCCTCCGCTTCCGTTACCGGATGTGTGACGCGGGCTTCGAGCAGCATGCGTCAAAGTTTATCTGCAACCGCCGAACCGCGTCCACGTCGCCTGAACCAACCGCTCGCGGCGAATCCATCTTGCCCGAAGAACAAATCCCGCAAGCTTCAGTCGCGCCCATCCTCGACCGACACTGGCCCATTCACGGTGGACAGATGCACCAGCGCAGGCAAGGAGCCATATTCGATCCGCCGGTGCTCGTCGTCCCAGGTCTTGCGCGCGCTGCCGCAAATGCTCGCGTGGCAGCTCATCGGCGCATGATTGGTCGACTCCACAACGAAGCTCGACTGAAATCCGCTCGGCACTCGCAAGGTGACCGGACCGTTTTGCGCATCCGCCGTCAGCCCTTCGCCATTCCAGCTTGCATCTTTCAAGTCCACCGAAATCGGCCCGTTCTGCGTTTTAATGCGAATGTTCCCGCTGCTTCCGTCCATGCTAATGGGGCCGTTCTCGGCCGTAACATCGGCTTGACCCGAGAAATTGTGCAAACCGATCGGCCCATTGTTCGCGTGGGCGGTTAGCTTGCCGTTCACGTCATATAGGGAAATCGGCCCGTTCATCGTTTCCAGTTCCAACGCGGCCGACTTCGGCGCGCGAATCAGCAGGTACACGGTCCACTCCACACCCTCGCCCGAGGGGCCATGGGTCGACACCGTGCCGTTTTCGATGGTCATCCCGATTTGCGAAAGTACGAGCTCGGCGTCCCTGCCTGCCTCCGCCGCCTTGCAAGCGGTTATCGAATAATTGGCATTATCCCATCCCACCACCTGGGTGCCGCCGTTGGCGTGCGGATGCACCTTTAATACCGAAGCCTCCGCTTTGCTGAGCGTGCGCGTCTCGGACTGCACGACCGCGTCCCGGTCGTCAAAGCGAAAGTGCAAATCGGAGCAATCGTTCGCGGGCTGCCGATGGCTTCCGGAAATGTTCAAGGAATGATGCCAATGGTCATCGGTGTTCCTCGCCAAGTGACGCCGCGGCGCTGCCGTTGCCGCCGACAGGCCAAGCACAATTAAGGTCGAGCCGAAAATCAAGCGAAGATCGGTACGTGGAAGCATAACTCCTCCTCTCGGCTATAGACGACCGAGAAAGCCCCTTGTCACGCCAGGTCGGCGGGTTTTTTCAAGATGTCATTATGTAATAGGCCCCACGACACTCCCATCGGACGACTCCAGGTTCCACCCGTCCAAGTCCCAATCCTCGTCGGCCCCAATGGGCGGCCCGTCAGGCGGCTCTGAGGGAGGTGTTAGGTCTATTCTCTTGGGATCCTTCTCAAACTGCTCGATTTGCCGGGAAGCAAAGGCCAGGTGGGGTTGGTCAGCCACACCCGGCTGCTTGGCCAATTGCGTGGCCAGCCAAACGTCGAGTTGATGCAATTCCCAAGTAGCGATGGCTCGCGCCTGGTCGCTTGCGCCCGAATTCGCCGCCAAACCCATGAGGTCATACAAAACGGTGTTGTCCACGACGTTCGCGACTTGCTCACGGTAGCCTTCGCCGTGGGGAGCTTTCCACGTCTGGTTCACAATCGCTTCAATCACTTCCTCTAAGCCCGGATTCTCGGCATTGCGAGCATGAAACTCCACCAGTCTCGCGGCGCGCTCGGGATTAAACAAGAATTGCAGCGTTTGCTGCGCCGCAGCCTCCGCCGGCGCCAAAGCATCAAACGCCGGGCTGGTGCGAATCTTGAACTGCTCCCGACCTCGGTCGTATTCCGGCGGACGGGGCGGAAGGATCTTCAGCAACGCGTCCGGCAGCGCCAACACCTCAGGGCTCAGCGTTCCGAGAACCGCATGGAGGGCGCGCCGCTGCTCGGCCGGAGCAACAATTTGCGTCGGCGTTTCTCCATCCCCGCGCAGCGCAAATGTATAATCCATACCTCCCACCAACTTCGTTGCCGCTTCCACCTGGTAGCGATGCAACAGGTACAGCGGTACAAACACGTCTTCGAGCGTAGCCATGGGCGCGCCTTCGCGGATGTTGTTCTCGCCAAACCGCTTCAGCGCCGCCGCGCGGATCTGCATCAGCCGATTCAATTCATCCACCGCGTTCGTGCCCGAATCCCACAGGTGCGCCAGGCTGCTTGACGAACCGGGCGGGCGGGCATCCTGATCGGTCAGGAACCGCAACCCCCGCGCGAAAGCGTCGTGCAAAATCTTATCCAGAGCTGCATGCTCGTCGACGCCTGGCGGAAAATCCTGATACCCGTAGGTAACCGACACTTTGTCCCATTCACCGATCCCCGTGGCGTATGCGTCCGACAAATCCGGCACGCCATCCGCCCCCAGCTTGATCAACGGCGGCGGATAATCCATCACCGAAGAACGGTTCACCGTGCTCGCGCTGTAGTTGTGTTCGAGCCCCAGCGTGTGCCCGACTTCATGAGCCGCGAGTTGCCGCAGCCGCGCCAGCGCCATCTGCTGCATCTTGGGAGATACTGCCTGGCCCTTTTCGTACGGGGCCAGGAGCGCTTCGGCAATCAAATAATCCTGCCGCACGCGCAGCGAACCGAGGGTGACGTGCCCTTTGATGATTTCGCCGGTCCGCGGATCAATCACGGACGCGCCATACGACCATCCGCGCGTCGCGCGATGCACCCACTGGATCACGTTGTAGCGCAAGTCCATCAGGTCGGCGTCCTCCGGCAGCATCTCCACGCGAAACGCGTTCTTGTAGCCCGCCGCTTCAAACGCCTGGTTCCACCAGCGCGCCCCTTCGAGCAGCGCTGAGCGAATCGGCTCCGGCGCGCCGCGGTCCAGGTAATACACGATGGGCTTGACCGGCTCGCTGGTCGCCGCCTTCGGATCTTTTTTTTCCAGCCGATGCCGCGCCATGAACCGTTTCACGATCGGCTCGCTGATCGGCGTGGCGTAATCCAGGTATTGAATGCCGAAGAAGCTCGCTCGAGGATCGTAAGGGCGTGGCCGGTAGCCCGGCGGCGGCAGTTGCACGAACGAGTGATGCTCGCGCACGGTGATGGCCTCGGGCGTTGGAACCACCTGGTGAACCAAGGCTCCCGGGTCCTCGCCGACGAACGTGAGCGTGGCCTCCACTTCCGTGTTCAGCGGAAAATTCTTCGTATTTGGCAGATCAATGGCCGACCGGGAGCCCTCGGCACGATACGCGCCCTGTCTTAAGTGACGAAGCGAATCTGCTACACCTTTCGCATCGCGCAAAAAGAAATCTGTCGCATCGACCAGCACGCGGTCCTTGGCGTCCGCCTTTTCCTCCGCCGCTACCGTGAATCCCCACAGCGTCGACTCCGCAAACGAATCGCGCACCGCTCGCCGCTCGTCTGGATCATTGCTGACCGCGCGGTATCGAAAATTCTCTTGCACCAACAGCACCTTCGGCCCGCTGCGGTCAAACCGCACGATGCCCGTCGTACCCAGTTGCCCGCGGTCCAGCCCGATGTCGTTCGAGCCAATGCCGGCTGGGAGCCCGGTCTGGTAAAGAAACTCCGTTCCCCACTTGTCAATTTCCAGCCAGAGTTTCCCCTGTTTCGCATCCCAATACAGGTTGAAGTACCCGGCCAGCTTCTGCATCCCCGCGGTCTTCTCCGCAATCGTCGCGGTGCTGGCAGGGGTCCCCTCCCGCTGCTGTCGTGGCCGGTCTTCCGAGCGGTTCGTGTCCGCGTTCGTTTCCGCGACCGTTGGCGCATCGCCGACGGCGGTAGTTGCCTCCCGGGGTTCTAGAGGCCGGGCGGAATGGATTCCGACCGGGCCGGGAACCCGGCTCGCGGCAGGCAGAGCGGCGGAAGTCAATAAACAGAAGGGCCATGCGAACCAGAAGCAACGCGAATGCTTCAACATTTCCGAAACCTCCAAAACCATCGAACGGTTTTACAACAAAACCGACTTGCCGCGGAGAGAAATTCTGTCTGCTATACTGTGTCCTTCGCGAAGGTTCCAATTTGACCAAACCACGCATCTCCATCGTGCAATACCTGAACACCGCGCCGCTCGTTTGGGGTTTCACCAACGGGCCGCTCCGGGGCAAGTACGAATTGTCTTTCACGGTGCCCTCGCAGTGTGCCGAAGACTTGCGTGCGGGCCGTGCGGACGTGGCGATCATCCCGGCAATCGAATACCAGCGCATTCCCGGCTTGGCGATTTTGCCGGACATGGCGATCGCTTCCAAAAACCAGGTGCGCAGCCTGCTGCTGGTTGCAAAGAAGCCGATGGAGCAGGTCGAAACTTTCGCGCTGGACAGCAGTTCGCGCAGTACGCAGGCGCTGACGCGCATCCTGTGCGCGGAGAGGTGGCGCGTAGCCCCGCGCTTCGCGGAGGTGCTTCCCGACTTGCCCGAAATGCTGCGCAACGCGGACGCCGCGCTGCTCATTGGCGATCCCGCGCTGCGCATTTCGCTCGGAATCGAAAAGGATAGTTGGGCTGGCGCGCCGGGCCAAACGGTGTGCCAAGCCGGCACGCTCGGCATTGCCGGCGCTCGACTGCTTTACATTTACGACGTGGTCGCCGAATGGCGCGCTCTGACCGGCTTACCAGCGGTCCTGGCCGTCTGGGCCGTGCGCCGCGAACTCGCCACACCGGAACTGACTGCGGATTTTCTGGCCTCGCGCGATTTCGGCCTCGCGCACCTCGGGGAAATCAGCTACGAAGCTTCTCAGGATCTGGAGCTGCCTCAAGACGCTCTGGAATCCTATTTGCGACAGAACATCGACTTTTCGCTCGATGCGGAAAACCATCGCGGTCTCGAACTGTATTTTGAGCACGCCGCCAAGCTCAGGCTCATTCCGCAGGCGAACCCGACGCATTGGGCGGCGGCCAAGTCTGAACCCGTGAAGTTGTGAACTGGAGCTGCTAGCGGCCGAGCACGGCTGGGCCCGAGGCCTTGCTCGTCTTGTCGAACGCGGTTTTCGTTGTCGTTCCGCGAGGCGATGAATCCCGGCTTCGTCTCAGCCACACATGGCCCGACGAGCGGAAGGAAAACATCTTGCCCTTAACCAAACAACTAGCCCTCGAAATGCTCGCATCCGACGACCTGGTCGGCATCGGCATGGCCGCGCATCAAACGCGCCTGAAGAAAAACGATCCGCGCGTCGTGACCTACCAGATCGACCGCAACATCAATTACACGAATTTCTGCACCGAGTATTGCTCGTTCTGTGCGTTCTACCGCCCGCTTGGCGCAAAAGACGGTTACCTTCTGCCCTTCGAGGAAATCTACAAAAAAATTGACGAGATGTTGGAGCTGGGGGGCACGGGAATTCTCTTGCAAGGCGGTCTGCATCCCGACCTGCAAATCGGCTACTACGAAAATCTTCTGCGCTCGTTGAAAGCGCGGTATCCGCAGGTGCATCTGCACTGTTTCTCCGCGCCGGAAATTCTGTGCATCGCGGAGGTTTCCGAGATCGGCATCCGCGAAACCATTCAGCGCCTGATGGACGCGGGCTTGCAATCCATTCCCGGCGGCGGCGCGGAAATTCTCGACGACGAGGTGCGCGCCCGCATCGCCCGCCTCAAGTGCACGAGCGACGAGTGGGAGGAAGTCCATCGCATCGCGCACTCGCTCGGATTGCGCACCACCGCCACCATGATGTTTGGCTGCGGCGAAGAGCTTCGGCACCGCGTCAATCACTTCGAGCGCATTCGCCGCATTCAGGAAGACACCGGCGGCTTCACCGCGTTTATCCCGTGGATGTTCGCCGCGGACAACACCGCCCTTGGCAGAAGAGTCGAGGAGACCACGGCGGTCGACTACTTGAAGACTCTCGCCGTGAGCCGGCTGTATCTCGACAACATTGATCACATCCAGTCGAGCTGGCTCACGCCCGGAATCAAAGTCTGTCAGGTGGGCTTGCAGTTCGGCGCCGACGATGTCGGCAGCATGCTCATCGAAGAAAACGTAGTCTTCGCCGCGGGAGTGAAGAACCGCACCAATGAAAGCGAGTTGCGCCGCATCATTTCCGACGCCGGCTTCATCCCGGCACAGCGCGACACGCTCTACCGCTGCTACGCGTTAAAGTAGGCTTGTGGTCCGCGTCCGGCTGTTCTACGATTCACGTTTTTGCAGCGGGAAAATCGAGACTTCGACGACCGTGCCGTCGGGGAGGCCCACGTCTTCGAGAAGATAGAGTACGCCGCCGCGAAAACGCGCGGGAATCCGCCGCGGACCCGTTCTGTCCGGTGAAGGTGGAGCGGGTTTTGCCGCGCTCGCGGCGGGGTTGGCCGGCTTGCCTTCGGTTTCATCGAGCGCCTCGTTGGCAAGCGCATCGGCTTCGCGATTCTGCTCGCGGTACACGTGGTCGATGCGGAACGAGTCGAAGGCCTTCGACATTTTCTGCGCGCGTTCGTAGAGCGGCTGGAGATCCGCGCTCTTCACTTTGTACAGCCCGCGCATCTGTTTGACCATCAGTTCGGAGTCGCTCTCGATGCGAATGGCGCGAACGCGGTGCGATTGCGCGTAATCCATCGCCGCGATCAGGCCGTAGTATTCCGCGACGTTGTTGGTGAACCGCCCGATATACTTTTTAAGCTTGGCCACAACTCCGCCGTTCGCGTCGCGAATCAGCACGCCGTAAGCGGCCGGGCCGGGATTGCCGCGCGAGCCGCCATCAATGTTGATGCGGTACGCCGCCGGAGCGGCGGCGGGCTTGGCCTCGGGAGCCTCTTCGGTGAACAGGCTCTTCCCTTTCGTCGTGGGCGAGCGGCGCGGCATTAGACGGTCGAAGCCGGTGAAGCAGCATTCGCCGAGCCGTCGGCGGTTTTCGCGTAAGGAATCGGCTCCAGGGTGTAGAGAATGAGGCCGCAGCTTTCGCAGCGATAAACCTCTTCGCTCGTTTCCGAATTGAGCTCCTGGACGATGTGTGGCAGCACACGCAAGCCGCAGGCGCGGCACTGCTCGTCGCGGGCCTGGGCCATCGCGGTGCCGGCATGGCGCTTGGCGATACGCGCGTAAAGGTCGCGCAAATCCTCCGGCACGGGCGCAATGACTTTTTCCCGCTCGGCCGTGGCGGCAGCGAGCTTTTTCTTGATTTCAGCGGCCTGCGCTTCGATCTCTTTTTTCTCCGCAGCCAGGCCTTGTTCGGCTTCTTTCAGGCGCGATTCCGCAAGCTTCACACGGCGTTCGGCCTCTTCGGCTTTCATCATGACTTCCAGCTGGCGGTCTTCGGCTTTGGCGACTTCGGCCTCGGCGTTGGCAATTTCGTGCTGGAGCGCGCGGTACGCTTCGTTGGTTTTCACCGCGCCGCTCTGCTCGCGGTATTTCCGCGCGCGGTCTTTCCATTCCTGGCCTTCAAACTCGAACTTCTTGCGCTCTGTGTTGATCTTTCGAAGCGCATCTTGGGCCGCGGCAACTTCCGCGCGCGCGCCGGTCAACTTGGTGTCGGCTTCGCGGAGGCGCTTCGGGAAGGATTCGAGTTCCGAATGAAAGAGGGCTATCTGATGGTCAACCCGCTGCAGCTCAATTAGATGGGGAATCGCCGGATGCATGGAACGGCCATTCTACCACAGTGCCATGCCGGGCCTAGTACCATGCGCGGCACTGATCGGGCATCGCATCGGTGCCGGGCTATTGGGTAGAATGCAAATGAACTTGGCTGCGCGAGAACCGGGATGATTCATTCTCAGGAGGAGTGGGATGCCGCACGTGCAAATTACCTGGGTCGAGGGACGTACCGCGGAACAAAAGCGAAAGATCGCCGAGCGTGTTACGGAAGTATTGATGGAGGACGGAAAAGCGAAACGCGAGAACATTCACGTGTCGTTTCACGACGTTCCGGCAACCAATTACGCCGAGGCCGGCGTCCTCGTGGTGGATCAGAAGCGCACGCCATGAAATCCACCGGAGAATAGCCAAAAAAAGGGCGAGCTCCCTTCTTCGAAACCGAAGCGAACCCGCCCTTCCGGACCTCGAGCCTGCGACGCATGTTTAGCTGTGAGCGTCGCGGTGAATCATTCTCCAATCCACGAAATAACCTACTCCGACAGCCAGCGGGATGATGCCTAGCGCTGCGACCGTCCAAAAGTCGTGGTCCGCCTGGATTTGTCCGATCAACCCGAAGGTGATGATGAACCCGATCGCGCCGCTGACCAGCAAAATGCCCGAGCGCCGCGAACGCGCCGCTTGATTCAATTCCGGCTCCATGGGAATGGCTACACCTCGTTCAATGGCCGCGAGACGCTCTTCGCTGCGCAGCTTTCGAACGCGGTAATACGTATAAAGCGCACCAAGGGGAACCCCCAAAGACATAATCACAGCCACAAGTCCGATGATATCTCCGCCCATACGCTGCTCCTTCTTTCCTGATTGCGCCTCACCGGGCGCCGTGTATTGTGGGAACCGCCTGCATGAGAAGGTACGGAGGACGCGTTCGGAAAGTTCCCTGGCTGACCCTACCAATGAAGCTTCAGGCCGAATTGCACCTGACGCGAAGTGGTGGAAGTGCCGGTGATGGCTCCGGCCGTGCCGGAAGGCTTGTTGCTCGCAGCGGTGGGCGGGGTGAAGACAATGAGGTTGGGGGTATTGAAATTGGCGCGGTCCAAAAGGTTAAAGATTTCCGCGCGAAATTGCAGTCCGAGACGCTCCCGCAGGGCGATGTCTTTCAGCACCGAGAAATCCCAGGTGGCCAGTCCCGGGCCGATGTAAGTGTCGCGGCCGACGTTTCCGTAGAAGCCGCTGGCCGATGGCGGAGCGATAAACGCCGCGGGATTGAACCATTGCGAAGGAGTGCCCAGAACCACGGGGCCACTGAAATTTGGATTCAAGAAAGGGCGCACGGGATTGCGGGTGTCGCCATTGTTCGAAGGGTTGTAGCTGAGTTGCGGCGTGAAAGGGAATCCCGACTGCGCGGTGAGGATGCTTCCTAGCGACCATCCGCCGACCACCCCGTTGCCCCATTTCCCAAGATCGCTCGCGAATCGCTCACCCCGGCCGAAAGGCAAGGCATAGAGCGCATCCACTACCGCCGCATGTTTCACGTGAAAGGTCGCCAAACCCTTGTCCGCAGCCAAATCGAACGGATTGGAGACCAAGCCGGGAGCGTTGCCCGCGGCGGTCTGGTTCAGGGAGTCGCCATCGTCCAAAGTCTTTGCGAAGGTGTAGACGCCGCGAAGGGAGAGGCCGTGGCTGAAGCGCTTCTGCAGCTCTGCTTGCAAGGCGTGGTAGGAGCTGTCGCCGCGGGAGAACCACGTCCAGGTGTTGGCAATGCTCGCGTTGGGACGAGGCGTTTGAGGCGGTATGTAGAACGTTCCGGCGGGGACGGGCGCTCCCGCCAGCGGCGAACCGATGCGAAAGCCCAAGGTGGGATCGTTGGTTGGAGCGCCGGGATTCGCCGGATTGTAATGAACGATGGGCTGGCTCGGATCAAAAGTCGGATAAACGGCGGGGCAGGGAGCGGCGGGACAAATCACCGGAGCGGGTTCGTTGGCGTCCACGCCGATGAGTTCGTGATAGCCGTGAGAGCCGACATACCCAACGGTGAAAGCGGTGTTCGGTGAGATTTCGCGCGCAACTCGAACCGACCACGAAATGAGCGTCGGAGTCTTCATGTCCGGCTGCACGCCGCCCGGGACGAGTTTTGCGCCTGTTGGCGGAGGGAGAGAAGGATCGATGGGCAAGGAAGAGACGGGAAACGGCAGCGTGGCGCTGCCGACACCGTACACCGGATTGAAGGGCGCGTTTTGATCGGCGCGGTAACCTAGCGCGTCTTGCAAATCGTTGTAGCTGCCGAATCCGGCGCGAAGGACCGTCTTTGGCCCAAGCGGGCTCCAGGCCAGGCCCACGCGCGGCTGCGGGAGAAACTTGGCGTTGTTCGTAGCGAAGAGGGAATTGCCAACATTCGGCTGCGTGTTGATCACGCCGTTGGTGAACGTGTAATTCGCAGCTCGGCCGTGAGCTTCCCTCCAACCGGTCGAGAATTCATCGCGGAATCCGAGAGAGAAGGTGAGCTTGGGACTCATGCGGAAAACGTCCTCCGCATACCAAGCGCCGAAAAGCGACCGCCAGTTCATTTCCGTTGGGGAAGGATCGAAGAGAAAAGAGGTGATGTTGCCGTTCAAGAAATTCGCCAAGCTGGAGAAGGTCGCCTGGCCGAATTGACTGAGAGCGATGATTTCATTGGATTGAAAACGCTGGAACCAAGCGCCAAAGCTCAGTTGATGGCGTCCGCGAGTCATGGTCAGGCGATCTTCGAAGTTGTAAAGGTTGCGGTGAATGCCCAGGTTGCTGCCGTTGTTGCTTCCCGCCAAGCCGACAGATGCCTGTGGATTTGAAGCCGCGCTTCCTCCGACGACCACCGCGCCAACCGGTTTGCCCAGCAAGAAACCCGAAACCGTGGCGGCGGGAGTGCCAGGCGTGGGCTCGCCGGTGAAGAAATAGCCGGCACGCGAAAAACCAGCGCGAGCGGAATTCAAAAGCGCCGAAGAAAAGACATGCGTTTCCTCAAGGCTGACCACCTGTTCGCGAAGGGCGACCAGGTCGGAGCTGAACGGATCCAGGGGCGTCGCGGTCGTGTCGTCGCTATCGTCTACGGTGTAGATGGCCGCGAGCGAATCGTTCGGCGAAAAAATGTGGTCGAGCCGTGAAGTTCCAAAATCCTCACGAACCGTTTGCAGCGGGCTGCTGAAGACCGAGGAGATGCCGTTGAAATCCTGGGCGCCGGGCGCAGGCGTGGGCCACAAATTGAGAAGCGGCTGGACACTGGCGGCCGCCGCTGCTCTTGAAGCGGCGCTCGGGACGAACGCCACGGAAGTCTGGTGGAGATTCTGGCGGAAGCCTTCGTAATTGCCGAACAGAAATGTCTTGTCCGCACGGACGGGCCCGCCGAGGGACGCTCCAAATTGATTGCGCTCGAAGGGCGGGGCGAAACCCTGGTCGAAGAAGTTGGGAGCGTCCAGCGCATTGTTGCGCAAGAACTCGAAAGCCGTCCCATGCAACTGATTGCTGCCGGAGCGCGTGACGATGAGCACCTGGGCGCCGGGGTGCTTGCCGAATTCCGCGCTGTACGAATCGCGCTCGACGTTGAACTCGCGCACGGCGTCCACGCCGAGCAGCATGCCGCTGGTCCCTCCGGGGGTCATGTTGTTTTCGGCGGCGCCGGTAAATTCCACGCCATTGAGCAGAAAGAGGTTTTGCTGCGGGCGGTTGCCGGAAACCGCGAAATTGTTGGCCGTGGTGGAGTTCGAAATGCCCGTGCCACCAGTTTTTTGCGAAGTGAAATTCACGATGCCAGGGTTTAAAGGCAGAAGCAGATCGTAACTGCGGCCATTCAGGGGAAGATCCTTCACTTGCTGCTCGCCGACGAGGCCGGAGATATCGCGTGTGGTCGTGCTCACCATCGGAGCGTCGCCGACAACCTTGATTTCCGAACTGACACTGCCCACCTGCAACTGAAGATCGACGGTAGCTTGCCCGCCGACAGCGAGTTCGATGCCGGAGTGGACGCCGTCCTGAAAACCTGACTTAGCCGCTCGGACTTCGTACTTCCCAACGGGCAACGCCAGCACTTGATAGTGCCCCGTCTCGTCCGTAAGGGCGTTGCGCAGCGCTCCGGTCTCGAGATTCTTGATCGAAATGCCAGCCGAGGGCACCGGTCGGCCGGTGGGGTCGGAAACAATGCCGGTAACGCTCGACGCGGCCTGAGCGTGGCCCGACGGGGCTTCGATCATCAAGAGGAGGACCGGCAGCGCCAGGAAGCGGCCAAGCGAGAGGACTCGGTTACCGGTCGAGCAGAATAAGGAACTCATTTCAAGACACCTCGGAAAAGGAGTTATCGACCAGGGCCAGGACACGCTCGCCGACCATAGTAATTCCATACGTTTCAGCTCGTTATGTCAATTCGGCTTAATTCAGATACGGAAAGAACGAAAATATGCGGATTGAGCGTGTCAAAACGCCCGGCGGTTGCGAGCGGCCGCCACCCGGAGGCGGGCCCCTTTAGCCGGTACCGCCCGCGCCAGGGTCAGACGGGTTAGCGGATCTCGCTCACCTCCATGCTCGTGTCTACGGCCAGATTGGGGTACCGGACTCCGGAACCGGCAGGCGCAGGCTCATGGCGCGCCGACACTTTGAAGTCCGCACCCGAGCAGTCGACCGAGTAGGCGTATCCATCGCGCCCGGTGCGCGGCAGCGAAAGCGCGCTCGAGCGGACCAGCTCGTCGAGCGAAGCGCAATGGCTATTGAGAGCGATGTAACTGCGCTCGGATTGAGCGATTTGCAACAGGTCCATGCGAACGCCGGTCAAGCTGATGGCTTCGGTCGGAGCCGTGCCGAGATCGGTTGTCGGCATTTTCTCGAAATAGTAGTGGAAGATTGCGTAGACCACAGCGGCGGCGACCAGGACGGCGGCTAGCCCCTTCATCAGACAATTTTCGGCCTCGAAAGGCGGCCAAGGCAAGCGCAAGACTTCGCGGACTTGCGGAAGGAAACAACACCGTTGTTCCCGGCGTCCTTGGCCGGCGTCGCGGGGGAGGCATGTAGAGAGTAGACAACGGGTTGTGCGCGGCCAATTGACACCTTCCCGCGCCTCCAGTAACAAGTTAAATAGCGTTGGTGTCCTTAGGAGATGCGAGATGACAAGGAAGTCCCCCTGGGTCTTCAGTGTGGCCGTGATGCTTTCCTGGTTGCTGGCCATTCCTGCAGTTAGCCTGGCCGAACCGCAAGCCGCGGGGCAGCGGGCCGGCGAAGTATCCCGCGTGATTCCGGCGGTGAACATTGCGCGCGGCGCGAAAACGATTCCAGCCGCAGCGAAGACGGCGGTAGATTGGCAAGACTTGGTGAACACGCAGGTAAATGCGCGAGCACGAATTGCGCTCGACGACGGGTCGGTGCTCAACGTGGGTTCGGACTCGTCGATCAAGGTCGTCAAGCACGATGCCGGCGCGCAGCAGACGGAGTTGGAGCTCACTTACGGAAAGCTCCGAACGCAAGCGCAAAAAATCGCCAAGCCCGACGGGAAGTTTGAAGTGCGCACGCCGGCAGGCGTCGCGGGCGTCGTGGGCACGGATTTTTTCATCGAATATGCGAACAACTCGATGAACGTGATCGTGTTTGAGGGCCAGGTCAAGGTTTGCAATCTCGGCGGGGTTTGCGTGCTGGCCAAAGCCGGCCAGATGACCTTCGTGCGCAGCGGAAATAACTCGGAGCCGCCCGCGCCGCCGCAGCAGGCAACTCTCGATCAGCTGGTGACCGCAAGCAACGATACGATTGCGGGAGTGGGCTCGAATGTGGCCGCAACCGGAGCCGCCGTGGGAGCTCATCTTGGCATTTGGGGCACGATTGGAATTGTCGCGGGGGCCGTCGGAGTTGGACTGGGTGTCGGTCTGACGCGCCCAAAGCCCCCGGCCACCGGCTGTAATCCGAATAATCCCAAGGCCTGCGGATAATTGGCATGCGCTACGGTTGCTCGGAAGCACTTAAGAGTAAAAACAGCTTCTCATGCCTGGAGCGGAGTCCCCGCGGGCATGCAACTCAAACCAGCCGGCAAACGTCCTAGCATTGTGGTTGCTTGGACGGCCCTGCTGCAGGTTCAAGGCGCTTGGAGCGCCCCATCCGATAGCGTAGACTGAATGATTCGCGGTCCCGTCTAACAGCGAGTGAGGCACCCTTTGACCAATTCGAGCCGTGGTGGACTGGTTTCTCCGTTTCTTGCGATAACCTTTTTGACCGGCCTGGCGTTTTACCTTGCGCCCAGGGCCCAGGCCACGCCCCTACCCGATGGCCAGGCGAAGCGCTCTCCGCTGCTCGCCGCTATGCAGGCGGAGTTGGACCGCTCGATGAAGACCTACGGCACTCAGGATCCTCCGGCGTATTTCATGGACTACACGGTTACCGACACCCGGCGGGTGGATGTCTCCGGCTCGAACGGGGCCTTGCTGAATAGCAGCGAAAACCGCAACCGCTGGCTCGAGGTTTGGGTTCGCACGGGAAACTACAATCTGGACGACACGCACAAAGTGGGCGAACGCCAAATGCAGAACGACAGCCCGGGCGTGTCGGTTCCGGTCGACGATGATCCCGAAGTGCTGCGCCGCGCCGTTTGGCTCGAAACCGACAAACAATACCGCGCTGCCGAAGAAGCTTTGATCAAGATCAAGACGGGAAAAGAAGTGAAGGTGGAAACGGCGGAAGGGAATGCGCCGGATTTTTCGCGCGAGCAGCCGCACACCTACATCGGGCCGGAAGTTTCGATCGCCGTGGACCGTACCCCCTGGGAAGCGAAAGTACGCGCGTACACCAAGGCGTTTCGCGAATCCACCGCCATCATCAATTCCATCGTGACCTTCAGCGCGCAGGCGCAAAACGTCCTGCAAGTGAACAGCGAGGGCACCCAGCTCCAGTTTGGGCAGATTCGCTACCGGCTCGAGCTGTTCATCCAAGGCAAAGCGCCGGACGGGATGGACATCGACCGCTACTACAACTTTGACTGGGTCGATCCCCAGGAGGCGCCCGACGACCGAGCCGTGTACGCCGCCGAAGCCACCTTGCGCAAGGAATTGGAGGGTCTGGTCAAGGCGCCGATCAACGACCCATCGGTCGGCCCCGCGCTTCTGACCGGGCGCGCCGCCGCCGTGTTTTTCCATGAAGTTTTCGGGCATCGCGCCGAAGGGCACCGCCAAAAGGATGTCACCGAAGGACAGACTTTCTCGAAGAAAGTCGGAGAGGAAATCCTGCCCTCTTTTCTAAACATCACCGACGACGCCACCCTGAAACAGCTCGCAGGCGAGGACCTTCTCGGCTACTACCAGTTTGATGACGAGGGCGTGCCCGCCGAGCGCGTGACGCTGGTAGACCACGGAGTATTGAAGAATTTCGAGATGTCCCGGTCGCCGCTCGTAGGCTTTCCGCATTCGAACGGGCACGGACGGCGGCAGCTTGGCGCGACGCCCGTTTCGCGGCAGGGCAACCTGATCGTCGAGAGCAGCAAGACCATGACGAACGCCCAGCTCCGCGCGAAATTGATGGACCTGATCAAGGCGCAGGGCAAGCCGTATGGCCTGCTGATCGACGACATTGCGGGGGGATTCACGTTCACCGGCCGCGGGCAACCGCAAGCCTTTCAGGTGCAGCCTCTGGTGGTCTACAAAGTGTTTGCCGACGGCAAGCCCGATGAATTAGTCCGTGGCGTCGACATCGTCGGGACGCCGCTTGCAGCGCTGACCAAGATTGTGGCCACCGGCGACAAGCCCGAAGTATTCAATGGCTACTGTGGCGCGGAATCCGGCAACGTCCCGGTTTCGGCCGCTTCGCCGGCGATTCTCATCTCCGAGTTGGAAGTGCAAAAGAAGGAAAGTTCGACCGACCGGCCGCCGATTCTGCCGCCGCCGGCGCACGATAAGGTCAAGACGGGAGGGGGTCGGTGAGGCGCGCCGGGAAAATGGTTGGGAGGGTGTTTCTTTTTGCAGCGTTCGGCTCGGCGACGGCCGGCTTTGCACTCGCCCAGGACAACGATCACACGCTCCAAGCCATGCGGGACGAAATGGCGCGTTCGAAAGCGCGGCTGGAACTGACGATTCCCAATAGCGGCCAGCCGGTGAAGCCGTATTACATCGAGTACCGTCTGCTGGACCTGGAGGTGCGCGAAATCACAGCGGAATTCGGCGCACTTCTTTCGAGCACGCACGCGCGGAACCGCTTCATGAACGTGGCGGCGCGCGTGGGCAACTACAAACTCGACAGCTCGAATTTCGTGAGTGACGACGCGTTTCGCGGATTCATTGGTCCCACCGGCTCGGTGGGCATCGACCGCGATTACGATTCGTTGCGGCAGGATTTGTGGATTGCCACGGATCAGGCTTTCAAGGAAGCCGTAGACATCTACTCGCGAAAGAAAGGCTACCTCAGCAGCCTGGCACGGCAATCGGACATCGATGATTTTTCGAAAGCCGAGCCCGTGCAGCTCATCGAGCCACTCGAGACGCCGGACTGGAGCCGTCGCAACTGGGAGCAAGAGGCACGCGACAGCTCCGCGGTGATGCGCGCGTTCTCGCAGATTCGTGAATCGCGCGTCAGCTATTACCTCGTTTATGGAACGGAGTACTTGCTCACGAGCGAAGGTACGGAAATCCGCCAGAACCGGCACTTTGCCGCCATTGAGGCGGGATTGAATGCGGTCGCGGACGATGGCGTGCCGGTGAATCATTATTATGCGACGTACGCAGTGCGGCCTGGCGAATTGCCTAACGTAGATGCGGTGCGCAAAGCTCTGAACGTCACTTGCACGGAATTGATGGCGCTGCGCGCGGCTCCGCCGGCGCAGGATTACACCGGGCCGGTGCTGTTTGAGGCCCGTGCGGCGGCCTCGCTTTTGGCACAAGTCTTGAGTCCGGCGGTCAATGGAGCGCGGCCGCCAATTTCTTTCAGCCCGGTGCTAGAACAGATGTTGACCGGCTTGGGAGGAAAGAGCGATTGGGTGGGCCGGTTGGGGGCGCGCGTTTTGCCGCCGACCGTGACGTTGGTCGATGATCCAACCGACAAGGAATTCAAAGGCGCCTCGCTGATCGGCGGGTATTCGGTAGACGATGAAGGCGTTCGAGGCCGGAAAGTCGCGCTGGTCGAAAATGGCACCCTGAAGGACGAACTCATGTCGCGCCGCCCCGGCCCGGATTTCGAGCAGTCCAACGGGCATGGTCGCGCCGCGTTCCTGAACGACGCCAAGCCCACCATGAGCAACCTGATCTTTTCTTCCACCGAGACTCTTTCTCCGACGGATTTGAAAAAGAAATTTCTCGACGAATGCCGCGCCGAAAAGAAAGGCGAACGCGAACAGTATTGTCTCGTGGTTCGCGAGATGGACAATCCTGCTTTGAGCCTTCTGCATCAGGAAGAGTTCTCTGAGTTGCTGGCCAGCTTTGGCGGCGGTGCCGGAACCGGCGACCGCTTGCCGCTCATCGTATATCGCCTTTATCCCGACAGCGGGCGCGAAGAACTCGTTCGCGGAGCGCGCATCATCGGGTTGAACACCCGCGCGCTGCGGAACATTGCGGGAATTGGAAGCGACAGTTTTGTCTACAATTATATGCAAAGCCAGGCCAACGGCTTTGCGGGCACGGCGCTGAGCGCTTTTGGCTCCGCGTCGGTTGGCTTGCCGGCTTCGCTGGTTGCGCCGTCGCTCCTGTTCGACGAGGTGGAAGTTCGCGGCGAACGCGGCGAAGCAAAGCGGCTGCCGCTTCTGCCACCGCCGCCGATGACGGCCGCGAAATAACAACCCATTCGACGAACCGGTGCGGCTCGCTTGGAACCCAGTGAAAAGTCTCAAGGTTTAAATGCCGCGCCGGGTTTTAACCCGGCATCTTCTCGCCCGAGTACAGGCGGCCCTCAACACACCATCTGAGGTAGTCTAGACCCGCGATGGAAACGGTTGCGCCAATCGAGGAAGCGCGGGAGAAGAAGCGCGCTGCGCTTCTGAGCGTCGGTTCGGCTGCGATTCTCGTTTCACTGAAAACCTTTCTGGTCGTCAAGACCGGAAGCCTCGGCGTGCTCTCCGAGGCGCTGCACTCCGGGCTGGATTTGGTCGCTGCCATCATCACGTTTCTCTCCATTCGCTTGTCGGATCGCCCGGCCGATGAGACCCATCCCTACGGACATGGAAAATTTGAGAATTTCTCGGCGTTCGTAGAGACCGGACTTCTTGCGCTCACCGCGCTTTACATCATTTACGAAGCGTTTGACCGGCTGTTTTTCCGAAGCGTGCACATCCGGCCGAGCGTAACCGCCGTTGTGGTGCTCCTGGTTGCGCTTTCGATTGACGTGACACGTGCGCGCGCCCTGGGCCATGCCGCCAGGAAGTATTCGAGCGAGGCGCTCGAGGCGGACGCGCTGCATTTTTCGACAGACGTCTGGAGCACCATGGTGGTGATTGCGGGAATCGGGCTGGTCTGGGCCGGTGAAGCCTGGAACCTTCCCTGGCTGGTTTATGCTGACGCGCTTGCGGGTCTTGCCGTCGCGGCGGTGATTTTGTGGGTCGGGTCGCAACTGGGGCGTCGCACGCTTGACGCGCTGCTCGATGCGGCGCCCAAAGGTTTGCAACGGGAAATTGCCCGGGCCGTGGAGTCGATGGATGGCGTCCTCGAAGTGGAGCGCGTGCGTGTGCGGCGCGCCGGCAACCGATACTTCGTGGACACCACGGTCACCGCGGCGCGCACGGCGAGCCTCGAGCAGGTTCACCTACTGAGCGACGCCATCGAGAAACGCATCGGAGAGATTGTCCCTTCCGACGTGATGGTGCATGTGGAGCCGCGCGCGCCGCAGGGCGAGCATCTGTTTGAGGCCATTCGCGCGGCTGCCCAACGCATGGGGCTGGCCATTCACGATGTTCACGCGTCGCAGCAGAACGGCCGGCTGTTCATCGAGCTGCACCTGGAAGTGGACGAGAATCTGACTTTGCGCGAAGCGCACCGCCAGGCCAGCGAACTGGAAGACAAGATTCTGGAATTGCGGGGCGGGGCCGCTGAAGTCAACATTCACATCGAGCCGCTGGGACGCCACATTGCCACACCGGACGCGGGCCTCGGCGAGACGAACCAGCTGGCGAAAGCGATTGAGAACTTTCTCAACGGGCTGACGTCGGAATTCGATGAATTGGTGAATTGCCACGACGTCCGCGTGAGGCGGGTCGAGCACCACATCCTGGTGTCGTGTCACTGCACCATGAAGAGCGAGCTGCCCATTACCCAGGTCCACGATGTCACCGCCGCGCTCGAAGACCGCGTGAAAGAACAGTTCCACCAAATCTACCGCGTCACAATTCACCCCGAACCGGCGGATGAGAAGTAGTGGCGAGCGAGAAGGCTACGGCGAGTGACACGGAGGGGTTAGCCGAGCGGAATCTCGACCATGGTGTAACTTCCCGGTTGGAAGCCGGGCGCTAGGAAATGGCGGCGGAAGATTGCGGCTCGGGCTTGCCCGAGAAAAGCTGGGCGGCGAGGGCGATGAGGATGGGGAAGCAGACGAGGACGTAACGCGGCTCCGGCGTTTCGAGAGTGGTCAGAAACCCGGTACGCAACAACAGGAAAAGGATCAGAAACACCAGGGCCGGCCTGACGGCGGCGCTGGCACGCCAGAGCTTTACCGCGCCCCCCGCGCCCAAGCCGAGGTACACGATATTCAAGAGGAAGAGAAAGATGGTGAAGCCCTGATCGGCTGGATCGGTATCGTGCTTTTCGGCCAGGGGAAAGACGTTTCCCGAAATGGGCAGAAGCTCGATGCGCGGAGTAAACCATAGGACCACGGCGCGGGCGGCCGGGATCCCCAGATAGGTTCGCAAGGGATGGCGGGCGGCGCGTTCGCGGGCGAGCTGGCCGAAGGCGTCGTCTTCTTCCTCGGTGAGCGACAAGTCCTCGTTGTAGGGCTTGAGAATGGCGGAGACGCGTTGCTTTTCTTCGGGAGAGTCGAACGCTCGCGCGGGGATCGTGTCCACGTCGATGGCCTCTTCGTTGATTTTCCACGGGACGAGGTAGCAGTCTTTGACGCGGAAAAGCCACGTGCTCTCCCAGGCCATCAAGCCCCGGGGAACGATTTCTCCCGGCAACGTGGAGTATTTCGGTGTGAGCCACTGCACTTCATGGAACGTCCGGGCATTGCGAATGGCCCAGGGTGCAAGCGGCAGGACGCAGCCTAGCGTGGTGAAGAGGGTGATGCGGAGCAAGTGCTTCGCCTTTCGATGGCGCAGGAGCAAGAACGCATTGCTGATCCACGCGGCAAGGAGCAGCAAGGGAGTTTCGGGGCGGAACAGGGCTCCAAGACCCGCCGCCAATCCGGCAGCCGGAGCGTAGAAACCGAAGTCCTCGGACCATTTTCCTTCCCAAGGTCGTCTGGACTTGGGAAAAACCAAATCGTTGCTGTTGGCAGCAACTCCGGTGAGGAACAGAACCCCGAGGGCGGTCCAAAACGTGGCGATCGTTTCGGTGAGCAAGACCGCGGTGTAATTCGCGGTGAACGGACAGAGGGCGGCGAGCCAGAGAGCTGCGTTGAACACGCGCTTGATCGAGCCGCCCCTATCCGTCAGCACCAGCAATCCAGCGGCAAGAACGGCGATGATCAGAGCACTCGAGAGATCCACGGCCACCTGGGCGAGCATGACCCACAAGCGCGCGGCCTCGACGGTGCGACCGGTGAGCGCGTAGATCAACGCGAGAAAAGCGGGATACCCCGGCATTCTGAGGTCCACCGGCGTGATGGCGCCCTGAACCTCCATGGCGTAGACGTGGTGCTTCAGCCAGTTGGCGGCGATCTGTTCGTAAATGGCGGTGTCGCCGGAATCTGCGGGAAATTTCAGTACGAAAAACAGACGGAGGCACAACCCTGCTGCCAGCGCGAAAACGGGGCTAGAGAATATTCGCTTCATCGGCCAACGCATCTTACAATAGAGCCGACGGAATCGCGGAGAACCCTGACCAGCCGGGAGCCGCGCCATCCCGAAGGCTAAGCAGAGACATGAAAGAACGAAGGCCGATATTTTACGACGCGCAGCGTGTGCGTTGGCGCCGCACCCGCCGTGTTCTGGAGATCAGCGGAGCTCTGCTCACCTTGCTGCTGGCCTATTTTTTTGTGACCATCGCCGTAAGCGTCGAATTGCCCGCCAGCTTGTTCCCGGACGCCAAATCGAGCTATCGCCCACTGAAGACGAGGAAGAAGGCCGCTGCGGCGCGCGAAGGGCGGCGCCGCCGCGTAGCCAACATCGGAACCGTGCCCGCCAGCTATGACCCCCTTCGCGCGGCTTTCTATGTCAGTTGGGATCCGAACAGTCTCGCCTCCCTGCGGAAGCACTACCGGGAAATTGACCTGTTGATCGCGGAACAATTGCACGCCGTTTCCGCCGATGGCAGCTTGACCTTCGTCGACTACGAGCACGGCCAGACGGCCGTGAAGGCCACTCCTGCCGAAGGCCTGGCCTTGCTGAAGGATGACAAGCTGCACCAATGGATGAAATCGCTCAATCCGCCGGTCGAGCTGCCGATGATGGCGCTGCTAAACAACTACGACGGCGTGCAATGGCAAAACGCCGAAATGGTGAAAATGCTGGCAAGAGCGGAAGCCCGCCAGAACCTGGTGAGCGGCGTCGTCGAATTCGCCAAGGAATCGCACGAAGCCGGGATCGTCGTGGACCTCGAGGATGTGCCCGATACGAGCCAGGCGCAGTTTCGTCAGTTTGCCGCCGAGCTGGCGCCCGCGCTCCACTCGGCGGGGCTGAAGCTCATGATTGCGCTTCCAGCTCGCAACGACGCTTACGACTACGCCTTTTTCGGTAAGGAATGCGACGCCATCGTGCTGATGAATTATGACGAACACTGGGTGGGATCGGCGCCCGGGCCCATTGCCTCGCAGGACTGGTATGTCGAGAACCTGAAACAAGTTATGGAGATCGTGCCTCCCGGGAGAATCATTGTTGCCGTCGCCGGCTACGCCTACGATTGGCCGGAGGGGAAAAAAACTCCGGAGCCGGCGCAATCTTTCACGATTCAGGAAGCGCTTCTCCATGCTTATGAGTCCGAGACGCAAATCGAGTTCGATTCCGCTTCGCTGAATCCGCATTACTCGTATTCGGACCAACACGATGTCGTCCATCAGGTATGGATGCTCGATGCCGTGACGGCCTACAACGAACTTCGCGCGAGTGAGCGGATGGGCGTGCAAGGCACGGCCATGTGGCGCCTTGGTTCCGCGGATACCTCGCTTTGGCCCGTATGGGACGCCACGCGCCCGGACGACGCCATTCGGCAAAAACTGGAAGATCTTCCGCCGGGCCCGGATTTGATCCTCGAAGGGGATGGCGATATCTGGCACTTCAACGACACTCCGAAGCGCGGCCATCGGAGTTTCACCTACGATCCGAAGAGCGATTTGATTACCAGCGAAACCTACGACGCGTACCCGCTTTCCTACGACATCGAGCAGATTGGCGCGGCCAAGAAAAAACTGGCCATCACGTTCGATGACGGACCGGACCCAACCTGGACGCCCAAGGTTCTGGATGTTCTGAAAAAGAAAAATGTACAAGCAACGTTCTTCGTCATCGGCTGGGATGCCAACCGGTGGCCGCAACTTCTTCGCCGCGAATATGACGAGGGCCACGAAGTCGGCAACCACACTTATTCTCATCCCGACTGGGAGGATCCGAAACTCTCACCGACGCAAATCCGCTGGGAGCTGAATTTGACCGAACGCCTGATCGAAAGCACTCTTGGCGTGAAGTCCTTGCTCTTTCGGCCGCCTTACGGCATCGACCACCAGCCTGAATTTGCCGAGGAAGTGGCTCACCTCCCCATCGCCCAGGATATGGGCTACATCATCGTCGGCCAGAAGGTGGATCCGGACGATTGGAGCCAGATCTCCCCGGGAGTCCCCATACCCGCGGCGAAGATCGTCGAGAACGTCTTGCGCGAGGCGCCCAAGGGCAACATTGTCCTTCTTCACGATGGCGGCGGGAATCGCGGCCAGACGGTCGCGGCGCTTCCGGAGCTTATCGACGCTTTGCGGGCCGAGGGCTATGAGTTTGTCACCGTGCCAGACCTTATTGGCAAGACCCGCGCGCAGGTGATGTTGCCGCTTTCTTCGGAAGAAAAATTTGAAGCTCGCGCCAACGGCTTTATATTCGGGATTTACCACTGGTTCTTCGTTTTGATGACCGTCACTTATATCCTTGGCATTGTCCTGGTCAGTGGCCGCACGCTGATCATTGGCGTTCTGGCGCTGATTGAGAAGTTGCGGCCCGATCATCCGGCGAAAACCCCGGGGCCGCTCCCGGGCGTGACCGTTCTGATCCCCGCGCACAACGAGGAAACCGTCATTGTGCAAACCGTGTCGTCGGTCCTCGAATCGGATTATCCGGATTTGCGCATCATCGTTGTGGACGATGGGTCTGCCGACAAAACCGGAGAACTATTGGACGAGCATTTTTCTCGCGAGCTGCGTGTAGGCATCATTCACCAGGTCAACCGCGGTAAGGCCGCGGCATTGAATGCGGCAATGGCGCGAGCGGAAACAGAAATTGTCGTCACGATTGATGCGGACACCGAAATCGAGCCGGATGCCATCGGCAAGCTGGTCCGCCATTTCGTGGATCCCACGATTGGCGCCGTGGCCGGCAACGTGAAGGTCGGCAACCGCTCGCGTTGGCTGACGCGCTGGCAGGCGCTCGAGTACATCACCAGCCAGAACATGGAAAAGCGCGCCTTTGATCTTTTGAACTGCATCACGGTGGTCCCTGGCGCTCTGGGCGCCTGGCGAAAACAAGCCATTGAATCTGCCGGCGGGATTACTGCCGATACCGTGGCCGAGGACGCGGACCTTACGGTTGCGATTCGTCGCCTGGGCTGGCGCATTGGTTATGACGAGGAAGCCATTGCCTGGACCGAAGCTCCGGACACGCCGGGTCAGCTTATCCGCCAGCGTTTTCGCTGGACGTTTGGCACCTTGCAATCGTTCTGGAAGCACAGCGATACGCTTTTCCGGCGAAAGTACGGCACCCTGGGCTGGATTGCGTTGCCGAACATTTTCGTCTTCCAGCTTGCTTTGCCCCTCATTTCTCCGTTGATCGATCTGTTGTTCCTGTGGACCCTGGGGCTCTGGGCGCTCGAAAAACTCCAGTTTTCCTGGTTGCCCGCGATTCACGCGAGCACCGGCGATTTGATGCGCTCGGTGCTTTTTTTCATCGGCTTTCTTTTGATTGACGTGGTCACCTGCGTCCTTGCCTTTGCGCTCGAACGCAAAGAAGACTGGGCCCTGCTCGTTCCGGTTCTTCTGCAGCGCTTTTATTACCGCCAACTGATGTATGTGGTGCTTTTCCGTTCGGTGAAAGAAGCCGTGCGCGGGCGCCCTGTCGGCTGGCGAGGGGTCGAACCCGAATCCCCCGCTCCCAAGGCTCCCAAAGCGCCTCCCACACCGGCGACCGTCCCGGGAAGCTAAACCTGCTCACCGAAGAAGGGCAGCCACGTCTCAAGGGCGTAGCCGGCCATGGCGTGCGCTCGCGAGCGAAGCGGTCGGCGGCACGCGCGGCGGAATGCGGAAATCCGTGGATTTTCGTACTGGCTGGAAGTTGGTGTTGGTGTAGGATATGGGCCTGCACCAGGAGGTCCCCATGGCCATCGCTTTTACCTTGAACGGCAAGTCCCAGTCCGTGGATGTCAGCCCGGATATGCCACTGCTTTGGGTGCTCCGCGACACGCTGAACATGACCGGCACGAAGTTCGGCTGTGGCATGGCCCTTTGCGGCGCGTGTACCGTGCATATCAACGGCGAAGCAACGCGTTCCTGCATCACGCCGATCTCGAGTGTGGCCGGGAAGAAAGTGACCACCATCGAAGGCCTTTCGGCGGATGGGAGCCATCCGGTGCAGCAAGCCTGGATGGAAGAAGACGTTCCACAATGCGGCTACTGCCAGTCCGGACAAATCATGTCGGCGGCAGCGTTGCTCGCGAAGAAGCCCAACCCCACCGACGCCGACATCGACGATGCCATGACCGGCAACATCTGCCGCTGCGGCACGTACCAGCGCATAAGGAAAGCCATCCATCGGGCCGCCTCGATGGCAGGCAAGGCTCACTCCGCGGCATAACGTTTCAAACGTTCTCTCACATCTGTTTCTGAGGTGTCCCATGGCGAGTGCTTCCGTTGTAAACCGGCGTGAATTCCTGAAGACGGGTGCCGCGGGCGGAGCCGCGCTCGTGATTGGCTTCCATTGGTCGCCAAGCGCGCTTGCCGATCAGGCGAAAGAGCAGGAAGCAAAGACTCCCAGTCCGTTTGACGCGTGGGTGCGGATCACGCCCGACAATCGCGTCACGCTGGTTCTCGGAAAGTCAGAGATGGGCCAGGGTGTCTACACTTCTCTGCCGATGATCCTCGCCGAGGAGCTGTGCGTGGATTGGAAGCAGGTGCAGGTTGAACAGGCGCCCACGAATCCGAAGGTCTACGACCTGGGGACGGGAGGCAGCGGCAGTGTGGCCGGTTCGTGGCTGCCACTGCGCCAAGCCGGCGCGGCCGCGCGCGAAATGCTCATCGCGGCTGCGGCGAAGAAGTGGGAGGTTGGCCGAGACACCTGCAAGGCCAAGGACGGTTTCGTCGTGCACGGTCACCCGGAGCGCACTTTCCGGTATGGCCAGCTGGTGGCCGACGCCGCGAAACTGGAAATCCCCGATTTGCACAAGGTTCCGTTGAAGAATTCCGACGACTTCACGATTGTGGGGCGGGAAGTGCACCGGCTCGATACGGCGGATAAGTCCCGGGGTAAAGCCAAATTTGGAATCGATTCGCGGATTCCGGGGATGCTCTATGCGGTGATTGCGCGCTGCCCGGTCTTCGAAGGCAAAGTCGGCTCGTTTGACGCTACCGGAGCGAAAGCCGTACCCGGAGTCCGAGCCGTGTTTGAAATCAAGACGAGCGGCCGCGGTGCTTCGACAACGGGAGGAGTTGCCGTACTGGCCGACAATTCCTGGGCCGCCATCGAAGGACGCAAGGCGCTCGATGTGAAATGGGACGAGGGCGCGGCGGTCCAGGAGTCTTCCGAGGAGTTGCGGAAGCAATTTCTCGACAACGCCGCCCAAGCGGCAAAAAATGTCCTTCGCACCGAAGGCGACGCCGACGCGGTTCTTGCTTCCGCCTCCAAAAGGGTTGAAGCCATCTACGAACTGCCTTTCGCGGCGCACGTTTGCATGGAGCCCATGAATTGCACCGTGCAGATCGGCCCGGACAGCGCGGAAGCCTGGGTGCCCTCGCAGGGGCCACAGTGGGCGCAAGCAGTAATCGCGGAAGCCGCAAAACTGCCTCCAGAAAAAGTAACCGTGCACACCACGCTGATGGGCGGAGGCTTTGGCCGGCGCTATCAGGCGGATTTCGTGATGGAGGCGGCGCAAGTCGCCAAGATTTCCGGGAAGCCGGTGATGGTCCTGTGGACCCGCGAAGACGACCTGCAGCATGACTTTTATCGTCCCGCGTCCTATCACAAGCTGCAGGGCGCTCTCGACCAGGAGGGAAAGCTTGCGGCTTACAAACATTTCCAAACCTCCACTTCGATTGCCGCCAAGTGGAGCGAGAAGGGACCGGACGATCCCGGCCTCGGTGAATTCGGAACCGGCGCCACGGTTCCTTATGCAACCCCAAATCTTCGCATCGAGTACACGCTCGCGCACTCGAGCGCTCCTCGCGCGTGGTGGCGCTCGGTCGAGCACTCGAGCAGCGGGTACGTCATGGAAAGTTTCATCGACGAACTCGCACACGCATCGGGACAGGATCCGCTGGCATTTCGCCTAAAGCTGATAGGCGATTCGCGCAAGATTCCCCAGTTTGGAGAAGGCCGACAGGAATATCATCCTCTCGATACGGCTCGGCTGAAAGGCGTGCTGCAACTCGCGGCGCAAAAATCGGGATGGGGCAGGCCGATTCCCAAGGGCCAGGGACAAGGCATTGCCGGGTTCTACTCTTTCTTCAGCTATGCGGCGGCGGTAGCCGAAGTCTCGGCTTCAACGTCGGATTTCAAGGTGAATCGCATTGTTTGCGCTGTCGATTGCGGCCGCGCCGTGAACCCCAATGGGGTTCGCGCCCAAGTGGAAAGCGCCGCGATTTACGCACTCACTGCCACGGTCAAGGATGCCATCACCGTCGACCGCGGGCGAGTCGTGCAAGCGAACTTTCATAACTACGGAATGATCCGCATGAAAGAAGCGCCGTCGATCGAAGTGCACATCGTGCAAAGCACGGAAGCACCGACGGGAATTGGCGAGCCCACGGTTCCGGTGATTGCGCCCGCGATCTGCAACGCATTGTACGCCGCGACCGGCAAACGGCTGCGGCGCTTGCCGATTCGCAAGGAAGATCTCGCGTAGCTCACTGGCGCTCACTTGTTGCACAATAGCGCGTGGCTCTGAATCCGAACTTTGTCGCCATCCTTCCCTTGGCTATTTGGCTGTATCTGTTCTTCGCTCGAAGAAATTTCTGGCAGGTCCACGAAGCAAACGATGAGCGAAAGCCTCTGAAACGCTGGCCTCGGGTGGTGGCCATCGTCCCGGCGCGGAACGAGGCTGAAACCATAGGCCGCGCGGTCAGCTCTCTGGCGAAGCAGGACTATCGCGGCGAGTTTTTCGCGATGGTCGTGGACGACCACAGCGACGACGGCACGGCGGACCTTGCGCGCAAGACCGCCGACGAGTGCAAAGCGAGCGAAAGAATTTCGATTCACCGTGCGAGCGAGCTTCCCCCGGGCTGGGCTGGAAAAGTTTGGGCGATGAATGAAGGAATCGCGGCGGCCCGGAAAAACGCACCCGACTATTTCTGGTTTACCGATGCAGACATCACTCATGCGCCAGATACGCTGCGCCGTTTGGTCTGCCAGGCGGAAAATGATTCTCTTGACCTCGCGTCGCTCATGGTATTTCTGCGAGTCAAGACACTTCCTGAACGGCTGCTGATTCCCGCGTTTCTCTACTTCTTTCTGACCCTCTATCCGCCGAGCTCGGTCGCGGACCCCAAGTCCCGCGCTGCGGCTGCCGCCGGCGGCTGCATCTTGTTGCGGCGTTCTGCTTTAGAGCGAATCGGCGGCCTGGCGGCTGTCCGGGGTGAAGTCATAGAGGACTGTGCGCTCGCGAAGGCCGTGAAGCAAAGCGGCGGGAAAATCCAGTTGGGGCTGACGCGATCGAGCGTGAGCCTGCGCGCCTACCATCATTTCACCGGGATTCGCGATTTAATTGCCCGCGTGGCCTTCACACAGTTGCGCTATTCCTTTCTGGCGCTGCTGGGCGCGCTGGCCGGTCTCTTGCTGACCTATTTGCTCCCCTGGGTTCTCTTCTTTGCCTTTCCAGGAGAGGCGTGGCTGGCTGTCGACACCACCATCGCCATGATGTCCGCGACGTTCGCGGTTACGGTGAAGTTTTACGGTCTTTCGTGGCCCTGGGCCCTGACGTTGCCGGTTGCTGCGCTCTTCTACGGGTATGCCACGTGCGTGTCCGCACTACGATACTGGCTGGGCCGCGGCGGGCAGTGGAAGGGGCGCGCGCAAGCGCCACTGAAGACCTGAGGCTCGCCATGTCCTCTCCATCGGATCCATGAAGTACTTTGTACTACAAAGTTGACGTTGTTGTCAGTGGGAATTTGTGGTTCTTCGAATCACACTTTGTTATTCTGAGGACCTCAAGGTACAGGGCGGCATCCTGCAATCAGGGAGCGGCACCGGAGGCCAGGATGAGTGTTCTTCCTAATTCCGCGAACGGCAAAATCACGGTTCCGGATCTTCTGCAGCGCAAGTCGAAGGGTGCGGGTTTCCTTTCTAAACCTGAAACGATTACCTGCTTAACGGCATACGACTATCCAACCGCGCGGCTGCTCGATGAAGCCGGCGTGGACGTAATTCTCGTTGGCGATTCCCTGAGTATGGTGGTACTTGGCCACGAAAGCACATTGCCCGTGACCCTCGAAGACATGCTGCATCACACCAGGGCGGTACGTCGCGGCGCGCGGCGCGCGCTGATCGTCTCCGACATGCCCTTCGGCAGCTATCACACGGACACCTCCGAGTCGCTTCGCAATGCCGTGCGCTTCGTGAAAGAAGCGGGGGCTGAAGCGGTAAAGGTGGAAGGCGGAGAGCGGCGGTTGGAGCTGATTGCGCGTCTCACCGAAGCGGAGATTCCGGTGATGGGACACGTCGGCTTGACGCCACAGTCGGTGAACGCGCTGGGCGGTTATCGGGTGCAGGGGAAAACGCGCGACGCTGCCGAGCATCTGATCCGTGACGCGCGCGCGGTCGAAGCCGCAGGCGCTTTCGCCGTGGTGCTGGAGGCCGTGCCTCGCGAACTGGCCGCGCAAATTACCCGTGAATTGCGCATTCCAACGATTGGCATTGGCGCAGGTCCGGATTGTGACGGCCAGATTCTAGTGCTGCACGACATCTTGGGGCTAACGTTTCGCCCGGTTCCGAAATTCGCGAGGCAATACGCCAATGTGGGAAGAATCATTTCCGATGCCGTCCGCGAATACTGTGATGACGTGAGAACGGGAACCTTCCCGTCGGACGGCGAATCCTACCACGCGGCAAAGTTAGGGAAAGAAGAAGAGCAGGAAGCGCCAGTGAATACGGACGGCGATTGGTAGAAGGAAACCGTGGCGCCCAGCGCTTCCGCTCATCCTTCTTTCCTGCGCTGCGCCACTGATCGTTTTGCATCGAACCAAGGAGCTGGGTCATGACACCGCAAGACATAGGAACGCTCTATGAGTACAACGCCTGGGCAAATCGCCGGCAACTGCAGGCGGCTTCGAAGCTCCCGGCGGATCAATTCGCAAAAGCACTGGGCTCGAGCTTTGGCTCGGTTCGCGATACGCTCGCTCATATCTATGGAGCCGAATGGCTCTGGCTCGAACGCTTTCAGGGTCGCTCGCCATCGTCGCTGCCAGACGCCGCGCAATTCAGCGACGTCCGAACCCTCGAAGCCCGCTGGAATGAGTTCGAACCCCGGCTGCTGAATTTCGTGCGTGGCTTGACCCAGGCGGACCTCGATCGCGTGATGGAATACAAAACGCTGAGGTTCGGCGTATACAAGAATCCGCTCTGGCAATCGATGCAGCACCTGGTAAACCACGGAACGTACCACCGCGGACAGGTAACCACACTCTTGCGGCAGTTGGGCGCCGAACCGATTTTGACCGACCTCATGCATTTTTACCGCGAGCACTCGTTAGCGGCGGGCGCATAGTTTCCTCCCTTTCGTGGAAATCGTTCGAACGATTGCGTGGATGAAACAGATAGCGCGGCAGGCGCGCGCGGAGACCCGCGTGGTCGGCCTCGTTCCAACGATGGGAGCGCTGCACCAAGGTCACCTGTCGTTGATCGCCCAAGCGAAAAAAGAGTGTTCCCCACTGATCGCCTCCATTTTTGTGAATCCCAAACAATTCGGCCCGAATGAAGACTTTGCGAAATACCCACGGGCGTTTGAAAGCGACGCGACAAAATTGGAACAGGCCGGCGTGGATGCCGTGTTCGCTCCCGAAGCCGCGGAAATCTATCCGAAGGATTTTTCGACTTACGTCCACGTGGAAGGTCTCAGCGAGCGGCTCGAAGGGCGGTCGCGGCCCGGGCATTTTCGCGGCGTGGCCACCGTGGTGATGAAGCTCCTCGAGATCGTTCAGCCGCATCGCGCGTATTTCGGCAGAAAAGACGCACAGCAGGCGCGGCTGATCACCGTGATGGCGCGCGACCTCAACCTGGATTCGGAAATTGTGCTTTGCCCTATCGTTCGCGAACCGGACGGTCTCGCGCTCTCCTCGCGGAACGTTTATCTGAATCCCGACGAGCGCCGGGCCGCGAGCGTCTTATATCGCGCGCTCGAAGCCGCGAGGAGCGACCTCGCCCGCGGGGTGCGCGACGGGTTGCATTTAAAAGACCTAGTTCAGCGCACGCTCGGCAAGGAACGCCTGGCCTCGGTGGACTACGCGGAAATCGTGGATGCCGAATCTTTCGAACCCGTCCTGCGCGTCAGCAGGGCCTGTTTCGTGCTCTTGGCAGTGTTTTTCGGCAAAACGCGATTGATCGACAATCTCTACGTGGAACCGAAATCATCGAGTTCGGAAGATTTGGTGTTTCATCTTTAGCTCCAGCACGGCTCTCTCTCCCTGGGCTCTGGCCATTCCCTCTGCTAGACTTTTTTGAACAGCCTGCAAGCTCAGACGGAGGTGACGGATATGAACCGACGTGTTCGCGCTACTGTTGTTTCCCTCGCTGTTTTCTTGTTGCCGGGTTTGCTGAAAGCCGGCGGCACCGTTCCTAAGGGCACGGCGATTTCCGTAATCACGGATCAAGCCGTCAATTCGAAGGACGCCAAAGCCGGGCAGCCGGTACGGGGCTCGGTGGCCAAGGATGTGACCGTAGGCGGCAAAGTGCTGATCCCCAAGGGATCCGAGGTCAAATTGTCCGTGAGTGGCGTGCAGGCTTCCGGGAGGCTGTCAAAACCTGCAAAGCTGTACCTTCACCTGGTGAGCGTAACGGTGAAAGGCAAGGCTTACACCTTTGCCACCAGCTCTGCCGGGCGATCCGAGAAGGGCAAGGGCAAGCGGGACGCCGGGTTCATTGGCGGAGGAGCGGCCGCAGGCGCGGCCATCGGGGCGTTAGCCGGTGGCGGCAAGGGCGCAGCCATTGGGGCGGGCGCGGGCGCCGGAGCCGGCACCGCCGGGGCCGCGGCCACTGGCAAGAAGGACATCGAGTTCCCCGCCGAAACGCGGCTTACGTTCACCACGCGAACCGACGTCGCCATCCAATAGAGCAAATCGGGGAAGCTTTCAGGGAGCGAAAGCCGCTCGGGTGCAGCGAGCTTCCGTCAGCGAGCTGAGACGCTTCGTTCCGTCGAGGCTTTCTTGCGGCGGTAGAGCCGCTGATCTGCGGCCTCAATCATTTCTGCCGGGGTTCGTCCGTCGTCGGGATAAACGCCGATTCCGATACTCACGCTGAGTTCCGGCTTCTCCTGGTCGGAACGCAGGCGCTGTTCGATGCGCTCGGCGACCTGCTCCGCCATGCCCCGGTCGGAGTCGATCAACAGCACGGCGAATTCGTCGCCTCCATAGCGCGCGGCCAAGTCTGTCGAGCGGCAGTGTTCCTTCATGACCGCCGCGAGCCGGCGGAGCGCGCGGTTCCCGGCCAGGTGGCCCTGGAGGTCATTCATGCGCTTGAGTCCGTCGAGATCCAGAAGCAAGAGCGTAAACGAACGATGGCTGCGTTCGGCTCGGCACAGTTCGCGGTCGAGCCGCTCCATGAACTCGCGGTAGTTTGCCAAACCTGTCAAGCCGTCATGACGAGCCTGGAACAATGCCTGTTCCTCGGACTTCTTGCGGTCCGTGACGTCGGTCGCGGCACCTAGGCAGCCAATGATTTCGCGGGACGCCGAACGCAGCGGCCCGACACGAATCTCCAGGACGCGGTTCTTCCAGGTGTATTCAAAATGGGAGGCCACACCACGCAGAGCATCGTAGTGCTCGAGAATCGGAGTCGCGTGCGCGTCGGCGGACCCCAGGAACTCGCAAACGCTTTGTCCCAATAGAGCGCCTGAGCGAATTTTTGCGCCTGGCAGCCCGGCGCCCCAGTGCGCGGAGATTTTCAGATTCGCGTCCGTGGTCCACAGCAGCCCGGGCACCTGTTCCATCAAAAGGCTTACGGGGGGTTCTTCCGGTGACCAAAGAGCTCCATGGAAATCCAGTGCCTGGGCCATTTCGAGGACCCCAACCACTTCGTGGTTGTCGCTTCGAATCCAGGTACGGCGAATGGCCAGCAGAATTCTCGAACCGCTCTTGTGCAGCCGCTCGCAGAGTTGAACCGCGCCGCATCCACCATTTGCGTTGGGTTCGGGAGGGCGCTCCAATTGCGGCAATTCATAAAGCGGCAAAAGACGGCTCAGCCGTTGGCCAACCATCTCTTTCGACGTGTAGCCGTACACGCGTTCCGCGCCGGAGCTCCACATCTCGATGACGCCGTCAAACGACACGCTGACCACCGCCTCCTGCGAGGATTCGAGAATCGCCGTCAGCAGATGCTCTCGGGCCGCTCGAGAGTCGTTCATTAACCGTCTTTCGGAAGGGGGCAGCGTTCCCAGCAACGGGGTGTCTCCAGCGGGCGAGGGGCTTGGGCCTTGAGGCAAAGGTCGTTATGCGAGCGCTGTCGCAGTCAACTGCCCCCCAAACTTACCACGCCTTCTCACCCTGGCAACCGATGGAAGAGGGTCGGTACTCAACAAGTAACCACGGGGAAAGCCGGGGAGACGGGACAACGACAAACAAATCGAGGATCCGGCCGACGGCGGTTCACCAAGCGCCTGAGGGCTAAGGATTGGACTTCGCGGCGTCGTTCAGAATCATCGCCAGGCGCACGCCGGCCTCCACCAGGCTCTTCTCCGCAGCCTTTGCCGCTCGGGCCTGGTAGGTTTCGTCTGCCGTCAAATGCTTTTCAAACATGCGCTTCCCTATGTGCTGGTTATCGGAGCAGCCCTTCGGCTTCACATCCGGCTCGACCGCGATTTTTACGGAAAACGCGTCATACACCTCTGTTTCCGCGCGCTCGTGAACTTCCCATGCCCAGTCGTCCAGGTGAATGCCGGCCGCTTCCCACGATGCGCTTTGCGCCCGGAATTTCTCATCGAGTTCGTCCGCATAGCGGTGCGGATTCGAAACTTCCATATCGCGCTCGATCATTTCCGTATCCCAAATCTGGTGCAGGTTGGGGGAGTAGTCTTCGGGATGCAATGGATTGGGAAGCGGCTCGCGGTGAAGATACTTCACGGGAACGCAGTTCCCTCCATTGTCTCCGTTGCTCGTGACGTGCAGCGGCTGGTGCAGGTCGCCGACAAAATGTATGAGATAACGGATCGCCTCGGCGTGTTTTACCGGATCGGCGGATTTATCTTTCAGAATGGCTCGCTGCTCTTCAATCGCTCGCGTCACGCACCCATCCGCGCCGCAATATTCCTCCAGCGAGCCCTTATGCTTTCCACGCGGAATATCGATGTAATGCCACGGCCCATTATGCCGCTCGCTTCGCACATCATCCGGCCACGTTGCAGCATCCACGAGCAAATCATTCGTAACGTTGCCGCAGTAGCGCCGCAACTTCGGATCAATTGGATTTTCGGCAAGCAGTTTTTCCACAAACTGGCGCGCTTCCGGTGTCAGATGTTTCTCTGCCATCAGCGCGACCGTTTGATGGCCTTTGCAACCCCAGGACCGCGCGGAAGGCGCAACGCAAAAAGACATCACCAGTACGCATGCAATTGCGGAGAGTCTTTGTTTCATCATCCAGCCTTGTTCGAGAAACTCGAGGAGCGGAAATTACCGCTGAGAGGTCAATCGCTCAGCCATCGCCCAATCGGCTTCCACGACTCCGTATGATCGCAGATCACCCGCAGCGTCGCGGTGATGGGAATCGCCAGAACCAGTCCCATTCCGCCCCACACCCAGCCCCAGAAAAGCAGCGATATGGTAATCGCTACCGCGTTCAAGCGCACACGCCGGCCCACTAGCTTTGGTGCGACGAGATTCAGCGCCAGGACGTGAATGGTGATAAGCACCGCCGCAATAAAAGCGAACTGGCCAATGCTGGTCCATTTGGTAAGCGCAATCACAAAAGCCGGAAGCCAGGCCAGCACCGCTCCGATGTAGGGAACCATGTTCAGCAGGCCGGAGACAATGCCCGTCAAAATCGGAAACTCCATCCCAAGCGCCCAGAAAAACAGGCTGCTCGCGGCAATGACCATCAACGTCACAATCGTCATCCCCGCCAGGTAATCGCGCAGAACGTCGCGCACGTCCTCGAGCGTCTCTTTGATTTGTGTTCGGCGCGAGACGGGAAACAGTTGCAGCGTTCCGTGCCACACCTGGCGTTTTTCCGCCAGCATGAAAAAAATCAGGAACGGCATGAATGTGACTTCAAGAAACAAAGCGTACAAAGAGCCGATCCCGCGGAGGATCAGCGGCTGAAAAAAGCTTGGTCTCGGCGAGGGAGCCGCTGCGGTGGGAACTCCTTCCTCGGGCGCAATCTGTGAAACCTGGCCTTCTATGCCCTGGATCTTGCCTTGCACCGAAGCTGCTACGCGCTGCAACTGAGAACTATACTTGGGCCAGTCCGCCGCGAAGTCCGCGACTCGGGCCCAAAGTCCGTACCCAACCGCACCCAAGACGGCGCTGAGAACCAGGACCATCACCATTGCGCCGAGCGTGCGCGGGAACCTGAGTCTTTCCAGGAATTCGACGGCCGGATCGAGGAAATACGCGAGAAGAATGGAAAACAGCAGCGTAATCACTACGCCCGCGGCATAGTAAAGAAAGAGCAGAATGATGGCCGCAGCGATCACCCGCGCGCTGAAGCTCGACACGGTGACCCGCACGGCAGAGGACGGTGGTTCGGTCGGGGACACACGCAACTCCGGCCGTACAAGTTAGCACACTCCCGGGAACGGTATCGGATCGGCTGCTTGCGGGTTTCGATGCAGCGTTCTCCGAACAGTCTACCAACTTCGGCCGGTTTGTTCGTTTCTGGCAAAGATGTTCGCTCTCGTGCGACGGCAAAGCGTCCTTGAGCCTGTGTTAGACTTTTGAGGTTGTCCTCAGGAATTTAGGCCGCACCGGCAACCCTTCGGCCGCGGCGACCCGTGGGAGAAACATCTCTCTATCCATGGCCAAAGAACTTTTTGGAACCGACGGCATTCGTGGTATTCCCGGCACGCCGCCTCTCGATGACGCCACACTTTTTTCGACCGGGCGTTCGCTCGGTGGCTACCTCAAGCGCGAACACGGTTCCGCGCGCGTTCTCATCGGCATGGACACGCGGGAATCCGGCCCGCACATCGCATCGGTTCTAGCCGCCGGGCTGACCCAAGCCGGCGCAACGGTTGCTTTTGCAGGAGTCATCACCACGCCGGGAGTCGCGTGCCTGGTGCGCCAGAATGATTTTCAAGCCGGTGTGGTGATTTCCGCCTCGCACAATCCGTTCGAGGACAATGGCGTGAAACTCTTCTCGCACGCCGGCATGAAATTTGCCGATGCCGTGGAAGAGGAACTTGAAGCCGACATTTTCAAACATTGCGGCGAATCCGCTCCGAAGAATCCTCCTCTTCTCACTGCCGACGAATCTCTCGACGCGGAGTATTTGAAGTTCCTCCGAAGCAAGGTGATTGCCGGCGCCCGCTTAGGCGGCTTCCGCATGGTTCTCGACTGCGCCAACGGCGCCTCGTACAAGCTGGGCCCGGAACTGTTTCGCTCGGTTGGGGCTGATGTTGTGGCGATGGGCGTTTCACCCGACGGCCGAAACATCAACGCCGGCTGCGGTTCGCTTCATCTGGAAGGTCTCCGAAAACGTGTGGTCGAAGAAAAAGCGCAATTGGGCGTGGCCTTCGACGGAGATGCCGATCGCGCCCTGTTCGCCTGCGAAACAGGAAAAGTGGTGAACGGCGATGGCGTGCTGCTCGCAGCCGCGCGCTTCCTGAAATCGCAAAACAGGCTAAAAGGCAACCGCGTTGTGGCCACTTCCATGTCCAACCTGGGACTCGAGCGCATCCTCGCCCAGGAACAGATCGCTCTTGCTCGCGCCGCCGTGGGCGACCGCTACGTCCTCGAAGAGATGTTGCGCAGCGGAAACGTGTTGGGCGGCGAACAGTCGGGCCACATCATTTTTCTGGACGACAGTCCCGCGGGCGACGGTCTGCTCACCGCGGTGAAAATCGCTTCGCTGGTTTCCGTGCACGGAAAAATCGAGTCGCTCGTCGAGGGCTTGAAGGATTATCCGCAACAAATCGTCAACGTGAAGGTGCGTTCGAAGCCGCCGCTCGATTCTCTCCCCGAAGTTTCCCGCGCCCTTGCCGAAGCGCAATCTGCCCTCGGCGAAAATGGCCGCATCGTGCTTCGTTACTCCGGCACCGAGCAACTCGCCCGCGTCATGGTCGAAGCCGAACACGAAGCCGACGTCCAACGCTTCACGCAGTCCCTCGCCAACGCCGTCCGCACCTCTATCGGCAGCTGATCTTTTCAGCTCGGCGGGCCTTACCTCGCTGTTCTTTTCCTGCCGTTTTCATGGTGCAAGGTCTGCAAGAATCTCGGCCCTCCTCGTTCTAACCGCGAAGGAAATAGGAGGCCATCCCATGGCAGACCGTCCCGGGTCGGTTGTCGTTCGCGTTCGTGAATTTGTTGCCGCCAGGCCGCGCCTTGCCCTGATAAGCGGCCTGGCGGCCGGAGTTCTTCTTCTCTCGCTGGTGGCGTCGAATTCCGGCCGACCGCCCGTGCATCAAAATGCTCCATTGGCAACCGCCCGGGGACCACTTGGCAGCGAAATCACCTCGCCCGACGGCACTCGACCAGACGACGGAAAGATTCTGGCGCCATCCCCGGCATCTCCGGACTTCTACAGGACAGGACCCGGAGAGACGGCCGGGGCTATTCGTGAGCCGCGCATCTACTTTTCCGCGGAGCTTTCCGTGGTCACCAGGGAATTCGCCCATTCGCGGTCGAACCTGGAAGAGATTCTCGAGCGTCACCACGGCTATACATCGAGACTGCGCATGGTTGGCCAGCCATCGGGCAGCGTTCTTACGGCGACGCTGCGCGTCCCCTCCTCGGAGTATCGCTCTGCCCTCACAGATCTAAAGACGGTCGGGCTGGTGGAACACGAAGAGGAAGCCGTGGACGAGGTTACCGAGCAACACAGTGAGCTTGAGGCGCGGCTCGTGAATGCTCAAAACCAGGAGAAACGGATTCTTCAGATGCTGCAAGATCGAAGCGACAAGACCAAAGACTCTGAGGGTCTTGAACACCAGGTTGCGCTGCTTCGCGGCGAAATCGAGCGCATGCAATCGGAGCGCTATTCTTCCGATAATCGCCTCACTCTCGCGAACATATCGCTCTTTCTGCGGGAGGAGCACACACCGGTTGCGGAGACCATTGGAGCCAAGCTGCGAAATGCCGCCCTCGGCGGCCTGTCCGACGCTTTCGAGAGCATCTCCGCCATGCTGCTCTTCCTGGCTAGCCGAGGCCCGCTCCTCGCCCTTTGGGTCGCGTTGCTCTATCTTCCGGCTCGCTTCGCGTGGCGCCGACGTGCTCAGTTGGCCTTCAGCGGGGCCGAACCTCCCAAGAACTCATAGGAAAGTTGGAGGAGGATTCGTTCCCCGAATCGAGTCTGGTCTGGAACTTTTTGGCGTGTCGCGACATTACCGTTAGTGAAGGACCTTGGCGGCCACCATGCAAGACGCTTTGCCGGCGTTCGTTTTAAACTCGGAGACGGTTGCGCGAAAAACCGTGAGCGACACGCTTGCTAACTCAAACGAAGCTACGCCGCAAGCGGGGACCGGGCGGCCTGGTTTGAGCGACGAGCGCCTCATGCTTGCTTTCGCGCAAGGATCCTCTGAGGCTTTCACTGAACTCTTCGATCGCTACAAGCAGCCGGTTTATGGCTTCTTCTGCCGCCGCGTTTCCGATCCCGCTAACGCTGAAGAGCTTACTCAGGAAACATTCTTCGCCCTGCTACGCGCCGCCACCCGCTATGAGCCTCGCGCCCTGTTTCGCACCTTCTTGTATGCCATTGGGTTCAAAATCCTGCGTGCTCACCGCCGCAAAGCGGCCTTTCGCGCCACCTTTCTGGGCCATCGCAACTCGGCTTCGGATCCCTCGAAACACGATGCCACGGAATCCGGCCTTTGGGTCCGCCGCGCTGTCGAAAAACTCGATCTCATCGACCGCGAAATCGTCATGTTCCGCGAATTCGAGCAACTCAGTTACGCGGAAATCGCCGACCTCTTGCAGCTTCCTCTCAACACCGTCAGGTCCCGCCTCTTCCGCGCCCGCACGGCCCTCCGTAATTTGCTGGAGCCGCCTTCATCGACGGCCTCCGGCAAAGCAACCCCAACCAAGCCCACAGATACCGGGCAACCCGCCGTTGATCCCAGCCTCCAGAGGGGGTATCGCCTATGAATTCCGCGACACATCCTGTTGCTCCTGAAGAAGTGATGGCCTTTCTCGACGGTGAACTCTTGCCCGAGCGCGTCAAGACCGTTTCAACCCATATCGGTGAATGCGCGGAATGTCAGAAAGTTCGTGCTTTAATCGATAAGACCACTCAGTCGTTGGCTGGATGGACGATTCCAGTAGTCCCCGAGCGCATTCGAGACCAACTGTCCAGTGGTTCGGTGGATTTGAAGAACCTGCCAGCGAACCCATTCGTTTCATACTTGGGAGGATTCCTAAGCCGACGCTCAACTTTGGCCTGGACCGGAGCCGCTGGGGCCGCGGTGGTTGTTTTGCTGGTGTTTCTCGGAAGTATCGCGTGGCATCCCAGGTCGATGACGATCAAAGCGGAGAAGTCTCCTTCTACGCGCCTTGTGATGTCGCCTCAGCCTGATACCAGCGTGACGACAGGCGCTGCCGGAGGCGGAAACGGGCTGGTCAGGCCGGCGAACCGAAACTCGCGCGGTCAAGACAAACTTCCGGCCGACAATGCTGAGCTTGCCGACGAGGCGGATGTCAGCCAAGGGCCCGAATCCTCGTGGACGCTCCCCGGACCAATGATCGCTCGTACGGTATCTCTTTCCATCGTTGTGAAAGACTTCGATGCCGGACGAGCCGCGCTTGACGCCATTCTGGCTCGACGCAACGGCTATGCCGCCAATCTCAGCGTGAGCACTCCGCAGGGCGCTGCCAGGGTGATTCAAGCGTCGCTTCGTATCCCTGCGCCGCAGCTTGCCGCTGCGCTCAGCGAGCTAAAGGCGCTTGGCCGCGTCGAAGCAGAAACGCAGAGCGGGGAAGAGGTCACGCAGCAGCATGCGGATCTTGTTGCTCGCATCAAAAATGACCGCGAGACGGAGCTTCGGCTCCAAGACATTCTTCGCACGCGAACTGGCAAGGTCAAAGACGTTCTCGATGTGGAGCAGGAGATCGCTCGCGTGCGGGGCGAAATCGAGCAGATGGAAGCCGAACAAAAGACGCTCGAGCACCGCGTTGAATTTGCCACGATCGACCTCAAGCTCGCCGAAGAGTACAAAGCGCAGCTCAACACGCCCGCGCCTTCGGTCGGGATGCAACTTCGCAACTCGAGCGTCAACGGATTCCGAAATGCGTTTGAGAGTCTCCTGGCTTTGGTTCTTTTTCTCGCGGAGTCCGGGCCTAGCCTCGTGCTTTGGCTGGCCCTGCTGGGGATTCCCGTGTGGCGGCTTTGGAAGCGCTATCGCCGCGCCCAATCCCTGGAGGCCCTTCCTGGAACATGAGTCGCCCGCGCCCCGCGATTCCCAAAGCATTCTCCTCTTCCTTCGGCCAAGAGGGGCGACAAAGCTACCGAGATTGGGAATAACGATTTTGTTAATTCCTGCCCCTTCCGGCAAGAGCCGCACCTCCACCAATTTTCTGGAAGGGCTCCCAAAGAATGTAGAAGCCGCGTTAGATTCCTGTGAGATTTTGTAGGCGTCTGCTGCCTTGGAGCAATGTTCGGCCTACACAGTTTTCTCCTAACTGCCGTGCTTTCAATCATCTCCACAGGATTTCCATAAACACCAGATGGCTGGCAACGGACTTGCAGCTATTCGGCCAACTTACAAAGATTGGCTTCCCGGGGTGGCCGGAACCGATCCTCGACTCGGTTACCGGTTTAGGGGCGTCAATTATGAAGAAGGGGGCTTGCACCGGCCCCCTTTTTCGTTTTTGGGACGAGTCCACAAGAGAGTTTCCTTACTAAGAACTGAGAACTAAGCGAGAAAAATGAGCGGCCGGTGGGGGCACCGGCCGCTCGGGCGTGGGGGATGGAGGGATATTCGTAATCCAAAGAGGCTCGGCCAACCGGCCGTCTTGCCGCGCTCGCGAGCGGCAAGACAGGACTGAGGAGATAGCCTTAACTCCACCAGGCCGAACCGCTTCCGACTACTCTTCCAGTTTGCTTTGCGCGCGATTGTGCGTCGATAGCCCGCGGGGTTCATTCTTCCCGGTACTTTCCCGCGCAACCGAAGTACTTCATGCCGGTACAGAAGTACCTGCCCGTTTTCTTCGAGCGCTCAAATCTTGCGCACAATCTCGGGAAGTAATTCGGCTAACTCGCTTAGGCGTCCCTGTTCTGATGCACCTAGCGCAGCCAAAGCATTGGCCAGGGACTCGACGCGCCGCTTCCGCCCCTCCCAAAGAATCTTCGTTCCCTTCGCCGTGGCCATCAGCCGCACACGACGGCCATCCTCGGTTGCCTCGCGCTTCACCAAGCCGGCTCTCTCCAGGCCTGAGACGATGCGGCTCATCGTTGGCGGACGCACTTGCTCCGCATCGGCAAGCTCGCCGAGTGATCGCGACCCCCCAAACACCAGCACCGATAGAGCGGAGAGCTGCGCCGGACCAATCCCGCTCTCGCGGTCGCGCACCCGCAGCCGCCGGAGCAGATGAATCGCGGCGGAGTGCAGTTTATCCGCGGCCTCCAGCAGTTCCGGACTCACGCCACTTTTTTGCTTGACATCCGTCATGGAATATAGTTAGCTATGCTAACTAATTGCTCCTCGGAGGTCAACCATCATGAGCGCAACCGCGACGAACCCCGGAATGACGAGCCTTGGAATCTCCGGCATCGGTCAAATCTCCATCATCGTTCACGACACGCCGCGCGCCACGGCTTTCTATCGCGATGTCCTCGGCCTGCCTGTTCTGTTCACTGCGGGCAACCTGGCGTTCTTCGACTGCGGCGGCGTGCGTCTGATGCTTGGTCCGGCCAGCGCGCCTGAGCTGGATCACCCCAGCTCCATCCTTTATTTCCGGGTCCCGGATATCGAGGCCGCTCATCGGCGACTGGTTGAAATGGCCGTAAGGATCGAAGCTCCGCCTCGTCTGATCGCTCCGATGCAAACCTACGATCTCTGGATGGTGGGCTTCCGCGATTCCGAAGACAACATTATGCAGTTGATGAGCGAAGTGCCACGCGCATAATCCATCGGGATCGTGCCCCTTTCGGTCGCACCGCCCTTCAATGCTGCTGCGGGTTTGGGTTATCTTGGCGTTCCCGGAGGACTGCTCACAATGAATCCGCAAGAAGGTACGACGCTCTCCCGCATCGGGCAGATTGCCATCAACGCCCACGATGTGGATCGCGCCACGGCGTTTTACCGCGATGTTCTGGGTTTGCAGCACCTGTTCCGCGCCGGGCAATTGTCGTTTTTTGACTGCGGCGGTGTCCGCCTCATGCTGGACAAGGCAGAGAAACCGGAATTCGATCATCCGAGTTCCATCCTTTATTTCCAGGTAGGCGACATTCGGGCGGCCCATAAACGGTTGAAGGACGCCGGGGCAAAGTTCGAAGATGAGCCGCACGTAATTGCACAGATGCCCAAGTACGACCTGTGGATGACGTTCTTCCGCGATAGCGAAGGCAACCTGCTAGCCCTGATGAGCGAGGCACCGCGCCCCGCCTAGCCACCTCCGTAGCTAGAACCGACCCCCGCCTCAGCCCCTCGCGTTCCTCAGTGCAAAACGTGCAAAAGGGCGGCCGCTACAAGCGTTGCGCGGATTACGGTATCCTGCTAGCTCCATGCACGACCTCAGCTATTTCCGTGAGCACCTCGACGTTTTCGCCGAGATGGCGAAGAAACGTTCTATGACGCTCGATCTGGATGGCTTCGGTGCGCTTGACAAAGAGCGCCGCGAGCTAATCACGGCTACCGAACAGCTCAAAGCCCAGCGCAACAAGGCCAGCGAGGAAATTGCCCGGCTCAAGAAGGGAAAGCAGAACGCGGACTCCCTGATTGCGGAAATGAAGCAAGTTTCTGAACGCATCAAGCAGGCCGACGAGCGTATCTCGGCGCTAGACGCCAAGCAGCGCGAGCTGCTTTTGACGATTCCCAACGTGCCGCATTCTTCGGTCCCTATAGGCAGCAGCGCCGGGGATAACCAGGAAGTGCGCTGCTGGGGCACGCCGCCAAAGTTTGATTTTCAGCCCAAGCCGCACTGGGAAGTCGGGGAGCGGGCCGGAATCCTGGATCTGGAAACCGCCGCCAAAATCACCGGTGCTCGTTTTGCGGTTTATAAAGGTTGGGGCGCCCGCCTCGAACGAGCCCTGGCGAATTTCTTTCTCGACGTCCACACCCGCGAACACGGCTACACCGAGATCCTTCCGCCTTTCCTGGTGAACAGCGCTTCGCTCACAGGAGCCGGCCAGTTGCCTAAATTCGCCGCCGATCTGTTCAAATTGGAAGGGACCGACTTCTGGCTCACCCCCACCGCCGAGGTAGAACTCCACAATCTTTATCGCGACGAAACGATTCCCGAAGAAAAGCTGCCAATAAACGTCACCGCGTGGACCGCTTGCTTTCGTTCGGAAGCCGGAGCCGCCGGAAAAGACACGCGCGGCATCCTGCGCCAGCATCAATTCCAAAAGGTCGAGCTCTTCAAATTCGCGCACCCGGAGAAAAGCTACGAAGAGCACGAAGCCCTCACAAAAAATGCCGAGACCATTCTGCAAAAACTGGGCCTGCATCATCGCACCGTGCTGCTTTCAACCGGCGACATGGGCTTCGCCTCCGCAAAAACGTATGACATCGAGGTTTGGCTGCCTTCGAGCAGCGAATTCCGCGAAATCTCTTCCTGTTCGAATTGCGAAGCTTTTCAAGCGCGGCGCGCAGGCATCCGCTTTAAACCAAAGGGCGGCGGCAAGAGCGATTTCGTGCACACGCTTAACGGTTCGGGACTTGCCGTGGGCCGCACGTGGATTGCAATTGTAGAGAATTTTCAACAGGCCGATGGCTCCATCCTGATCCCCGAAGCCCTCCGCCCATACATGGGCATTGACCGCATCCCCGCGGCTAAATAGTGTCTTTTCAACCGCCTCCGGAGCTTTTTGTGCCTTTTTGTCAATATCCCAAACAAAGCACCCTTTTCAATTTCTAATGCGATGAAACTAAACGACTTACATGAATTAGCAGCCATCACTCGCCGACCGAATCACCCCCTACCAGGCTCGCAACCCTTTGAAATTACGCCTTTTCGTTTGACTACCCCTTTTCGCCTTACATACACTCACTTCACTGGGACTTGGGGGTACCAGCGCGGTACAAGGTCTCAATACCCATGACATTTTTTGCACGCATCTTCCGATTATTGTTTTGGCTGCTGGTAATTTCCTGGAGCGCCTGGCTGCTTCGCCGCGTTTTCGGCTCTCTGTTGCAAAACACCGCCAACCAGCAACAGCGCGCGAACGCATCCGCCGAGCCGCAGAATCCGAATCTGACGCGACGGCTAGTGCGCGATCCAGTTTGCGGCATGCATGTAGACGAGACGCTCTCGATTCCCATGCGCGAAGGCGATCAGCTGTTACATTTCTGCTCCATCGGCTGTCGCGATGCGTATGTTGTTAGTTCCAAAAAGTTTGCAGCAAGCGGCTGAAAACTCTGTGATCGACGATCGATTCAAGACCAGGTAGGTAAACCAGTGCCCAAGTTAAATCAAACCGACGAAAGGACCGACGCCGATGGCCACGGTCGCAAAGCCCACAATTCCCGGTAAGCAGATAGGTGCACCGCCGATGGTGCCGCGCATTGCTCCGCGCGAAGACTTGAACCCCTTCCGCATTGCGCAAATCCAATTCGATATGGCCGCGGAGTTCCTGAAGCTTGATCCCGGCCTGCGCCAAATTCTTCGGACTCCGAAGCGCGTCCTGGAAGTTTCTTTGCCCACCAAGATGGATAACGGACAGGTGAAAGTGTTCTCCGGCTATCGCGTGCAGCACAACGTTTCGCGCGGGCCCGGGAAAGGCGGCATCCGCTACCATCCCAACGTCACGCTTGATGAAGTCAAGGCGCTGGCCGCCTGGATGACCTGGAAGACGGCCACGGTCAACGTTCCCTTTGGCGGCGCCAAGGGCGGCGTGATATGCGACCCCAAGCGCATGTCCAAGAGCGAACTGGAGCGCATGACGCGCCGTTATGCCAGTGAGATTCTCCCGCTGATCGGTCCCGCGCAAGACATTCCCGCGCCCGATGTCTACACCGACGCGCAAACCATGGCCTGGATCATGGACACCTATGCGATGACCATCGGCCACGCCGCGCATGGAGTGGTTACGGGCAAACCGGTTTCCATTGGGGGCTCTGAAGGGCGGGGCGAAGCGACGGCTCGTGGTCTTCTTTATGTCGTCGAAGAAGCCTGCAAGGTAAAAAAGATCCCGCTGCGGGGCGCAAGCGTGGCCATTCAAGGTTTTGGCAACGCCGGAGCCACCGCCGCGCGCCTCTTCGCCGAAAAAAAGGCCAAACTCGTGGCGCTCAGCGACACCCGCGGCGGCGTAACGAATCCACGCGGCATCGACCCCATTAAAGCCATGCGCTACAAGGAACGCTCCGGGACCGTCGTCGGCATGCCGGGCGCTTCCCGCATCAGCAACGACGAACTCCTAACCATGAAGTGCGACATTCTGATCCCCGCCGCACTCGAGAACGTCATTACCTTGCACAACGCCGAAGCCGTGAAGGCCCGCATCATCGCCGAAGCCGCCAACGGCCCCACCACCCCGCATGCGGACGAAATCCTAGCGCGGCGAGGCATCACCGTCTTGCCAGACATTCTGGCCAATGCCGGCGGCGTCACGGTCAGCTACTTCGAGTGGGTGCAGAACCAGGAAGGCCTCATGTGGGATGCCGACGAAGTCAACGCACGCCTCCAGAAGGTCATGGTGCGTGCCTTCAACGAAATGCTCGAAACCATGCGCAAGCACCATGTGCCGCCACGCGCGGGCGCGATGATCCTTGCTGTCGGCCGCGTTGCCGAAGCGACCCTCGTCCGCGGCCTGTTCCCGTGAGCTAATCAATCACGCCGCAAAGCGAGCCCTCTTCCAAGCGCTCGCCCGCAACCAGCAGCAAGCTCGTAGGCTTGCTTTTCTCGAAAATTTTTCTTGCACTACGAAAAATCTGCGCGTACATTCGCATTTGCCGGCGTGCCCCGAACCCAAAGGAGGGAAATGCTCCCGCGGAGTCGAGCGCAGCCGGCAATTTTCGCTTGGGGCGAACGATTTTTGCGAAGCTGAAGTAAACCGTGACGCTAGGGGAAGGAATCTAAGCTAGAGCGCGGCGTTCGATCGCGTAAGAGAAGTCAACGGACGAAAGCCGCAAAGAAGAAAAAGTAAGAAGAAGAAATAAAAGCAGAAGGGAAAAAGAAGGAAAGATGACTAACGGGCACAACGGCCACGGCGCTCCGCCGATTCTCTTGAGCATCGCCGGATTTGATCCCTCCTGCGGTGCTGGCACGGCCGCCGACTTAAAGACTTTCGCCGCTCACGGTTGTTATGGCATCGCCGCCATCACTTCGCTTACGGTCCAAAATACCCAAGGGGTCGAAACGGTTCACAACACGCCTAGCGCGGAGTTGCGCGCTCAGCTTGAAGCGCTTGCGAGCGATTGCAGCATCGCTGCCGTGAAGATCGGCATGCTTGGCAATCGCGGAAACGCCGCCACGGTCGCCGAATTTCTCGACGCAAACAAGTTCGCCCACATCGTTCTCGACCCGATCATGAAATCCTCGAGCGGAATGGAACTTCTCGACGCCCCTGGGACCAAATTCGTCGCCACAGAAATGCTTAAGCGCGCGAGCGTGATTACGCCGAATGTTCCGGAAGCGGAGGCGCTGACGGGCCTGACCATCAAGGACACGGCTGGCATGGAAGCGGCGGCGCGAAAGCTCGTTGAGCTGGGCGCGCACGCGGTAATCGTCAAAGGCGGCCATATGGAAAAGGCCGTTGACGTTTTGTTCGACGGAAACGAAATGATGCCGCTGGTCGGCGACAAGGGTAAAGAGGAAACGCTTCACGGCACGGGATGTACTTTTGCATCGGCGCTTACCGCTCACCTAGCGGTAGGACGCGGCTTGCTTGAAGCCGCCACGCTCGCGAAAGCTTATGTGATGAAGGCCATTGAAAAGGCCTATCCCGTCGGCAAGGGGCGCATCCCGCTTGATCATTTCTACCGCCAGCGCATTGAGCCGCCGGCCCGCGGCATCCACGAAGTGCCGCAGCACGGCCTGCATCCGGCCGCCGAACCCGCCGCACACTGAGCTCCTCTTGTAAAGATGAAGCTCATCGACCCTCCCTGCGTCAAACAGGTACTAGCCCAGCAGGATATGAGCCGGTCCATGCCTCGGATCATTTACGCTTTCAGAGACAGCCTCGGTCGGTGGTTCCAGAAAAAAGTGACCGATTTCACGCATGGCCTGTTCGAAGGCATGCCGGTCACCATTTTCTACGACGATAAGGAGCCCTCCCGCAGCATGGCGTTAGAGAGTTCGCTCTTTCGTTTGGTCTGACCAAGCTTTTTTAATCTGCCGCCCGATAGACGACTTTGCCGGCGACAATGGCGCCGGCAGGTCCGCCTTTGAACTTGCGGCCGTCGAACGGCGAGTTCCGTGATTTGCTCGGCGATTCGTCCACGCTGTAAGTCCACGCGCGATCGGTTGAAAAGATCGTTAGGTCCGCTGGCAGCCCCGCCACGATTTGGCGCTCGATTCCCAAGACCCGTGCAGGGCCTGTGGTGAACAATTCGACCATGCGTCTCAGCGACATTTTTCCCGAATGTACCAACTGCTCGAGCGCCAGTGCCAAGGCCGTCTCGAATCCCACAATCCCGAACGGTGCGCGGTCGAACTCCACCTCTTTTAACGCCGGCTCGTGGGGCGCATGATCGGTCGCAATGGCGTCCACCGTGCCATCGGCTAATCCTTCGAGCAGCGCCGCTCGGTCCTCGCGCGCCGCCAGCGGAGGATTCATCTTGAACCGCGAATCGTAGGTCACGTCCTCATCAATCAAAGTGAAGTGATGGGGCGTCACCTCGCAAGTGACGCGCAAGCCGCGCGATTTCGCCGAGCGAACCTGTTCAAGCGATGCTTTGGCCGAGAGATGAGCGATATGCAGCCGGGCTCCGGCCAATTCCGCCAACTGTACGTCCCGCGCCACGCACACCGCCTCAGCCGCTGCCGGCATGCCGCGCAAACCAAGCCGCGTTGAGCTCACCCCCTCGCGCATCACCGCACCCGCCGCCAGCGAAACGTCTTCGGCGTGCTCGATGACCGGCAAATCGAGCGACCGGCAATAATCCATCACCTGCCGCGCGAGCTTGGCGGTAGCAATGGGCTTCCCGTCGTCCGAAACGGCCACGATACCTGCTTCCTTCATGCCCGCGATTTCCGAGATGGCCTGGCCCTTGCTCTCGAGCGACGCCGCTCCAATCGGCCACACGCGCACGCTGGCCATGGCCTTCGCGCGGTCCAGAATGAATCGCGTCACCGACGCGTTGTCATTCACTGGTTTCGTGTTCGGCATGCAACAAACCGCGGTGAAGCCTCCGCGCGCCGCTGCTTTAGTTCCCGTCTCGATGGTCTCTGAGGATTCCTGCCCCGGCTCTCGCAAATGCGCGTGAAGATCGATAAATCCCGGCGCAACAACCAGGCCCTTGGCGTCGAATATCTCGGCTCCCTCAGCGGCAATTTTCCCCGCGGGCGCTACCTGCTTGATCTTCTCGCCGTCGAGCAAAACGTCCAGGGCGGCGTCCGTATTGCTGGCGGGATCCATGACCCGCCCGTTCTTAATCAGTAGCATTCGCGGATTCCTTCGGTTTCGCTTCGAGCGCCGGGTGAGTCCCGCTCTCGGTTGCGCCGGCAATCACGAGGTACAGGATGGCCATGCGCACGGCCACGCCGTTGGTAACCTGTTCGAGCACGCACGATTGTGGCCCGTCGGCCACATCCGGCG
>DATFSR010000080.1:0-40418 GCA_035262505.1 Candidatus Acidiferrum sp. | reverse complement strand
CCGAGTGGCGAAGCCCTTGTGGCGAAAGACGACTCGAACCTCCGGCCCTTTCGGGCTCAACTTACGGAACCGCCGTATGCGGACCCGCACGTACGGTGGTGTGGCAGGGGAGAGCGGGCGACCGCTCCCCCTATGCCGATTCTCTGGCAGAGGCGAAAATTGCGTACCTGACCGCTGGACGCTCGCGTCGTCAATATGTTCGGTAGACTCAGGGCCAGGCGGATAGGCAGTATTGTCCCGACTAACGGGAACCTCGGAAGACAGAGAGTCGTAGTGACAGGAAGGAGGGTGTGACATGTCTCTGTGGGCGCGCGGGAAAGACTTGTGGCTAAAGGTCAAGGTCTGGTGGTCGAAGAATTGGATGCTGATTCGACCCGGGCCGGAAGTGCGGCGAGGAGTGGTGTGGGGGACGCTCGCAGCGGCGGCGGCAAGTGTGGTGATTGGCGGACTGACGATGCGGACCGGGTTTGGATACGCGTTCGATTTTGCGTTTGCGATTGTGTTTGCGGCGCTTTGCATCCCGCTGGTCATGCTCGGCGTGATGCTTGTGCTGACGATTCTGCGGAAGCTGCCACGAGCGGCCACGGGAATCATTATCGGCTGCGGCGTGGTGGTGATGATGCTGTGGGGTCCGACCGACCTTGCAGTTCCGATGGCCATGATGGTGGGCTTGGTCGAAGGAGTGCTGGGGGCGACGATTGCGACGTTTGTTGCGGGAGGATTGGCCCAAGGGGCGTTGCGGAAGAAGATTCTTGTTTCCCTGCTTTTTGTGGGCGGGGTGGCAGGCAACGTGTACTTCGTGTGGCTCTTCGCGCATGCGGGTTCGATGGACAAGCTCATCGCGTGGAAGCCGCCGGCGGAATCGATGCCGGCGAAATTGGCAGTTGAGAATCCCGGTGCGAACGGGACGTATCCCGTGCAAAGGCTTTTTTACGGAGTAGGGAATGACGTTCGACGGCCGGAATACGGAGCGAGCGTAGCGATCAAGACGCGGACGGTGGATGCGTCGGATTTCTTCAAGGATTTCAAGGGATGGAAGCGCTGGGCGCGCAAAAAATATTGGAAGTTTGACGTGGACAAGCTACCGCTGAACGCGCGCGTTTGGTATCCGAAAGGGGCGGGGCCGTTTCCGTTGGTATTAATCGTGCACGGGAATCACAATTTGGCGGATTTCTCGGATCCGGGTTACGAGTATCTGGGCGAATTGCTGGCGAGCCGCGGATTCATTCTCGCCTCGATTGACGAGAATTTTATCAATGGCGGCTTGTTTCACGATCCGCCGCTGAAGCCGGGCAGCGCGGTGCGAGGATGGCTACTGCTGGAGCATTTGAAGTTGTGGAAGGAATGGAATCAGGCGGCAGGGAATCCGTTTCAGGGAAGAGTGGATTTGTCGAGCATCGCGCTGATGGGACACTCGCGCGGAGGAGAAGCGGCAGCGACGGCGGCGGCGTTTAACCGGATGAAATATTATCCGGAGGACGCGAACATCAAATTCGATTACGGATTCACCATCAAGAGTGTCGTGGCCATTGCGCCGGCGGATGGGCAGTACAAACCGGCGGAGCAGGACCGTTGGATTTCGGACGTGAGCTATCTCACTCTGCAGGGCGCGCACGATGCGGACGTTTCTTCCTTTTTGGGCAGCCGCCAGTGGGACCACGTGAAGTTCACGCAGCCGGGGCCGTGGTTCAAAGCAGAGATTTATGCATACCGCGCGAACCATGGACAGTTCAATACCGTGTGGGGACGAACCGATGCGGGCCAGCCGCTGAGCTGGCTTTTGAATTTGAAACCATTGATGCCAGGGGAGGAACAGCGGCGGATTTCCAAGACGTACATTTCGGCGTTCCTGGAAGCGACGCTGCACGACCGGCGCGAGTACCTTCCCTTGTTTCAGGATTGGCGCGTGGGGCGTGAGTGGTTGCCAGACACGCTTTATGAGAACCGCTATCAGGATGCGTCGTATGTGACGCTGGCTTCGTTTAGTGAGGACGCGGATCTGACTACAACAACTGCGTCTGGCGGAAGCATCGCGGGAGAGCATTTGTCGGTGTGGCATGAAGGGCGCATACCGTGGCGGGATGGAGATCGCCACTACAACGGGGTGTTCTTGGGATGGAAGCGCGCAAAAGGAGCGCCGGCGGCGACATACACGCTGTCGCTGCCCGCGGGCGCGGCGGCGAAATGGCAATTAGGCGAAGAATCGACGGTCGAGCTTTCGGTGGCGGCGATGGATGAGGACGCGGAACTACCGGGCACAAAGTCGGAAGAGGAAAAGAAGAAAATAGAAGAAGAAGAGAAAAAAAAGAAGGAGCGGGACAAGTCGAAGAAAAAAGAGCGGGAGGCGCCAGACTTCACGTTGGAATTAGTCGCGAACGATGGCACGACAGCGAGCGCGCCGGTGAGCAAGTTCATGGTGATTCCGCCGCCTTTCAAGGAACAATTCACGAAACTCGAAATTCTTGACGAGAAAGGGTACCAGAAGGACTCGGAGCCGGTGTTTCAGACGGTGCGGATACCGCTGGCGGATTTTGCGGTGTCGAAACGATTTGAGCCGGGGAAGCTCAGCGCGGTGCGGCTAAGGTTCGACCGCACGGAGATGAGCGTGATTTGCATCAGCGGAATCGGGTTTGGGAAACGGTAGCTCCCGACCTCACGATTCTAAATTTGGAAAGGCGCAGTTTTGGCGCGTCTAGGTAGAGTGAAATGCGGACAGGCATAGGTGATTTACTGGTATGGGTAGGCTTTTTCCGGCTTTTAAATCAAAACAAGACAAATTTTTGACAAAACCGAGACAAACGGGGCTTGAAAATCCCAGCTTGGTGAGCGAAAACGTAAGTCCTGTCCCATCGATCCCCTCGGCAAGTGCTGAAAATACCTTGAAGGAGCTTCGATGAGGAATCTATCTTTCGCGAAACTGCAGATTTATCTCGCGTTGGTTTCTGTTCTACTCCTAGCAGTTGCGCTGATCGAGGTGGCGCCCGGAAATGCCCAGAGCTCGTTCAATCATCCTGGCAACATCCTTATCACCGACCAATTCAATAACCGCGTCATCGAAACCGACCCCGCCGGAAATATCGTCTGGCAGTTCGGAAGCGGCCCCGGCAACACCACACCGAGTGCCATAATAGGCACCAATGACGCCGAACGTGTGGGGAACCTTACGCTGATGGCGGGCACGGGAATTCCCGCGGGAGTCGTTACACACTGCAAGAAGGGCTGCGCAGACAACCGCGTATTGCTCGTGGACCAGCGCGGAAACATCGTCTGGCAATACGGGCAATTCAACGTCACCGGCTCCGGACCCAATCAGCTGAATACGCCGGTGCAGAATACCTATCTGCCCGAGCCGAACGGAGACGACCACGTGCTGATCACCGATCAGGGCAACGGGCGCATCATCGAAGTGCGCCGGTCGGATAAAGCGATCGTATGGGAGTACGACGGACTGAATAATCCAAACTCCGCCGAACTTCTGACGAACGGCAATATCCTCATCGCGGACGAAAACAACAACCAAGCTCTCGAAGTCACGCATGCGATGCCAAGCACCGCCGTGCATACGTACACGACCGCGGGCGGAATGGCGTTCAGCGGCTTGGCGTTTGCCAGCCGGCTGCCCAACGGCCACACGCTTATCACCGACGCGAACAACAGCCGCATCGTCGAGACCGATGAAACGGGCGCGGACTTCTGGCACTTCTTCACCAACGCCCGAGCCGGCAGCAATGCGTCTCCGGCGCCAACACGCGCGGTGCGTCTTGCCGGTGGCGACACACTCATCAGCGATCAGTTCAACAATCAGGTGATTCGAGTTGATGCATCAGGGAATATCGTTGCCAGCTACGGCACCATCAACAACCCCGGCTTTAGTCCTGCCTCGGCCCTTACCAAGATGAACGGGCCGTACAGCGCTTATGTGATTGGCGACTACACGGGTATGACCCCACCCTTCTAATCATTGATGTTTGAAGGGGTTTAAGAGGCTCAGTTAATCCTCCGGAGAAGGCAAACGCCGGACCATGGCTGATTTCCGGCGGGGCCTTTCTTTTCGGGCAAATGTCCGAATAGTCGAAGAAGGAATGGCGGGCGCTTGAATCTTGTGGCGGTTTTCAGCATGCCTTTCACTTCCATCGGCTCCCAGCCGTGCGGCGGGAAGAAGGCGGACCCTTCGGCGGGAGCGAATTTGAACGGAGCGCCGATCTCGCTCAAACGCTTGCCCGTGGTCTTCTGCATCATTTTCAGGAGTCCGGGAGAGGACAAATCCATAGTCCAGCGCTGGAAACTTGCGCCGTTTGCTAGATCCTTTGCGAGTGCCGCGACTTCTTCCGGGCTCAGATAAATGAGCAGGCCTTCTGTCAGCACGAGGATTTTCTTCGCGCGCTGATTCAGATTCGCGAATAGTGCGCGCCTCGCGTTGACATCCGCCAAATCCAGGCGGACGCGTTCGAGCGCGCACGTGGGTTTTTCATTTGCGAGAATCTCTTCTTTGTAGTCGAGGATCCCGGGCAGATCGACTTCAACCCATTGCAGCGAAGCGGGCAGCTTTATGCGATAGGGGCGCGCATCCAATCCTGCCGCGAGATTAACGACCAGGTCCACGCCTTGCTGCAGTTCTTGCGTGATGAAATGGTCGAAGAGGTACGTTCGCGTGACCCAGGCCCAGGCGTGCTTGTTGCCGTCGGGAAGCGTATTGGCGATGTCCACGCCGTGCTGTCCGCAAAGACGTTCGGCGTAGGGATCTCGAAAAAGCGCATCAGGCCGCTTGGTCTCCTCGGCGCGGAAGTATGCCGCCCAACGGGCGGTGTCCGAAATATTGCGCGCTTGTTGAGGTTGCGGTGTTTGTGTCTCTGCCATGGGCCTTGCCTTTCAGGAAACGAGAGGTCGCAGCCGTCTCCGTAGCTTCATCGTTAGGCTGACGCAACCTGGGGCCTTGAGCGGGAGAAGGTTTTCGGAAGCCACACGAGGCTCACTCGAGCGGCCAGAGCCAGGCAGCGCCGCGCACGCCGCTGGAATCGCCGTGCTTCGCGGGCACGAGCGGCGTGTCAGCTTCTTTGCCGAAAGTATATTTCGTCAGCAGTGCGGGTACGTTCTTATAGATCCGGGAAATTTGCGAAACGCCTCCGCCCATCACGATCACCTCGGGGTCAAGCAAATTGATAACGCCCGCCAGGCCGCGCGTGAGGCGATCTTCGAAGCGCTCCAGCGCTGCGAGTGCGGCGGGCTCTCCCGCTTCGCTGCGCGCAATAATTTCCGGGCCGCGAAGGCAAGTTTTGGTGGCTTGCTCATAGTCTTTTTCGAGGCCGGTGCCGGAAATCCACGTTTCGATGCAGCCGTTTTTCCCGCAATAGCAAGCGGGGCCGGGGAATTCGTCGGCGCGCATCCAAGGAAGCGTGATGTGTCCCCATTCGCCCGCGACGCCGTTTGAACCGCTGTGGACGCGACCATCCACGGCAATGCCCCCGCCCGTGCCGGTGCCCAGAATCACTGCGAACACCACATGTTTGCCTGCGCCTGCACCGTCAGTGGCTTCGGAAACTGCCAGGCAGTTCGCATCGTTGGCGCAGCGGACTTCGCGATCGAGGGCGCGGCTTAAGTCTTTGTCGAAAGGCTTTCCGTTCAGCCAAGTCGAGTTTGCGTTTTTCACGAGACCGGTGCGCGCGGAGACCGTGCCAGGAATTCCCACGCCCACCGTTGCAGTGCGTCCAAGTTGCTTCTCCATTGCCTTGACCCCGTCGTTGATGGAGCGAACCGTACCTTCGTAATCGTGGCGTGGCGTGGCAATGCGATGGCGGTGGAGTTCCGCGCCGTCGGGCTCGAGCGCGATAAATTCAATTTTTGTGCCACCCAAGTCCACACCGATGCGGAGGGAATCGTTCTTGCCAATAGCCATCGTGCAAGTTCCCCTTTCGGACGAGGAGCATTCTACTCCGCAAGCGGACCGCGTTGCTCTCTTCGATGGATCCTCGGGAAACAGGAAGTCTCTGGAGTAGCTAGGAAACGCAGCAGCTGGGCTGCCACACTCCAAGTGGGTCGTTCCAACAATATGGCGGCGTTGGGTGATTGATAAAGAGAGAATGGTTCGGCAATGTGAGCTTCAAACTGACCCACTACCAATAGTTCGCCTGGCTCAGGCGAAAGAGCCTCGTGTGGTAGCATTTGTGCACCTTGAGGACCAGCGCCAAGAAAAACGGTGTTCTTTTTGCGGTCCTCGTTTTATTTGCCATCAACATCCTGAACTTTTACGACCGGAGCGTTCCCGGCGCGCTCGTCGAGCCCATGCGCAAGGAATTTCACCTGAACGACACGCAAATCGGGTTGTTGGGAAGCGTGTTCATCTGGCTCTACGCCTTAATGGGCGTGCCTTTGGGCCGCGTGGCGGATTCCGGGAGCCGCAAAAAACTGCTGGCGTGGGGCTTGGCCGTGTGGGCATCGCTGACAGCATGCGCCGCGATAGCGACCAATTACTCTATGCTGCTTTTTTCGCGTGTGGGCGTGGGGCTGGGTGAAGCGACATGCGCCCCCACGGCCGCGAGCTGGCTGGGAGACCTTTTTCCGACGGAGAAGCGCTCGCGCGTGCTGGCAATATTCATGCTGGGCGTACCGATTGGCGGCGCGCTGGCGTACTTCTTCAGCGGGCCGCTAGCGCAGGCCTATGGCTGGCGGGCCGCGATGGTGTTCGCGGCGGTCCCCGCAATCCTACTTGTTCCAGCATTGCTAATGCTTCCGGAGCCGCGCCGCGGCGCCAGCGAAACCAGTCTCGGCACGGCGGCTCCCACATCGGTGTGGAACTTGCTCCGCCTTCCCACGCTATGGTGGATCATTGCCTCGGGCGTTTTTCTGAACTTCAATATGTACGCCATCGGGACGTTCTTGCCGGCGTTTCTGAGCCGGGTTCATGGCCTGTCACTGGCCTCATCCGGCGTCGCCACGGGGGTTGTGTTTTTGATCGGCGGACTGGTTGGGGGATTGAGTGCAGGGTACCTCGGGGACTTCATTGTGCAACGGCGCAAAGACGGGCGCATGTTGTATGCTGCCATCGCTGCGCTTATTGCGGTGCCACTGGCCGCCGCGGGGATTCTGCAGCCCACAGGATCTCTGCTCAAGGCAATTGCTTTTTTCGTGCTGACCTATGCCGTTTTGAACAGCTATTACGGCCTCGTGTATTCCGCGATCCAAGACATCGTGGCACCGAGTCAGCGAGGCATCGCGATGGCGATCTACTTCATGGCCATGTATTTGTGCGGTGCGTCGCTCGGGCCGCTCTTGACGGGTCGTGCGAGTGACTTGCTTGCCCGGCGTGCGGCCGCTGTAGCTGGTTCGCCTGTGGTGACGGAGGCTTTTCGCGCGGTCGGCCTTCAGCAAGCCATGCTGATTATTCCAATTCTTGCCACGGTGCTCGCCGGCGTACTCTACATGGGCTCGCGGACGATTGCTTCCGACATCGGGCGGCGCGAGAGGCTCGCGTTGCAACCGGCAGTAATTGCGGATTGAAATCTAGGGCAAGGCGAATCAGGAGGTTCCTGACGAGCCGACTAGTTCGCGGAGGAGACGGAGTTTTGCGGAGCTAGTTTTCGCCGCGGACTTGATACCATTCAAGGCGTTCGAATTCGGCCCTTTTTTCCGCGCCGTGGTCGGCGTACCAGCGATTCCATCCGAGCGCGTCGGCGGGGGCGTTGGCGTCAGTGATTTCCTGAAGGGCGAGGAAGGACCAGGAGCGCATCTGCGCGCTGGTCTTTGCGTCAGCCGCGAGTTCGATGAGTTTCGGCACCATGCGCATGCGCTGCTTGCGTGTGAAAATCCCGCAATCAGCAATATTGCACCCGGCGCGATCGCGCACCTTCATCGAAGGATCTTCCGTGAAGGAGGTATACAGCTCGTCGAGGACTTCGTCCTTGCCAAGAAAACGCAGTCCCTCCACGGCCCACTGGCGCACGTTCGGCTCTTTGTCGTTGCGGGCATAATTGAGCAGTACCTGGTGGATGCGGTCGGAGTCCACGCCGCGCGCCGCAAGCATTCCCAGGTAAAACACGGCCCAGGAACGGTATTGAGGATCGGCGCTGGCGCGATTCAGCAGCGAATCGACAGCCTGCTGGTTTTCATGGAAGCCCTGGAGCGTGAGACTCATGTCCACGTGCGCGAGGCGAACGCGCAAGTCCTTGGAAAATTGGGCGCGCTGCAAGAGCTGCGACATGCGATCGCTCTGATTGACGCGCCCGACCCAACTGTCAAATTGTTGGCCGAAAACTTCGAGCGCACGCTCATCGTGGCCGATGAGGCGTTCGAAAAGCTCTTCCGCTTGCGGTTGTGGAGCGAGAGCCAGCACGCGAGTGACATCGGCGTCGGTCAGCGAACCCGAGAAGACGCGCGGTGGAACGGGTCTTGGCCTTGAGGCGCCAGCGGTTCGCGACGCAGTTCGGGAAGTGTTCGCGCGGACGCTCCGAGCTCCGACATTCCATTTCGCTTGCCAGGCAAACATCGCGAGGACTATTGCCCCAAAGAAGACCAAGGCTACCCAAGAGGAGCCAGTAGCCTGCACGCGAACGGTTGACTGCACCGTGCGTAGTTGAACGGGTTGTGCTTGCACGCCGAGAGGCAAGGCGACTTCGACGTGCGTATCGAGTTTCAGGCCCGCGAGCGTTTCGAGCTGCGAAACCACCCAGCGCGCTTCCTGGCGGCTGTTGATTTCATCAGCCAGCGTGATTTTCTGCCCGCTCTTGGTCTGCAGCTGAATGGAATAGATGGAATTGTCGTTGGAGTTGCTGCCTTGCTGAACGCTCCCGACAGCCACGATGGAATCCACTTCGGAAACAAGAAATCGCCGCGTCACGCCCATTCCGAGAAAGCCACGGCGCGAGAGAATCTCACCGTTGCCCACGCCGATCCGCGCGCTGCCGAACGCAATATGGAAAAATCCAAAAATTACAAACAGATCCCCCAAGGCAAAGAGCGCGGTAAACAGCACGGGGACATGATTGTGCATCAGGGCGTAAACGGCGCCAGAGAAAGCCAGGGCGAAGACAAAAAGCATCAGGGCGCGGGCTGGCGTGCGAAGCGGAGGAAAATAAAATTCCGTTCCGCCATCGTGCATCGAGACGATAACCCGGGTGCGCTCCGGCGGCCCAACCACTTCGGAATCGACGTCGACGCTTCGCGCTGTGGCAAAACCGAAGTTGCTTGTGGAGCTCGTCTCTGCGGCGGACTCGACGGCGGGTTGCGGCGAGTCTGCCGTTCGAAAGACTGGCAACTCGAAATCGTCGGAATAATCCACCCCGGGAACATCGGCCTTTGCGTGAAGCTGCCACAGAATCTGGTCGCTCAGATTGCTGTGATCGGTGATGAGGGCGTCCGCGGGAATGTCAAACCCCACGGGGATGGCGCGGCCAAGCGGGCCGGGCTGGAGGCCGCTCGAAGGAACGTTCTTGTCTGCCTGCCAAAGTGTGACATTGCTCGTGGTCTGATTCTTACCTGAACCCGTGACGATGCGGCGGACACAACTGAGGCGAAGGTCTATCCCGTGGGCAGGCTGCGTTTCAAAGCGCAGTTGAATCCTGCCAGTCATGCGCCGGCCGGGAGAAATAGGCAACGAGTCAAATTCGCAATAAGAATTGCCAAACCGCTCGTGGCGAATGGTGGCGCGGGTCGCGTTGATGATCAGGATGAGGCTGAAGAGGTTGAATCCGAGGAGGAGAAAGACCTGCGGGTCACTCTTTCGCAGCAAATCCGGAATCAGGCCGAACATGAACGGAGCGGTGATCAAGGTGCAAAACGCGGCGCCCAGCCAGGCGGTGATGTAGCCCTTTTTGTTTGCACTTTCCGCCCGCTGTGTAGCCCAATCGGTACGCCACAGCCAGGGCGAAAGAGGATTGGCTTCCTGGAGAGCGGCAAGCTTCTTCAGCAAGCCGTATCCCTTGAACGCGCCGAAGATGAGCCCGGCCCCGACTAAGACGAAGATGACCGCCACAATAAGCCCGACGGCCAAATTACTCGCATGAAAATTCGGACTCGAAGAAACCAGCCCGTAGAGAAAGAAAAGTCCTCCACCCAGGAAGGGCAGGGCGAAAATGGTCAGAATGACGGGACCCACTTTGGACGGCTGGGCCATAAGGTCATTGTAAGGTCGACAGGAAAAGACCGTGCGTTCGCCTGATGGTTGGAGACCGAAGTCATACCTGACCAGGTGGACAGGCGCGCAAGAGCGCTTCGTTTCCCGTCGTTCCATGGCTATAATAGCCATGAGGAGAAAAGTAATGCGCAGTGTGAATGTGGCCAAGCTGAAAAACGAGCTAAGCAAGTATCTTTCTTTCGCAAAAAATGGGGAGGAAGTCGTGATTCGCGACCGGAACCTTCCGGTGGCCAAACTTATCCCCTTCACCGCTGAGGATGCGACCGAGGAGGAGCTTTTACTAGCTGCTCAAGGAAAGATGCGTTTGCCCAAAGAGAAGCCCAGTTTGAGGCAGCTCCTGAGGGTTCCCACCGGCACGGTAAAGGGTAATAAGGCCGTTCAAGCCCTGCTGGCCGACAGGGAAGAGAGCTTGTGAGGAGTACGCCCGCTTTCTGGGACGCCAGCGCGCTTGTACCCCTATGCATAAATCAGGCGACGAGTCGTAAAGCGCACGCTCAGTATGGGAGATTTGCTCCCGCGGTCTGGTGGGGGAGCTTTGTCGAGGCACGCAGCGCAGTTTGCCGTCTTCACCAGCAGAAACAAATATCAGATGCTGCCAAGAAGGGCGCGTCGGAACGGCTGCGTTTGTTAAGTCAAGCCTGCCGGGAAATTCTTCCCAGTGATTATGTACGCACCCTGGCACTAGCGATCCTGGACAAATACGCCCTTAAGGCGGCTGACAGCCTGCAGCTGGCGGCGTCCCTCGTTTGGTGCGGCGAGCGCCCGTCGAGGAGGACTTTCATTTGTGCGGACGAACGGCTCACACGGGCCGCAAGTTCTGCGGGGTTTTCCGTCATCCAACTTTGACGATCATTTCTTAATTCCCAGGATTCTGCCCCGAGAGGCCTTCGCTCTGTCCGCTTAGTCGGAGATGTAGCCAAGAGATTAGTGTACGTTTTCGTTCCTCGGGAAGATTTCGGCAATTTGATGAACATTTCATCCGTTTTCCGCGAATAACAATACGAGGAGTGCACGTGGCTGACGACCACGAGCTGTGGGAACGGATTAAGGGCCGCGATGCGAGCGCCTTCGAGGCGTTTTATCGCGAGAATGCGACGAGGAAAACCCGGCGCTTGCGTTCGGCGAATTAAAGAATCTCGCGGTCGAGAAATAACGGTTTTTCGCTCGAGCGAATCCCAACTCGAGTGCCGTTGATCGAGATTCTTCACCTCGCCTACCAGAGGCGGTTTAGGATGAGCCTCTCAAAACAGATGACTGCGTCTTATTGCGCGAGGGAGAGGGTGTTGGCGGTGACGAGGGCGCTCAGGTCGGCGGCAATTTTCTTGGAAAGTTTCTGGAGTTCTTCTCCTGATGGGTCGCGGGAAAGCTCATAACGCGCCGCAGGGGAATACGAAGTGACGGTGATGACCGGCCCGTGGCGAGGGTCTGGGTATGGGGGATCCGCGAGTACGTAGAGTGGCTGCGCGGGGCTCTTCAAATTATTCACACCCACATAGAGGATGATGTTTGGGCCGACCGGTTCGCCACCGACGAGAAGGCGGCGTGCACGGTTCATCTCATCCGCTTCGGCAAACACGCCACGTATGCGAACGCCCGACTTAGGGAGTGCCGCATTCGCCTCGACACGGCGAGCGTCGAAACCAGCCTTCGTGAGCGCGCGAATCAAATTCTCCGAAACTGCTTTCACCAAGGCATTGGCCTGATCGGCGGGAGTTTCTTCTTTTGAATCTTCCGAGGCGTCGGCGTTCGTATTCTCCGAACTTGTCGATTCGGTGGCTGGAGACGGTCCTGTTCTCGGCACGCCGGAAACGCCGCGTGACGTACTGCTCGAGGTTTTACTCGATTTGGCGCGCGGGGAAGTGGGCGTTGCCTCACGCTTCGGCGCTGGCTTGCGCTTAACAACGTCCAAATCGAAATCGCTGACGTAAACGACGGGTGTATCGGCGGGCGCTGCCGCTGGCGGAGGCTCGGGAGAGTCTGGCACCGGCGATGGTGGCAGCGGAATTGACTGAGCGGCGACAGGGAGGGCCAGAAGAGCCAGAATATGCGAGATACGCAGGAGCGTCATCCAATTCCTTAAGACGCGAGCTTAACAATTATTGGATGAACCGACCATGAAAATCGGCGCATCCACATCTAGGATGGAGATGAAAGCCGAGGAATTAGGGTTGTCTGACAGCTTTCCTGCCCAAACTGCAAGAAATGATTGTTTTTATGATGGAGAGAAAATCTGCCGCGTTGCGGGATAGACGCGACGGAAAGCAGCGTAACTGGTTCTGAGAGTGGCGACGCCAGCAGGTTGGGGATCAATGCGCGAAGCGACCCGCACCGCGGCAGTGCAGGCGGCGTCCACCGTCGGCCAGACTCCTGCGCCGACGGCGGCAAGAAGCGCTGCGCCGTAAGCGGCACCTTCTTCGGCTTCGACAACTTCGACCGAGTGGCCGTAAACATCCGCCTGAATCTGTCGCCAAAGGGGTGAGCGCGCGCCTCCCCCACCAAGGCGGATGCTGCTTACCGGAACATTCATTTCCTGGAACAAAGTAAACGTGTCGCGCAGGCTGAAGGCCACGCCTTCCAAAATGGCGCGAACTAGGTGGCCCCGCGTATGCGAGGCGGTGAGCCCAACAAGCGCGCCGCGAGCGCTGCCATCGAGATGCGGAGTACGCTCGCCCATCAGATAAGGAGTCCATAGGAGGCCCTCGGAGCCGGGAGAAACCTTGGCCGCTTCGGCGGTGAGCTGGTCGTAGGACTCCGCGGCGCCGCTGGAATTCGCAGTGAACGTGTCGCGGAACCAGCGCAAAGAGAGTCCGGCGGCTTGTGTCACGCCCATGACGTGCCAGCGTCCGGGAATGGCGTGGCAAAACGTGTGCACGCGGCCGCGTGAATCGAGCGCGGGCCGATCTGTGGCCGCGAAGACGACGCCGGAAGTGCCAATCGTCGCGCTGACGGTTCCGGGAGAGACGATGCCCATGCCGACGGCGCCTGCGGCCTGATCGCCCGCGCCCGCAACGACCGGAGTGCCAGGCTCGAGCCCGCATCGCTCTGCGCCCTTGGCGGAAACTTTCGCGCAAACATCAGGGGATTCGTGGACCGAAGGCAGAAGACCCTCTTCGAGAGCAGCCGCGTCCAGCATTTCCTTGGACCAACGGCGATGCGCAACATCCAGAAGCAAGGTGCCCGAACCGTCAGCCATGTCCGTCGCGCGTTCGCCGGTAAGCCGGAAGCGCACGTAGTCTTTGGGGAGCAGCACGTGGCGGACGCGCTTCCAGTTGTCCGGCTCGTTCTCCCGGACCCAGAGAATTTTCGTAAGCGTGAAGTTTGGCAAGGCTGGATTGCACGTGAGTTGAATCAGGCGCTGAAGGCCGAGCGCGCGCGATAGATCGTGAGCTTGTTTTTCCGTGCGAACGTCGCACCAAATCAGCGCAGGCCGAACGACACTTCCTTTTTCGTCCAGAAGCACTGTCCCGTGCATCTGACCGGAAAAACCAACGCAGGCGACGTCTTCGCCAGCGAGATTCGCGGCAGCAAGCGCTTTGCGAACCGCCACGCACGTGGCGCGCCACCAGTCTTCGGGCTGCTGTTCGGCCCAGCCGATTTGCGGAGTTGCGAAAGGCTGGTGATCCGCCGTCGCGGAAGAAACGAGCCGCCCGCTTTGATCCATGATGATGGCGCGTGTCCCGCCCGTGCCAACGTCAATCCCGAGTACGTGAATAAGGCCTCCTCGACCGCTTCAAGCCAACAGAGTGGAGACATCATATACGGTCAGGACAGGATGACAAGAGAGGTCGGTGTGAACACGGAATTCGCATCGATTACGCGGCAAGCTCCTGCCCATCAACAGGTTAGCCGCCGACATGCAAGTTTTACCTTAACTTTGCACCGCCAAGCAGCTTGCGGCCCACGCGCATCCAAACCGGTCAACAGAATTGTCGGGCGCCATAGCTCGAAAGCGGGTCAGTCCCAAATCAGCTCACTTGGTTTGTCATAAGAAAAAGTGGCCGCATGTCGAAGCTCGCATACTGAGGACGCAGACGCTCGGTGTTGTATTGCTCTTTGATGTTGACGAGCTTCTTGGTGGCAGTGACGGTTTCAAGCGGGATGTTGTCGTAGTGACCGTTCTTCAGGACCACCAGGCGTCCGCTAATATTTTTGAGCAGAAGGTCCAAGGCGAGGTTGCCGTAGGCCATCGGCGCGATGGAGTCAATGGCGTCGGGATCGCCGCAACGCACGAGATAGCCGAGCTTCTGGTTGATGACGTCGATTCTCTTGCCGTTATTGAATTTCGCGGAGATCTCGCGCACTTTTTCCGCGACGATATCGCCGATGCCGCCGAGTTTTTTGTGACCGAAGGCGTCCGGCTCCGCACCTTCAAAAACCATTTCGCCACCTTCGAACATTGCTCCTTCCGAGACGAGAACAATCGAGTACTTGCTCGGATTCTTGCGGCGGTCTGAAACGAGCAATTCGGTGAGGCGCTCGATGTTGAACTTGAATTCGGGAATGACGCAGCGGTTGGCGGCTCCAGCCATCGTTGGAAGCATGGCGGTGAATCCGGCGTAGCGGCCAAAGACTTCCAGCACCATGAACCGCTCGTGCGAACCGGCGGAAGTGCGCAAGCTATTGACCATCTGAATCGTGCGCGTAACGCAAGTGCTGAACCCGATGCAGTAGTCGGTGCCGGGAACGTCGTTGTCCATCGTTTTGGGAATTCCAATAACTTTGAAACCCTCTTTGTGCAGGCGAACGCCGTAGCTCAGCGTGTCGTCGCCTCCGATGGGAATGAGCGTGTCAATGCCCAGCCACGCGAGGTTTTGAAGAACTTCGGGCGTCAAGTCGTTCTTGTCCGCAGTGAATTTGGGTCGGAGATGCTCGGGGACGTTTGCCTTGCTGACGCGGCCGGGATTCGTGCGTGAAGAATGCAAAAAAGTGCCGCCGGTGCGGCCGGCGCGATCGACAGTTTCTTCGTCAAGAAGGAAAAAATTGTCGGAGTTGTCGTGGTCCTTTTCGCGCACCATATCGACCAATCCGGCCCAGCCGTGACGAATGCCGATAATCTGATAGCCTTCGCGCAGGGCGCGGAGCGTGACAGCGCGGATCGCAGGATTGAGGCCGGGGACGTCGCCGCCACCGGTGAGGATGCCGATGACCCCTTTTTTGGTCTTGACGTTTGCCATGTGCAGATAGCTCGCTTTTTCGTGAGATGTGGAACAGAGAATTATCCACTTTGACGGGACTTTTAGAAAGGGCTTGAAGAACAATTCGTTTTTCCGCACAAATACATTCAAAAAGAAAAGGCGGACCGAAGTCCGCCCTTCCCGAGTCAAACTAGCCCTAGCGTTTACGACGCTGGCGCTGCCGCCACTTGTTCCGTGGAGTCTTGAATCGTCAGCATGTCGGTGCGGACTTTCTCCCACTCGAGCAGGGTGAGTCCGTGAGACGCGAAGAACTTCCGGATTCTCGCGGAGTCCCAGTTCATGACCTTTTCCATCACTGGGACTAGCACGCTCATGGCGTTGTCGCTGAGCACGGTACGCTTGGCGACGCGCGCGATGAACTTGGCCTCGCTGACCGCGATAGTCAAGCCGTCGTATTGGTTAATGTGCATCATCACCGGCAAGTCGGAGCTGCCGTCGCCCATATAGATAATCTGGTCGTGGCTGATGCCAAGCGCCGCTCGAAGCTCTTCGACCACGGTAATTTTGCCCCAGCCCGCGGAAGCGCGAATGATGGAATCGATTTCGCCCGACTCTTTGTAACGGAATCGCGTGCCGAAAATGTGGTCGGACGGAACGATGCCGTCGAGCGCCGATTGAATAATTTCCTGTGGCGCCGCGGAAATCACGTTGAAGTGGAATTTGTAGCCTTCGCCAAAACTGTCGAGCGCGCGCGCGAACAGCGCCACGTCATGCTTCAAGCGGATGCGTTTGCCGGTCTCCATGAGATGCTCGCGACGAACGCGGCGAAAATCCGGGTCATGCAGGATGAGATAGCTTAGCTCTGCGCCTTGTTGGACAAGGTTGATCTCCGCCAGACCTTTGACCTTGTCGTGAAATCCGTGAAAACCGATGAGCTCGCTCAGAACGACTCCAGAGTCGTTGAAGCTGAGTGTCTGGTCGAAATCGCTGGCCAGCAAGTATTGTTTCGCCATGTACTGGTACTCCTTGTGTTCCTTTCCTTATAGGGATGACTCTGGGAAGCCTACACCCTCTAACAACACCTTAACTGCGTCACTCCCCGAATCCTCAACGAATTATTCTGATAGGTGCGATGCGATAAAAGTGTCAACAATTTATTATAACTATGTTAGATGCAGCCTAGGGGTAAAGGACACAAAAAAAAGGAGATGCGTGTAGAAATAAGGCACAAAATCACGCAAGTTCTGCCAGGAGACGGACATAGAGAAGGCAAAGAAAAAGAGAAGAAATCGCTCTCGGGCAATCTTTAGCGGCGGGACGCGGAGGTTTCGACGCCGGCAGGCAGAAACCAGGATCTCAGGCGGTTGAGCCAGTCCAGGGACGAGGTGGTGGGTTGGCCGGACTGAGGATTCAAAATGGGCTCGTCGTTGACGGTGTAAAGCTGGCCCTTGCGGAAGTAAAGCGCTTGGGCTTCCGCGCGGTTCAGTGGCCGAGCGCCACGCCGTCCGAAAACAGCAAGCTGGTTGCCGGATTCGTCTACGGCGCGGTCACGATCAATGCCTTTCGAAATGGACAGCGCGGGGCCACGCGTGCGAGCCGTGGCAATCAGCTTGGCCGTCGGCCGTGGGCTGAAGCCGGAAAAGTGTCCGGGATCGTCCCAAGGCGAAACGATTTGCAAGACACGCAAGCCATTTTTGCCGTCGGCCACGAACGCGAATGCGCTGGCGGCGACCATCCCGATCTTCACATCGTTCACGTCATTGAGCTGACCTTCAGAGTTGAAAATCTGATCGAGTTTAGGGGCGTCCGGCCGTTCCACATCGACGATCGCTAAGCCTTGTTTGCCGGCGGAGACATAAGCGTACGTGCGAGCAACGTAAACGTTGCGGGCGTCTTCGAGAGGGACCAATGCGTTTGCGACAGGTTTTGGTTGCGTCAGATCGGTGACATCCAAAACTTTCAGCCCGTCGCGGTCCACGACGAACGCGTAGCGAAATTGCACGGCGACGCCTCGTGGATTGTTTAATGCAGGCGCACCAATCGTCGCCTTCACGCGGGGCGCGAGCGGATTTTCGAGGTCCACAACGACCAGGGCTTTGTCCGTTAGTATGTACGCGAAAGTTCCAGCAATGGCAATGCGATGCGCTCCAGTGAGGATGCCGTCGGGATTGAAGGTTAGCGCACGTCTCAGGAAGTTGTTTCCGGGATTGCCATCGAGCAGGGTGCCCACACCGGGGCTCTTCGATTTCAAATCCGGGTTCCCAATGATGACCAGACCCTCTTCTTTATCCGCGACATAGAGAAATCCGTAAAGCAAGTGAATCGGTTGCTCCTCGTTCTCCGGAAGTTGCTGGCGAAGAGGATCGACGCCCAGCGTGGTGGGCGAAGCAATTGCCACTGCGTTCTTCGTCAGCACAAAAAAACGTTGGCCGGCGGGCGAAACCGGCGCGGTGGTGATTTTTTCGGAGAACCCTTTGTTGTCAATATTCGCTGTGTCGTAGACGCGCAGGCCCGCCGTTCCACTCGCAGCGTACGCATACTCACCGCGCGCCTGAATGTCGAGAACGTTGCCAGAATGCTCCGCGACTGCATGAAGATTGCGTCCCTGCGCGACAAACTTTTTGTAGTTATCGGGATACGCGATGCGGTGGAGGTCGCTTCCGTAAATCGCTTCAGGCTCATCGTGTTCGGCCACCGCGATGGCTTCCAGTCCCTTGTTGCCCGTGGCCACGTAAACGTAGCGGCCCATGAAATTCATGAAGTTGGTGCCTTGCAACAGAAGCTGAGCCATCCAGGCGTTGTTGTCGTTCTCGGCGGACACATGGCAATCGCTGCATTGCTTCGTTTCCTTTGCGCGAACCGTATGCGGCACGAACGTGCTGAAGGCCTGGCCGGAAAATCCCGGCGCTGAGATCGTTTGCTGGGTGTAGTAGAGCCATTCGCGATTCGCGTTTTGCGAACTGACCAGAATCGCGCACGACGAACGCGCTGGCGCGATGCGATGGCTGGTGACCGTTCCATCGACACCCAGCATGTAAATGTCGTCGCGCAACACCTGGAAGTTGTAAGTGGTGTAGTTCTTTGTGAGCAATCCTTCGTTGTGCAGCATCGGACGGCGCGCGTTCGCGGTCATTTGCAGATGGCAACCGAAGCAAGTGGGCGTCCACGAAGTGTGGCAAGAATAGCAGGTCATTTTCTCGTTGGAATGAGCCAGCGCCGCGTCGTTATCGGGAGCGTTTGTGGCCACAACGCCGTTTTTGCTCATCAGCTTCGCGCGCAGCGATTTCCTGCTGAAGTGTTCATTGCCGGGGGTGATCGTGTCTAGCGTTTGAACGACTTCCCATTCCTTGCTTTCTTCAGACATCGAGCGCTGAATCAGTTTGTCGCCGCGCCATTCGAATCTCTTTAGTCCCCACGGTGTCCGCAAACCATCGAGATGACGCCCGCGCTCGCCTCCAGGAACCACGGGGTCCGGAGCGGCGGGCCCGGATGTTAGCAGGGTCGCTTTCTTGCGAATGGTTCCGTGGCAATCAACGCAATCAATTTCGACTGCCGCGCGCGGCTCGCCGTAAATTCTTCCATTCCCATGATTGTCCTGCTCGAAATGGCAATCGTTGCACTGCATCCCTTTTTCCAGATGAATGTCCGCGAGGTGGACCGTCTTGCCAAAGCGATCCGGATCGTCGAACGCGATTTGCTGGCCGTCCTTGTCGAGCCAGTTTCCTTTGCGGTCGTGACTAAACACCGATCGGAAGATCCAGCCGTGCCCGTGGAAATCGGCAAACTGGGTGGTCTTCAATTGCTTGTTGAAGTCGGGGCTGCCGGTCTGCTCCAGGAATTTCTCATCGCCCCAAAGCCCGCGCACCGCTGAAGCCTCCGGATTGCGCAAGTACGATTGGTAGCGATCCCCCTCCGTGGGGTTGCGCTGCTCTTTGGGATACATCTTGTCGCCGTCACTCTCGTTATCCCACCAGGTCAACCCGAAGTAGGTCGCCACCATGTTCGTACCGGGATGGATATGGCAGATCATGCACTGGCTCGATGGAATCGAGCGGGTGAAAGTGTGCTTAATTGGATGGCCACGCTCGTTCTTAGGAATCGCAGGATCGGAGGAAGCGCTAAAGCCTGAATGGCCAAACGATGCATAAGCGCCCGAGTGCGCAGCGTCGCGATCGTTCGCGTAAATCACGTGGCACGCCGAGCAGCCGCTCTCGCGGTAATCTCCGGGATGATCGTCGGTTCCCGGAAGCGACAAAATCGGATCGAGTAAGCGTGTCTTCTGCAACCCAAGAAAAACGGGGTCGGTACGCAACTCGGTGCCAAGGCCGCGATCGCTCAGCTTGTCGTCCGGCTTCCCTGGAACTTCTTCTCGATTGGGATTTCCAATCTCTGCCTTCTTGTGCCCGCCTCGTTCAAAAACGCGGAGGACATTTCCTGGCTGCGAAATCTCCCAGCGATAAAGAGGATCCAGCTCCGGAAGCACGCCCTTGGCGCGCGTTTCTTCTGCGGTCGGCTTTGGAAATGTCTTGATGGATTGCGGGACACCGTCGCGATTGTAACTTTCTCCGAAACGCGCATTCTTCGATGGATACCCGCCGTTGTTGTAGAGCGCCGCTCCCCAAAGAAGTCCCGCGTGCGTCATCATGCTGGTGGAAACCGCGCGCACTTCCGATGCGTGACATCCATTCGCGCCACAAGTTTCAGGCGCGACACGCAAATCACCTGGATTGACAAACTTCGTGTATTCCTCTGACTCCTTGAGCCACAAAGAGTAGGTGCGTTCTGGGAGATTCCCGCGATTCTTGAAAGCCGCATTGCGCGGCTGCACGTGCGCTTTTTCTTTGACCGCGTTGTATTCCAGCGAACCGGGTGCCGTTCCCGGCGCAATGGAAACTGAAGAGTTTCCTCCGTGGCAGTCTACGCAGTCGAGATGCACTGTTCTCGTCGGATGCATCGTCGGCTCATCCGTCGAGGTGTGACAGGAAACGCAGCCGGAAGGCTTTTCATCCGCTTTTTCCTGCAACTGGCTGGAACCTGATGAAGTCACGCGCCTGTCTGCATCGGCAGATCTCAGCCCAACATGGTTAGCGGGCTCTGAATGCAGCGCCAGAACAAAAGACAACGTCGCGATGCAAACAACGTAGAAATTTCTAAAAGAAGAGGCGCTGAAGTTGTGGAAAGAGATCATCGTCGGCGCGCCTCAGAAAGTAAACTTCACCGAGCCGAATAGCGAGAACTGCGTGCGGCCCGTGTAGATATCTTTGAAACCCTGCCCCGGCTGCAGCGCTGAAGCGCCTCCGGTGAGGACGATGTTTTCCGTAAGCGGCGGGCGATACTCCACGCCGATGCCCGCGTCTTCGCCAATTGCATGATGAATCGGCGACTGAAATAGCAAAAATTCCAGCGGCTCGGTACGTTCGAACCGCAGGTAATTAAAATTTGCAAAGCCTTTCAGCTTTGGAGTGATATCAAAATCCGCGCCGGCGTTCGCAAGAAAAATTCCCGGGTTCACGAAATTGGCCTGCCCTTCTTCTTTGCCGGCACGCAGGGAAGGAATCAGGCTTCCAGGCGTCGTGAGCAGCACGCCCGAGCCCAGCAGTCGAATCCCTTCTCGATTCCAGAAGCTGAAAAGTCCGCCCGCAAAATTAGGCAAGTCCACGATGGAATCAAAACCGCGCGCGCGCCCATCCCGTGGATTCGCGTCGCCTGACGTATAAAACGCAGAAATGCGATAACGCATCCAGTCCTTGTCGTAAGAAACTTCCGCCGCGGCCATTTGCCCGTTAACGGTCACGCGCCTCCCGGCAATCGGATTGAACGTGTCCTCGCCAATCGCTTGATAGAAAGCGTGCGTGAGATTCACACGGCGAATGTGACCGTTGCCCAGCCAGCCGAAATACCCGACCCGAAGGCCATGCAGAATCGGTCCCGCCCCGGGGTTTTGGTTGATGACACTTCCAATGGGGGCGGGCCGCACCAAAAACCCGTTCTCGTCGTAATGCAGACTCGGATCGTCTTTATTCCAGGCACCAACGAATTCCGCGGTGTAGGCCGGAAAAAAGAAATCCTGCAAATACACATTGCCCAGCACGACCCGTTGATGCCGTTGTTCGAAGGTATTCAGCCCGCTGTTCGTGTTTTTCTCGAGGAACTGAAAATACGCGGCGTTGTACTCGATCCGGTCGCTGTGCAGATTGCCGAAGACGCGCAGCCCAGGCTCCTCGTCGATAAACAAAAAGCCTCGGAAATCCGCGTTGAATTGCTGAATCCCCGCGCGAGCCGAAACGAAATCATAATTCGGCCCCAGATCATGCAGCTTCACTTCGACGAATGCTTCTTGCAGCCCCAGATGATTGTCAAAACGGTTTGTGCCGCTGCGCACGTCCGGCCCCACGATGCCGAGTTCGCGGACCTTCAAATCATTCAAGCTGAACTCCGGCGTGACGCGAATGCGCCAGCCCACCGGCTTGAATGATGCGTCACCATGAAACAAGTCAAACGCGAAGCGCAGCGTTTCATCGAAGAATGCTTGCTCCCCCTTGCCGAAAAAATCCGAGCTCCCGGCGCGCGCGCTGCTGACATTGCTCGGCGAAGGCACACGGCGGCCATCGAAAAAAGTCTCCGCCGACGCGGTCAGGTTCAGGAACACTTGCTGGCCCAAGTGCTCCGGCCAAATGGGTTCGTCGCCCTTCAAGCGATTGCGATTGAAGGGGTCATACCAATGCGACGTCGAGTAAAGGTACTCGCCTTTTTGCGAATAGCGCCGGTAATCCGGCTGTTGCAGGGCCCAGCGATTGGGCACCACGTTGTAAACGTCCGCGACGGGAGGAAGCGTTTCCGCAGAAACACTTTCGACGTAGTTCGGATCAGCATCGAGCCGGTGCCGAAGCTCGCGGTAGACGCCCGCAATCGCGGCGCCGCCTGGAGGCAACGCGGGTCCAAGATCAGAGAGCCGCGGCAAACGCGATGTCGTTTCCGCAGCGCCATTCGACACGAGGGAAATTTCCAGAGTGGTCACTTCGTTGGGCGAAAGTGCAACCTCCGTGAGCACAAAGGGAGCATAATTCCATGCCTCCCCGCGCAACCCATATTTCCCCGGTGGCAAGGGGAACAGCCGGAAAATTCCTTCCGCGGAAGAGGTCGCCGTGAAAGTCTGTCCGGATTGCAAATTCCGTAGAGTCAGAACCGCAGCAGGAATGGGCAGCGGATTACCTGGAGAACTAGCGTCACGCACAACCCCATCCAGCGCAGCCGTGTTTTGTGCCTGCTGTCGCGGAATGCGTTGTGCCGGGCCTTGCTCGTGAGATTCCTTCGCCGAGCTCTGCGCCGGCGCCGAGGCTTGCTCCTGGAAGGTTTCCGCTCGAGACGCAAAAGAAAGCAAGAAGCACGAACAACAAGCCGCACACACCTCGCGCCAGCGTAGTCGCAGAAAAGGACCGGTCATTCGTTCAGCCTGAATGTTCCACAAAAAACAGAAATCGCGTTCTAGATAACAACAGCGAACACGATGGGGCAACACCTTTCCGCCAAGAGTGGAGCGATTCAAGTAACAAGCCTCGAGCGTGGTGCCATTCACCAATACGCCGCAAGAAGGGCGTAAATCGGTTGAGCGGGAGCGAGCCTGTGCGTTACAAGGAGAGCATCCGTCGATGGCCATAACGCACAAGTTGCGCAAACCTGTCGAATCGCTGCAAGCCCTGCGCTCGCGAAGAAAAGTCCTGGTCGTCGCCGTGTTTCTGACTCTAGGGCTGGCCGGCGTGCTCGCCCTTCTCTTATGGGGCTGCGGCGGCGGCAGCGCCACGCCCTCTCCTCCCCCGCCCCCGGCCGTTCAGCCACTCCAGGCCTCCGATGTGCAAAACATTGTCCAAGCTGCGGTGAATTCGGTGAATGTGGACATGGTTGTCGCTGTTGTGGACCGTGCGGGATTCGTTCTCGGCGTTTTTCGCACTCAAAACGCGCCCACCACCACCATAGGAAATTTTGGGCAAGTTCAGGATGCGAATAACTTAGCCGTGGCTCTAGCGCGCACCGGTGCGTTCTTCAGTAACGACCAAGCGCCGCTCTCTTCGCGAACGGTCCGTTTTATCAGCGGAATTCATTTTCCTCCAGGTGTTTCAAACCAGCCGCCCGCCGATTTGTACGGCATCGAAAACACCAATCGCGGCTGCGCGCTGGTGAACGATCCAACATTCACAAGCAAGATTCCTCCATCGCAAACTCTTAGTGGAGGATTCGGTCCCGGCGTAATAACCGGTAAGGCGGACGTGAACGATTCAAACGCAACCGCAGTGAACCCGGGCGGCGTGCCAATTTTTTATAAGAATATTGTCCTCGGCGGAATCGGCGTTGTCACTTCAGCCAGCGACCTGAACGTCGCCGAGTTCGCCGCATTCTCAGGATCGACGACCGCCCGAACGTCTCCAACCGACACTTTCGGCCCCACTCCCGCCGCTCCCGGCGTGGTTTTCATCGGCGGGGTCGCTCTTCCGTTCGTCAACCAAACGTCGCTTCCCGCAAGTCTCTCCGCGGGTCCGGTCGGCGGCACAGGAAGTTTCCTGGTCGCGCCGACCAACAGCACGGGACCGCCGCCTGAAGGCGATTTGATTACGCCGGCAGCCGGCCCCATCGGCGGCTTAAGCGCAACGGAAGTGACGCAGATTTTGGACAACGCGGAAGCGACCGCAAACACAACGCGCGCCGCGATTCGCTTGCCCATCGGTTCGCGCACCCGCATGGTCATTGCCGTTGCCGATCTGGACGGAACTGTCATCGGTTTGCGCCGCATGGCGGATTCTACCGTATTCAGCATTGACGTCGCCGTGACCAAGGCGCGCAACATGGTCTACTTCAATAGCTCAGCGCGAACGGCCGCGGACTTGAATGGCGTCCCGACGAACACGGCGGTTACCAACCGGACTATCGGCTTCGGAGCGCAGCCGCTCTATCCCCCAGGAATCGACGGCTCCGGTGCCGGTCCTTTCTTCAATCTCTACACCATGGACCTCGCGAATCCTTGCACCCAGGGATTTCAAGCCGGCGCCGCCAACTCACGCAAGAGCGGGATTGTGTTTTTTCCAGGAAGCTCGGGCTTGTATCGCGACGGAACGCTTGCCGGCGGGCTGGGCGTCAGCGGCGATGGCGTGGATGAAGACGACTATGTCACAAATGGCGGTGCGGCAGGATTCGAGGCGCCCGCGAACATCCGTGCCGATCAGATCATGGATGAAGGCGTGCGCTTGCCGTACTTCAAATTTCCCCGAAACCCTACCGATTGATTTTCTCGTTTCGCTTCCCACGAAGTCCAAGAAAAATCAGCGCCGCCGCGACTTTTTGCTTCGGCCCATCTTTGACAGGGCACGGGTAAACTCTTCGATTGTTTCCGGTACCGCCACGCTGTAGACAAACTGCCCGTTGCGCCGGCAGGTGATCAGTGCAGCTTCGCTAAGAATCTTCAAGTGATGCGAGACCGTAGCCGGCGTAACCCCACGCATCGAAACGATTTCTCCGCAGTTCATCTGCTTGCTTCCGGAAATAGCCTCAAAGATGCGCAGGCGCGTCTTATCGCCCAGCGCTTTGGAGATTTTCTCGATTTGCGAGCGGTCCATTGGAGAGCGTTCCCTGGTCCTGCTCGGAGTCTAACGGATTGCAACTCCCGCCGCCAGCCCAGGAGTCCCCGCAGGCCAAGCACTTCAAAAAATGGATGTAACCAGATACTTCGATAGTCATCTAAATGTCGAAACCGGAGAGCCGCGTGAGCTTGGGTACAGGGTCGGCTTTTCGAATGGGCCAAAAAAGGGGGAACCAACATGAAGAGATTAGAAGGAAAAGTAGCGGTAGTAACCGGCGGCAACAGCGGCATCGGGCTGGCCACGGCAAAACGCCTGCAGGAAGAAGGCGCGCAAGTGGTCATCTCGGGCCGCAACAAAAAGACGCTCGACGAGGCGGTCAAGACCATCAGCAACGGCGTCGTCGCCGTTCAAGCCGACGTTTCCAAGCTCTCGGACGTGGACAAGCTGTATTCAGAGGTTTCGAAGAAGCATGGAAAAATCGACGTCCTATTCGTGAACGCAGGAGTTGCGAAATTCGCTCCGCTCGCCGAGACGCCCGAGACGCTGTTCGACGAGCAGTTCGACACCAACATTAAGGGCGCGTACTTCACCGTGCAGAAGGCGATCCCGCATTTGAATGACGGCGCCTCCATCATTCTGAATAGCAGCGTGGTGGACAGCAAAGGCACGGCGGGAGCAAGCGCGTACGCAGCTACCAAGGCCGCGTTGCGTTCGCTGGCCAGAACCGCAGCCGCCGAACTCGTTGGCCGCGGAATCCGCGTCAACTCTGTGGCGCCAGGGCCGATTGCCACGCCGATCTTCGAGAAAACGGGACTCCCCAAAGAGGCCCTGGATGATTTTGCCAAAGACGTTGTTGGAAAAGTCCCGATGAAGCGCTTTGGACAACCGGAAGAAGTGGCCGGTGTCGTCGCGTTCCTGGCCTCGCAAGATGCTTCCTACATCACTGGCGAAGAGATCAACGTGGACGGCGGAATGGGCCAAATCTGAATTTCAGAATTAAGGTTCAAAATGAATTCTGGGCAGAACGAAAGGCGGCTACGCCTTGAAGCGCAGGCGCCTTTTTGTTTTACGAATTTCGTTCTCCCCGTTCATTTCGCGCCGGCCGAAGGGTCGGGCGAGGCTGAGGAATTCACATCCAGGAACCACGCGTGTTGAGTGTCGCCCGGAGCATAGCAGTTTCCGTCGGCAGCATATTTTGCGGGGCAACGCTTGGTGAACTCTTTCCTGCGCGGTGACTGCGCGAATTGCCACACTGCCGCGTCGGGAATCCCGCTCTTTGAGGGAGCTGGTGGATCCTGTGGAAACGCGCAACCGGGAGAAGGCGGGCACATATCGTTGTAAGCCCAGATTACGAAATCGCGCGATGCGGCATGGTCACGAATGTCGCGGACCGTGGTGATTGTGGTGTTCCGATCTTCTCTGACGGGCATGCTCGAGCAATAGGCGCCCGGGCGAAAGCCGGTGCGCACGAGTGCCTCCGACCAGGCGCCCAGATACGTGTGGTACGTTTCCGGCAGTCGGCCGCCTTCTTCGATGTCCAAAAAAATGATTGTTCCTGGCGAGAAGCTTTCAGCTCTTGCTGACGCTGCCGCTTCTTCTCCTTCGCGAGTGCCGCGTGCTTTCGCCGCTGCTTCGGTCTTAAGTTCGCTGCTGTCCGGTCCCCGGTAGAGGACCACAAAACCAAAACCCAACGAGCGGAGAAACTGGCGCTTGCCGCCCCAAGTGTTGTTTTTTTCACCCGGTGGCGGGCTGAGCCAATAGCTAGTAAAGCTGAAATCGTTTCGCAAAAGTTTCATGGCATCATCGCCAGGATAGATATTGCGATCGAGGCCCAAGTAGCTTTTTGCAGTCCCGTCTGGCATTGGCGGGACGCGTCCCGGCGCGGCAAAGACGAATGACATGGCGCTAGCGATAAGCAGCAGGGAACAAAGTTTTGTCAAGGCCGACTTTAGGGTGAGCACGGTCATAGGTTGTCGCAATTCGAGTGCGGGTTGCCCGGCTGGCTCCGTGAGGGGAGCTTCGAAGGTAGCCCCGCTTGCCCGCAGCAGGCAGGCTCCAGCTTCCTTTTATCAACCCTCCCGCAGCTTGTGACCGGCAAGATTGCCCAGGCCGTCGTAAGCCGCGTATTTATACGTTTCACTCAGCGTCGGATAGTTGAAAACCTGCTCGATGAATTCATCGATCGTGAGCCCTTTGTCCAAAACGGTCAGCCCGATGTGAATCAACTCGGTAGCATTTTCGCCAATCATGCTGACGCCAAGAAGCTTCTTGTCTACGCGCGCGAAGATGAGTTTAAGCATACCCGCCGTATCGCCGGTGATGTGGCCACGCGCATTGTTCTCATAGAGGGCCCGTCCAACCACGTAATCGATTTTCTTCTCCTTACACGACTCTTCCGTTTCTCCCGCGGCCGAGATTTCCGGAATCGTATAAATGCCCATCGGCAACAGCGAAGCAACGCGCTGTTTATATTTCAACCCAAAAGCGTGACAAACGGCGACGCGGCCCTGCTCCATTGATGTGGATGCCAGCGCCGGAAATCCGATAACGTCGCCCGCGGCGTAGATGTGCGAAACCGAGGTGCGATAGCTTTCATTCACAGGAATGTAGCCACGATCATTCAGTGCAAGGCTGGCTTTTTCGAGCGCGAGCCCGTCCACCGCGGCGCGCCGCCCCGCCGCAAAAAGCGCCGCTTCTGTCTCAAGCACTTTGCCGCTCTTCATTGTCAGCCGCACGCCAGTAGCAGAATTTTCCGTCTTCACAGGGCGCTCGTTGAAGGAGAAATGCATGCCGAGCGACATGAGGCGATCGCGCAGCCGATTCGAAATCTCGTAATCGAGGAAGGGAAGCAGCCGGTCGCGTCCATCCACTAAAGTAACTTCCACGCCCAGCGCCATAAAAATGGAGGCGTATTCGCACCCGATGACTCCGGCGCCAATCACCGCCAGGCTTTTCGGAATGCGATCCATCTGTAGAAAGGTGTCTGAGTCAAAAGTGTGAACATCATCAAATGAAATCTCCGCCGGCCGATGCGGTTTCGAGCCTGTGGTGATAAGAATCACCTCGCCCTTCAGTCGGCGCATTCCATCCACCGATGAAACGGCAATGGTGTGGCCATCTTCAAAGGCCGCTTGGCCGCGGACCAGATCGATCTTGTGCAGCGCAAGATTTTTTAGAATCCGCCGCCGCTCCATCTCCACGACTTCACGCTCGTGATGCATGAAGTCATGCACCGTGAGATTCTCTTTCAGCGAGTAGTCAATTCCATAGAGCCCGCGTTGCTGCAAACCGGAAAAATAAAGCGCGGACTCGCGAAGCGTTTTGCTGGGAACCGTGCCGGTGTTGATGCAGCTTCCTCCCATGTGTTGGGCGCGCTCGATGATTGCGACGCGCTTTCCAAAATAAGCGGCCTGCGCTCCGGCCTTTTCTCCCGCCGGGCCGCAGCCAATCACAATCAGATCAAAATCTTCCATCGAACCCACTTAGCCTCCAAGCAATGAGCAAAACATTGGCGAACATCCAACGCCGACCTTGGGAGGATTCTAGGGGAAGACTCGGCACAGCAGCTAAAATTTGTTGCGGGACTGTGACGAATCCGGTTGGTGCAGATGAACGGCTTGAGAAACATAGGAAAGCGACAAAGAAAAGATGGACATGCGGGCGGAGCGATGATAAGAAGGATGCGTCGGCCGTGCTCCAGTCCCCGGACAAGCCCCCCTCGACCGCCCTCAGGATTTATCCGATGTTGAAGCTCAATATTTTGTTCGGCTGGATTCCGAACTGCCTTTTGCTGCATCTAAGAAAGGGGAGAAGCGGAGGGGCAATGGGCCATGACGTCACAGGCTAAGCGGCGCGCATTGAAAGTATTGCTGGTTGCCTGCGGGATTCCGGCCACCGTCTTCGCTTCCCGTTCTTTTTACTTCCAGGAGCTTTTTTTCGCTTTCCTTTTATTTGCCATGTTGTTTTTGGTTTTGTTGCTGGTGGCAGGCGTTGCCGTTGGCGTGTGGCTGCTCTACGCGCGGGCGGTAGTCTATCTCGCCACGCGAACCGCCAGACAGGGCCAGCGGGCCCTTCCCGCGGCCCGAGCGGCAGTTTTGTGGCTGGCCCCGACGGTCATTCGAAGCGCTGATGCAGTGGCATCGGCTCAGCACACGTTGTCTCATCCATTGGCCGGGCCCATGCGAAGATGGCTGCGTTCGTTTCGCCTGGATGCGTTTCACTTCCGCGAAGAAGCCGAGCGCGCCGTCAAACATTTACGCCTTCGCCTCAAACAGAGCTGAGACGCTCGCCGCGCGTTGTAGCGGTGGCGGTTCGTGTGGTGACGTTGTCTCTATTCGGTTTGCCCCAATAGCCTTTGGCTTTCCTGCTGCCCGCCGATCATTTCCCAACCATATCATTTCCCAACCATAAGGATGGAGAACGAATCCGCAATCATGGGACCGCGGGGTGGTCGGCCGGCAGGGCCGGGCTTGGCGTCTGGCGCCGGCGGGCCGTACTCAGCCGCCATGGTTAGCAGGTGATTTGTCTTTGTGTCGAGGGCAAGTGTTTTCGCGCCGACCATGGTCTGCAGAGTTTGCTCGACACTGAAATCGGTGGGGCTATTTTCTTTGATGAACGTCATCGAGCCGCCGTTTTCGGCGCTGATCGCTTCCATGGTGGCGGGATTGAAAGCGACCGTATCCACGCCGGTGCCAGTGGGGAGCGTGGTGATGATGTTGCCATTGTCGGCGTTGATAATCACCACGACGGGCGACGGCTGTCGGTAGTACGCGAACAGAATGTGATTCTTCGCGTCGAACGCGAGGCCGCTGCCGCCCGTGCCTTTGGAACTCATATCGTAATGCGCGGTGACGGCGAGATTTTTTGCGTCGACGACGGCGATGTTGGCTTTGTCCGCAATGTTGACGTACATGGTGCCCCGGCCGTTGCTCACGGCTTGCTCTGGCGCGCCGCCGAGGTCGAGGGTTTTGACGACCGTTCCTGACCTCGCGTCAATGATCGTGGCGTGCGGCGGCTGATGGCTCAGCACCCATACGCGCGAGTTGTAAGCATCCGTAAGGATGCCGTCGGGCCGGCCCTCGACGTCAATCGTCTTGATGACTTTCAGGGTTTTCGCGTCCCACATCGTTACGGGTTTCGTGGTGGAGAAACCGTGGTGGGATTTTGGATCCACGGTAGCTCCGCCAGCGCTGACATTCGGAATCGTGCCGACCGATTCGAGAGTATCCAGATTGAAGACTGTGAGGCGTCCCGTTTGCCCGCCGCGAGGGATGTATAGCCGGCGCGCCTTCCCGTCGGCGAAAACATAGTCGTAGCCGCCTTCGCCGCCCGCTTTCGCAGTTTTTAAAACTTTGTAAGGGCCGGAGCTTGAGGGATTCTGCGCGAGCCCAACAAACGAGGGAATCGCGAGAGCGGCTGCAAGAACAACAGTCAAGAAAATTGGCGGTATACGTTGCATGAAATTATTCCTCCCGCGACCTAGAGAATTAGTGCGTGCCGTAAGTGCGAGCGAATATACACCAAATCCGCGAGCATCCATCAGCCGTTCTGAAGGGACAGGCGAAATGGCAAAAATTCGGCACCGGAGAGGGTGAGTTAATTGTGCGTTTAGGTTGGCTGCACAATGATTGCGGCGATACAGCAGTCGTCTGCGAAGAATGAAAGCGATTCGACTGTGTCAAGCAGACTTTGCAGGCAATTGGTTTCGACGAAGGTTGACGAAGGAAAAGGTTCATCCGAAGCATGGCAATTGATACTCTCTACGTCGAGGAACTCAAAGCCACGATGTGCGGCCGTTTTGCGTGGCTCGGAGCAGGCGTCATCCTTTTTGCCGTCGGTTGCGTGGCCACAGTGGGCACACAAGATACCTGGCTCGACGGCTACGGCATCATTGCGTACTTTCTTGTGCCCCTGGCCTTTATCCCGCTTTCGGCGGTGTTCCTTGCGAGTCCGCGCGCGAATCGCTTTGTCGAGAGCGTCTTCACGGCGCCGGTAGCACGCCGCGACTGGCTCGCCGCAAAAATCCTCGTCCTCGTGACACTCGCCGCCGCCTACTACTTCGCGCTGGTTCCGATGGTGATTGTTTACATCCACCACGTCGGCGTGCCGCCTCTTCTGTGGAAGCTGCTCATTTGGGCTCCCTGCCTCCTTCTCGTGAGCATCGCGATAGGCGCACTGATTGGCGTGCTCTTCATCGGCCAGAGCATCGGCGCTCCCGCCGCCACCGGTATGGGTGTCCTTCTCGCGTATGCAGGCTTCGTGCCGCTCCAGGAACTCTTGGTCGCGCAGGGCAACGGCGCGACGCGCACCGGCCACCTCACCCTCGCGAGCCCCGCCGTGCTGCTAAAGAACGCTTTTGGCTTTACGCTCGCCGTAGGGAGCATTCCTGCCACAACCACACGAACGTGGATCAGCCTTGCCATCGTCGTCCTCGTAGCGCTGGCGCTTGCCGCGTGGATTTTTCTATGTGCGCAGGGCGTGGAAACCTGGGAGACGACCAGGACCAAGCGGTGGATCATCGCGCTTGTCATCATCTTGCTTGTGGTTCTGCCAGTGACCCTGGCGGACACCAACTACGACAAGCCCGCCCCGCACGCCACGAATGCCCCATCCATCCAGCGGCTCTTCGCGCGCGCGGGCAGCAGCCTTGCCTTGACCCAATCGGGCGGTCAACCGCCAGCGCGCTGCTGCAGCACCATCTTGAATCGCGACGAGTGGCCGCCGTTCGGCACCGACGAAGCCACCCAGCGCGATCTCCTCGTCCTTTTGCCGGTAGATACTACGCAGCGTGTCACCGACGTGCACATTCAAATCACCGGAGAAAGCGGACTCGAGGTCACCGCTCCCGCCGACAAACTTGCGCCAGCGCCGGAAGCTCTCGAGACGCATACTTACGCGAACGACTCAGGCCCCGCCGCTGCCGATGGCCACCACGTGGTCACCGGCTGGGTGGCGCGCATTCCGATTACACTGACTCCCATCAAGCCGTGGGACATCGGTGGCGTCCGCTATCCGCTGCGCGTCAACGCGACCTATCAAGTTGCCGGCGAGAACCGCACTTTCGGCGCCCGCGCCGCCGTCGACGCACAAGTGCAGAGCGCCATCTACGAAATGGGCGCCGCCTCCTTGCTTCTTCCGATCGTTTGTTTTGGCGCCGCGTTCCGCCGTTGGAGGCTCACGCGATGAGCGCGGCCCCGCCAAACTCGACGACCGACTACGCCATCGAAACCGAAGGTCTTACGCGCCGCTTTGGCGACTTCATCGCGGTGGACAACGTCACCTTGAAGATCCCGAAGGGCCAGCTGTATGGATTCTTAGGCCTTAACGGTGCCGGAAAGACGACGACCATCCGAATGCTGACGACCCTGCTCCCGCCCAACGCAGGCGTCGCAAAGCTCTGGGGTCACGACGTCGTCAAAGAGCCTCTCGCTGTCCGCAAGCTCGTCGGCCTCGTCAGCGACGAAACCAGCGAGAGCCAATCCACCTGGGCGGCGCGCGAATATCTCTCTTACTTCGCGCGCATCCGCAACATGCCGCATCCCGCCGATGAAGTCGAGCGCATCCTCGGCGACGTTGGCCTCGAGGCCAAATTTCGCGGCAAGCTGATTTGCACCTACAGCACGGGAATGAAGCGCCGCGTCGAGATTGCCCGCGCCCTCATGGGCCGTCCCAAAGTACTTTTCCTCGACGAACCCACGCGAGGGCTGGACTTGCCCGCCAAGCGGGATATGTGGAAACTTTTGCTCCGGCTTGCCGCCACCGAAAGCGTCACCACGTTTCTCAGCAGTCATGACGCGCAGGAAATTCGCACTCTGTGCAGCCAAATCAGCGTCATCGCAAAAGGCCGCGTCGTTCACACCGGCGCAACTCGCGAGATGGGCAACGACATTGACGCCTTTGAGGAGTGCCTCGTCGGCATGCTCACGCAATCCGACCGCACCGAACCCGTCGGCCTCCATTTCCGCTCCGAATAACCTGGGCCAAGGCACCCTCCTGACAGCACACATGAGGAATCCAAATGACCGGCTCATCAGTCCTGGTGGAGGCCGGCCTGCCGCGGCAGGCTTTAGCCCGGCGAAGGGCGAAACCATTCTCGTTTTGCTATAGAATTCCAGTGCGAGACCCAGCCTCGTCAAAGCGTCACATGGCTTGTTGTAATCACCACATCGCAAACTGGGAGGTTACGATGAATCACTCTGTATTCAAGGCTTTCAGTGGATGGGCAAGTGCGTCAAAGCTTATCTGGCGAACTATTTTTGCTGGCACAGCGCTTGCCGCGCTTTTCTTCCTGGCGTCGTGCGCGAAGCAGGGTTCCGGGCAACATGCAATCGTTTACATGCGAGACGGCTCGCAGCTGACCGGCATGGTGACGGCGACGTCGCCGTCTGAAATTACTCTGGCGGGCGACGACAAGACCACACACACGATTCCGATGGCGCAAGTGAAATCCATCGAGTATGACGACGCCACCGCGCAAGGTTCGGCAACTTCTGCAGACAACAGCGGAGGCGGAGCCGCGCCAAGTGGGAGCTCTTCCCCGGCTAGACGGTCGTCAGACCGCGTTCACGAGCATCACTATCATCCGACGCAGGCGGAAATTCATACCAAGACGTACGTGGTGCCTGACGGCACAAAGGTCGCGGTACGCACGGAAGACACGATTGACTCCGCTAAAGCAGCAGAAGGCCAGAGTTATGCGGCAGAAGTGGCAGATGACGTAGTTGACGCCAACGGCGATGTCGTGATTCCTCGCGGCTCGAATGCGCAGATTGTCATCCGGTCGGCTTCCAAGGGGGGAAAAATTCGCGGCGCTTCCGACCTTGTGCTGGATCTGCAATCGGTTTCCGTCGAGGGGCAGGAATACAGGGTTAGCACTGTCGACTTGCAGGAGCAGGGCAGACATGGAGTTGGCGCGAACAAGCGCACTGCGGAAATGACGGGCGGCGGAGCGGCGCTTGGCGCGATTATCGGAGCGATTGCCGGCGGCGGCAAAGGCGCGGCGATTGGAGCCGGGGCCGGCGCGGGCGGCGGCGCGCTGACCCAGGTGCTGACGAAGGGTGGCTCGATCAAAGTGCCGTCAGAGACGGTGCTAACGTTCCAGCTCGACAAGCCGGTGAAAATCGTTCAGGCGCAGTGAACACCCGGCATCACTCACGACGATGAAACGGCCGTATGAGGTAACGGTGGCAGGTTGGTTGTTCATGGTCATCGGGATCCTCAATACGGCCTGGCATCTGTGGAAGGGCGCGTTCGACCGTTGGATGATCGCGATTCTATTCCTCACAGTGTCAGCCATTGTTGCCGGTGTCTTTTTGCTGCGCGGTGCGCGCTGGGCCCGATGGCTCGCTCTCGCGTGGATTGCATTTCACGTTGTGGTGAGCGCGTTGAATTCAGTTTGGGACGCGTTACCACACGCCTCCCTTCTTCTGGTAATAGGTTATGTCCTGCTCGGGCCGGCGACGGCTGAGTATTATCGGCAACCGCAACCAAAATAATCGATCTGCGAAGGGTACACGAGTTTGTCCGGCAATCTGGTCTAGCGGCGTAGCACCGCTGCGTCCTCCTCACAGGTTTAGGATCAGCGCGGCGTCGTAGGGCGGCTTTCTGAAGCCGGCCCTTTCTGAACAAACCCGTGGACCAGACTCTTAGTAAATTCGGAAGTTGCCGCTACAGTGCATCATGCTCATCAGGTACAGCATGCCGTCGTAGTAGCGCTGTTCGCCGGAAGACACGGGGGTGTTCCACAATTCTTCGAGGAACGCCTTCGACACCGGGCCGGGTGTGGCGGCGAAGCTGCCTACTGCGGTCGTGGCGACCATTCCTACGGAATGCCGTGTCGAGAGCGGCTTGCCATCGAGCGTGTAGCGGTCGGCAAAGTTGTGAATGTCCTGCCCGTAAAGAAATTTCTGAATGCGGTCGCTCAGCGCGGTTTCTCGCGCATCTTTTTTCCACCACGAATAGTCGACCGACCAGTTGCTGACGGTTCGCCAGGAGTCGTAGGAAAACGGGGTCGGCGTTCCATCGCGCTGGGCAACTTCTGTCCCGTCAAAGTTGCTGCGATCGGGAGCGAGTCCGGTTTGACGGCTCGTGACCTTGTCGAACATGTCGCGGCTCACATCGGCGGCTTTGGCCCAAAAGTCGCGGTCCTCGGGCGGTCCCCAGCGCGCCCACAATTCATAGAACGCGGGCAAAAAATAGGAGGCGTCGGTCGTGTTCACGTCCAGGTTCGGAATAAAGCGGATAACGAAGTGATCTTCCTCCACCATCGGGCCGATGGACTGCGGCCGCGCCGCCATGCTCGCAGCAGGGAAAAACGGCAACGGTTTTCCGCTTTTCTCGGCTTCTTCCGCGCGGTGCCTGTTATTCGGACTGGGCCAGGGATGGTCGGGCGGAATAAACGGCCGATCGTCCGGATGGATGCGGAATGGCCCCGCCGCAGTGAGTACAGGATGGTGCCTCATACCGCGCAGAATCTTGTCGGCCTCTGCCTGGTAATTATAAATGCCCTGGCCATTTCCCCAGCGGTGCGCGGCGAAGTAGAGCGCCATCACAAAGTATTCTTCGCCGTCTGGCGCGGCGCCGGTCGAGCGCGGAGTGCCGTCCGTGTTCATGGACCACGCGAAGTAACCCACGGACGGATTCTTCTCGTCCGTGATCAACATATACGTGTTTGCCCAATTCCAGATGGCGTCGAATTCGCGTTTCTTGTTGAGCTGCACGGTAATTATCATGCCGTAGCTCATGCCCTCGGAGCGCGCGTCGTTGTTCGCCCAATCCGTGATGTAAGCCAGCGGTCCGTTGGAGTTCGCGCCGGTCTCGAAGTAAAGCCGTTCTTCCTGCCCGTCACCGTGAAAAAGCTGCTGAAAGGCTTTCTCGATTCTTGCGCGGCTTTCGGCGGGCGAGTGGCCGAGTTCCGCAAACAGGTCGCGATACTCGTGCGTTTTGTAGGAACCATTCCCGTCGCCGGGCATGCGGGGAATATCTCCGAGTGGGGCGTTGACATGTGGCGCCGGAGAAGTTTGCACGACAGCAATACCCGTGGATAGCAGCGAAATACCAAGAGCGAAAAGCGCGATAAGACGAGTGATAGTCAAGGAGCATCCTCGCGTACAAACAAAGTCGACATTATACAAGCGTATCTTCTTCTATCCGTGTATCTTGGCTCTGCTGCACAACTGTCGGGCGTACATTCCCATTCGGGTTCATTCGAGAGGCTTGCCGTGAGTGAAGGAAAAGTGAAAGTGGGGATCATCGGGTCACAATTCGAAGGCGATATTCACGCGGCGTCGTTTCAGCTTGCCCGCGAAGGAGCGGCGGTGGTGGCGGTGGCATCGCCGACTCCAGGGAACGCCGCAGCGCTGGCGAAGAAGTACGGCATTCCGCGCGTGTTTACGGATTACCGCGAAATGCTGAAAGAGCGCGACATCGAGATGATCACGGTGGCCGCGCCCAATTATCTGCACGCGCAAATGACGTTGGACATTGCGCGCGCCGGTAAGCATGTAGTCTGCGAAAAGCCACTGTGCATGACCATCGAAGAAGGCGAGGAGATGCTGCACGTCACGAGGCAAGCGGGCGTGCTGCTGATGTATGCGGAGGAGCTTTTCTTCACGCCAAAATATCTGAAGGCCAAAGAAATGGCAGACGATGGAGCTTTCGGAAAAGTTCACTTGATCAAGCAGAGCGAAAAACATTTTGGGCCGCACAGCGCGTGGTTCTGGGACGTGGAGCGCAGCGGAGGCGGGGCGCTGATGGATTTGGGCTGCCACGGGATTGCGTTCTGCTACTGGTTTCTAGGGCGGCCGGAGATTCAGACGGTTTATTGCCAGATGGGAACGTACGTTCACGGCGACAAGACTCGCGGCGATGACGACACGCTGTGCATCCTGGAATTCGCGAACGGCGCCGTGGGAATGGTGGAGAACAGTTGGGGGCGGCGCGGCGGCATGGACGACCGCATTGAGGTGTTCGGATCGGAAGGCGTGACCTACGCAAATCTTCACATGGGGAACGCGCTGCCGACCTACAGCGAAAAAGGATACGGCTACGCGGTGGAAAAGGCGCCCAGCACGAAGGGATGGAGTTATCCGGTGTTCGAGGAGCTGTGGAACTACGGACTCCCGCAGGAGATGGCGCATTTTGCGCGATGCGTTCGCGGGAAAGAAAAGCCCCAGGCAACCGGCGAAGATGGCTTGGTGGTGATGAAGGCGCTGTACGCGGGATACGCTTCCGCCGGGGAAGGGCGAAAAGTGCAGATGCCGCTCAGCGCAAAGGAAATCCAGAGGCCCATCGATTTGTGGTTCCGCGGGCCGGAGTACCGGCCCGCACAAAAAAGATAGTGGAAAGAGAGGAACCGCGAGACCCAGGTTAGAAATCAAACCTGGGGCATCTGCATTGAAGGTCGCTGGTTTGAGGGGTGATAAGAATCCTTATGAGGTTGTTAAGGAGGAGAAATGAAAAAGAGCTTGATGATAGGTCTTTTCACAGTCTGCTCTGTTGCAATTCTCGGACTTGCAACGCACTCGGCCGCCCCTCCGACGCAACCCGGAATGGTTCCTTACACGCCGACGCGATTAGAGTGGCTGGCTCTGGACCTTGAGGCTTCGTATCACGAGGACTTTGGCCGTGACAGCAACTATAGTCTTCACTATCTGCCGAAGCCGCCCAATACCATCCTAGTCTTTGTCCACTACAAGGGCGAAACCCCAGCAGAAACTGTGAATCGCGCAATCGACGCCGCGAAGGAAGTGGTGAATCAGGATGCCGCTAGTCATGGGTGGCGGTCCTGGGTCAAAGTTGAGGTTCAGCGAAAACTTATCCAGAAATAGAAGGCTCGCTCGATTTGGATGGCAGCGGCCCGGCTCAGGCACACCAAGCTTGCTGGCCTGCGCGTGGATAAGACCCGCGCCAAGGTCCGAGAGAACAGGCCGTGGCCCATGGGCACCCGGCTTCAAGTGCCTCGCCCTCTACGCTAGGGCGGGGATCGCCTTGGAGTCGCAGCGCCCAAAGGCAGAATTTCGCGCGATCATTTGCGAGCCTGATGGTTTTTGCGGAGGCGAAGGAGGGGGTGGTGGAGGTGGGGGCGGCGGACCGGGCAAAGGAGGGGGAGGCTCAAGAGAGTTGAGCTTCGCCGTCGCTGTCGCGGTATCGTTTCCCCGGGTTTATTTCAACTATATTTATAGGACTTGCAACGGCAGCTGCAGCGCCTTTGATTTTGAGTTGCCACGCAGGCAGTAGATGTTAGTGGCCTTCCATGTTGGATAATTGGAAACCAGGGCACACTCCAACGAATCCGACCTAGCCCTCAGCCTGGTATTGTGTCCAAACTTGGCGTTGTGTCCAAACTGGGTGTTACCAAGCGGCATTGACGGAAAATGATTCAGCAGATCCATGTGTCCGGCTATCGTTCGGTTCGGGACCTCGACCTCGAATTGAAGCCGATTAATGTCCTTACCGGCCCGAATGGTTGCGGAAAGTCAAACCTTTACAACTCGCTTGTGTTAATGGCACGCGCGGCGCAAGGGCAATTGGCCCGCGCAATCGCCGAAGAAGGCGGCACGCCCAGCGTGTTCTGGGCTGGAGGCGAGCGCGTTCGCTATCAGCGCAAGAAGCCTCCGAAGCGAGTCGTGCTCGGTTTTGAAGCGGAGAAGTTCGGGTACGAGCTGCAAATCGGGCTCCCGTCCCAGAACGAGCATGCGCTCGGAACTATGTTCACACTCGATCCCCGCGTCAAGGAAGAATACATCTGGTACATCCCGCCCCCCGAAGCGAGTAAAGCATCTGCATCGAACAAAACGTCCGAAGGAAATAAAGCAACTGACGCGAAGCGCCGCATCGCCATGTTGAAACGCGACGAACCTTCGGCGTGGTTGCGCAACGCGGAAGGGAATATGGTCGTTTATCCCTTCCAGATTTCAAAGCACGAGTCCGTCCTGTCGCAGATTATCGACCCGCACCTTTATCCGGAAATATCCGCCATACGCCAGCAGGTGCTGAGCTGGCGCTTTTATCATCATTTCCGTTCCGATCTGGAGTCCCCCGTGCGGCAGCCGCAAATCGGCGTTTATACGCCGGTTCTTAATCATGACGGCTCGGATCTGGCCGCGGCTCTCCAAACCATTCTGGAAATTGGCGACGCGGATGCCCTTCGCAAGATCGTAGCGGAGGCCTTTGGGGGCGCGGAGGTCCTGATCGAAGCGATGGATACCCGCTTCAGTATCCAGATGAAGATTCCCGGGCTCCTCCGTCCACTGCAGGCGCAGGAGTTCTCGGACGGACAAGTGCGGTTTTTATGTCTCTGCGCCGCGCTGCTGAGCCCTCGTCCTCCCTCGCTCTTGGCGGTCAACGAACCGGAGACGAGTCTGCATCCGGACATTCTGGATGCCCTCGCGCACCTGATCGTTCGCGCATCGAAAAACACTCAGCTCTGGATTACCACGCATTCGCAGCCTCTGGCGGACCGCATCGAGAAGCATTCCAGCGTGCCGCGCGTGCGCCTCCACATGTCCGACGGCGAGACTCAGGTCAAGCCGTAGTCCCTCTTACTTTAATATGGCGCCGGAAGAACCTCCCGCGCCGCTGGGCATCGGCTCGATGAGCCCACCGGGCTATCCCTCGGCATGGTCGCGTCCCCGCAGTGCCGGCTTCCGTTGCGCCCGGCAAAATCATTGTAACTCCGCAACGAGCCGCCGTTTCTCAACATACGGTTTGCCGGTGACTCCGCCGGAACCCAGACCGGCCAGACCCGAATCGTGAGTTGTGATCGCCCCGTTTCGACAACTATCTATCCTGCGGGGGTCTGCCAATAAACGAGTTGTACACGTCGGGCCCTTGCCGCCCATTGATCCAATATCCGTCAGAGGCAAATCTTAGCGTGACTTTTCTGTCAAAAGTTGAGTAATCCGCTGGGGTTTAGTCGTATTGCAGGATATATGTCGGCTCTTCACATGACATTGAATACGACGGCCGAAACCGAAACGGCAAAGATTGCACGCGGGTTACGTGAAAGGGATATGGAGCTTCTTGCAGACTTGGTGGAGGGCCGTCAGCATCGGCTGGTGCGCTATCTGCTATACCTCACCGGGTGGCGAGAGTATGCTGAGGACCTTGCGCAGGAGACCTGGATTCGGGTGCTGCAACGGGGCAGCCAGTACAACGGACGCCAGCGGTTTGATCCATGGCTATTCGCGATCGCCCGCAATTTGGCAATAGATTACCTCCGGAAAAAACGAAAAGCGGTACAGACAGCTTCCTTGCCAAATGATCGCGATGCAATGCTGCTGTTACCCTCCTCCGGTCCTTCCCCATTCGAAGCCGCGGCTCGAAGCGAAGACGCAATACGTCTGGCCGGTCAACTGCAGATTCTGTCACCGCTGTATCGCGAGGCTTTGCTGCTGAGGTTTCAAGAAGACCTGTCTCTTCCGGAGATCGCTCAAGTTTTGGGTGCCCCTGTGACAACGGTGACGTCCAGAATCTATCGCGGTCTTGCAGCACTGAGATCCGCATTTGAGGAAGGGGGTGATTCGCCTGGAGTGTGACAAGAGATTTCGCGAGCTTATCGACAGGTCTTTCGTAGAAGAGGTTTCAGAG
>DATFSR010000079.1:0-261801 GCA_035262505.1 Candidatus Acidiferrum sp. | reverse complement strand
GAAACGAAAAACCCTCCGTGCCAAAGTGCTCGGAGGGTCTCTAGGAAACTCTACCAGCTCTTTAGCAGTTTTTTACGTGGAGCAAGTTGCCCTAAATCGCCACGTGTCGCCGCAACCGCAGCTAATCCTTTATGCCTAATCTGGCGCAGAAAGTCAATAGCATTCGCGCAGCCCTGGTCTGCCAGTTTCCGGCTACCCCTTAGTCAGGGCAGTCAGGGCCGATTCGTTCCAAGATTGACCTCTCGTGAAATTACGAACAATTCTGCTGAATTGTTTTTTTGCCAAGTTTTTCCTGTCAAGTAATACAACTTCCGCCCTAGAGGCGTACTCCTGCGGAGTTTGCGTTTGTTGACTACTCGTCAGGAGGTTCACATGAAAGTCGATCCCGATTTCGCAAAAGGGAGCAGAGGCTCATCCCCAAGTGTTTGGACTGGCCAGCACCGCCAGGCCCTTGCCATGGGAACTGCGTTACTTCTCGCACTGTACCCGGTGGCCCCCGCGTGGGCAGGCCCGGCGGCCGCCGCAGGCGCAACGGCGAAGGCCGCAACATCGCCGGCACCCACACCCGCCAGTTCTGCCAGAAGTTGCCAACTCAACTCCCCGCGCGGGAATGTCCAGCATGTCATCACCATCATCTTCGACAACACCCACTTTATGCGCGACCCCGCACGTGACGGCTCAACGCTGGTACCTTCAGACCTTGAGCAAATGCCTCACCTGCTCAGCTTCATCGAGAACAACGGGGTGCTTCTTTCCAATCACCACACACAGCTGATCGCGCACACTTCGGACGACATCATTACCATGCTCACCGGCGTCTACCCCGAGCGCCATGGGGTGGCTAATGCCGCCAACAGCTATCAGGAATACGTATCAGGCGGCACGACACGCTTCCAATCTGGCTTCACCTACTGGACCGACTTGAGCTTGGACGGCACCTACAATCTGCTCAGCGGCCCGGTGGACGGGGGTCATCCGGGGGGTGTCAATGCCCCGGCGCCATGGGTACCCTTCACGCGGGCTGGCTGCGACGTGGGCGCCGCCGGTGCCGCCGATATGGAAATCGAGAACACCGGCGCCGACCTCACCACCATCTTCGGAAATAACGTGCCGCCGAGCACCGATGCGTTCGCCGATTTTGAGGGTGTGGCCATTCACTGCGCGGCAACCAGCACACTCTGCTCGGCCGCCAACGGCGGCTTTCCTGACAAGTTGCCTTGGGAGCCGAATGCCGATGGCTCGGCGGCGAGCACCGATCCGGCCACCGGGACTTCCACCGCCTATGAGGGGTATAACGCCCTTTTCGGCCACAAATTTGTTACCCAGGCATTCCGCAATCTCGGGCTCGGCAGTGCGGTGCTCGGTAAGGATGGAAACTTGTTGGACATCAACGGCAACACCCTCGTCGACGACTTCAACGGCAGTACTACGCCGGGCTTTCCTGGTTTCAGCCTGTCACCTCAATACTCGCTCGGCTACGTTGCCGACATGCTGGAGGCTGGCGTCCCGGTTGTCTATGCCTACATCATCACCCCACACCGGCCGCTCCCGGCGAACCCGTACGGCTATGGCTTCCCGTCAGACCGGAATGACTATGGTCCGGGTGAGGCGCACTATGTACAAACATTGCGGCAGTACGACGACTCGTTTAACAAGTTCTTCGCCCGTCTTGCCGGCGACGGGATCACGCCGGCGAACACGCTTTTCATCATTGGGGCGGAGGAGGGCGATCACCTGATCGCTGCCAACCCCACCAATCCTGGCTGCGACGGCGTAACGACGCCGTGCACCTACGGCAACACCAATGGCAATGAGGTCGGCGAGGTGAACCTGAATTTCAGGGGTTTGCTCCAGGCCGAAACTGGCATCACCACGCCCGCCTCGGTGACCAACGATTCTGCGCCCGACATCTACCTGACGGGTAACCCCGCCCAAGATGGTGCGACGCTGAGGGCGTTTGAGCGGGCCTCGGGCACTTTAACGGTTACGAATCCTATCCCCCTGGCCGATGGCACCTTGGCTACGGACACGATCGCGCAGGCGATGGCGAATCATGCCGAGTTCCAGATGCTGCACATGCAGACCTTCGACCCGAACCGGACGCCGAGCTTCACGATTTTCGCCAACCCCGACTACTTTGTCACCAGTTCGACCGCCTGCGGCACCAGCCTAACCCCGGCTACCGCCTGTGTTGCACAGCAGCCAGGCTTTGCCTGGAACCACGGCGACGTACAGCCGGAGATCACCACGACTTGGCTCGGAATGGTTGGGCCCGGTGTAGATCTAGCCGGCTTGGACAATACAAACTGGTCGGATCATACCGATGTACGGCCGACGATGCTCACCCTCCTGGGTCTGAAAGACGATTATCAGCACGAGGGACGCGCGCTGACCGAGAAATTCTCGGGTTGGGCACAGCCTTCCGGAGTGAAGAAGAGCGCGAACTTCGTGGCTCTGGCCCAAGTTTTGAAGCAAATCAACGCGCCGCTGGGACCGTTGGGCCTTGCGAGCCTCCATGCGTCTACCGTTGCCATAGAAAGCGGCAGCGCCACAGACGACTCCACTTACACCAGCATCGAAAATCAACTGGCGTCCTACACGACGCAGCGCGATGCGCTGGCCGCTCAGATCATTGCGGTGCTCGAAGCAGCGGAGTTCAACGGCACGCCAATTCCCGACGCGACCGCAGCCAGCCTGATGCAGCAGGGGCAAAATCTGCTGTCCAGCGTGCAAACCTACGCGAGCGGTTTGTAGCAAGCGAGCCGCGGAGAACAAAGGAACGGGGGTGCGACCGCGCCCCCGTTCCTTTCGTTCCGCGCTACATTATTGTTCAGCCACCAGCTAGGGTTTTTAAGCGCCGGAAGCCCGGCTCCGGGAAATTAACCCGTCATCCGCGCCACCTTGGGAACGGAGCCGTCGACATCGCCGCTCTCAACACCCCACGCCATCTCGCTTATGCATCACTTCGTGGTCGAATTCTTCGCCAGCACTTGAGATACGGTTTCGTTGGGGCCGAGGAAGTGCGTGGCCAAGTTCTGTGCTAGGAGCAAATCGGTCTTGGCGCCCGCGATGGCTTTTTGCGCGTGTTGCGCGTATTCGTCGCGAGGACCGGAAAGCGTAATCAGCGCGGCGGCAAACTCCATTTCCGCGTCGTCGCCCTGCAATGCAGTGGCGCGAAGCGCGATCGCCTTCTTTACCATGGCGTAGCCGTCGACCCCAGTGGCCGGATTCGAATCCATGCGCATGCCGTCGGTCATATGCGGCAAGTCACGCCCGATCCACTGCTTGTAGGTCTCCACCAAGTAGCCCGCGTCGAACCACGCCAGAGCATCCGGCCGGCCTGCGGCTTCCGCTGCGGCCGCGCGAGCATGAAGCTTCGCAAGCAACGCCTTCGCCGCCAGCGGATCTTTGCGAGCATAGAGTGTCGCGCGGCGCAGCGTTTCCATCCGCACAAGCACCGGTGTGTCAGCCGTTAGAATTGCCAGTGTGTCGCTGGCCAGACTCTTGGTGTCGTAATTTTCCGAGCCGCCCAGGTTCCAGCTGTTGCTCGCGAGCGGCAACGATTTTGCCTGTCCAATTTCAAATGCGTGGCAGATGAGCGGCGGTCCCGCCATCGCGACGCTCGCGAAAAGCAGGATTGCACTTGCGAACGGGGCGAAGAACCGAAGTGGTCGAGTCTTTTTGAGTTTCATTTTGGATGGTCTCCTTTTGACGATTTCGAATCATGTCATTCGAACTTCAGGAGACAAGACGCCACGTCCGCAAGGTCTGTTAACTGCTTTCAATTACTTGTCCGACCATGTGCGCTCGTACGTGTGCCACAGGTACACGTCACCGTAGCCGAGCGAATTCCACCACGAATCCATCATCTTTTGGTCGAGGTGCAGAATCCCTTCGCGCGTAACGTCCTCGGGCGGCGGCGCAAGCGAAGCCAGTCGATCGTAAACCCTAAGACGTTCCGCATCACTCACGCGCGAAAGCACATGCCACAGCGTCAGCGCATCCTGGGACCGCGCGTCAACTAAGAGAATGCTCAGCAGCGCACTGCGTTCCTCCGGCGTGATTTTTGCAAAATCAAATTTCGTCAGGGCATCGCGAAAAGAAACCGAAGCGTCCTCGAAATATGGCGTGCCCGGCCCGATTTTCGGTCTCGTAGCGCACACCGCGCCGGCCGGGATGAAGGATTCGTGCCCGTTGAGCTTGAACCCCACCCAGCCCATCGTCGTGCGCAGCAGTCCTGCGCCGGAATCGTCCACATGCAGCGTGTAGACGCATCCCAAATCCACGGCCACCGCGGATGGCGTGTCCACAACAAACTCGCCCGGCGGCGCCCAAATCGTCGCATGAATCGTCCCGCGTTCAAGCGATAGGCGCTTCCGGTTCGGTCCGCTAGAGACCACGCGAAGACGCGAAGCCGGGTCGACTTCGATTTGACCGGTCTCGTCAAGCGAAATACTCGCGCGTGAAGAATTATCCGTAACCAGCGTCTGCCCGACCTTCAGCTTTCCGGTTTCCGAATTTCCATTCAAGGAATGCCAACCCACGCGCGGCGCGCCTGCGATACGCGCAATCTCCCACGCGGGACCCGAATTTCCTGCCTGCCACGAGCGGATCGTGACGAACGATGCGACACCGATTACCACCACAGCCGCAACAGCGCCAAGCTCCAAGGAGAGGCGCGACAGGCGGGAGCTCCAGCGACGCCGCGCAGGCTGTTCTTCGGCGAGGTGATCCAAAGCCTGTTCCAATTCGCGCGCGAGCGCAGGCTGTTCATGCCGATACCGCCCCAGCAAATTCTCCAGCTTTTGCATTTCCGGGTCCGGCTCACCCGAGCCGTCCCACAAATAATCGTCCTTCATAGCTCGACCCTTCTCACTCATCCTGGCCACTCATTTTTGCTTTATTGGCATCCTTGTCCACACTTGGGCACGGCTCTTTCCGCCAGCTTTTCCCGCAACATCAGCATCCCGCGATGAAGGTTCACCCGCACCGACCCATGCGTCAGACCCATGCGCGCCGCAATCTCGGGGCCAGTCATCCCTTCGACCAGCCGAAGCATCAGCGGCTCGCGATACGTTTCCGGCAGCGTGCGCAGCACCGCCAATGTCATGGCCGCTTCCTGCTCGGCGGCATGGTCCGTCGAACGGCTCTCTGCCTTTTCCTCTTCCGCAGGCTCCATTGGCTGCTCCACGCGGCTTGCATTTCGGTAGTAGTCGTTTGCCCGATTGCGAGTGATCGTGCTCAGCCACGCGCCAAACCGCGAAAGGTCCCGCAACGAATCGAGCTTCCGCAACGCCAACAAAAAAACTTCCTGGACCAAATCGTCCACCTCGCGGGGTGGCACGCGGCAAAGTAAAATCCCGTGGACCATTCGCGCGTAGCGATCGTAGAGCAATCCGAACGCGGAACGGTCGCCTCCGCGCGCCGCACCAACCAGCGCGTCATCGGCGGAAACTTCCGTCATCGCCTGAGCAATCACAGCCCGACCTTCCATGCTCGAGGTTCGAAAGTCAAGGACGCATCCCAAGTTCAACACGCAATCCCAGAAACGATGGACCAATCGCCCATCCAAATCATCCAGACGGGCAGACCATCAGTTGTGTTAACAAGGCCGGATCCGCAAAGCAACACAAACCTCGCTTAGTCCTTGCTTGCGAGCAAGTTAGGCAAGTTTTTCTCCAAAAAAGTGGCCTTTGGCAACCAGCCTTTGACAACAAAATGCCTGGTTCATGCGTCCAATTAAATGTGGAAAAAATGATACGGCGTCCCGGCCAGGCAGGTAGTTATCGCTTCGATGACTCACCGGAAGGGCAGCAACTACAACGAGATGGCAGTGTTATACTACGTGGCGGGCGAGGCCGTCTGCCCGGCAGTTTTGGATTGCTATCGAGACTCTCAATGCGTGTTGCTTGCCTCTAATCACGTCGGCATGGGGGCCAGTCTTAAGGAGTAAGGGGAAAATGGGAGATCAAGTTAGGGAATTTGTGAATTGGGCGCGTCAACGCAAAGTAATGACAGCAGCCTTTATTAGTCTCACGCTTCTCGTGGGAATCATGATCGGCTCGCTCGTTTCCGGCCGGGTTTCCGCGACGAAAGGTTTCGGCTTCGCCGGCACAAGCGCGACGGCCCTCACGGTGCCGGACCCCATTCCGGCGACCAATACTTTTGCGGGCATCGTGAATAAAGTCGAGCCCGCAGTCGTGAACATCGCCACCACGCAAGTGCTTGAGCGCAAGCAATCCTCCCGCAAACGCCGCTCGCAACCCTACGATCAAGACGATCCCATGCAGGATTTCTTCGACCGCTTCTTCGACGGCCGCCCTGACGGGCCTCCGCAGGCCGACCGCAGCCTCGGTTCCGGCGTCATCGTGGACAAGCGCGGCTATATCCTCACCAACAATCACGTCGTCGAGGGAGCCACAAAGGTTCAAGTCCAGTTGAATGCTGATACCACGCGCTACAACGCCAAAGTGGTGGGCACCGATGAGGACACCGACCTGGCAGTAATCAAAATTGACGCCAATAAAGAGCTGCCGGTCGCGAAGCTTGGCAATTCCGACGGCGTCCAAGTAGGCGACTGGGTTTTGGCCATCGGCAGCCCGTTTGGCTTGCAAGCTACGGTTACGGCGGGAATCATCAGCGCGAAAGATCGCGGCGGTATCGGCCAGCAGTTCCAAAGATTCTTACAAACCGACGCGGCCATCAATCCCGGCAATTCCGGCGGCCCGCTCGTGGATCTTTCGGGCCAGGTAATTGGTATCAATACGGCCATCATCACCGGCAGCCGCGGCTACGAAGGTGTGGGTTTTGCGCTGCCATCGACAACCGCGATTCACGTCTACGATCAGATTATCAAGCAGGGACGCGTCACTCGCGGTTCCATCGGCGTCAGCTTCCAGGAAGAAATCAGCACGAATCCGATTACGCTGAAATCTCTCGGCGCACAGTACGGCGTCGTGATTGAAAACGTGCAAGCCGGCAGCCCCGCGGAAAAAGCCGGACTCAAGGGTGGCGACGTCATCACCAGCGTGAACGGCCATGCCGTGAAGACGGGCAACGACCTGGTCAATCCCATCGCGGATGCGCCGATTGGCAGCAAAGTCAAACTGACTTACATACGCGACCGAGTGCAGAAGGAAGCGACGGCCGAGGTTGGCGACCGTACGCGCGTCTTCCCGAACATGGTCGGGCGCAGCAGCGGCGAGCAACCCGCCGAAGCCGGTCCCGTCGAATTCGGACTCCACGTCGAAGAATTGACCCCTGAGCGCGGCAAGCGCGTAGGCGTAGAAGGCCAGAAGGGCGTCATTGTCACCGAAGTCGAGCCGGCATCATTCGCCGAAGACATCAACTTCGGGCGCGGCGACGTCATCACCGAAATTAATCGCGCATCCGTCAACTCCGTTGCGGACTACCGCAAAGCCGTGTCAAGCCTGAAACCCGGCGAAGACATCACCTTCAAGGTGCTTCGCCGCCAGGATGGCGACCGCATGTTGACGCTGTATTTGTCGGGGAAGGTTCCGTCAGAAAGCCAGCAATAGTTTAACGCACGATCCGGAACAATGCGCATCAGACTTCGGAATGCAACACACCTGGCTTGGTCGCTGCTTCTCGCGGCGGGGCTGGGTGTGTTTTCCGATTCCGTGAGCGCGAGTTCGCAGAATTCGGCCGCAAGAAAGCCAGTTCACTCCTCCACTCACAAGAGTTCACACGGTAAGAAATCTTCTGCTAAGAGGGGCAGGCGCAAGGAGCGCGGCCAGCAAGCGCCAACTCCCGATCGCATCTCTGAAATCCAGCAGGCGCTCGCAAAAGACGGTTCTTACGCCGGAACGCCCAGCGGAAAGTGGGACGACTCCACGCAAGAAGCCTTGAAGAAGTTCCAGGAGTCTCACGGCCTGAATCCCACAGGAAGCCTTGATGCCAAGAGCCTTCAGCAGTTAGGCTTGGGCTCTTCAATCGCAGGTGTAGCGCGGCCCGCGCCTTCTGCCACTCCTTCAAAACTAACCTCCTCCACGGCCCAGACTTCACCGCACCCAAATTAGATCCCCGCCGGGGTCGCGCTTTCTGCCATTGCATTCCTGCCACAACTGAATTAGAAAGCGGAATTACGCGTAACCATCGCGCGTTAGAAAAGGGTGTCCTCATGAAGCGAGTCTCTTGGTCCTTGTTATTTGTACTTCTTGTTCTCACCGTAGTCCTGCCAAAGGCATCGGCACAAGAAAAGGCGCCCGCAAAAACCATCAAAGCCGTGCGCTTCGGCAAGCTCTGGGATGCAAAAGGGAAGCTGTGGACGAATGCCATCGTCATTGTCGAAGGCGACCGCATCAGGGCGGTGACCAGCGACGCCTCAGCCACACCTCCGGGAGCGGAAGCAATCGATCTCTCGAACTACACCGGCCTCCCTGGACTCATCGACGTGCACACGCATATGACCATGTACACCGAACAGACCCCGGGGCAGCCCATGCTGAAGCAGCTCGCGGCGAATCCGCCGGCTGTCGAGGTTTTCCTGGCACGCAAGGGCGCCCTGCGCACGCTCGAAGCGGGCGTCACCACGGTCCGCGACCTCGGCTCCGACCAATACATGGACATCGCCATGCGCGATCTGATCAATCGCGGAGAAATGATCGGCCCACGCATGTTTGTGGTCGGCTATGGATTGTACGTCACGAACACGCCCTATAAGCCGGGCCTGAATCCTCCCGCGGGAGGAATTGCCGATGGCGTGCCGGAAGTCTTGCGCGTGGTGCGCCAGCAGATTGCCGCTGGCGTGGACCTCATCAAGATGTATGCTTCGACGGGCACCGACGACGACACCACCGGTTTTCAAACTTACAATTACGAGGAAATCAAAGCGGCCGTCGAGACCGCGCATCAACTTGGAAAAAAGATTGCCGTTCATTCCTATGGCCCTGATGGCGCGCGCGACGCCGTACGCGCCGGAACCGATTCGCTCGAGCACGCGACCGACATGGACGATGCGACCATCGCCGAAATGGCCAAGCGCGGCACCTTTTACGTTCCCACCATCGATCACAACCGCTATTACCTGGACAACTGGCAAAAGATTGGCTACGCGGACGGTTTTCAAGAGAAGACCAAGGCCTTCATTGCGCGCAATCTGGAGACGGCGCGCAAGGCGCACAAAGCCGGCGTGAAATTCGCTATGGGCTCCGACGCAATTTACACGATGTTTGGCGAGAACACGCGCGAGCTCGCTTGGTTTGTCAAAGCGGGAATGACTCCGGAGCAAGCGCTCCGCACCGCCACCACCAACGCCGCCGAATTACTAGGCAAAGAAAGGGAACTAGGCGCCGTTGCGTCGGGCTATTTTGCCGATCTCGTCGCCGTCGAAGGCGATCCGCTCGCCAACGTCAACGTGGCTATCAACAATGTCCGCTGGGTAATGAAGGGCGGCGCCGTAGTCGCAGACAAGACCAAAACTCAGCCCCATTAGTCTCAAAGGTTTGGGGCGCGCCCGGACCGCCCACCGCCATTTTCTGATTGACTTCTCCCGACATTTTGTATAAAAAACCGGCACGTCCCTACAGTACCGCTTCACCTGCGACAAACGGCCCGCGTCGTCCACACAAAACCAAATTACGCAGTTTCGGCCCCAAGACTTTTACGATTGCTATGGAAGACACGACAGGAGCTCTGTATGAAGAATTGCCTTGGGATTCCGCGCCACCGCATCTTGCTTGGATTTGCCGCTCTGGCCCTTTTGAGCTTTGCAGGGCCACTTCCCGCACAGCAGAACTGGTCTGCCAAAGTTGGTGCGGAGACCCCGGGCATGGGCCGGCAGGCGCTCGCTTTTCTGCCGAACGAAATGTGGATCCATGCCGGCGACAGCATCACGTGGACTTTCAACTCCGATGAAATTCACACCGTCACGTTTCTGGTTGTAGGGCAGGACTTCCCCCCGTTCCCGGTAGGCTGCCCCGGGTTTTCCGTTGGCACCGCCAGCTTCGATGGCTCGACTTGCGTTACGACGCCGCCCTCCGTCAAAGGGAATCCGACAATCACCATAAGCTTCCCGACGGCCGGGAACTACCGGCTTCAGTGCCTGGTTCACAGCACGATGAACGGTACCATCCACGTTCTCGATCCCGCCGCGGCCTTGCCGTATGACCAGGCCTTCTACGACCAGCAAGCGCAGGAACAGGGGCGCAGTCTGCTGACCGATAACGATCACGCCATGAGTTCGGACAACGATGGGATGGCGATGGCCCACTCGGGCGACAGGGTGTCGATCCGTATATTGGCTGCCAACAGCAAGTTCTCTGGAGCAAACAAGAAATTGTCCGCTTCGCTCGGTGCGGATACGTCCGCGATGCGCCACGTCGCTCACGTCACTGCTGGCGTCGGAGAGGTGGTCGCTACTCCCGGCGGCGTGCAGACGTCGTCGCTCGTCCGCTTCGTCACCGGCAAAATCGTGGTTCATGTAGGCGACACGGTCGAATGGGAGAACCATGATCCCCAGGAGCCGCACACCATGACCTTCGGGCAAGAACCTTTGGATCTGTTTGATCCTTCCAGTAATGTGACGGTGGATCCCGATGGAGGCTTGCACGCGGTCTTGAACTCGCCCAGTGACTCCGTGCACTCCGGATTCGTCTTGCAACCGCTACCGGACCAGCCTGGCACCCCCGTGAATTCCGGTCCGAACAACGCCATCGCGCTCAATCCAACGCGGTTCCGCGTAACTTTCATGGGGCCTGGCACCTACAACTATATTTGCGCGTTACACGACAACCTGGGCATGATGGGTGAAGTGGTAGTTCTGCCATAACCACTCACCGGCTACTGTTTTCGAACCCAATAAGTATTCGTAGCGTTGGTTTTTAGAGTACTAGGCAGGCTGGCCGTCGTTCCAAGGCGACTGAAGGGCAGGCTCGGCGGATGTCCTTCTAACCCGTGTGTCCTCTTAACGATAACGACACTTTCCCTTCCTTTTTCGCACCCGCCAGCGCGCACTCTTCTAGACTTTGATTGCCCTCATCCCGGAAAGCCCACCCATGTTTCAACACCTTGATGTGGTCATCACTTTTGTCGTCCTCATGCTTGTCGCGAGCCTGTGCATCACGGCGGCTACGCAGGTGGTTGTCAGCTTGCTAGGTCTGCGCGGCGCCAATTTGCGGCGCAGCCTGGTGGATCTGTTCGAAACCGTCTTTCCCGGTCAAGAAGCGAGCCAACGCGCAAAGGAAATTGCCCGCCGAGTCTTGCGCCATTCCACAATTTCTGACTCGATCTTTTCGCACTTTCGCCTTCGCGCAGACCGGCTCCCGTTCATCCCGCCGGAGACCGCAGGAAAGCTGCAAAGTATGGGGGCTTCCATTCCCCTGTTGTCGTTGTTCGTGGGCGCGGTTGCAGGCTTCTTCCTCACCCCAATCGCAATGGTCGTTGCCAAGCACTGGTTCACGGATATTTGCGGATATGCGGACCGTCTGGCCGGCTACACCTCCGTCATCAATTTCTGCCAGCATCCCTGGCGTACCGGCACGCTCGTAGGAGCGATACTCGGCGGGCTGCTTAGCCGCTGGCGCCTGGCCACTTCCATCCGCGCCGAAGAGCTGCCTGCCATTCTCGAAAAGCTCGGGGAACCGCTTCCCGGAACCTTGCCCGATCCGGCGCAGCGCGCAATGCTGATGATGGCTTGGAACGGGAACGAACGGGCAGCAAAGTCGAGATTGGCAGCCCCGCAAACGGGTGGGCTCGTCCGCTCGAAGCCTCATTTCGATGAAGGCATTGTCCGGCGCGCCTCGGAGCCCTCGTTTCTCCATGAGCGTCTCTCCCCGGCGGAAGATTTCGACGAAGGCATCGTTCGCCACGCCGGGCCTGTCGAAACACCAGCAGGCGCGGCCGTCGCCATGGAAAACGAGGCCCCCGCAGGGAAGGAACTCGAAGCGGAATCCATTCCTGGCGCAGGGGCATTAACCGCGATCGCTACCCCGTCCCAGCCAAGCTTGGAAGTCTTCCGGGCATGGTTCGATTACGTCATGGACAGAGCTTCGCAGCGTTTCGCCTTCGAAGCACGCCTCGTAGCCATCGTGCTTTCCTGTATTTTCGTGTTTGCTGCGCACTTTGACGCCGTCCGGCTGTTCCGGTCGATGTCGCAAGGCGCGGAATTGCGCGCTCGATTGGCGGCAGCCGCGGAAGCCTTGGACAAGCGCGCACAGGAACTCCCACGCCCGAAGGAAGCCACTCACACCGTCGTGCCGGACGTCTACCGCACTGCCATGGTTTCGATCCTGGGTGCCGCCCCCGCGCCCCCCGAACCGCCACAGCGGAAACCACGGGGCAGAGAGCGCGGAAAAGTCGCGGCGGCCGTTTCCGCCGAAAACCCTGTCACCTCGGAAGCGAAATCCAAAGCGATGCAGGCCCTTGAAACTGTGCCGGGGTTTGCCAATCGTGAGGAAGGGGAGTCCTGGCTTCGCACAACTTTAAATGGGAGCCCGGCCGAGGAAACTCTGACTACCGTGTATCAGCAAGAAGTAAACGCGGAGTTGGTCAGCGATTCCGACAAGCTCATTGACCAGTCCGCTTCGCTGAAGAGGGAACTGGCGCGCTCCGAGTTCAGACTCTTCCAGGATGAGCCACTCTTGCCCGTCCACCCGGGCGGGCCGCTATCCTCGGCCGAAGTGTCAAGCTTTTTGGTCACCATAGCTCTTCTCAGCCTCGGTGCGGCGTTTTGCTACAACACCCTGAAGAACCTCGCGAGCCTTCGCCCGCAATTGGCAGTCAGGCTCGAACGCGACCGCAAGCACGTGGTACACGCCTAGAAGGCGACGCGCGCGGTTCAGGACAGCTTGGGCTCTTTCAATTGCTCAATAATCTGCTCAAACTTTGCGAAATCATCGGCGACGGTTGACTTTAGTTCTGCCACGTAATGCGCGCGCTTTTGCGCCAACAAAGACTTGTAGGCGTGCCCGTGTTCGCAAAGCACATCCCGCACCGCTTCAAGTTCAGTCGTCAACGAATATAAAACGGTGTTCTGTCGCTGCAAGTTCTCAAAAGCGCAGACCAGGATGGCGCGGAGTTGCTTCTCATCAAGCACAATGGCACCTCTTCATTTGGCTTTCCTCATGAATTCGGTCATGGACGCGGCAAAGGCCTGACACGCGGAGTCTTAGTGTCTGGTTTTCCCACACGGATAGCGTATTTTCAAGGATTGGCAGGATGGTCGACTCGTATTAGTCGTTTTAGAACCGTGCCCCAATCGCCTTTTGCACCACTCTTGGACCTGTTTTTGGAGCAGTCAGTTGGTCGAGCTGGCCGCGGATTTTCATCGCAAGCAGCTCGATTCTCTGCCTGTTTTTCTGCTCGTTTACTTCCGCGTGGACCAGGGTGCGAAGGTAGTCGTAGACTTCAGGGCGGAGTTGGATTTTGACGGTCATTGCTCACCACCCCCGCAAGACAGCAACCACTGAAGAGACACGAACTCTCATTTACGTTGCCAAGGTCGGGGGTTGGCCACGCTCATTCCGCTGCGCTGCGGGAGCCTCCCATGTTATCAAACGGCCCTTTCGCGTCAATTTCTTTTCGAGCACTTTTGCATGCGCTCGTCAGACGCGTCTTCCCGAAACATTGCTCTGAGCTAGCCGTTTTCGACGCGCGCCTTTATGTCCGAGTACGCGGCTTCGATGAGCCTGCTTAACGCCGCGGCGTTTGGAGCCGTTCCCGGTCTCAGCTTTACATGGCGCATGAACTTGCCGTTGCCTTGCAACATCCGCGCCGGGTCCGGAAGCGCTGCGCCGTGAAAGAACCCCACATTTACATGCGAAGTGAAAACATTGACGTAGCCGAAGGGCGCATCTCCCAAACACGCAACTGGGCATCCGTCATGCACAAGCTCCCGGACTTCGTCCCCGCATTCTCTCATCACCTCAAACCACTGACGCGCGATGGCTGCCAATTCGCCTGGACGCAGTTTCATCCACGCATCGATGGCGGGATCCCGCGCGACAGCCCCATCGAATCGCAGAAATCCAGTTCTCATCGTCCCCCCACTCTCTGCTTTCGAGATCGCCGGAGTCTCTCCGAATGAATCGTCTACGTCGAACCTCGTCCGCGTGTCGTACGCAAGACAATCGCGAAAATCACGGACCACAAAGCTACACTCCAGATGACTCCTTGCAGCGCCTCCGACATTTGTTCTGCATTCTTGCTGGTGATGTAGGATCGATCTTTCACAATCTCGTCGTATTTCTTCTGCGAGCATCCGTAGTATTTCACCGAAAGACACCACGACAACGCGAACAAAAGCGTACTGAGAGGAAAAGCCCTTCGGACAATCTTTCTTAAATTCTGTTGGGGAAGCGAAACGGCAATGCCCTCGGCAGGCTTCCGCAGCCACAGACATGCAGCAACGCCAAATCCTGCGCAAAGCGCGACGACGGCGAAATAGGAAGCGATCAGATAGGTGTCGTCACTCATTTTTGGGCTTAAGAACAACAACGGCGGGCATCGTCTTCTCCTTGCCCGAGGTGTAGACTCCTGGCAACGGATAAACGGACAGGATTGTTCGGCTAGACGCTATGTCACGAGGGTATGGGTGTCAAGTGAGCGGCCTCAAAGTCAGTAGATGGAGCCCGCCGGATTGAGCGGGGTCGGAATAGCGGAAAAGAAAGCCGCAATGTCTCCGAAATGGAAAAGAACCAAAGCCAACCACCGAATAGAATTGCCCACATGGCAAGGCGGTCCCTAATGGCCAACGCAGACGAAGCCCGCAGAAAGGAAGTGCGCAGGCTTTTTGTCGAGCGGATTCCACCCGAAGGACGCATCGGGAATAGCCTTTTGAAGTTCTATGGCTGGCTGGAGCGGAATTACCCCGAATTGCTCCCCGAAGAAAAAGGCGATCCATACCAGCATCTGAAATCGGATCTGGAAGGACTCTACACCGATTGATGGGGCTACTTTTAGGGAACTCGAGGAACGTCAGGAACCAAAGCGGGCCAGGCTTGCTGGCCTGCCCCGTCAGCGGTAGTCTTTCGCAATGCGACCCCTTCGGTATTCCATCAACGTCACCTTGGACGGGTGCTGCGATCATCGTGCGATCTCCTCGGACGAAGACATGCACCGTCATGCGGTCGAGAACCTCAAACAGGCCGACGCCCTCCTGTTTGGCCGCGTGACTTACGAAATGATGGAGGCGGCGTTCCGGCCGCCGGCGCCGACGGGAGCGAAGCCGGATTGGATGGAGCCCTTTGCCCGGACGATCGACGCGGCAAAGAAGTACGTTGTGTCGAGCACGCTCGGCCGGGTCGATTGGAACGCGGAGCTCGTGCGCGGGGATCTAGGAAAGGCCGTTCAGCAGCTCAAGCGGGAGTCGGGTAAGGGACTGCTCATGGGAGGCGTGAAGCTCCCGTTCGCGTTCGCGGAGCTGGGCTTGATCGATGAGTACGAGTTCGTGGTGCATCCCAGGCTTGCGGGCCACGGGCCGACGTTGTTCGCGGGGTTATCAAAGCCGGTCGACTTGACGCTCGTCAGCCGCCCGGAGTTCGCCTCGGGGGCGGTGGCGATGCGCTATGAGCCGAGAAAGTAGCCATTGCGCTTGCTGTTGAAGACGAGGCCCAGTCCCAACCCATGAAACGCCATGTCCTCCTGTATGGTCTGATCGCCGGCATCCTCATCGCCGCACTGAAATGGGCGGAGTACCGCTTCCTCGTCATCGAGCACTCTATCGAAATCTACGGAGGCTTGGTTGCAGCCACATTTGCCACTCTCGGCATCTGGCTTGGCCTGAAGCTGACCAGCAAACAAGAGCGCGTGGTCATAAAAGAAGTCCCCGTTCCAACCGGCGAACCCTTTCGCCCCGACAACAGGAAACGCGAAGCCCTGGCCATCACGCCTCGCGAACTGGAAATACTGGGGCTCATCGCCCAAGGTCTCAGCAACCGGGAGATCGCCGAAAAGCTCTTTGTGAGCGAAAACACCGTAAAGACTCACTCCAGTCGCGTCTTTGACAAATTGGGCGCCAAGCGCCGCACCCAGGCGGTGCAGTTGGGCAAAGAACTCCGAATCATCCCTTGAAGTAGCCCTGAGCTGGCCCGAAGTAGCGATGAACTCATAGCGGCCGCTTTCTGAGGCGGGCGAGTCGGCGATGGCACATCGTATCCCCATTTTGCGCCGGTTTCCAGCTGGCGCATCGCCACACGGCTCGCCCAAAAGCATGATTTTTCACCTCATCCCCCAAAATCACCCAAAAGAATGACGACAGCTCCCCCGCCTTTTGCGTTAAAGTCCCTCCGCAATCGAATCTGTTTTTCCGGAGAAACCAGTGAAAAAGACCATTCTGACTTTCGGCCTCATTTCCGGCGTCCTCTCCTCGCTCATGATGATCGCCTCGGTCCCCTTCATGAAACGCCCTGACTTCGACCACGGCTATGTCCTGGGCTATACGACCATCGTACTGTCGCTGATGCTGACCTTCTTTGGCGTCCGTTCTTACCGCGACAACGTGGGGAAGGGGCACATCACTTTCGCCCGAGCCTTCCTTGTCGGCCTCGCCATCACGGTAATCTCTTGCGTCTTCTACGTCGCCACCTGGGAAGTCATCTACTTCAAGTTCATGCCGGACTTCATGGACAAGTACGGCGCCCACGTCCTCGAGAAGATGCAAACCTCCGGCGCCACGGCCTCCGCCATCCAGCAGAAATCCGAAGAAATCAATAAACTCAAAGTCATGTACAGAAATCCGCTCTTCAACATAGCGATGACCTTCATCGAGCCATTCCCCGTCGGCCTCGTCATCACACTGCTCTCCGCGGCCGTGCTCAGAAAAAAACCGCAATCGCTGGCGGCCGCCTAGTACAATCCTGCGCGACTTACGCCGAGTTTCAAGACGACTACGCAGCGTTACAAGAAAGGAAAACAACCATGAGCCAGCCAGGCCGAATCCTCGGCATCGGCGGAATCTTCTTCAAGTCCGCGAATCAGCAACAAATGAAGGAGTGGTACGCAAAACATCTCGGCCTCGGGGATGACGGCCATGAAGCCATTCTGCCGTGGCGTGAAAAAGACAATCCTGAGAGTGAACAGATGACTGTCTGGAGCATTTTCCCCGGCAACACCAAATATTTCGAACCCAGCTCAGCCTCGTTCATGTTGAACTACATCGTCGACGACCTCGATGCACTGCTCGCCCGCTTGGCGAAAGAAGGCGTCCCGATCGACCCTAAGCGCCAGGACGAAAGCTACGGCCGTTTCGCGTGGATCTACGATCCCGACGGCAACAAAATCGAGCTGTGGCAGCCGCAGCATTAACCGAGACTCCCTCGAATCGCCACGAAATGTTTCGTCGATTGGCGTGCCGGCACCGCGACTCCCGGCTAGGCTCGCCAATCTGAACTTGACTCGCATGATCCCGCCGCCTTAAGCTAAGAATTCTTGGTATGGGACGGAAGCCTCAGAAGAACGATTCGTTGCCCGGTTCGCTGGACATGCTGATTCTGCGGACGCTGTCGCGAGGCGATCTCCACGGTTACGGCATAGTCCAGTTCATTCAGCAATCGTCCGACAATGAGCTCCTTGTCGAGGAGGGCTCGCTCTATCCCGCTCTCCAGCGGCTGGAGCTAAACGGCTGGATCGACGGTGTCTGGGGCGTGACGTCGAATCATCGGCGGGCGAGGATTTACGAGATCACCGCGGCGGGCCGAAAACAGCTGGCGGTTGAAACTCGGAAGTACTCGAAACTCACACTGGCGATCGCGCGCGTGATGGGAGCGGAGTGACGGACATGTTGATACGACGGCTGAAGTATTGGCTGAACAGCGCAAAGCACAGCGAGGCGCTGCGCGAGGAAATGGAGCTCCACCTTGCGGAAAAAACTGCGGAACTGCAAGCAGACGGTATGACCGCAGAGTGCGCCCGGGCGGAAGCGCGCCGGCGATTTGGCAACCTCAGCCTGACCCAGGAACAGTCACGGGAGATTTGGATCACACGGTTTTGGTCGGAACTTGGCCAGGATATCCGTTATGGGTTTCGCACCATGATCGCGAACAAGGCATTTAGCGCCGTGGCCGTCTTGTCGCTGGCGCTCGGCATCGGGGCCAATACGGCAATCTACAGCTTGATGGAGTCAATTCTGCTGCGCTCGCTGCCGGTGGCTGATCCCGGGTCCTTGGTGGTCTTGAACTGGCATAGCCGGCCCCCCCAGAACAGCAACAGGCAATGGGAGCACGTCATTCACGGGGTACAAGGCATTCTCTGGCCGGGCGACAAAGGCACCATGGTCAGCGGGATGTTCCCATACGGCGCGTTCGAGACGCTTCGCAAGGAGAGTTCCGTCTTTTCCACCGTCTTCGGCTACTTCAACGGACTACACCATAACCTGGCCGTGCGCGGGCAGGCCACGAGCGTAAGCACGGAGTACGTCACCGGCGAGTATTTTCGTGGTCTGGCAGTGTCGCCGGTCGCGGGACGTCTGATCGACTCCGAAGACGACCGTCCAGGCGCAGCGCCGGTCGCGGTAATCAGTTTTGCGACAAGCCTGCACCGTTTTGGAGGACCGCCGAATGCTGTTGGACAGTCGATTCTTGTCGATGACACTCCCTTCACGGTGATCGGCGTCGCGACGCCGGAATTCTTCGGGGTGGACCCTGAGACGGCGCCGGACCTTTACCTTCCATTGCACACGAATGTGCTTGTAGACGGGGCGGGGTCAGCTCGTATGTATGGCGATGAAAACTTCTACTGGATCGAAATGATGGGCCGCCTGCGACCCGGTGTAAGCATGGCCCAGGCCGAGGCAGCGCTGGCTCCGCGTTTCCATCAATGGGTTTCTGCCACGGCGAGCACCGACGGTGAGCGCGCCAGACTGCCCGCGCTGATTCTGAATCCCGGCGCCGCCGGCTTGGGTAGTTTGCGTCGCAAGTATTCCAAGCCTCTTTACGTGCTCCTGATGATGGCGGGATTGATCCTGGCGATCACGTGCGCGAACATCGCCAATCTCCTGCTGGCAAGGGCCGCCGCGCGACGCCGCGAAATGGCTGTCCGGCTCAGCCTGGGAGCGGGACGGTTCCGCGTGGTGCGTCAATTACTTACCGAGAGTGTGATGCTGGCGTCGCTCGGCGGAGCCGTAGCGGTCCTGTTTGCGATCTGCGGTGTACGATCGCTGACGTTTCTGTTCGCCAACGGGCAGGAGAACTTTACCCTGCGCGCGGAACTGAACTGGAACGTGCTGGGCGCGACGGCGGCGCTCTCCGTGGTTTGCGGCCTGCTATTCGGCCTCGCTCCAGCGATTCAGTCGACGCACCCGGACGTCACACTTGCACTAAAGAATGTCGGCGGGGGCGGACCGCGCCGCGCGCAGCACGTTCTGGTGGTCGCCCAAATCGTGTTCTCTTTTCTCCTCCTGGCCGCCGCCGGTCTATTTGTCCGCACACTCAACAAACTGCACTCCGTCCAACTGGGATACGCCCGCGAGAACATCCTGCTGTTCTCGTTGGATGCGCGCCAGGCCGGTCATCGCGACCCGGAGATCACCGCTTTTTACACGGACCTGCGCAAGCGCTTCGAATCGATCCCCGGGGTGAGCAGCGCGACGCTTTCCGATGCCTCGATCATCAGCGCCGACCGCGCCGGAAAGACGTACCGGGGGACAATCAAGATCAGCGCTGTTACCGTCCTAGGCGCAAGTGTCCTGACCGCCGGACCGCGTTTCCTCACGACGATGCAGATTCCGATCCTGGCCGGGCGCGAGATCGACGACCACGACCAACCGGGCTCCCCGCCGGTTGCCGTGATCAGCGAGCGGCTGGCGAGGACTTACTTCGGAAACGAGGATCCGCTAGGCCGGCGCATCACTTTCTTGGACGACAAGCGCGATCTCGAAATCGTCGGCGTGTCGGGTAACCTGCGGTACGGTGGTTTGAAAAACGAGGAGAGTCCAATGACCGTGTTTGTCGCGGTCAGCCAGTTTTCTCCCGACGGCATGACCTACGCGCTGCGCACTACCGGTAATCCGCTGATGTATGTCAGAAGTGTCGAGGAGATCGTGCGGGAGGCAGATTCACGCATACCCGTCACCAAGGTGGTCACGCAGGCGGTGGAAATCGATCGGACGATCAGCCAGGAAATCACGTTCGCGAAACTATGCACGGGTTTCGCAGTTCTCGCTCTGCTGATCGCGTGCGTCGGACTCTACGGGACGGTGTGCTACAACGTCGAGCGGCAGGTCGGCGAGATTGGAATCCGCATGGCTCTGGGCGCGCAACGCGGCGCCGTGCTATGGATGGTTCTGCGGCGCGTTCTGCTACTGGCGGCGGTGGGACTCGCGACGAGCGTGCCTGCCGCGTTGAGCACGTTCTGGCTTGTCAAATCGTTTCTGTTCGAAACTCAACCGAATGATCCGGGAACCCTGGCGCTGGCCGCCGTGGTCCTGCTAAGCGCCATGATGCTCGCTGGCTATGCACCGGCAAGGCGGGCTTCCCGAATCGATCCGCTGGCGGCTCTGCGGCACGAATAAGACGCGGTCCTTCGTGCCGCAATGAAGAATGAAAACGTTTCGCAACGGCTAGCGCAGCGAAACGCCTCGGGAGGGACGCGGAGGTAAGTCGCCTTATTCGTATCTCAGCGCCACAATGGGATCTACGCGCATGGCTCGCCGGGTCGGCAAATAACAGGCTACGAACGCAACTGCGGTCAGCAAAATCGCAACGCCGAAGAAAGTCACGGGGTCGGTTGCGCTGATCCCGAACAGCATGCTCTTGATCAGTCGGGTCAATCCCGCGGCGGCAATCAGCCCAACCAGCACGCCGCCAGCCGTCATCCGGGCGGCATCGCCCATTACCAGCTTTAATACATCCAGGGGTTGCGCTCCAAGCGCCATTCGGATCCCTATCTCATGCGTTCGCTGCCCGGCTATGTACGAAATCACTCCGTAAATGCCGATGCTCGCGAGCAACAATGCAATCAGCGCAAACACGCCGAGCAAAACCATCGCGAACCGTCTGGATGCAAATGAATTGGAGACGACTTGATCCATCGACTCGAGGCCGTAGACGGCTTGTTCACTGCTCATTTGCTGCATGGCTGAGCGGATGGCGTCTGCGCTCGGATAGTTCGGAGCCTGTGTGCGCACCACAATTCCCGCTCCCCTTGCCACGTAGTCGAGCGCCGCATCAGGCGCTTGCTCGGCCGACGTGTAGAGTTGAACCCTCACCGTTCCTCCGAATTTCGAATCCACGCCCCACTGTTCTACGTGGCCAACAATGCCGATGATTTCGACCGGCGCGTCGCCCAGCATGATGCGTCGTCCGATGGGATCCTGGTTCAGAAAGTACTCTCGGGCGAAATTCTCGTCGATAACCCCGACGCGGAGCGACTGTACGCTGTCTTGCGGGGCAAAGAATCGGCCGCGGAGAAGGGGAATGCCCATCACCCGCAGATAGCCCGGGCTGACGATGTAGAGCAGCGTTTGAGGCATTTCCGTTACGGTCGCTGGCTTCGGCTTCCCGTCCATCCAGAAGTGTTCTTCCCAATCGCCGCTCAGCGGCATGGATGCATCGGTCAAAGACGCGGCTTCGACCCCGGGAATTTGCGCAAGGCGCTCTGGAAGCTGCCGAAGCGTCTCCCGGAGTTGATTCGGAGTCTCCTTCTCTGTGGAAGGCGGGAATGCCAAACCAAAAGTCAAGACATTCTGTGGATTGAAGCCCCGATTGACGTTCCAGAGCCGTGTGAGACTGCGAACCGTCAGGCCGGCGCCGATCAGGAGCACGAGCGCCAAGGCCAACTCGGCCACAACAAAAGTTGCCTGAGCGCGGTGCCGCACGCTCGTCCCCCGCCCGCTTTCTTTCAGCGTCTTGTTTGGATCCGGACGAGAAGTCTTCAGGGCGGGCGCTAAACCGAAAAGCACGCCCGCGAGAATCGTTACCGCCATCGTGAAAAGGAGGACGCGGGGATCCAAATGCACATCGTTCGCTCGCGGTAAAGCCTCCGGCAGCACCTTTAATCCGGCTTGCGTTCCCCAGGAGGCGAAGAGCAATCCCAAGCCGCCACCCGCTGTCGACAGCAGCAAGCTCTCCGTCAGCAATTGCCGAATTACTCGGTGCTGCGTCGCGCCAAGCACGGAGCGGATGGCAAACTCGCGCGCGCGTCTGGTTGCCCGCGACAAGAGTAGGTTCGCCACATTCGCGCACGCAATCAGCAGCACGAACCCGACGGCGGCCAGCAGAACCAGCAGTGTGGATTGGATGTCGTGGACCATGCGCTCTCGCAGTGGCGTCAGCAGGACTCTAGCGTTGGTGTTTGTGTCTGGATAGGCCTTGCCGAGGTTCGCCGCGATTTCATCGATGTCCGCCTGCGCTTGCGCCAAGGTTACGCCCGGTTTCATGCGCCCGACAGCGCGAATCCCCGGGTGAAAACCGCGCTGCGTCAGCCAGGAGTCGCCTCCCGAGCCAATCGGCACGTAAACGTCCCCAAGTTCGAAATTCATCGATTCGCAGCAAAAATAGAAATTGTGCGGTATGACACCAACGACCGTATAGCCTGTGCCGTCCAGCGTTAGCAGCTGGCCCAGGATTTCCGGCGATCCCCCAAACTTGTTGTTCCAAAAACTCTCGCTGAGCAGGACCACGGGCGCGGCACCCTTCTTGTCGTCCTCTGGCAAGAAATCTCGGCCCATCAGCGGCTGTACACCAAGCAACGAGAAAAAGCTCGCCGTAGCCTGCACGCCGCTCAGCCGTTGCGCTTCGCCCGAGCCTGTCAAATTGAAATTCGTTTGACGGTAGGCCGCGAGCCCTTCGAAGGTGTGGTTCATCCGCGTCCAGTCGAGGAAGTTTGGATACGAAATGGATGCTTCCGGGAACGGTGGAAATGTTTCTGCCACCGCCGCTAACCGCTCCGGGTGCGGGTAGGGCAGTGGACTGAGTAATACGCCATTCACCACCGAAAACACCGCGGTATTCGCGCCAATGCCGAGCGCCAGCGTGAGTATGGCAACGGCCGAGAATCCGGGGGCCTTCTGGAGCACGCGCATCGCAAATCGCAAGTCCTGCCAAAGCGTGAGCATGAGATTCCCAAAACCTCGCGGTACTGAACGCAGATAGCCTTCCGAATCTCTCATTTTCTAACTTACTGCTCCATCGCGACTTATCAGCCTGCTCGCAAGACCAACAGGCCCGGCACTGTCCGTTGCCGAAAAACGATGTCGCGGAACCGGACAGTCGCTTTACCGCTCGATTCGCCGCCTTGACGCGACGAAGTGCAGGGAAATCGCTCATTTGACGCTGCAAGAGGCCGAAGCTAGAATTTTGTTTTCACCGAAGAGTGGCTCGCGCTCGATTCCGAAGTGTTCCAGAACCCAGGCACACGGTTTTCTGAAGGCCGACCTTTAGGCCGAAAAGCGGAGTCGCAGTCGGGAGGAAGAGGCCGGGCTTTCACCCGGTGAATCGGTAGTCAGGAGGAAGTATGGCCACCGCAGTCGCTCCTCGAGTTTTCAAGAATTTCATCAACGGCGAATGGGTCGAGTCGCGCTCGGGCAAGGCCTACGAAAACCGCAACCCCGCGAACACAGAGGAACTGGTCGGAATGTTTGTCTCTTCGAGCGAGGAAGACGTCGACCTGGCAGTCGAAGCCGCAAAGGAAGCCTACAAAACCTGGCGGCTGGTACCCGCGCCCAAGCGCGCGGAGATTCTGTTTCGGGCCGCCGAATTGCTGGTCGAGCGCAAGGAAGAGTTTTCGAAGGACATGACCCGCGAAATGGGCAAGGTCCTCGCGGAAACCCGCGGCGACGTGCAAGAAGCCATTGACATGACCTATTACATGGCGGGCGAGGGGCGCCGTCTGTTCGGCCAGACGACGCCTTCGGAATTACCGAACAAGTTTGCGATGAGCGTGCGGCAGTCCATTGGCGTGTGCGGAATGATCACGCCGTGGAATTTCCCGATGGCCATTCCGTCTTGGAAGATGATGCCGGCGCTCATCAGCGGAAATACTTTGGTGCTCAAGCCCGCCGAAGATTCGCCGCTCTCTTCTTATCATCTCGTCCAAGTACTGGCCGAAGCGGGTGTGCCGCGTGGCGTGGTGAATCTTGTGAGCGGCGACGGTCCGAGCGCCGGTGCGCCGCTCACGGTGCACAAAGACGTTCCGCTGGTGAGCTTTACGGGCTCGACTTCCGTGGGCCGCATCATCGCGCAGGCCTGCGCTCCGGATTTCAAACACTGCAGCCTGGAGATGGGTGGGAAAAACATCATCGTCGTGATGGACGACGCCAATCTCGATTTGGCGATCGACGGCGCGGTGTGGGGCGGATTCGGAACCACCGGGCAGCGTTGCACTGCGGCCAGCCGGATTGCTGTTCACCAGAGCGTCTACAAGGAATTTGTACATCGCTTTGTGGAGCGCGCCAAGTCGCTGAAAGTCGGAGACGGACTAGATCCAGCAACGGAAATGGGCCCGTGCATCAACGAGCAGCAACTCAACACCGTGATGAGTTACGTTGCGAGGGGAAAGGAAGAAGGCGCCAAGCTGCTCACGGGAGGGAATCGTTTGAGCGGCGGAGCGTACAGCAAAGGCTGGTTCCACGCGCCAACGGTTTTTGGGGATTGCTCGCCCGGTATGCAAATCGCGCAAGAAGAAATCTTTGGCCCGGTGGTTTCGGTGATCCCGATTCACACCTTCGAGGAAGCTATTGAGGTGGCCAACGGCGTGCCCTATGGATTGTCAGCTTCCATCTATACGCGAGATGTGAACCGGGCTTTCCAGGCGACGCGCGATCTGTACACGGGAATCGTTTACGTGAATGCGCCCACGATCGGCGCGGAAACACATTTACCCTTTGGCGGCACCAAGCAAACCGGCAATGGCCACCGCGAAGCGGCTATCGCGGCCATCGATTTCTTTAGTGAGTGGAAAACCGTCTACATTGACTATTCGGACAAGCTCCAGCGCGCCCAAATCGACAACGCCTAGGCTGCGGACCACCGCCACGCGACCGACAACGCCTAAATATCACTCGCGCGATACAGCGGTCTGGGCCGGGTTCCGTCGTTCGGAGCCGGCCCGATCGTAAGTCCCAGACGGAGGCTTTGCGCGTACTTCTTGGTCCTCTCGATCGTCCGCCGTAGTCGAGCCATTTGCTCTTCCGCATCCAAAATGACCGATTGCCAGGCTGGACTTGCTCCCGATAGGTCGGGATTGGCGCTGAATTGCGTCTCGGTCTCTTTTTGCTGCTGGCTTACTTTTGCTTTTCGGATTCTCTTCATGTCTCCCTCACAGATTAGGGCTCCATCGAGATCGAAAGCGCTGGACTGATTATCATCCACAGAGAGATTCAGATTCGCCATCGGGTAAAGGCTGGATCGCGCGCTAGGGTTATACCCGGGCGCTTTTGGGTCCTGGCAGCCCAGACGCGTACCCCTAGGGCGACAAGGACTCCGCCCCACTTGGAAGGAGCGTGGCGCGCCTGCGTTGACCGCGCTTGACACGCTTTTTACAATAGAAGGTGGGCTTACTGGCACTCGGAGCACGCTGCTGCCATGAGAGTTGCGGCGTTATGACGATCGTCGCGCTGCTAATGAGAATCGCTGCGCGATAAGGATCGGGGCGCGATGAGGACTGCGGCGTTACAAGAACGGCGGAACCGCCAAATTCTAGCGGACATCGTTCGAACGTACATTGAGACGGGCGAACCGGTCTCTTCAAGGGCGATTTCCAAGGGGTTCGAGGAGTCGCTGAGCACGGCGACGATTCGAAATGTGATGGCGGACCTGGAGGACGGCGGGTTTCTTTACCAGCCGCATACTTCAGCGGGGCGGGTTCCGACGGCCGCGGCGTACCGTTTTTTTGCGCAGGAAATCGCTTCCCAGGCGACGATCAGCGTCAACGACCGCGAGTGGATTCAGCGTGAAATGGGCGGGGCGAAAACGGCTGCGGAAATTACGGAGCGGGCGGGACACGTGCTCGCCGAGGTTTCGAATGGTCTCGGAATTGTCGTTTCGCCGCCGCTGAGCAAAACGGTTTTGGAGCACGCGCGCATGTGGCTGCTTCCGGATGGACGAGTCGTCGTAGTGCTGATTTCGCCGGGGGGAAAAACGCGGGACAAGATACTGCTGCCCAGCCGGCGATTTGATCAGGCGGAACTCGATGCAACTGCGGAATTTCTGAATCGGCATTATTCGGGCTGGACGCTGGAGGCGATTCGCGCGGATTTGCTACAAAAGCTCGCGGCAGAGCGCGAGCGGTATGAGGGAATCGCGCAAAACGCGCTTACGCTGTGCGACCCCGGTGTGCTGGGCGACGAATCAGTGGCGCAGATGCATGTGGAAGGAACCGCGCAAATCGTCGAGGCAGTGGAGTTTGCCGATCAGTCGCAGCTTCGAGATTTGCTTGCCGCCATCGAGGAAAAGCATCGGCTTGTGACGCTTCTGAACGCATGCATCGAGGCGCCTGAACCAGTTCACGTGCTGATCGGAGTGAAGGAGATTTCGCAGGCCGGGGAGAATCTTGCACTGATCAGCGCTCCTTATATGCGCAACGACTTAGTGCAAGGTTCGCTCGGCGTGCTTGGCCCCACCCGAATGCCATACGAACGCGCGATGACTGCGGTGGCTTACGTGGCCCAGCTATTCAGTGAGGCGCTCAGCAAAATCTGAGTGACCTTGAATCTTAAGGACACAGGAGAACTGCTCCGGTGAGTGACAAAGAAGTGAAGATCAACATCAACAAGGACGTGGACGGCTCCGAAATTGAGCAGGCCGAAGACGCAAAGGCTATGGAAGCGGACTCCGCGAAGGAGAATGCGGAGATGGCGAAACTGACCGCGGATCTGGAAGAGCTGCGCCAGTCCATGCTGCGGAGCCAGGCCGACTTTGCGAATTATCGGAAGCGCATCGAAAAAGAACGATCCGAGGATTCCAAGCGCGCTACGGCGCGTGTGCTCGAAGGCTTGATTCCGGTAATTGACGGCTTCGAGCACGCGCTCGCCGCGCATCGCGAAGCGGAGTACGAGAACTATCGCAAGGGTTTTGAACTCATTTACAAGCAATTGCTAGACAACGTGGCCAAGCTTGGCGTGGAACGGATCGACCCGGTGGGGAAGGCGTTCGATCCGCATCTCCATCAGGCGATGGATCGCACCGAGACGACGCAGGAAAAAGACGGCACGATCCTGCAAGTCTTCCAGCCCGGCTATGTTTTTCACGGACGCGTTTTGCGTCCGGCGATGGTGCGTGTAGCCGTGCACCCGAATCCGGCATCGAAAGAGGCAGTCAACTAAGGGGGGAGAGCGCAAGTCCTATGGCGAAAGGGAATCCACGCGATTTTTACGAAGTGCTGGGCGTCTCGCGGACCGCGACGCTAGAAGAAGTGAAGTCCGCGTATCGCAAAGCCGCACTGAAATGGCATCCGGACCGGAATCCGGAAAACAAAACCGAGGCCGAAGCGAAATTCCGGGAGTGTACGGAAGCGTACAGCGTGCTGAGCGATCCACAGAAGAAGCAGGTTTATGACACCTACGGCCATGCCGGGCTGTCGGGCGCCGGGGCAGGCCAGGGGTTTGACCAAACCATCTTTCAAGACTTCCACGACATCTTTGGCGATTTCTTCGGGTTTGAGGATTTGTTTGGGGGCGGATCGCGGCGAGGGCGTGGACGCGGGCGGGCCCAGCGCGGTGCTGATTTGCGCTATGACATGACGCTGGCCTTCGAAGAGGCGGCGGCCGGGGTAGCAACGAAAATCAAACTTCCGCGCCAGGAATTTTGTGAGGCCTGCAACGGCACCGGCGCGAAGAAGGGAACTGGCGTCGTTACCTGCACACCCTGCGGAGGCCGAGGCCAATTGGCGTATCAGCAGGGATTCTTTACCATCACACGCACATGCCCGACCTGCCAGGGCGCGGGGCAAATCGTCAAAGAACGATGCCCTGAATGCCGCGGGCAGGGGCGGATCGAGCGCGAGAAAGCCATCGAGCTGCGGATTCCACCAGGAGTAGACACGGGCACGCGCCTGCGTGTTGCCGGCGAAGGCGAGCCGGGGCCGAATGGCGGTTCTAATGGCGACCTTTATGTGGTGCTCGAAGTCAAAGAGCATCCGTTCTTTGAGCGGCGCGGCGCGGATTTGTATTGCACCATTCCCATTAGCATCGCGCAGGCAACGCTTGGTACGGAGCTTCCGGTGCCCGGCTTGAATGGCGAGGAGAAACTCAAGATTCCCGAAGGCACGCAGAGCGGGGCGGTATTCCGCGTCAAGGGCAAAGGTCTGCCGGACCCGCACGGCGGCGGCCGCGGCGATTTGTATTATCACGTGCGCGTGCTGACTCCGACGAAGGTCACGCGCGAGCAGCGGAAGCTCATCGAGCAGCTTGGCGCGACGCTCAAGGTTGAGAACAAGCCGGCGGAGCGCGGCTCATCGATCTTCGACAAGGTGAAGGACATCTTCGGGTAGGGATTCGAGATTAGAAAAGTGAAATGGAAAATCGCGACACCCTTTCCGAAACCGTGTGCGATGGGAGTGGGCAACATTCGTTATTCATAGCGCAGCGCAACCATAGGGTCGACGCGCGTTGCGCGCCGCGCTGGAACGTAGCACGCGGACAACGCGACAAACATCAAAAGAACTGCGACGCTCGCAATCGTCGCCGGATCGTTCGCGCGCACGTCGTAGAGCATTGACTTCAGGTAGCGCGTCACGCCCAGCGCCACGCCGATGCCGACCGCGGCACCCGCTATGGCCAGCACGACTCCCTGCCCGACAACCAGCCGCAACACGTCGCGCGGCTGCGCGCCCAGAGCGGTGCGAATGCCAATCTCGCGTGTGCGCCGCGACACTTCATAGGAAAGCAGGCCGTAGAGCCCGATGCAGGCCAGCACCAGTGCGAGCAAGCCAAAGAATCCCGAAAGCTTTGCAATCATGCGTTCCTGAAAAAGCATTCGGTCGATGAGTTCGGTCTGCGTGTGCACCTCGAAGACCGGCAGGTTGTTATCCATCTGGCTGACCATGCTGCGGATGGAAGCGGTCATGGCCGTGGGATTGGTTCTGGTGCGGACTTCGAAGCTGGTGTTTCCGCCGCTCGAGGGAACGTACATCGTCGGCGCAATTTCACTTCTCAGACTCTCGTATTTCGCGTCGCTGACCACGCCAAGGATGACCCAGCCGGGCGACGCCCAGTCTCCCTTGTCCGGATTCGCCTCCCTTTCACCAAAATGTTGCCCCAAGGGATTCACGTTTGGAAAATATTTCCGCACGAATGTCTTGTTGACAATCACCGGGACAGGCGCTTCATTTGCCGCGCTCTCGGGAACATCCGCACTCCCGCGGGGAGCCGGGAGACCCGCTCGCTTTGCGTCCTGTGCGGCCTGCCGCGCCCTTTCCCTTTCTTCTGCCGCCTGGGTTTGGGCAAAGTCCGCGGAATTAAAGCTCCGTCCCGCCAGCAGTTGCATGTGCATCATCGAAAAGAAATCCGCACCCACAGGAAGATAGTCAGCCTCAGATTCCTCATCCTTGGAAGTGCCCGCAAGATGAAAACCCGTTTCCCACAAGCTGCCGCTGAGCAAGGTGCTGTTCGAATAGCTTACCGACTCCACTCCCGGAGTCGCAGCGAGCCGCTCCTGTAAGTCCCGGTAAAACGCATCGATTTGCGGAGTCTTATAGCCGATCAGCGTCGGGTCCAGGCCGAACGTGAGCAGATTGCGGGTGTCGAATCCGGGATCCACACTTCGCAGGTTCTGCAGCGTGCGCACTAGAAGCCCCGCCCCCACCAGGACGACCACCGCGAGGGCCACTTGCGAAACTACAAGTCCATTGCCCAAGCTGAGCCATCTTCCGCTCGTACGCCCTTCGGCCGCCGAACTGCGCGTGCCCTCCTTCAGCGCGGGTGTCAAATCCACATACGTGCCGCGAAACGCCGGCGCCAGACCGAAAATGATTCCCGTAAGCAGCGAAGCTGCGAATGTAAACGCCAGGACCCGCCCGTCGATTCCGGGAGTAAATCCGAACGGCCGATCCGAATTGCCCGAGATCAACGAAACCATCGCGTGCGTGCCCCAAATCGCGAAGAGAATCCCCAGCGCGCCGCCCGCCAGGGAAAGGAACACGCTCTCGGTCAGCAGTTGCCTGATGATTCGGCGGCGGCCCGCGCCCAACGCCAGCCGCACGGCGATTTCTTTTTGCCGCGCTGTCGCACGCGAAAGCAGCAGACCCGCGACATTCGCACACGCAATCAGGAGCACGATTCCGACAGCCATCATGAGCACATACAATTCCGTAGAAACCTGCGTGGTCGTTCCCGTCAGCCCAGACTGTGCGGGGAGCGCGTCAACCCTCGGGTCGTCTTCCGGCTTCGACAGGGGCTTTGCGGCGTGCAGCAGGTGGTTGCGAAACAGCGTCGTCACGGCGGCCTGCGCTTCGAGTCGGCCAACGCCGGGCTTCAAGCGCCCGACGATCACCACCCACCAGCTGTAGATGTCCGTAGCGCGCGTTTTCACCCACGAATGAGGACTGATCTGAGGCAGCACGGAAAGCGGGACCCACACATCGTAGACGCGGCCGGGACTCAGGCTGTCGAATTGCGGCTCGGTCACGCCGATGATCGTGAACGGAACGTTGTTCAGGCGAACTGTTTTACCGATCGCGGACAGCGAGCCGCCAAACTGGCTATTCCAGTAGCCGTAATTCAGCACCACCACTGGCTGCGCGGAAACCGAATCGTCGCTTGGGGTGATCAGCCGCCCGGCGCTCGGACGAACACCGAGCAGCGAGAAGAATTCCCCGGAAACTCCCTGCCCCCTCAACATGCTCGCGGTTCCATTGCCGCTCAGATCAATTTGGCCGGCATTCGCAAATGCTGCGACACTGGAGAATGCGCCGACCTGCGAAGCCACCTCGTTAAAAAACGGCTCGGAAAACGAACAACTCGTTGAGGGGCCGCCGCGCGGTGCGTAACTCTGCGCGCAGTCGCCATAACTGCTGCTGCTGTGCCTATCCGGCGTCTTGAGCGCGCGCCACTTCAGGACGACGACGTTTTGCGCGTCTTGGATGGGCAGCCCACGCATCAGGATTCCGTCAATGAGGCTGAAAATCGCGGTGTTCGCGCCGATGCCGAGCGCCAGAGTGAGAATGGCGACGGCGGCGAAACCGGGTGACTTGGCGAGCATGCGGATGCCGTAGCGCAGGTCTTGCCAGAGCGTGTTCATGGAGTCCTCCGGAGGCTTGTAATGTATGTTCGGCAAACGCCCTAAACAAGCCAAAAGTTATCGAAAAGAGAGGTTTGCTCCTGGGCTTCCTGAGGGCGTGGCATCATGGCAGAGGAGAGGGTGATTATGGGGTCCTTGCTCATCATTACGGGTTCGATGGGTGCGGGCAAAACCAGTGTTCTCGGCGAAGCCTCAGACCTCCTGAGACTCGAGGGCGTGGCGCATGCCGCGATCGATGTGGACGCACTGGGACTTGCTTTCCTGCCCGCAGCCGGTCGCAACGATGCGGTCATGTATTGCAATCTTCGAGCTGTTTGGAATAATTACGCTGCCCTTGGAGTGACTAGAGTTGCTACTGGCGCGTGCACTGGAAGACCGCTGTGAGTTGGACATGTGCCGTCGAATTGTTTCAGCGGCCGACACGTCCGTGTGCCGTCTTACCGCCAGCGTCAAAACGATGGAGTCGCGGGTTAAAATGCGCGAAACCGGTCTTTCGCAGCGGGAATATGTCTCCCGCGTCGCAGAATTGAACGCCTGTCTTGATCGCTCGCGCTTGCATGATTTTGTCGTCGTCAATGAAAATCGCTCGCTTACAGAGGTTGCACAAGAGATGCTTGTCAGAGCTGGTTGGATCTCCTGAATGAAGACCGGAGTGTATGCGCGGATCGTATTTGGTGCCTCGGCGATGCTGTACGGGGTCATCGCGCTGATGTGGCACGACGCGGACACCTGGCAAACGCTGACGCATATCTGGGGCCTGCCCTTTGGCGTTGTGACCGGCGGGTGTCTCATGGTCCTGCTAATTGCCGGCGGCATCGCGATGCCGTTTCCACGCACCGCGCGGCTGGCTTCCATCGTGCTTTGCGTCGTCTTTTTGTGTTTCTCCCTGGCCTGCATCCCGGACATCCTTGCCGCATCGAGCCTGTTTGAGCGCTACGGGGGGAGCTTCTTCCAGCTGTTTTCCCTGGTCTGCGGAGCGATGGCCCTGTACGCGGCAACAGAGGGAAGTATATCGAGGGCGGCGGTGTTGGGCAGATTGGCGCGGATTGGACTGGGGGTCTGCGCGATTTCGTTTGCGCTGAGCCAGATCCTCTATCTTCGTCACACGGCTGATTTGGTTCCCAGGTGGATTCCGCCGAACCAGATGTTTTGGGCGATACTCACGACGGTTGCGTTTGCGCTCGGGGCCCTTGCCCTGCTCGTCAATCGCCAGGCGCGGCTTGCCGTACGGTTGATGACCCTCATGCTCGGGCTCTTCGGTGCGCTGGTTTGGATTCCGCGCTTGATTGCTCACCCCGGAGAGCATGGAAACTGGTCTGAATTCGCGTTGACTTTTCTAATTACGGGGGCCGCCTGGATGGTGGCCGAGTTGCGGGTTTCCTGACTTAGGTGGTGTTCCCGCCTTCCGCTCAGAAACCAGATGAAGCGCGTAAGCGTCTTACTAGTGTCCTTCCTAGCAGGGACGCGTTGGCGGAGACTTCGCTCAAACCAACGCGCCCCCTAAGCACGGTGGTACCCGTGCCTGGCGCGATTGTACACCCCAACACGCTTGTAGGGCTTAGCCCACGGACCAAAAACCGCACGCCTAGTGACGCTTCGGCGTGTCCGCCGGTGAGCCGGCAATTGAGATAGAATCTCGGCGTGCGTCGGCGATTTTTTGTTGAACAATTCCATGGGGACCGCGCGGTCCTGGAGGGCGACGCGGCGCATCATCTGGGCCGCGTGCTGCGCGCCGAGCCCGGGCAGCTCTACGAATTGAGTGATGGAAACCGCGTTTGGCTGGCCCGCGTGGAAGAAGTGAAACGCGACTGCGTGGGCTTTTCGCTTGTCGAACAATTGCCGGCTGATCGACCGGCGCTCCAGACGACCCTGCTTCTTTCCATCGTGAAGTTCGACGCTTTCGAATTTGCGCTGGAAAAAGCCACGGAGCTTGGTGTCGGCACGATTGTGCCTCTGGCCGCGGCGCGCAGTGAGAAAGCATTGCTCGCGGGCGCGTCGAAACGGGCTGAACGATGGAAGAGGATTCTTGTTGAAGCTTCGCAGCAGTCGCGGCGGCTCCGCATTCCCGAGTTAGCCCCGCTCACGAAGCCCGATGCCGTGTTCCCTGCGCGTTCCGAGCGTCTGAAGGTTTTTCTCTCGGAACGGGCTGACGCGCCCCCTCTTCGGAAGATCCTGGAGGGAGACGGAGCCACAGGCCCGGCGGCCGCCGTGGCGCTCGCGATTGGACCCGAGGGCGGGTGGACCGACCTCGAGCTCGAATGCGGTCGAAAACAGGCTTTCTGCGAGGCTTCGCTCGGCAGGCTGATTCTTCGCACGGAAACGGCAGTCATCGCCGCGCTGGCTTCTTTGAATTACGCTTTTGACCGGCGGGAATTGTAGCGCTCGCGCGCTTGGCACAGCGTTCCCGACACACGTCGTCAACCAAGTCGTATTGTCAATGGCATGCAACGCGGCCGGAGCTGCGGGAATCATAGAAAAAGCAAGGCTCCACGGCGTCCTGCCCATTTTATGCAAAATGCAAATCGCAACTGGCGCGGGCCGCGATGCCCATGCTATAAATAGCAAAGCACAAAAATGGACCGCTCGGATCAGAAACAACGCGGCGCCTCGAATCCACCGGAGAGTCCGGGACCCGTTATTTCTTCAGTTGCTGTTTCCGGGAACTCGCCGGCACCCGCTCCCGGCGCGGCATCGCCCGCAAACAATCTTCGCAAGGAGATCCGTGTTTGGACGCGCGACTTGTTGATCGCCATCGGCCTTGCGCTGGTCATTATCGTTTTTCTCTATCAGCCTGTAAAAGTCGAAGGCACCAGCATGGCGCCGCTGCTCTCCGACCAGGAACGCATCTTCATCAACAAGTTTGTATACCGCTTTGAGCCGATCGAACGCGGCGATGTGGTGGTGTTCTGGTATCCGCTGGACCACACGAAATCCTTCATCAAGCGCGTGGTCGGCCTGCCGGGCGAAACTATTCAAATCCGCCAGGGTACTTTGTACGTCAATGGAAAAGTGATTCCGGAGCCATACGTTCCACCGCAGTACGAAGATTCGAGCGATTTCGGTCCGGCGCGCGTGCCCAAAGACAGTTTTTTCGTTCTTGGCGACCATCGCATCAGCTCGAACGATTCGCGCGTGTTCGGGGCCGTTTCGAGCCAGTACATCTACGGGCGGGCGGTGTTTGCGTACTGGCCCGTGGATCATTTCGGTTCGCTCGAAACTACCGAAGCGAGCAGCAAATAAAATGGCGATGTGCATGCAAATTAAGGGAGGCTCCACTGACAGAAGTCCAGCACCGACCCGCGACCCTCGCGCTGGAAGACGGGCGCCTCTTTAACGGACGCGCCGCGGGGGCCATCACGCGCCGCGGCGGCGAAGTTGTTTTCAATACCAGCCTCACCGGTTACCAGGAAGTTTTCACCGACCCAAGTTATGCGGGGCAGATTGTCTGCCTCACCTATCCGCACATTGGCAACGTCGGCGCGAATCTCGAAGATGAAGAGTCGGGGCGGCCGTATATTGAGTCGTTGATTGTACGGGAATTCTCGCAGATCACTTCCAACTGGCGCTCCAGCGAGAGCGCGCAGCTTTATTTGAATCGCCATAAGATTCCGGTGATTTGGGACATTGATACGCGGGCGCTGGTGCGGCACATCCGGAATGTGGGGGCGCTGCGGGGAATTGTCGCTACCGACGGTACGCCTGCCGAGCAACTGGTCTTCGAAGCAAAGCAGTTGCCGAAAATGGCGGGCCTCGAGCTAGCGAGTCGGGTAACTTGCGCGAAGCCTTATGGCTGGGAGAAAGGATCGGTCGAAGTGGCGGTTTCCCCGTGGGCCGAGCAGATGGGCGAGTCGGACGCGAAGGGTGAGAGTTACAAGCATCGTGTGCTGGCGTTTGATTACGGCATCAAGCAGAACATTTTGCGGCTGCTCGTGGACCACAATTGCGACGTGTGGGTCGTGCCGGCGCAAACTTCGGCCGAGGACGCACTGGGAGTAAAGCCGGACGGCATATTTCTTTCGAACGGGCCTGGCGACCCTGAGCCGATCGGGTACGCTATCGAAACCATTCGCAAGCTCATTGGGCAGGTACCCGTCTTTGGGATTTGCCTGGGACATCAGCTTTGCGGGCTGGCTCTTGGCGGCAAAACCTTCAAGCTGAAATTTGGGCACCACGGCTCGAATCATCCGGTGAAGAATCTGTTGACCGAACAAGTGGAGATTACCGCGCAGAATCATGGTTTCGCGGTCGATCCGGACTCGCTTCCTTCGCGCGACGTGGAAATCACGCATGTCAACCTGAACGACCATACGAACGAAGGCATGCGCCACAAGAAGGCGCCATTGTTCAGCGTGCAATATCACCCCGAGGCGTCGCCCGGACCGCACGATTCGCATTATTTGTTCACCGAGTTCACGGACATGATGAAAGAATGGCGCCAGCCAGGGAGCTCGCGCCGCTAGAGAGAGTTTCGCTGTCATCTATACGGGAGCGGGGCAGTCGACGGTCGATGTGCCCGTTAACGGAGAGCAATGCCTAAACGGAAAGACATCAAGAAAATTCTGATCATCGGCTCGGGGCCGATTATCATCGGCCAGGCGTGCGAATTTGATTATTCAGGGGCGCAGGCGTGCAAAGCGCTGCGAGCGGAGGGCTACGAGGTCGTTTTAGTCAACTCCAATCCCGCCACCATCATGACCGATCCGGAACTCGCACGCCGCACGTACATCGAGCCACTGACACGCGAGTATCTGGAAGAAATTATCGCCAAAGAAAAGCCCCAGGCTCTGCTGCCGACCGTCGGCGGCCAGACGGCCCTGAACCTGGCCGTCGAGCTTTCCGAAAGCGGCATTCTTGAAAAATACAAAGTGGAAATGATTGGCGCCTCACTTCGCGCCATCAAAGTCGCCGAAGACCGCCTGTGGTTCAAAGACGCTTGCCGCAAGATCGGTTTGGAAGTGCCCGCGTCAGCGCTGGTGAATAACGCGAAAGACGCCATGCGGCTTTGCGATCAACTAGGCTTCCCGTTGGTGATCCGCCCCTCCTTTACCCTTGGTGGAACCGGCGGCTCGATCGCGTATAACAAGGAGGAGTTCGCCGAGTCTATTTCGACCGCGCTGGACCTGAGCCCGGTTCATGAAGCGCTCGTCGAAGAGTCCGTTCTCGGCTGGAAAGAGTATGAACTCGAAGTGATGCGCGACTTTCGCGACAACTTCGTGGTCATCTGCTCCATTGAAAATTTTGACCCGATGGGAGTGCATACCGGCGATTCGATCACGGTGGCTCCGGCACAGACCCTGACCGACAAGGAATACCAGCGCATGCGCGATGCCGCGGCCGCCATCATCCGGGAGGTCGGGGTTGAGACCGGCGGATCAAACGTGCAGTTTGCGATCAATCCCGAAAACGGGCGCATGGTCATTATCGAAATGAATCCGCGCGTGTCGCGCAGCTCTGCGCTGGCCAGCAAGGCCACCGGGTTCCCGATTGCGAAAATCGCCGCCCGCCTTGCGGTGGGCATGAGCCTCGACGAGATTCCCAACGATATCACCGAGAAGACTCCAGCGTGTTTCGAGCCCACCATTGACTACGTTGTGGTGAAAATCCCAAAGTGGCAGTTCGAGAAATTCCCAGGCGCGGATAGCACTCTTGGCACCCAGATGAAATCGGTGGGCGAAGTGATGGCCATCGGCCGCACGTTCAAGGAGGCACTGCAGAAAGGGATTCGGTCGCTCGAACCGAGCACGCCGTGGCGTGCGCCCGCCGAGACGCCGGATTCGCTGCTGCGAGAGAAGCTGGCCACGCCGCGCCCGGACCGCATTTACTGGCTGCTGACCGCAATGGAACGCGGTCTACATGGGGAGGAAATCTGCGAGCTGACGAAAATCGATCCGTGGTTCATCCATCAGATTGAAGAGCTGACCGCCATGAACCGCCGGGCGGCAAGTGTCACTGTCGAGACGGCATCCAAGGATCTGCTGCGCGAAGTGAAACGCCACGGGGCGAGCGACGAGCAGTTGGCGCAGATTTGGCGCACCACGCCTGCTTCGGTTCGCTTGCAACGCGCGCGCTACGGCGTGTCGCCTGTCTTTAAGCGTGTGGACACGTGTGCGGCGGAGTTCGAATCCTTCACCCCTTACCTTTACTCGAGCTACGAAGACGAAGACGAATCAGACGCGCAGCAGCGCCCGAAAATCATGATTCTCGGCAGCGGGCCCAACCGCATCGGCCAGGGAATTGAATTCGATTATTGCTGCTGCCACGCTTCGTACGCTTTGCGTGAAGACGGCTTCGAAACCATCATGGTGAACTGCAATCCGGAAACGGTTTCGACCGATTACGACACTTCGGATCGTTTGTATTTCGAGCCCCTGACGCTTGAAGACGTGCTCGCGATCGTCGAACGCGAGAAGCCGCAGGGGGTCATCGTGCAATTCGGCGGGCAGACGCCTCTGAACCTTGCTTTGGAGTTGAAACGCAACGGTGTGCCGATCATCGGCACGGCTCCCGAATCGATTGATCTGGCGGAAGACCGTAGGCGCTTTGGACGCTTGTTAGAAGAATTGAAGATTCCCCAACCGCGCAACGCGACGGCGCTGATTCCCGAAGAAGCTGCGCGGGTGGCGGCCGAAATCGGCTTACCCGTGCTCGTGCGCCCCAGTTACGTCCTTGGCGGCCGCGCCATGGTGATTGCGTACGACGTGAACACGGTCCAGGATTATGTCGCGCAAGCCGCGCTGATGGGACCTGCGCGACCCGTGCTGATTGACCAATTTCTTGAGGAAGCCACGGAAGTCGACGTGGACGCGCTGGCTGATGGCGCCGAGGTGGTTATCGGCGGCATCATGGAGCACATCGAGGAAGCCGGCGTGCACTCCGGTGATTCATCCTGCGTGCTTCCGCCCGTCAGTTTGACGCCCGCGGTTCTGGACACCATTCGCGAATACACGCGGCGGCTGGCGCTGGCGCTGAAAGTGGTCGGGCTGATGAACGTGCAATACGCGATTCAGCGCGATACGGTTTATGTGCTCGAAGTGAATCCACGCGCATCGCGCACGGTTCCTTACGTGAGCAAGGCGACGGGCGTACCGCTGGCAAAGGTTGCCGCCCGCCTGATGGCGGGTAAAAAGCTCGCGAGCATGCACCTGCCCATCGTGAAGAATAACGGCGTGGCGGAAATTGCCGTGCGCGAATTTTATTCAGTGAAATCGCCGGTTTTTCCTTTCAACAAATTCCGCGGTGTGGACACGATTCTCGGGCCGGAGATGCGTTCTACCGGCGAAGTCATGGGCATTTCGACTTCCTACGGGCAGGCGTTCGCCAAGGCCCAACTTGCCGCCGGGCAACGTTTGCCGCGCAAGGGCACAGTGTTTCTCAGCGTCAACGACCGCGACAAGAAACATTTGGCGGCCCTCGGCAACGAGCTCTCGACGCTCGGATTTCATTTGCTGGCTACGCGCGGCACCGCGGCAGCACTGGAAGCCGCGGGAATTCAGGCGGAAGCGGTCTTCAAAGTGAACGAAGGCCGGCCCAACATTGTGGATTTGGTGAAAACCGGCAAGATCGACCTGATCATCAACACGCCGCTCGGACGCGAATCTTTTTACGACGAGAAGTCGATTCGGCGCGCCGCAATTCGCTACAATATACCTTGTATTACCACGCTGGCCGCCGCCAACGCGGCGGCGCGCGGTATCCATGCCCTCCATGAACAGGGCATTGAGGTCGCCGCGCTGCAGGATCTGCACAAGAGTCAGGCTGCCGCTTCCGGCGCGCCCGCCTCAGGAGATTAGTCATGGATTTGTCGGGCATTTTCCCCGCACTCACCACGCCGTATTCGAACGACGGTTTCGTCTCGATTGCCGACTTAAAGCGCAACATTCAGCAATACAACCGCATCGGATTGGCCGGATACGTGGTGATGGGCTCGACGGGCGAATCCGTGTTGCTCTCGAAGTCGGAGACCGAAGCCGTTCTCGTGGCGGTAAAAGAAACCGGCTCGCCAGGCAAAAAACTGATTGCCGGGACAGGCGCGGAGTCTACGGCGGAAACCATCGAGCGCACCAAGCGGGCTGCCCAGCTTGGCTATGACGCTGCGCTGGTGAAAACTCCGTACTATTACAAGCCGGTTTACAAACCGGAAGTCTACATCGCGCACTACCGGCGCGTGGCGGACGCATCGCCGATTCCGGTGCTGCTCTATTCTGTGCCGCAGTTCACAGGGGTTGCGCTCGAACCACCGGAAGTTGTGGCCCTGGCCGAGCATCCAAACATTATCGGAATCAAGGAGAGTTCCGGAAACGTGCAGCGTGTCGCGGAAATCATTGCCGGGGTGCCGTCTCGCTTCCAAGTGCTTGTGGGTTCCGCTGCCACGATCTATCCATCGCTTGCCATTGGCGCGCGTGGTGCCATCCTCGCTCTCGGTTCCGCGCTGCCGGACAAATGCGTAGAACTGTACGAATTGTTCCGAGGAGGCAAACACGAAAAGGCCCGCGAACTCCAGGAAGTCATTCTGCGCGCTTCAAAGCTCGTGGTCTCCGAGTGCGGAATCGCCGGCGTGAAATACCTAATGGACCAGCGCGGATACCACGGCGGCGTGCCCCGTCTTCCCCTCCTCCCGCTCAAAGATGAACAAAAGAAACGTGTTAACGCCATTCTGGAAACTCTCGAACCAGCCGCCATGCGGGCCTGATTCCGGTGTAATATGGCCCTCGATTGGGGCCCACCTGGTTTGGTTTGAACCCGGAACGAACCGGAAATTGAGTGAGACGTTTTCTCGCTGAATTCATCTAACCGCTCATGGATTGCCACACTCTCGCCTTCAGCCAACTCCCGCACCAGCCCAAGCTGTTTCTCGCGTATTTGGAAAAATTTGAAACGGTGAAAACGTTCTACACCCACGCGCCTACGATGCAGGCGGTGACCGAGGCGAGTCGCAAGCTGGATTACCCGGCCGAACGCCGCGCCGAAGTGGCTGCGATTCTTTCGAAGCAGAACGCGGAGTTGGGCGCAGGCCCGGAGACGCACGCCAATCTGGAGCGACTGGCGAATGGGGCGCAGGCAGTGGTGTCCGGGCAGCAGGTGGGACTGTTCGGCGGACCCGCATATTCCTTGTACAAGGCGCTGACGGCCATCCAGATTGCGCAGGAATTGACGCGCAACGGCTTCGATGCAGTGCCGGTTTTCTGGATGGCGACCGAAGACCACGACCTGGAGGAAGTTCGCTACACCAGTTGGTTCGACGCGGGGAAACTCATTCGTTTTGAGTTGCCGGATGGAAATGCGGCGGCAATGCCGGTGGGGAAGATTCCGCTCGGACCGGAAGGCGAGACGCTGGCGCGAGATGCCGCGGACCTGCTGCAAAAAGACGGCGGCGAACTGCTCGCGCAATGCCTGAGGCAAAGCTACAAAGCCGCGGAGACCTACGGAAGCGCCTTCGGCAAGTTATTCGCGCAATTGTTTGCGCCACACGGGTTGATTCTCATGGATCCGCTGGATCCTGGGCTGCACCAGGTTGCGGCGCCGCTCTATCAGCACGCGCTTGCGGAGCGCGATGTTTTAAACGAAAAACTTCTGCAACGAGGGAGGGAACTCGAGAGCGCCGGATTTGATGCCCAAGTAAAGGTGACGGCGAAGAGCACGCTGCTCTTTCGTTTTGAGAATGGCGCGCGGCAAGTGATCTCCGCGAGCAGCGACAAATTTCACGCGGAAGAAAAAACCTGGCCTCGCGAGGAACTGACGCACCTCACCCACACGGAACCGGAGAATTTCAGCCCCAACGCGCTCTTTCGGCCGGTTGTGCAGGACTACTTGCTGCCGACGGTAGCATTTATCGGCGGACCGGCGGAACTTTCCTACATTGCGCAGTCGGAGGTGGTTTACCAGCATCTTCTCCGGCGGATGCCGGTGATGCTGCCCCGCGCGGGCTTTACGCTGATTGACGCCAAGGCCAGCAAACTTTTGCGGAAGTATGAGCTGTCGGTTGAAGATGCGTGGGCAGGTTCGCAGGACTTGCGGCACAAGATGGAAAAGCATTCCGTAACGGGATCGCTGGCAAAGGATTTCGAGCGCGACCAGATGCAAATCGGCGAGATGCTTGCGAAACTGGGCGAAAAAGTCGAAACACTTGATCCTACGTTAAAAGGCACCGTTGCAAAGACGAAAGAAGGCATCGAATTTCATCTCGACAAGCTGCGACGCAAAGCAGGTGCGGCGCTCGATCAAAAAGCGGGACTTCTCGCGGCTCACGAAGAGCACCTGGAGTCGCTGTTGAATCCGCACAAAGGGCTACAGGAGAGGGAACTTTGCCTGCTGCCGCTTCTGGCACGCTGGGGCACGAGCGCACTCGGCGAACTGCAAAGCTTATGTAGCGGTCATCAACTGGGTCATCACTTCCTTGTTGAATTTCCTTAGAAGTTTCCTCAATCTACCGACGACGCAACCGCTTGGCGATCACCTTTAATGAACACACTATTTGTGAAGACCGATCGACGGACGCAGCTTTTGGACGTGACGACGCAGGTCCAAAAGGCGGTGTCCGCCGCGAAAATCTCGAAAGGCATCTGCTACCTGTATGTACCCCACACCACGGCAGGTATTGCCATCAACGAATGCGCGGACCCGGATGTGGCGAGAGACATCGAGGGCGCGATGGACCGGCTCATATCAAAGGCAGGCTCGTACCGGCACAGCGAAGGCAATTCCGATTCGCACATCAAAGCAGTGCTTGTCGGTGGCAGCCAGATCGTGTTCGTGGAAGAAGGGCGGCTGGCGCTAGGCCGCTGGCAAGGAATCTTCTTTTGCGAGTTCGATGGTCCACGGGAGCGGCGGCTGCATTTGAAAATCATCCCCGGCTGATTTAGGAACATTCCCTTTCGGTGCCTCTAAGCGCGGCCTTCCCTCTGGTTTTTGACACCCATGCCGTTTCCAACAAATGCTAAGGCAAGGCAAAGGCAACAAGGGTATCGCCGAGTTTTTCTTCGGTGATTTTTGGATGGCCACCTGCGGCGATGACGACGTATTGCTTACCGCTTGCCGACACGCGGTAGGTCATGGGCGTGGCGTTGCCGCAGGCAGGCAGCTTGGCCTTCCACAATTCTTTGCCGGATTCGATATCGAAGGCCCGGAGAAAGCAGTCCGTCGCCCCGGCGATGAAAACAAGGCCACCAGCGGTAAGGATGGGTCCGCCTAGACTGATGGAACCGGGCGGGATTTGCTGAGGATGGGTCCCGCCGAAATCCTGCATCGAGCCCAGAGGCACTTGCCAGCGAATCTTTCCTTCATTCATGTCCACCGCGCTAAGCGTCCCCCAGGGCGGTGGGCTGCATGGAAGATCCGAGGGCGATTGAATGAAACGGCGATAAAGGCCGTAGGCGGCGCCAAGTTGATCGCCGTAATCGCCGTCTTCCGCGTGCGAGCCGCGATCGTTGTATTTTTCGCGGGGAATCAGGCGCGCAATGGCGACGAGATTGTTGACGTTCGTCACCAGGAGGCCGCGCTGGGGGTCGAAGGCGTAGCCGCTCCAAGTCATCCCACCAATGTTTCCTGGCACCATGAGCGTTCCTTCGAGGCTCGGCGGTGTGTAGATGCCTTCGTTGCGAAGCTTGCCGATGTAATTGCGGCACCAGTCGCGATCTTCGGGCGTGGGACCCCAAGCTTGGTCGGCCGAGAGAGTGTGTGGAACAAGCGGCGGCGGCTTCACGGGAAAGGGTTGTGTAGGCGAAGCGACTTCACCGGGGACAGCGCTTTTCGGGACGGGGCGCTCCTCGACCGGAAAAACGGGCTTGCCGGTGTCCCGATGCAAAACGTAAAGGAGGCCTGACTTGTTGCCTTGAATCACGACGGGGACGTCTTTGCCATCGAGGTGCAGCGTGGTGAGCAAAGGTGGCGCGGCGCTGTCGAAATCCCAAAGATCGTGATGGACAAGCTGGAATCCCCAAACGAATGCGCCGGTCTTTCCACGAAGGGCGACGACGGAATTGGCCCACTTGTCATCTCCCGGGCGCAGGCCGCCGTAGTAGTCAGGGCTGGCGCTTCCGGTGGGGACAAAGAGCAGGTCGCGCGCGGGGTCTACAGCCATGATGGACCAGGCGTTGCCGGCGCCGCTGCGCCAGGCAGGAGTCTTCGCTTGGGCGGCTGCCGCAGCGGGATTCGCGGGAAGCGGGTCCCAGCTCCAGCGAAGAGCACCTGAAAGCGCGTCGTATGCACGCACAACGCCACGAGCCATGTCTGCACGATGATTGTCGTCAATGGCGGAGCCGACAACCACAAGGTCATCGATAATGATGGGCGGGGAAGTCATGTGATACCAGCCGGGGTGGTATTGGAGGACATCGCGTAGGCTGACGACGCCGTCCTTGCCGAAGTCGGAGCAGGGCGCTCCGTTTCCAGCGTCTACGGCGACCAGGCGCGCGTCTTGCGTGGACTCGAAGATGCTGCGATGGCAGGGCTGGTCCTCGGCACGGGCGGCGTCAAGCCAGGTTGCAACTCCGCGATTGACGAGGCCGTCGCCATAGTCGCCTTCGAGATCGATCTGGGGGTCGTAGACCCAGCGCTGCTTTCCGGTTTCCGGATCCAGCGCGATGATGCGATTGAAAGCGGTAGTGAGATAGAGGGCGCCATCGACAAGAAGGGGCGTGGTCTCGAAGCCGCTGCGCTTTCGCCGAGCGCCTTGCTCGGAAACGTCCCCGGTGTGGAACGTCCAGGCAACTTTGAGCTGCGTGACGTTGTCGCGATTGATCTGCGTGAGCGGCGAATACCGCATGCCTCCGGCGTCGTGGCCATAGTAGGGCCAGGAGTCGCCGGTAGTATCAAATGGAGTTGGCGCGGAAGCACTGGCGAGAAAGGCCAATGCTGTCAGGAGCAAGCCTGCGAGACCCAAAGCGTTGGCTTGATTCTTCATTCGGGGCCCCTCGAGAGGAAAACGAGATTGTACTCGCCTTTGTTCCCTACAAGCTGCGATTTGGACGGCTTTCTTCCGGACCGAGGACGATATTTTTCGAGCGGCAAAGGGATGTTCCAAAGAATTGGGCTGACCAGCCTCCGTTCGTACAGGTGTGCTAGAGTTTTTGTGCCATGAAAAACCTCGGGATTTACGTGCAGGTGCCCTTCTGCCAGACGAAGTGCACGTATTGCAATTTTCACACCGGAGTGGTGGCCAAGGACCGGTTTGCGCCGTATGTGGATGCCGTGTGCGAGGAAATTAGCGAGCATCGACGGTTGCTGAAGGCGGCAAGGGTGGAGTTGGACGAAACGGATGGAGAAAAAAAGGACAGCCAGCCGTGGCTGTGCTACGGCGCGGATACGGTTTATTTGGGTGGCGGGACACCGAGTCTGCTGGAGCCGAGGCAGCTACAAAGGATTCTGGAAACGATTCGAGAGAGGTTCGGGGCGGAAATCGAAGAGGTGACTCTCGAGGCGGATCCGGAAACGGTGGAGCAGTGGAAAGCCGCGGCGTGGGTGGCCGCTGGCATTAACCGCGTGAGTTTTGGAGTACAGTCGTTCTCAGACCAAGAGCTGGCGGCCGCGGGCAGGATGCACCGGCGCGTGGACGTTTACCGGGCTGCCCCGATTTTGCGCCGGGCGGGGATTCGAAACATCAGCTTCGATTTGATTGCCGGATTGCCGCACCAAACGAAAAAAAGTTGGAAGCAATCGCTTGAGGAGCTGATTGCGCTTCAGCCGGAGCACGTGTCCGTGTATTTGTTAGAGGTGGACGAAGGAAGCCGGCTGGGGAAGGAACTGTTGATCGGCGGAACGCGGTACAGCGCGGGGAGAGTGCCAAGCGACGATGAGATGGCGGAGTTTTATGAACTGGCGCAGGAGAAGCTGCGAGTCTTCGGATATCGGCATTACGAGATCTCCAATTGGGCGAAGCCGGGATTCGAATCGAAGCACAACTTGAAGTATTGGAAGCGCGGGCCCTACTTGGGATTTGGCGCGGGGGCGCATTCGTTTTCCGGCAGGCAACGATGGGCAAACGCACATGACTCCGCGGCGTATGTGAGCGCGATGGAGAGCGGAAGATTGCCCTTGGAGCAGTTGGAAAGCGTGACCGCGGAGCAGGCGCTCGAAGAAGAGTTGTTTTTGGGGTTGCGGCAGCTGCAGGGAATAAGCGTGGGACGGATCGAGAAGGAATACGGAGTTTCTCTCTCGGGGAGGCTGCGACCCCTGGCGGCAGCGGGCTTGCTGGAGCGCGAAGGAGACCTGGTACGGCTGGCCGAACGGAAACTGAGCGTGTCAAATGAGGTGTTCGTGGAGCTGATGAAATAAGGAAGGAAAACGAAACGCCGAGACTCAGAAAAAGCGGAGACGACGTTGCGATCTTTCCGCTATCCTCGTCGGACAGGCTCAGGATGACAGAAGAGGGAAAACCATGAGTTACACGGTGGCGAAGGGAAATCAGCGAGTGGACCCGGATGAGGTGAAACTGACCGGGAAGGCGCTCGATGGCGCAGTGGATTTGCGCAGCGACACGGTGACTCGGCCGACCGACGAGATGCGGCGCGCGATGGCGGCGGCCGAGGTGGGCGATGACGTTTATGGAGAAGATCCGACGGTAAACAAACTGGAAAAGCGGGCGGCGGAGGTTTTTGGGAAGGAAGCCGCGCTGTTCGTGCCGACGGGCTGCATGGGGAACCTGATTTCGATAAAAATTTGGACGCATCACGGAAACGAGGTGATTTGCGAAGAGCGCAGCCATGTGAATTTATACGAGCTGGCCTCGATGTCGGCGATTGCCGGGTGCATGCCGCGGGCGGCGCGTGGCGAAGACGGAATCTTGACGTGGGAAGAAATTAAGGCGGCGATCCGGCCGAAGATTTATTACGATTCGCAGACGGCGCTCGTTTGTCTGGAAAACACCAGCAACATGGCGGGAGGAACGGTTTACCCGACCGAACGCGTTAACGAGATTTGTGATGAGGCGCACAAACTCGGGCTGAAGGTGCATCTCGATGGCGCGCGCATTTTTAATGCAGCCACGGCGCTCGGCGACCACGTCGCAGTGATGACGAAAAAGGTCGACTCGGTGATGTTTTGCCTTTCGAAGGGATTGGGAGCGCCGGTGGGCTCGATGGTGGCGGGCACGAAGGCGTTCATCGAGAAAGCGCGGATTTATCGAAAGATGTTTGGCGGAGGAATGCGGCAGGCAGGAGTGATTGCAGCGGCGGGATTGATTGCGCTCGAAAAGTCCCCTGCGCGCTTGCACATGGATCATGAGAACGCAAAGTTGCTGGCGGAGGGAATCGCACAAATTCCGGGGTTGCAGATTGATCCGAAGAAAGTGCGATCAAACATCGTGATCTTTGATTGCACGGCGACAGGAATGACCGCCGTGGAGTTGTGTGACGCGGTTCATGCTCATGGTGTGTGGGCGCAGGATACAGCGCTCTATTCCGTGCGCGTGGTTACGCATTGCGATGTTGACCGTGCGGGTTGCGAACGGGCGGTGGCGGTCCTGAAAGAAGTTGTGACGAAGAAGAGAAAGGCGGGGGCATGAGGTTCAGGCGAAAGGCGATTCTCGGCGGGGTGGCTGCGTGTTTGGTTGTTTTTTTGGCAGCGAGCCGGGGACAGACACCGCAGGCGAACAGGGATGCCGGCAAACCCGCGCCCAGTGCCGAAGAAGCCAAGAAATACATCGAGAACGGCGAGAAAGAGCTATACGAGCTGGGCTTGAACGCATCGCGCGCCTCGTGGGTGGAAGAGAATTTCATTACCGACGACACCGAGAAGATCGCAGCGGATGCAAACGAGGTATTGAATACCGCCAGCGCGAAGTACGCAAAGGAAGCGCACCGTTTTGATGGGTTGAGCCTGCCGCCAGAACTTGCCAGAAAGCGGCTGCTTCTGGAATTAGCGACAGGGTTCCCCGCGCCCGATGATCCGAAAGCGCAAAAAGAGCTGGCGGAAATCCTGGCGTCCCTGGACGGCGACTACGGGAAGGGAAAGTGGTGTCCGGACGGCGACAAAGGAAAGTGCCTTGGCGTGACGTCGGTCGAGAAATTGATGGCGGAAGGCCGCGACGCGGAACAGTTAAAGCGCGCCTGGTTGGGATGGCATGCCATCGGCCCGCCGATGCGCCAGCGGTATGCGCGCATGGTGGAGTTGGGAAACGCGGGAGCGCGCGAATTGGGCTATGCGGACGTAGGGGCGCTCTGGCGCTCCAATTACGACATGCCACCGGATGATTTCGCCAAAGAAGAAGACCGGCTGTGGGAACAGTTAAAACCGCTTTATTTGTCGTTGCACGCGTACGTGCGCGGGCAGCTGCGGAAAAAATATGGAAACGCTCTAGTTCCGGCGAACGGGCCGATTCCGGCGCATTTGCTGGGAAACATCTGGGCGCAGGAATGGAACAATGTCTATTCGCTGATGGATTCGCCAAAGCCTGCGCAGAGTTACGACCTGACGAAAATCCTTCAAGCACGCAAGACGGACGCAAAGGGCATGGTGAAGTACGGCGAGAATTTCTTTACCTCGGTGGGATTTGCGCCCCTGCCGACGACATTCTGGGAGCGGTCGCTCTTCACCAAGCCAGAGGACCGGGACGTAGTCTGCCACGCGAGCGCGTGGGACGTGGATTTCAAAGAAGATCTGCGAATCAAGATGTGCATACAGATTCGCGAAGAGGATTTCCGCACGATTCATCACGAACTCGGGCACAACTTTTATCAGCGCGCGTACATGAATCAGCCGCCGCTGTTTCAGGGCAGCGCGAATGACGGATTTCACGAAGCCGTCGGCGACACGATCGCCCTTTCGGTGACACCGGAATATCTGAAGAAGATTGGACTGATCGAAACCGTACCGCCAGCTTCGGGGGACATCGATTACTTGCTGCAGCAAGCCCTGGAGAAGGTGGCTTTCCTCCCCTTTGGTTTGCTCGTGGATAAGTGGCGTTGGGAAGTATTTAGCGGGCAGGTGAAGCCGGCGGATTACAACAAAGCATGGTGGGAGCTGCGAAGGAAATATCAGGGTGTAACACCACCGGTGGAGCGGACGGAGGCCGATTTCGATCCGGGCGCCAAATATCACATCCCTTCGAACACGCCGTATGCGCGGTATTTTCTTGCGCGGATTTTGCAGTTTCAATTTCACCGCGCGCTGTGCAAGGAGGCTGGAATTAGCGGACCGTTGCACCGCTGCTCCATTTATGGAAACAAGGTCGCTGGAGAGAGACTAAACCAAATGCTTTCGATGGGACAAAGCAAGCCTTGGCAGGAAGCGCTCGAAACGCTGACCGCACAGAAGCAGATGGATGCGACCGCGCTGGCGGATTATTTTGCGCCGCTGAAAACGTGGCTGGACGAACAGAACAAGGCGAAGGGGTATGCTGTGGGGTGGTGAGAGGCTAAGAACTTCAACTGTTTTCAAGCGAGCGAGCCGGGATGTTTGAGGTAACGTTCGATGATCGCGTCGGCGGTGCGGTAGACGAACCCGAGGACCGTGGGCGTGGGGTTGGCAGAGGCGTTCTGGGGAAACGTGGAGCCGCCGAGGATGAAGAGATTTGGAAGTTGCCAGTGCTGAAGATAGGGAGAGACGACGGAATGAAAAGGCGAATCTCCCATGATGGTACCGCCCTGAATATGCGTGGAGTTGTAATGGGCAGCATCATACGAGCGCAGGCCAGGGAAAGGATTAATTTCTCGCGCGCCCATGGCCCGAGCGACTTCGACGGCTCTCGGCGTCGCGAACTCCGCCATTTTGCGTTCGTTGTCGCGCCAGTCGATCGTTAGTCGTAGGAGCGGATCGCCTAAATCATCTTTGTAAACTGGGTCCAGGTCCATGAAGTTGGCTTTGTAGGCCAGATGCTCCCCAGCGAAACCGATCGTGGCAGTCCTGTCATAGTAGGAAACGGCAGCTTTCTTCCATTCCGATCCCCAAGTGGCTTTGATGGAATTTGGCAGCACGCCGAAAGCACCGATGGGCTGAAAGCCGTAGCCACGGGCCGCGAAATAACCCCCGCGAATAAAGCTCAGCGAGCTGCGGTCTAGATCGTCGCGGTCAAAATCACTGAATAGGATTCCCGCCGATCCGGAGCCCATGAAGCGGTTGAGCGGTTGGTCGAAGAAGGCAGTCGCAGCACCAACGCTGACTTGATGCGTCAGGTTGCTGCCGACCGTGCCGTGGCCCGTAGCGGGATCATATGGCTCTCCGATGCCGGAGAGCAGGAGCAGGCGCGTGTTGTTGAAGGTCCAAGAGGCGAGAAAAACAAGTGAAGCAGGCTGGAAGATCTCTTCGCCCGCGGAATCCACGTAAGTCACGCCGCGCGCCGTGGCCTTTGGAGAGGAATCGAAGAGAATCCGGCGAACCCAAGCGCCAGCGCGCAACGAAACATTCTTGCGTTTTTGAATGATGGGCAATAGGAGAGTCGTGGGCTGCGCTTTCGCTCCCATCATGCAACCGAACCTGGCACAGAAGCCGCAATAGGTGCAGCCGCCACGAGAGACGCCGTCAGGATTCGTGTAAGCCTGGCTGATGTTTGCGGAGGGCGCCGGATAGGGATGGTAGCCGAGCGATTTGGCGGCATCCCGGAATAGCGCCGAGAAATACGGCATTTTCGTGGGCGGCGTGGGGTATTCTTCGCTGTGCCAGCCGTCAAAAATGTTGCCGCCATCGATGAGCTTGCCTTTCAGGTTACCCGCTTGGCCTGAAGTGCCCAGCAATCGATCAACGCGCGTGTAATAGGGCTCGAGCTCATCGTAAGTGATGCCCCAATTTCGAACGGCATGATCTGCGGGCAGCGCGTGGGCGCCGTATTTCTCGGTTGTTTTCGTCAGCAATTCAAAGCAATCGGGCAGGAACCGGGGAACTTGCGCATTCCAATGCTCCCCCGAACCGCCGACGCCTGAGCCCGGCAGAAAAGCTCCGTGCTGGCGAAGCGGCAAGGCGCGGCGCGTGACGTCGTGGCGCAAGGTGACGGTTTCCTTGGAAAGGTCCTGCATCATGCGGAAACGAATCGCGTAATCGAGTTCGTCCATGTCGGTCGCGTATTCTGAGGGTCCGCGGGAAGGGCCGCGCTCCAAGACGACGAGGTTCAGGGAAGTGCGTGCGCCAAGCTCTTTGGCCATGAGCAACCCGGCCCAACCGCCGCCGACGATGACCGCGTCCACCGCCGGAAGCGTCTTCACGACTCGTCCTCGCTGGGACGAACCTTCGCTCCAGTCGTTTGATGTAGGCTCGCGGGTTTGGGGCGAAATGGTTTGCCGTAATACTGATCGACGGCGTCGAAGTTGCTCATGCGCGGGCCGGGAAAGCCGACCAACTGCCAACCGATCATTCCGGCGTTTCCGCCGTGCAGCGGGTCGCAGAACATGCCTTCGATGGTGTTTTGCCGAAGAAGGGAAAAGAAGAGTGTAGTTTCGATTTTGCGAAGCCCCTCATCTTGAGCAGCAGGAGGAAGGAGGTGAAAGCCTTGCAGGCCGCTCAATCCTGCGCGATAAATCTGTCGCGGCGTAGCGCTGCCCTGATAGCCAAGTTCGCGTGGGGCGTCCTCAAAGGGAGCCTGCGTGTAGCGAAAGCGGTCACGGCCATAGGGTCCCGCGAGCTGGCGATCGATAAAAATAGCTGCGCCAGCTTCTCGCGCGCCGGGGCCGGAGTCGTCGGAGGGGAATATTCGGGAGACTGCGGCGGTAACGATGAGAGCTTCCGCTTCGGTGAAGAAACGAAGAGGAATGCGCACCCGCTTCTGTTGCGAAGCGAGCAGAGACGGTTTGCGGTCGAGAGAATAAACGAGGACCCCGCCCAAAGTCGCGGCGGAAAGCGTGAGAAAATGTCGGCGGCGCATGTGCGGAGTGTAACAGAGGAAAGCACCTGCGGCGCAAACGCGGAAGCCCCCCCGGATCCGTGTTATAAATGATATTTAGGCTGAGTATAGGAAAAACAGATAGTGGGAGGGGACCGGTCGTGGAATTCGCGTTTACCGAAGAACAGCAGCAGCTGCGGAGGAGCGTGCGAGAGTTCGCGGAAGGCGAAATTGCTCCGCACGTGATGGAGTGGGACGAGGCTTCGCACTTTCCGATGGAAATCATGCCGAAGCTCGCGGAAATGGGGCTGCTGGGAGTGATTTTTCCGGAAGAATACGGCGGGGCGGGACTCGGTTACATCGAATACGCGCTGGCGATCGAGGAGTTGGCACGCGTGGACGGCTCGGTGGGACTGATTGTTGCGGCGCACAACTCGTTGTGCTCGAACCACATTTTCAAATTTGGTACCGAGGCGCAGAGGAAAAGATACCTTGTGCCGCTGGCCTCGGGGAAAGCCATTGGCGCCTGGTCGCTCACGGAACCGGAAGCCGGTTCCGACGCGGGTGGAACGCGAACGACAGCAGTGCGCAACGCGAAGGGCTGGGTGCTAAACGGCGCGAAGACCTTCACGACGAACGGTCACTACGCGAACTATTGCGTGGCCATGGCGGTGACGGATAAATCGAAGGGATCGCATGGGATTAGCGCGTTCATCCTGGAAAAGGGCACGCCCGGATTTAAGCCCGGAAAAAAGGAAAACAAACTGGGCATGCGCGCAAGCGACACCTCAGAGGTCATTTTCAGCGATTGCCATGTACCCCAAGAAAATTTGCTCGGGCCGGAAGGAGAAGGCTTTACGGGAAGCTTGAAGATTCTCGATGGCGGTCGAATCTCGATTGCGGCTCTGGCATTGGGCATGGCGCAAGGCGCGCTTGAGGCCGCGACGAGATACGCGAAGCAGCGGAAGCAGTTTGGGCAGGCCATCAGCGAATTTCAATCCGTGCAATTCAAGCTCGCGGACATGGCCACCCAGGTGGAGGCGGCGCGCCTGCTCGTTTATCAAGCGGCGTGGCTGGCCGACAAAAAAGGGGTACGATTCACGCGAGAATCCAGCATGGCCAAACTGTTTGCCAGCGAAGTGGCCGTGCGGGTGGCGAACGAATGCGTGCAGATTCACGGCGGCTACGGATTCATCAAGGACTATCCGGCTGAGAAATACTACCGCGACGTGAAGTTGTGCACGATTGGCGAAGGTACGAGCGAGATTCAGCGTCTGGTGATTGCGCGACAACTCCTTGGTAAGAAATAATAGGCGAGTGCAATCCCGCTTTTCGAAAAGCTCCATAGGACAAGCATGACGGAGCGCGTTGGGGCGTCCCATGGGCCAATTGACCGATGGGCTGAACAAGTGCGCGGTGGCGATCTGCGCGCGGTTTCGCGCGCCATCACCGCGATCGAGAATCATGCGCCGGAGGCCGAAGAGTTGCTCCGGCTCCTGTTCCCCCAGACTGGACAGGCGTACCTAACCGGCGTGACCGGCGCGCCGGGAACCGGGAAGAGCACGCTGGTGGACAGGCTCGCGGCGTTTCATCGCAAGAATCACGAACAAGTCGGCGTGATTGCAGTGGACCCGACAAGTCCTTATTCTGGCGGCGCTATTCTGGGCGATCGGATTCGCATGCAGGGACATGCGGGAGACTCCGGCACTTTCATCCGCTCGATGGCCACGCGAGGATTTCTTGGCGGGCTTGCGCGCGCGACCGCGGAAGTGGCGTTGCTGCTGGACGCGGCAGGGAAGAAGCACGTGCTCATCGAAACCGTGGGCGTGGGACAAGACGAAATTGACATCGTGCGGCTCGCGGATTGCGTGCTCGTCGTAATGGTGCCTGGGCTCGGCGACGATATTCAAAACATGAAAGCCGGGCTCATGGAGATTGGCGATATTTTTGTGCTGAACAAGGCCGACCGCGAAGGAGCGGACCGGCTGGAGCAGCAATTGCTCGCCATGCTTTCACTGGTAATGCCGCGCGACGGCTGGCATCCGCCGGTGATCCGCACCGTAGCGACGGAGAACCAGGGGATCGAAGCACTCGCCGTTGCCGTGCAGAAATTTGAAAAGCACTTTGCATCGAGCGGCGAACGCAAGCGCAAGCATGTGGAGCATTGGAAGAACCGGCTGATGGAATTGCTGGAATCTCGCCTGATGGAGCGTGCGCTGGGCGGTGCGGCCGGTGAAGCGCGGTTGACAGAGTTGGCTGAAGAAGTGGCGGAGCGGAAGAAGGATCCGTTTACGGCAGTGAGCGAAATTCTGAAGCGCAGTAGCTTTGATCGCTAGGAGAGAAACGGAATGGCGGCGAAGACAGTGGGCAAAGGAACCGATAAGGGGAGTGCAGCGCGGGCGAGCATCGGCATCATTGGCGGAAGCGGCCTTTATTCGATGAGCGGGCTGACGGACACGCGAACGATTCGCGTGAAGACGCCGTTCGGGGAGCCCTCGGATATGGTCGTGTTAGGAACGCTCGAAGGAAAACGCGTGGCGTTTCTGGCTCGCCACGGGCGCGGCCACAGCATCTTGCCGGGCGAGATCAATTACCGGGCGAATATTTATGCCATGAAGCTGCTGGGAGCCGAGCGGGTTATTTCCGTGAGCGCCGTAGGCTCACTGAAAGAGGACTTGCGGCCGGCCGAGTTTCTGGTGCCGGACCAGTTTTTCGACCGCACCAAGAATCGCGCCTCAACATTCTTTGGACAGGGCCTTGTCGCGCACGTGGCGTTCGCGCATCCTACCTGCAGGGAATTATCCGGCGTGCTGGCAGACGCGTGCGCCCGTGAAGGAGTAAAGGTGCATCGCCGTGGAACCTACATTTGCATCGAGGGGCCGCAATTCTCGACGCTCGCCGAGGCGGAAGTCAATCGCCAATTGGGATTCGACGTGATTGGCATGACGAACCTGACAGAAGCAAAGCTGGCCCGCGAGGCGGAGATTTGCTACGCCACCATCGCCATGATCACGGATTACGACTGCTGGCATCCGGATCATGAATCGGTGACTGCGGCGCAAATCATTGCGACGCTAAACCAGAATGCGGAGAATGCGCAAAAAGTACTCCGGGCAGCGATTCGCGAGGTTCCGGCCGCGCGTGCGTGCAAGTGTGGATCAACGCTGAAACATTCGCTGGTGACGGATATGAAGCTCGTGCCCGCAGCCACCAGGAAGCGCCTGACGGCCATCATCGGAAAATACATTTCTTAGGTGAGACGCGTGTCCTTACTCGTTGTGGGTTCGGTTGCGTTTGATGGCATAGAAAGCCCTTATGGAAGGGTGGACCGCGCTGTGGGCGGAGCCGCCACGTATTTCGCGGTAGCGGCGAGCTTCTTCACGCATGTGAATCTCGTCGGAATCGTAGGCGACGACTTTACAGAAGTTGACGCGCAGGTTTTTCATGGACGAACAATCAACCTGGACGGCCTGGAACGCGCTCCGGGAAAAACTTTTTTCTGGGCGGGGCGCTATTCGCAAAACTTGAATGAACGTGTGACGCTGGCCACGGAATTGAACGTCTTTGCGGAGTTCAAACCACGACTCCCCGAGAAATACCGAAACTCGGAGTATGTTTTTCTCGCGAATATTGCTCCGGCTCTACAAAGCGACGTCCTGCATCAGGTCCAGAAGAAACCGAAGCTTGCCGCGATGGACACGATGAATTACTGGATCGAACGAACGAACGCAGAACTGCGCGAGACTTTGAGGCACGTGGACATTCTGATGATCAATGACTCCGAGACGCGCGAGCTCTCCAACGAGCACAATCTTCTGCGTGCGGCCAAACACATTTTCAAGATGGGACCGAGCATCCTGGTGGTCAAGCGGGGAGAGTACGGCGCGATGATGGTGGACCAGCGCGGAGTTTTTTGCGTGCCGGCATTTCCACTCGAGGAACCTCACGATCCGACGGGGGCAGGGGACAGCTTCGCCGGCGGATTCATGGGCTATCTCGCGGGAGGCAAGGACAGGAGCGATGCATCGTTGCGGCGTGCGATGGTCTATGGCTCAGTGCTGGGAAGTTTCGCCGTCGAGAAATTTGGATTAGACCGGCTGCGGCACCTCAAGCGCAGCGAGATACACGCCAGAGCACGCCACTTTGCGAAACTGACGCAATTCAAATTGTAACTCGATTAAAATCTTCCGGAGGCGCGTTGGGGCGCCCGGAGCCATGCTTTCTCTTCGTGAAATCTTTTTGCGATTGACCGTTGCAGCCCTATTGGGCGCGGCCATTGGTATCGAGCGCGATCTGAAGCGCCGTCCAGCGGGCATGCGCACCAGCCTTTTTGTTTGCCTGGCCACAGCTCTATTCACCATCTTGTCTGGCGAAATCGCGCGCGTGTTTGGCGACACCGGGAGCACGCGGATCGCATCAAACATCGTGCAAGGAATTGGCTTTCTGGGCGCCGGTGCGATCTTGCGCGAGGCTGGCGGCCGCGTCGGGATGACCACGGCCGCAACGATTTTTGTCGAGGCGGCGATTGGCATGGCTGCCGGTGGCGGGCTGTACGCGATTGCAGCATATTCCACAGCGCTGGTGCTTTTTGCGCTCGTTTGCCTGGGTTGGGCCGCGCGGCGATTCGATTTGAAGTGCCGCCCGATGTTGTTTCGATTCACCGCGAGCCATGCGGAAAATATCGCCACGGAAGTACAGCATTTGATGGCGGAGCTCAAAGTGCCCATGGATCATTTTCGCGTCTCCATGGCTGGGAACAACTCGATTGTGGAATTTGAATCGGTCCTGAGCCACAACCAGCAAGAAAGAATTGTCACCCAGCTCAATCGCCAGGGAGTGATTACTGAAGTAACCTCAGGCGAAGGCGCGCACGAATGACTGTTGCCAACGGGACTCCGCGAAAGCCAAGAGCATTGAAGTCTGGTTCCCGGCTCGGAGTGTTTGCTCCCGCTTCCCCGGCGGATTCCGTCGAAATGATCGCCGGGCTCGCCGAGCTGAAGCGGCAAGGCTTCCAGGTGGTGTCCAATCAGGACAGCAAGGGGGAAGGATATTTTGCCGGCACGTCTTTGGACCGCATGAACGGATTTCTGGCGGGCATCCAGTCGGAACAAATTGATGGACTGGTGGCGCTCCGCGGAGGTTACGGCTCAAACTATTTGCTGGAATTCGATTTGGAAAAGAATTTGGAAAGAGTCAAAAGCGTCATAGGATTCAGCGACCTGACCACGCTACAAATTTACCTCTGGCAAAAACGCCGCTGGGTCACTTTTTACGGGCCCATGGTGGTTGGGGGGTTCAACGCTGGCGCTGGCGCGATGAAGGGTTACGATGAGAATTCGTTCCTCCAAGCCATCGGAAAAGTCGAAGCCGGATGGAAATTGCGACTGAAGGGCGAGCCGGTGTTGACGGGGCAGGCAACCGGGCGAGTTCTGGGCGGCTGCATAACTTTGATCGAAGCCACGATTGGAACGCCGTGGGAATTGGACACGAAGGATTCGATTCTCCTCTTGGAAGATCGCGCGATGAAGCCGTATCAAGTGGACCGCGTGCTGATGCATTTGAAGCAAGCGGGAAAGTTTGAGGGCGTAAAGGGCATGGTGCTGGGAGAATTTCCGGAAAGCGCGCCAGCGGTGACTGGCGCGCCCACGGTGAAAGAAGTTTGCGCGCGGGTCTTGCGGCCTTTGGGGATTCCGATTGTTTTTGGTGCGCCGGTGGGTCACACGCCCCGCCCGATGCTGACGATTCCGTTGGGTATTAAGGCGCGGTTGGACGCGGACGGGGAAGGAACCTTGGAATATCTTGAATCGGCGGTCGCGGCTTGAAGCAAACCAAGCATGTTCACGTGATTGGAATTGGCGGCTCGGCCATGTCGCCTTTGGCTGGAATGCTGCGCGAGCATGGCTTTCGCGTGACCGGCTCGGACTCTGGAGTCTATCCACCGGCCTCAACGCTGCTCGAAAGTTTGGGGATTTCGTTCTATCACTCGTTTGACGCTGCCCACTTGCAGCCCTCGCCGGATTTGGCTGTGATCGGGAACGTCATCGCGCGGGGAAATCCGGAACTGGAAGAAGTTCTGGATCGCAGGATTCCGTACCGTTCGTTGCCGGAAATGCTGGAGGAGGTTTTTCTTCCCGGAAAACATTCCATCGTCGTGAGCGGAACACACGGAAAAACGACCACCACCGCGATGCTGGCATGGATTTGTCAAATAGCAGGCAAGCGGCCAACTTTTCTAGTAGGCGGCGTGGCTGAGAATTTTGGCAAGAGCTACGGTCTGGGGGGCGGGGAAGAGTTCATTCTCGAAGGCGATGAGTACGAGACGGCGTTTTGGGATCGCGGGCCCAAGTTTTTTCATTATCACCCGGACGACTTGATTGTGACATCCCTGGAATACGACCACGCGGACATTTACCCGGATTTTGAAACGTACCAGCTGGCATTCAAAAGACTTGTGAATCTAGTGCCGAGGCGTGGCCGCGTGGTGATTTGGGGCGACACCGAACAATCGGGACCAGCCTTGCGCCGCGCGGCGGAAAAGGCGTTTTGTCCGGTCGAGACCTACGGCTTCCATCGAGGAAATGACTGGGTTGCGAGAGGATTTGCAGTGGACGGTGAGTTGATGCGCTTCCAAGTTGAACATCGCGGCACGCAGTTTGGCGAATTCTCTCTGACCGCAACCGGCAAGCACAACGTACTCAATGCGCTCGGAGCGATGGCCGTTGCGCATGGCCGCGGAATCAGCCCGCAGAAAATCGCGGAGGCGCTGAGGACATTTCTTAGCGTGAAGCGTCGCATGGACGTGAAGGGCGAGGTTGGCGGCATCCTGGTGGTTGACGATTTTGCGCACCACCCCACGGCCGTGAAGGCCACGATTGAAGCGGCGCGGTCTCGCTGGCCGGGACGCCGGCTCTGGGCCATTCTCGAGCCGCGCTCCAATTCCATGCGCCGCAAAGTGTTCCAGGAAGCGCTGCCCAAAGCGCTGGCGCTCGGTGATCGCATCATTCTCGGCGGCGTTTACCGCGCCCAACAGTTGGGCGATGACAATCGCATGGATCCCGAAGCCGTCGCAGCCGATGTCCGCAAGCTCGGAAAAGACGCGCGCGTGTTTCCGAGTTCGGACGCCATTGCGGAGCATCTTGCGGGCGAAGCCGAATCCGGGGACCTCTTGCTGATCATGTCCAACGGCAGCTTCGACGGTTTGTGTGAAAAACTGTTGAAGAAGCTCAGTTCTGCTGGCGGGCCCATTCCCAGCGAGGCAAAGGCTCGGTGAGCCTTCCTGCCTCGCCGAGGCCGTTGCTGAACTTTTTCCTCCTCATTTTTCTAGGTCTGTTCACGTTCAGCTCCGGCGCGAAGGCGATTCAGTACTCCGTTTCGCTCGAACATCCCGAACAGCATCTCTTCCACGTAACCATGACGATCCCTGACGTCAAAGGCGAAGTCACCGTCGAGATGGCAGCGTGGAATGCGCTCTATCAAATTCGCGATTTCAGCTCGCGCGTGCAGCAGGTAGAGGCTTTGGCGGGGCAAGGCAAAGCCCCCATCGAAAAAATAGACAAACAGAGGTGGCGGATCCAAGGAAACGGCACCATCACGATTCGCTACGCGACGTATTGGGATGAGGCCGGGCCGTTTGCTACCCAGCTTAACGGTGACCATGCCTTCGTGAATCCGGCAATGATCCTGCTTTATATTCCCGATCGCCGTGCTGAAGCCGTCTCGCTTTCCATGAGTGACCTGCCAGCCGACTGGAATATCGAGTCGGCGGCCACCGTCGTCAGGAGCTTCCTGGGGCGCACGCGAGTTATTACCGTAGAGGCTCCGAGCTACGACGCGCTAGCTGATAGTCCCATTGAAATCGGCAGGTTTGAAGAATTCGATCTGGGAAGAGTTGCACCACGCATAAAGGTTGTCGTCCACGGTGATAAATGGAGGAAGAAGCAAATCGAGCAAGGGCTGAAACGGATTTGCGAGTACGAAATCAAACTGATGGAAGGTGCGCCGTTTGACCACTACACATTTATCCTGCATATCGGCAAAGGCGCGGGCGGCGGAGGCATGGAGCATTCCTACTCGGCTGCCATCGGCGTTCCTTCGGATGAGGCTTTGTCGGGGGTGGCGGCGCACGAGTTTTTTCACTTGTGGAACGTCAAGCGCATCCGGCCCGCAACCCTCGAGCCGGTGGATTACGCCAAAGAGCAGTACACGCGCGCGCTGTGGTTCGCGGAAGGCGTCACGAATACATATGGCTCGTTCACACTTGTGCGCAGCGGCCTGTGGAGCAAAGACCGCTTTTACGCAGACCTGGGAGAGCAAATCACTGAACTCGAGAGCCGTCCCGCGAATCGCTGGCAAAGCGCGGAGCAGTCCAGCCTGGACGCCTGGCTCGAAAAATATCAGCTCTACAATCAGCCGGACTACAGCGTTTCCTACTACACCAAGGGACAAGTGCTGGGCGATTTGCTGGACATTCTGATTCGCGACCGCACGAACAATGCAAAAAGCCTCGACGACGTGCTTCACAGCATGAACAACGATTTCGCCAAACAAGGGAAGTTTTACCGTGACAGCCTGGACGTGCGCCTGGAAGCAGAGAAAGTTGCGGGCGTCTCTTTCGAGGAATTCTTCCAAAAGTATGTTTCAGGCGCAGAGCCGTTTCCCTATCAACAAGTGCTCGGTCTTGCGGGACTGGAGCTGCGAGCTACCGAACATCGGCTCGCGACGCCGGGCTTTGCGGGCGAACGTGAATCGAGCGGCGTATTCATCGTAAAGGCGGTGGACGCCGACGGTCTTGCAGCTCAGGCAGGATTGCGGGTTGGTGATGCCATCCTCACCTGGAATGGCGGAGAAGTGCCGCGAAGGCCTTCACGCTGGGTGATGGAGCAGAACCCCGGCGACTTGCTGACGCTGCGGGTTCGGCGCGAAGAGAAGGAACTGTCCGTCCAATTCCGGCTCGGGGAACTCAAGGAAACCGCCTACGAAGTGCTGGAAGACACGCATGCCAGCGACAAAGCGCGGCGCATTCGCGATGGCCTGCTGCGCGGCGAAACCTCGGCGGCATCGCACCAATAGATCATTGAGAAGAATTCGCGGCCCGCTGATTGCAACATGTGTCGTTCCGAGCCGTCGAACGAGGTAAGGAATCGGCTCGGCGGTCGCTCCGCATTAGCAATCTCTTGCAATGCGATAAACCGTAGCGCCCTGCCGCACCCCACGTTGCACTTGACCTGCCGCGCCGGATTCGAGAAAGTCTTGCCTGCTCATGCTGCGCACGCTTTTCATCGCAATCTTTTTGTCCCTCTATATCCTGATTGTTGGGCCGCCCCTGCTCCTTTACACATTAATGACGAAGGACCCGGACCCGATCTATTGGGGAGGGGTGAAGGGTGTGATGTTTTTTGTGCGGGCGGTTGGCGTGCGCGTACGCGTGAAAGGCCTGGAACGCATTCCTCAGCGCGTTTGCCTGTTTGCGGCAAATCACACCAGCTCTGCGGACGCTCCCGCGATTGTGGGGGCCATTCCGCGCCGGGTCGCGATTCTTTTGAAAGAGTCGCTTTTCAAATGGCCTATCGTTGGAGCCGCGTTCCGTTCCGCGCATTTTATCCCGGTCAACCGCGTTGCGCGCGATTCGGCCATCGCCAGCGTGGAGAAAGCCACCGAAGCCATGAAGGCAGGGCAGTCGTTCTTGATTTATCCGGAGGGGACCCGCAGCCCCGACGGCCGATTGCAGGAATTCAAGAAAGGCGCCGTAGTGATGGCCATCAAGGCGGGCGTGCCGATCGTACCGATGGTCTGTTCCGGCGCGCAGCGCATCATGGAGAAAAAGTCGCTCGTCATTCGCCCCGGGGAGATCGTCGTTGAATTCTTGGAACCCATCGACGCCTCAGAGTACCCATTCGAGGAGCGGGATGGATTGAACAAGGCCGTGCACGACGCCATGGCCGCAGCGTTGCCATCGGACCAGAAGCCTGCGCCGTCGCAGAAGTAGGCGAAAACCTCGAATACGCCGCGGCTAGCCGGCCTGGTAGAGGCCAACGGCTTGCAAGTCCTCGTCGGTGTGAATCCAGCCTTCTTTGCCGTCGATGCGAACCTTCACCCAAATGTCGTCGCCGACACCCAGGCCGATGTTTTCTTTTTCTTCTTCCCACCTGACAAAGACTTTGGAGCCGAGGATCTCGACGCGGGAGTTTTTTTGGATGACCACGTGAGCCGGCGTACCAATCTGCTCGTTCGATTCTGTGAACATCCGCACGAAACTCATGCCCAGTTCGGTCCGATGCAGCTCAACGCCCTCCACGGGCATCTCGCAACCACCTTCAGCCATGCCGTGACCGGTCTGATAGAAGCAGTGCTCAGCTAATGCCAGCTTGCCTTCCAGCCAATTCACGCGAACCGGTACGGTAACGAAGAAGTAGCCCGTAAAAAGGCGGATTCGCAGTTCGTCAGCAAGAATCTGGGTGAGGTTGCCAATGTGATTGATCTTGCCGGGAACGAAATCGCCCAATTCGCCTTCCACCTGGATAGGCTTTCCGATCGGAGCGAGTCTGCCGTTCACAACGCCGAAGATCTGCCAGGGACCTCCGCTCAAGGGCGCGGACGGCAGGCAGCCTACGTCCAGCAGCAGTCCCGCGCCGTTGCTTCCGGTTATCGGATTGACCCTCGCCGAGCAGTTTTCGGGAATTTCACCGTCTTCGACGGTGTAAGGGAACTCTTCGTGATGCGCGATTGTTCCGGCAGCATCGACGATATCGAGCGATGCGAGCGCCTCCGCAAACTCACCTTTCTTGCCGGGCACGCGCTTCCGGTGCATTACGACGGTGAACGTCTGCCCTTCAAAGGTGAACGGTCCCTGGCGTACCTCGAAATCCTCGAGCTGCGGCACGCTCGTTGAACTCGGCGCAGACTGCGTTGATGGTTGAATATGAGGCTGGACATCAGGTTGCGGGAGAGGCGGTGCGATGGTCGGCGAGGATTCGGGCTGGCGCAACGTCGGCGCGGCCGCTTTGGCGCGCGCGGGCTCCTGAGCCGAGGCGGTCGGCTGAGGTGCCTGACGACAACCTGCAAACACGGGTATGCAGAGAAGCAGTATCGTCGAGATATTGCGAACCAGAGCCATAGTCCTTAGTCCCGGACGTGCGTAGCCCTCTATTTATTTTAGGAAGCGCGCATTAGGGACGCCAGAAAACTGTTGCAGAATGCGGCGCAAAAGGCACGATGGCGATCTCGGCAAAGGCCAAGGAGCGGCTCCGTCCAAACGCGCGCAAGCACGGACGGTGCCCGGTACGAGAGAGGAGAGCGGACGGATTTGCGCTATGAAGTGCTCAGCGCGCCTTGCGCCGGGCGAGTTCGGCTTCGAGTTCGCGGACGCGCTTCTGTAGTTCAGGAAGCTGTTGAAGCGCGGCCATCATCTTGAGCCACTGACGGTTCTCGACGGCGGGATAGCCCGAATAGAACGCGCGCGCGGGAACGTCATTGGGCACGCCGCTCTGTGCGGTGATGACGGTGCCATCGCCGACGGTAAGGTGGCCGGCGGTTCCCACTTGCCCCGCCAGGATGCAGGCATTTCCGATCTTGGTTGAGCCCGCGAGGCCGACCTGGCCACAGAGCAGCGTATCGGCGCCAACTTGTGAAGCATGACCGACAAGCACCAAGTCATCCAACTTGACGCCATGCCGGATGCGGGTTTCACCGACCGTGGCGCGGTCCACGCAAGCATTGGATTGCACTTCGACGTCGTCCTCAAGCACGGCCGCCCCGGACTGGACCATCTTGTACCAAGTCCCGTCCTGCCTCTTGGCGAAGCCAAAGCCGTCACCGCCGATAATCGCGCCGTTTTGCAAAATGACGCGGTTGCCAAGGCGGCAATGCTCGCGCACAACGGAGTGGGCGTGAGCGACGAAGTCGTCACCAATCTTGGCTCCTCGATAGATGGTAACGAAGCTGTGGAGGACCGCATGGCGGCCAATTTCCGCACCTTCGTCGACGTAGCAATAGGGGCCGATGTGTGCTCCTTCGCCAACGTTGGCCGTCTTCGCGATGATCGCCGTCGGGTGAATGCCCGGAGTGTATTCTGGCGCTTGGTAAAAAAGTTCAAGGGCGTGCGCAAAAGCCAGATAGGGATTGGAGGACCGCAGGGCGGCAAGGGCCGGCTGGGAGGCGTCGCGCTCGATGGCCACGTTTTCCTCTATGAGTACCGCAGAAGCGCGAGTGGTCTTCAGGAGCGAGAAGTATTTTCGGTTAGCCAGAAAAGTGACTTGGCCGGGACCGGCATGTTCGATGCCGGCGACACCGGAAATCTCGACGTCCCGCGAACCTTCGAGACGACAGTTCAGTTTTTGAGCAAGGTCGGAGAGTTTCATGGACGCTCCTCAAGCAAACCAACGCAAGTGAAAAAGTTTAAGGTTCAAGGATTAGGGAAATAGGAAAGAACAAAGATAACGCAGTGGCGCGGAGTCCGCAAAGGCACGGCGAGAGCGTGCGGTTGAAGCCTACTCGTTGAAAAGCCGCGGCTGAGCCGCAGCGGCGGCGGCCAGAGCAGGTTTGCGTCGCGCGATGCCGACCACGCCCAGAACTGTAACTTCCGCAAGCGCGGCGCGAGGCACGAAGATACGGTCGGTGGAAGAGTTCAGGTCGGGCGGAGTAATTTGCACACCGTTGTCGAGTAAGGACAGCAGGTCGTTGGGAATCACGCCTTCCAGCGTGTCTCCATCGTGGAAACGCAGCTTCACCCACAGCCCATCCAGCTTCGGCCGGCTTAGGAACGCTTTGCGCTGCGGCTCGAACTCATCAGAAAAATCCCGCACGAAATAAATGGCGCGAACCCTGGCAACAGGGAATTGCACATGCTCTCCCTCCGGAGTAAGCACATCGATGGGATCCAGTTGGCCGAGGCGGGCAGGATTCAGGTAACCGCGCAGGGACTTCCTGTCGGCGAGCACAAGAACGACCTTCTTGTGCGTCGAGGCTGGGGCTTTGGTTTTCAAAATCGGCAAATCCCGGGTTGGGAAATCACAAATTTGCCAATCGGCACGATGTATGTTATGTTAAGCACGCTTTTCCTGTCAAGTTGTTGTTTTCATTGGAGTTAGAGGTCGCCGGAGCGCCGCCGTTTGACCGATAAGAAGCATATCTTAAAATCGGCCTCGATCATCTCTTTGGTCACTGTCGTCAGCCGCGTCCTCGGCTACGTGCGCGACCAGCGCATCACTTTGCTCCTCGGAACCACGCTTTCCGCCGACGCCTACGTCCTAGCCTACCGCATTCCCAATTTGTTTCGTAGATTGGTCGCTGAGGGCTCGATGACCGCCTCGTTCATCCCGGTCTTTTCGGGTTACATGCAGGAGAAGAGCAAGGAAGAGGTCTGGGACTTCGCGAACAAGCTATTCTGGACACTGGCGTTGGTGGCCGCGGTCATCAGCGTCCTGGGCATGGTGTTTTCGCCGGCCGTGGTCAGTTTCTTTTCGGGAGCGAACGTTGCTCGCACCCAGGCGATCGACTTGAACCGGATTATTTTTCCCTACCTGTTTTTCATCGCACTGGCGGCGTTGGCGATGGGAATCCTCAACTGCTTCCACATCTTTGGCCTTCCGGCTGCGACGCCGGTCATGCTGAACATTGCTACCATCCTCTTCTCCGTCGGCCTGGTTTGGCATCATTTCAAGGATGCGGCAACCTCTTTGGCGGTTGGGGTCCTGGTGGGAGGAGTTCTTCAATTCCTGATTCAAGTCCCCACGCTCGTGCGCAAGGGAATGAATTTCAGTTTTGGGATTTCTTTCAAACATCCTGCGATTCAAGAAGTGGCCCGCCTGATGCTTCCGCGCCTTTTTGGGATTGGCATCGGACAAATCAACCTCTTAATTGACACGAAGTTCGCGACGGCCGCGAAAATGCCTTCGGGCAGCTTGGCCGCCCTGTACGTTGCCGACCGCGTTATGGAATTGGTGCTGGGGGGGTATGCCATCGCGGTGGCGACGGCAATTCTGCCCATGATGTCGCACCAGGCAGCGGCGAAAGATTACGAGTCGCTGAAGAAGACGCTATCCTTCTCCATTCGGCTGGTGGCGTTCATCACGATTCCCGCCGCCCTCGGATTGATGGTGCTGCGCGAGCCGATTATTCGCGTGCTGTTCCAGCACGGTCAGTTCGTCGCCGCCTCCACGCGTTTGACGGCCCGCGCACTTCTTTACTACGCGATTGGGTTGCCCGCACTGGCGACGGTTAAACTGGTAGTACCTGCGTTTTATTCCGCGAAGGATACCAAAACGCCGGTCATCGTCGCATCGATCTCCTTGGTCATCAACATCGTCCTGAACATTCTTTTCTTGCAAGTATTCTTCAATAGGGTTCAGAATGGCGGCCCCGCCTTGGCAACGGCATTGGCCACGTTCTTTGACTTCTTTGCGCTGCTCATCATTTTCCGGCTGCGGTACGGTTCCATGGGCATCACCGAGACGCTTCGGTCTTTTGCAAAAATTTCTTTGTGCGCGTCCATCATGGCCGCGGCATGCTGGGTCGCAAACTACTACACGTCGTTCACCATGCACTCGCGATTTCTGGTTCAAGTCAGTGTGTTCACCGGGCTGATCGTTGGCGCCACGCTGCTCTACCTCGCGTTGGCCTGGATTTTCCGCTGCCATGAGATCCAGGAAGTGTACGGAATTGCCGTGCGCCGCAGAGCCGGCGCGGGCGAGGGCGGATACGCGGAGCTTTGATGGAAATTGCGGCCGCCATCTCGTCTTTTCTGACCCACGCAAAGGTGGAGAAAGGATTGTCGCCGAATACCGTCGCCGCTTACCGGCGGGATTTGATGAAATTCTGCGCGTTTGCCGGGAAGCGCAAGCTCACACTGGAGATGGCCAGCCGCGACGACCTGGTGGATTTCCTCGCAGGCCTCTACCGTCAACACCTAGAGAGCAAGAGCGTGGCGCGGCATCTGGTTTCCTTGCGGAATTTCTTCCGCTTCGCTCAGATTCAGGAACTGATCCAGGCGGATCCAACGATGAATCTCGAATCGCCAAAGATCCGGCGCTCGCTTCCAGGTTATCTGCGTTTGGAAGAAGTCGAAAAGTTGCTGGCACAGCCGGACGCGAAAACTCCCTTGGGCTTGCGCGACCGCGCGATGCTGGAAGTGTTGTACTCGGCGGGCTTGCGCGTTTCCGAGCTTGTCGGATTGCGGGTCAGCGACCTGGACACGAAAGTGGGTTGCGTGCGCTGCATCGGCAAAGGCGACAAGGAGCGCATTGTCCCCATCGGTAAAAAGGCGTTGGGTATGGTGGAACGCTATTTGCGCGATGCGCGGCCCAAGATGATTGCCAAATTTGCCGGAAGCCCGACGCTGTTTGTCAATCGGCGGGGTAAGCCGCTGAGCCGCGTCGGCGTATGGAAGATTTTGTCCGCGTACGGCCGTCGCGCCGGGCTGCGCGTGGCGCTTACGCCGCACATGCTGCGGCACAGCTTTGCTACGCACTTGCTCGAGCGCGGCGCGGATTTGCGGTCCGTGCAGTTGATGCTGGGCCATGCGGACATTTCAACGACGCAGATTTATACGCACGTCGTGGAGGAGCGGTTGAAGCAGATTTACAAGGCACATCACCCGCGTGCATAACGCGGCGACGTCGAGGGGCTCATTGCGGGTGGCTCCGTGGAGTCGAGCGCGGACACCCTGAAGCCAAAGGAGCGCAATGCCAGATTATATGTTTTTGCTGGAAAGCCGGCTCTCACCCGAGCAGCGGGCCGCGATGATGCGCGTGCAAGAACTTTCCGCCGCGCTGGGATTCAACGTGTATTTGACGGGCGGCACCGTACGCGATCTCATCACCGGCGCGTCGCTGCGCGATTTGGATTTTACGGTCGAGGGCAACCCGTCACGCATCGCGCGCGAGCTTGAAAAGGGCGGCGCCAAGGTCCTGGTCGAAGACGAGAAATACCGCCACATCGAAGTGCTCTTTGCCGGCGATTGCGAGGGAAGCATTTCCGCAGCGCGCGACGATTATTATGTGCGGCCTGGAACGCGTCCGGAGATTCGCTGGTCCACCATCATGGAGGACCTACGGCGGCGCGATTTCTCGCTGAATGCCATTGCCATCTCCCTGAATCCCGCTTCGCGTGGATTGCTGCTAGATCCCACCAACGGTCTTTCCGATATTGAGCACGGCGAAGTGCGCGCGCTCAGCATTCACAGCTTCACGAATCAACCGGTACGCTTGCTTCGCTTGCTCCGGTTTGCAGCGCGGATGGGCTTCAAGGTCGAGCAGCGCACGCAGGAGTGGTTCGATCTTGCCATTGAACGCAACCTGCAACACTCCATCGAAGCCGAAGACGGGGGCACGGAACTGCATGCAGTGGCGCGGGAGGAGCGGCCCAGCGTAGTGCTCAAAGCTTGGGAAGAAGCCAAATTGATGGAAGTGATCAACCCGCTTTTGGCGAAGAAGCACCCGGACTATGACGCAATCAGCCACCTGATGAAAGTGCGCGAAGATTTGTTCACGGCCGGATTTCGCCCGCGGCTGGCAACTCCCATGCTTTTGGCGATTTTAGGTCGTCTGAAAGATCGCGAGTTATCGAGCGTACTCTCAAGAGCCGGATTCCGGGCTGCCGAAATGGATGTCGTCTTAACGTTTGAGGAAAAAACGCTCGCTGCACAAAAAGAGCTGGTCGGAAAAAAGACGCAGGCTCCCGTGGACGCTTACCGCTTTCTGGAAAAGTTTCCGCTGGAGCAGATGGCCTATTTGCTGGCGGAATCGAACAACAGCGGCGCGCTTTCCAGAATTCGCGCGTACCTGCATAAGTGGCGGCCGATTCGCAACGGCCTCCCGCAAGTGGCCAACGAATTGGAAGCTCTGGGAATGGCGCGAGGCCCGAAGTTCGACCAGATCGTCGAGCAAGTCTTCGCCATGCAGCTCACGGGGCGAGGGAAAACTCCTGAGGAGCGCGAGAGAATCTTGCGGAAGCTGAGCGGAATCAAAGAACAGCCGAAAAAGAAGGAAAAAGAGAAGAAGCCTCCCAAAGGGGCTGCCAAGTCGCACCCGGCGGCGGCCGCTTCTGACCACAAACACGTCCCGGCAAAAGCGGAAGGAAAACATGGTGCAAAAGCAAAGCCCGCGCCCCCGAGAGCCGCAAGCAGGGCAGCAGCGCCAAAACCCCATGCCGGTCACGCCGGCGGAGCAAAGAAGAAGCACCACCGCTAAAGCGTTTCTCGCAGCCCGGATAGCCAGCCTGTGGGAAACTCAGTTTGCGTAATGCAAATCTCTTGAGAGAGCTTTAGAATCGAGTCTATGGGGCAACCGCAGTTCGTACATCTGCACGTGCACACGGATTACAGCCTGCTCGACGGGGCTTGCGAAACCTCTGAGCTGCTGGACGAAGCCTCCCGCCAGAAGATGCCCGCAGTGGCCATCACCGACCACGGCAATCTCTTTGCCGCTGCTAATTTCTTCAACGAAGCCGGCAAGCGTGACGTGAAACCCATTATCGGCTGCGAAGTCTATGTCGCGAAGGGCAGCCGGCACGATCGCGGTGAAAAGACCAACGGCAATGGCAGCCAGGATAAGGGCGAAGCGGAGCCGGGCATGCGCGGCACCAATCATTTGGTGCTGCTTTGCGAATCGCCGGAGGGCTACCACAACTTAATCAAACTGGTCTCCGCCGGTTTCCTCGAAGGCTTCTACTACAAACCGCGCATCGACTACGACCTGCTTGCAAAACACAGCAAGGGACTCATCGCGCTTTCGGCTTGTCTGAGGGGCGTGGTCACCGAAGCCGTCATGGAACAGAAATACGACCAGGCCCGCGAAAACGCCTATCGCCTTCGTGACATTTTTGGAAAGAGCAACTTTTTTCTCGAAATTCAGGACCAGGGGCTCGACATCGAACAACGTGTGAACCCTGACCTCGTCCGCCTCTCCAAAGAAACGGGCATCCCGCTGGTCGCAACAAACGATTGCCATTACCTGCATCACGAGGACGCCCACGCCCAGGACGTGTTGCTATGCATCCAGACCGGAAAAACCATGGGCGACGCGAACCGCATGAAATTCGCGACGGACCAGTTTTACTTCAAGAGCGCCGGAGAGATGGCCAAGATTTTTGGTGAAATTCCCGACGCTCTGAGCCGTACCGTGGACATCGCAGCGCGCTGCAACGTGAAAATCGAGCGCATCCTGAACCCGTTTCCGGAGTTCCAAGTCCCCGGCGGCTACGACTCCGCAAGCTACTTTGAAAAAGTAGTGCGCGAAGGTTTCTCGACGCGCATCCCGCATCTCGAGCGGCTGGCCAAGGAAGGCTTTCTTCGAAATTCGCTCGCCGAGTACGAACGCCGCCTGACCTCGGAAATCGAAATGATCCAGAAGATGCGCTATGAGGGCTACTTCTTGATCGTCTGGGACTTCATTCACTACGCGCGCGCGCAGGGAGTCCCCGTTGGCCCGGGGCGCGGCTCGGCCGCCGGCAGCCTGGTGAGCTATGCACTCCGCATCACCGACGTGGACCCGCTCCAGTACAACCTGCTTTTCGAGCGATTTCTGAATCCCGAACGTGTGTCTATGCCGGATATTGATATTGATTTCTGCATGCGCCGCCGCGGCGAACTGATTGATTATGTAACGCAAAAATACGGCCGGGAGAACGTGGCGCAGATCATCACGTTTGGAACCATGGCCGCGAAAGCGGCGGTAAAAGACGTCGGCCGCGCCATGAATATTCCCTACGGCGAGGTGGACCGGCTCGCCAAACTGATCCCGAACACGTTGGGCATCGAACTGAAAGACGCGCTGGAAGAAGCGCCTCAGCTCAAGGCTGCCGTCAACTCGGATGAGAACTTGAAGGAGCTGATGGCTGTTGCCTTGCGGCTCGAAGGATTGTCGCGCCACGCCTCCACCCACGCGGCGGGCGTAGTCATTTCGCCCCGGCCACTCATGGAAGTCGTTCCGCTCTATAAATCCAATAAAGATGAAATCACGACGCAGTATGACATGAACGCGCTCGAGCGCGTCGGCCTTCTGAAGATGGACTTTCTCGGACTGACCACGCTCACAATCCTGCACGACAGCGTGCACATGATCGAGCAAAACCGCAGCGTGAAAATTGACATCGATAACCTGTCGCTCGAAGACCAGGAAACCTATAAGCTATTTTCCCGCGGCGACACCACGGCTATTTTTCAGTTTGAGTCGCACGGCATGCGCGACATTCTCCGTCGCTATCAGCCAACCCGCATTGAAGACCTCACCGCGCTCAACGCGCTCTACCGCCCCGGCCCCATTCAGGGCGGCATGATCGACGATTTCATCAATCGCAAGCACGGCAAGACCAAAGTCGCGTTTGAACTTCCGCAGTTGAAAGACATTCTCGAAGAAACCTACGGCGTCATCCTTTATCAGGAACAGGTGATGCAAATCGCCAACCGCCTGGCGAGTTTTTCCCTCGGTGAAGCCGACATCTTGCGCCGCGCGATGGGCAAGAAAAAGAAGGAAGAGATGGCTGCGCAGCGCGCGAAGTTCATGGGCGGTTGCGCGGCGAATAGAATCCCAGAGAAAAAAGCCGAAAAGATATTCAACTTGATGGAGGAGTTTGCTGGCTACGGGTTCAACAAGTCGCACTCCTGCGCCTATGCGCTGCTCGCTTATCAGACCGCCTATCTGAAAACACACTATCCGGTGGAATTTATGGCCGCGCTGCTCACTTCTGAAGCGGGCAATACGGATAAAGTGGTGAAGTACATCAACGAAGCGCGCGGGATGAGCATTTCGATTCTTCCGCCCGACGTGAACGAGAGCGACCTGTACTTCACGCCCGTAGGCGAAGCCATTCGCTTTGGCCTCGCCGCCATCAAGAACGTCGGGGAAAACACCGCTAAAGCGATTCGCGAATCACGGCTCGCGCAAGGCGAGTTCAAGTCGCTTTATGATTTCTGCGAGCGCATCGAATCGCGCTTCCTGAATAAGCGCGTTTTTGAGAGCCTCATCAAGTCCGGCGCGCTCGATTCGCTCGGGCCCCGCGAGTCCATGCTCGCCTCGGTGGACGATGCCCTCGCGACGTTGCAACGCGCTTCGAGGATGCGCGAGTCGGGGCAGCACGGATTGTTCCTGGCCACAGCCGCCGCTCCCGCGCCCATGCCCTTCGACCTCCACGAAGCCGAACCCTGGAGCGAAGAAGAGCGCCTCGCGAGCGAGTATGCCATGCTGGGGTTTTACGTTTCGGGACATCCGCTGGCAAAATACGCATCGCGAATGGCCGATCTCAAAGTAGTATCTCTCGATCAGATCGAGGGCCAGCGGAATGGGAAGGAGATCAACGTCGCTGCGCTGATCGTCAGCAACAGACCGATGCGGTCGAAGAAGGGAGCCCGCTGGGCTATTTTCACGATTCAGGACATGACGGGAATCCAAGAGCTGCTGGCTTTCCCGGAGAGTTTCGCGCGGCTGGAGCAAATGCTGAAACCCGGCCAGCCGCTGCTCATGAAAGCCCGCGTGCAGGTGGAAGAAGCTGGAACGCGGCTTTCGTTGCAAGAAGCGCGGCTGCTTCAGGACATTGCCGACCGCCCCGCCCCGAGCGAGTTTCGCGTGCGCCTGGATTTGCGAAAACTGGACGAGCAAGCCATGGAGCGTTTGACGGAATTAATGGAACAAGCCACGGGAAACTGTCCGGTGGTGTTCGAGCTGTGCCGGCCTGACGGCTCCATGTGCGTGATGCGCGCGCAGCAGCGGGTGAAGCCGTCGGCGGAATTGGTGGAGGCGATCCGGCAAGTGTGCGGTGAGCATGCGGTAGCGTCGGTGGGCGCATGAGGACGAAAGAAAAAGACAAAGACAAACTGGACAAGCTCGAAAACCAGCAGAGCGAGCGCCAGAAAGTCATCGAGCATCTTGAAAAAGACGTCGAGGAATTGCGTCGACTGTCCGGTGACGGCGATGACCAGGCGGACGTGGAGCTGGAGCGCATCCGCCAGCAGGTCGCGGAACTGCGGCGGGAATTTTATTCGCATTTGGGAGCGTGGCAGCGTGCGCAAATTGCGCGGCATCAGCAACGGCCCTACACGCTCGACTACATAAGTCTGCTGTTCACCGATTTCCTAGAGTTGCACGGGGACCGCGGCTACGCCGACGACAGAGCCATTGTCGCGGGCCTGGCGAAATACCACGGGCGGCCGGTCGCGGTGGTCGGCCACCAAAAGGGACGCGATACCAAACAGCGGCTGGTGCGCAATTTCGGCCAGCCGAAGCCGGAAGGTTACCGGAAGGCTTTGCGCGTGATGCAACTCGCCGCAAAGTTCGGCCGCCCGGTTCTGAGTCTCATTGACACGCAGGGCGCGTACCCCGGCATGGACGCGGAAGAGCGCGGACAGGGCGAGGCGATTGCGCGCAACCTTCGTGAAATGGCGCGGCTGCCCGTTCCGATCATCGTTACCGTGACAGGCGAAGGCGGCTCAGGCGGAGCGCTGGCCATCGCCGTGGGCGACAAGGTGAACATCCTAGAGAACAGCTTTTATTCGGTGATTTCGCCGGAGGGATGCGCTTCGATCATCTGGCGCGACGCGTCAAAAGCGGAAACTGCAGCAACCGCCATGAAGATCACCGCGAAAGACTTGAAAGACCTGGGAATCGTGGACGAGATCGTTCCCGAGCCGGACGGCGGCGCGCACACCGATCACGAGGCGGCGGCGAGGCTGCTCGACGAGGTTCTGGACCGGCAACTCACTGCGTTGTCTAACGAATCCCCGCGCGATTTGCTCAGCGCGCGCTACGAAAAATTCCGCAAGATGGGACAGTTCTTCGACTTGGGCGGGTAGGGACCGCCCTCCGAGCCGGTCCCCGGGCTTCGCTTTTTTCACCCCGTAGCAAATTGGAAACGTCCGCGATGAGCAGCGTTGTACCTCGCCGCCGCGCGTTCTACTCTTTTGGTGCACTCACCCAGGCCAGTGGAAGTCAGAACGAGCTTGTGGCACCCGGTCTACTCTTGAGGACCCGCCGGTCCATCTTGACGACTTGGTTGGTCCCACGGAGAACAGGAACGCGTCAATGTCGGAGCCCTTCCGTCCTTACGAAAAGCTGGTCGACATCACCATTTTCGGCAAGAAGTTTCAGGTGCCGGAGCGCAACTCGCTGTTGCGCTGCTTCCAGTTCATCAGCCCGGAAACGATTCCCTACGGCCGCTTCTGCTGGAACCAGGATTGTCAGTATTGCCGCGTGACCTGCCAGCTGCCGGACGACGACGAGCCGCGCGAGATGCTCAGCTGCAAATTCATCGTCATGCCGGGCATGGAAGTCCTCGAAGTGAGCCAGGAACTGAAGTGGTGCCTGCGCTCCAAGCTGCCCGCCGACACACCCGTTTCCACCTGAGAATCCGATCCCGCGGAGACCAAATACCTCGCCAGGGAGGCGGGAAGTCCTGCGGGTAAGGCCGCGATCGTTATTGAACGTGCGGCGTGATTCTGGCCACCATCGGTTCCTTGATTGCGTGCGTCGGCTGCAAAACAAAGGTTCCAAGTATATTGACGGCAAACAGCGTTAGGGCCAAGAGTTCCAAGAGCGCTGACATTGGCAGAACTTTCCAAGCCCAGCTTGCATAGTCCTGATACGCCAGGACCTCGGCTAGAACTCGCAGGCTGCACCCGAATGTAAGCAAGACCAGCGCCAGGAACATCAGCTTCGTGCTCCACAGCGTTCGCATGCCTGCAAAGGCTGGCAGGACCCGTTGGCCGACGCACAAAATCATCACCGAGATGAATCCCACCGTTAGAGCGTGGCGGGACGCGCCCCATATTCCGCCTGAAGTGTCCCATCGGCTGGCGGCGAGGCCAAGAGCAGCCGCCAAAAGAAGCCATACGTAGGCCATGCGGATGAAAAACGGAAAGCTTCCGTGAATCCCCCGAGTCTTAGGTTCGCTGATGGCGGGTTCTAGCATCCGCAGCGCAGCAATAGCAAACATCGCTCCGCCCATAAACAGCGAAGAAGCGAGGAAAGAATACCCGCACAGTGCAAATGCGAGTCCAAGGAGATTGATGCCGACCGCTGCCAGAAGCCAGTCGGAGCGCAACGGCTTCAGTCCGAGAAAGACGTGCATCCATTTGGCGCTGAACCCCCAAACGAACGGCACCAGAAAGCCCCATGCCATTAAAACGAGAAATCGTTGATCAAATGCGTGAGGAAAAGCTGGCGTCGCGCCACGAACGGAAACGTAAATGCACTCGGCCAGGTTTGTAACGAGTACCGACAACAATCCCACGCTTGCGCTAACGACTGCCCAAATCCACGAATCAAGTCTTCCCTTGGCCGAACCTTCCTCGCGGTGCCCAGAGACGGCGCGGAAGAAAACCAGAAAGGCGGCCAACTCCAGGCCGGCCGAGAGCGGCAGTAGCGTGCGCCAGTGCCACAGATAGACGTTCGCAGTCCATCGCATTGCCGCCCCCACGGACCACGTGGCCCAGCAAACCCAGGCGGCACGAAAAGAGGTTTTGTTGCCCTCGCGTAGCTTGGGGATCGAATAGAAACCGATACCCAGAATGAAGCTTCCCACCCAGCCGAATACCTGTGCGTGGCCGTGGGCCTGGAGCCAAGCGGGAGAAATTAAGCCGACGCTCTCTCGCCCGCTGATTTCGAGCAGATTCCAAACGCCGAGAAACGTGCCGGGAAACAGCATGAAAAACAACCCGGTGCTCACAAAAGCCATCAGCAAGCGAGAGAGACCTTCTTCGCGGGCGCGGGTCCGAGCGAATACCTCCGTTGGAGAAAGTCCCGGCCCGTTAAATAATGCCGTCGTCTCTGCGAATGAGGCCGGCACGATCATCTCTCCCAGACCGCTGCGCTTTCCAATTGCACTGCGCGAGGAAAAAGAATGTTGTTTTCCAGGTGCACATGGAGGTGAAGGTCCTTCTCGAAGTCCTCAAGACCCTGGTAGGCAGCCTGGTAACTTGTACACGCGTCTGCGGGAGCCTTGTAGCCGCCGCTCAGCGTTCGGATTTGCCGCATCAACTCCCCGGCAGAGTCGTGATCTTTCATCATCGAATGGATCGGATTCCGCACGCTTTGGAAGAGCGGAGGCTCAACGGTACTGCCTTCCCTTGCTGCGCGTTCGAGCGAGTCAATGAACGGAAACAAGATCTGTTCCTCTTTCTGCATGTGCATCAGCATCTCGCGCGCAACATCACCGAAAAGCCTTTCGATTTCGCCCAGTTCCTGATGACTGCTTCCATGCTTTTCAAGGATCTTTGCGAGTAGGGCGCGTAAGCGGGGAATGGAATCGTGAACGTACTGGTGGTGACGCTCACGGATGTGTTTGGTCAGCTCGGCCACCGGCGCGGATACCCACGAGGACTCGCTGGGATCCACTTGCTCGCTGTTCTGCCGCAACTGCCGGAGGATTTCTGCCTCCGCCACATTGGCTTTAAGACAAGCTTCCCGCAGAGACTTGGCGCCGCCACAGCAGTAGTCGATTCCCGCATCTTCCAAAATATGCCTTGCTCGCGGATTTGAGAGCGCGATGTCTTTCACTGCCATTTCGGTGCTGAGGTTCATGTTTCCTCCTGAACGCAGACGAGTTTGAAACATGGGGTAAAGAGTGGCAGTGACTAAAGTCACTCCCGCGCTGGCAAATCTGATTGTCTGTGGTTCGCTATTCGGAGGGAGTCTGTTCGCTCAGCAACCCCGGCAAGTCCTTTACAATGATCTTGCGTCCCTCGACATTCAGGAAGCCTTCGGCTTCCAAACGGCTCAGATTACGTGAGACTAGTTCACGAACCGTGCCGAGTTCCGCCGCCAGGTCTTGATGGCTCTTCTCCAATTCGATGTGGACGCCCCGCTTTGATCGTGTTTGGCTCGCCCGAGCAAGCCTCAAGATGACGGCGATTAGTCGCTGGCGTACCGTTGTAAACGACAGCTCCTCGATAATTCCGACCAGGCGGCGTAAACGGGCTCCGACTACCGCAATGACTTTCAGTGCTACGTCGGGATGTTCGCGGCAAAAGTTCTGGAAATCCTTGCGAGAGACGAACAGCACTTCTGTGTCCTCCAATGCTGATGCTGCGGCAGGGTAGTTACCGCCATCGAAGACGGGAAGCTCCGCAAATGAGCTGCCGGGGCCTTCCACTGCGAGAATTTGTTCGCGCCCGGAGGGTGAAAGTTTGAAGATGCGAATTTTGCCGGCGGCCACGAGATATAGGCCAGTACACGGATCGCCTTCCGCGAACAGCTGCTCATTTTTCTGAAATCGCTTTCGTATGGCGCGGGACGCGAGCGCCTGCATCTCGGTTTCGGTCAGGCTCGCAAACAGCGGTGTCTTCCTGAGGATTGCTTCAGTGCTGCCGTTCATTCCGAGGCTCGTGGGAAAGTCGAAGAATCATGAAACGCTCCAACGCGTGTCTGAATCTTACAACCTTTTCCGAACGGCGGAAAACCGGTTGTGGGCTCAGCGCCAGACGCCGACCGCGGGGTTGCCCTCCAGGCCCACCCACGCCATATGAATGGCATCGTCTCGACATTCGGTAATGCAATGCTCTTCACTGCCACAGACATCTGGGCGTGGCAAGACCGCAATCCCGCCTTCAATTTCAAGGCATTTGACGCCACACACTTCGACGCACCGGCTGCAACCGGTACATTTGCTGGCGTCCACTACGGGTACCCATTTTTCCCACACCATGCGAATTCCTTTCGATCGTTCCCGTCGGCTATTTCACGACGATCGTGCCCTTCATCCACGGGTGGGGAGCGCACTGAAAATGAACGACGCCCTTTTGGTCAAACTGCTTGGTGAAGGTCTCACCCGGTGCGAGCATGGGCGAGGCGAACTCGCCCTTCTCACCGAATACGCTGTGCGCCATGCCGGTATCCGCATTCTTGAAGGTCACGGACTGGCCAGCTTTGATCGTGACGGTCTTGGGACCGAACGTCTGCATGGGCCCTTTCTTCCAAATGCCCGAGCCGGGCAGCATTTTGATCGTGGCGCCGCCTGCGGATGGCTCTTCGGGCGGGTGAGCGGACGCTGCAAAATGCGCGCCTGACGCTTTTGCGGGAGGTGCCATCTCCGGCGATCCGTGTCCGAGATGTGCGTCCTCGCTCATTGGCGCCATGTTCCGTGGTGTCTTTGGTTCGAAAATCTCGGCATTCTCCTGTCCATGCACGTTGAGGCTTCCGACTGCTCCGTGATGCAAACGGAAAATCGCATGGTCTACCAATAGGAACGTTCCAGCTACCGGAGGCGTGAATTCGACGACGGCGGATCCCCCGGCCGGAATTAACGTCGTTTGCAGGCTGCGTGCGGGAGGCGAGAGCAGGTCGCCCTCTCGGTACACCTTGTCGAAAATCTGACCGATGATGTGGAATGAAGAAATCAAATTCGGCCCGGCGTTGCCTACATAGATTCGCACTGTTTCATTTTGCGTTGCGATTGGTGCCTGCTCTTTGAGCAACGCCCCGACCGAGCCGTTGAACACCACATACTGAGGATCCGCTTTGTCCGCCCGTAGCATGTCAAAGCTCTTGTGTCCCGGCTGGTCGTCATGGGTATAGATTTCGCTCTGCACCACATAGAGCTCTTTGCCCACCGCGGGCAGCCCTGCCTCCGGTTCCACCAAAACAAAACCGTACATACCGTTCGCGATGTGCATGGGTATGTCCGGCGTGGCACAGTGGAACATGTAAAAGCCGGGAGCCGTCGCCCGCGCTTCAAGCACGGCCTCTTCGCCTGGTGCGACACTCAGTGCGCTCGCTCCGCCCCCTGGACCCATCACAAAATGAAAATCAATATTGTGGGTGCGCATACTGTTTAAGGCGTTCCGCAAATGTACTTCAACCAGGTCCCCCACGCGCACCCGCAACAGCGGGCCGGGCACATGCCCTTCGAACCCCCAGGCGTCGTCATAGATCACGCCGGGTGCGATCTCGTTCTGCGCTTCGCGAATGGTCCAATGCACCACTTCCCGGCGCTGTTCCCGGCGGCCAATGGCAACGGGCACATCCGGCGCGAATGTCCAGCGAGCGCCTTCGCTTGGAAGATGCGCCTTGGGCGCTAGCACAAGCTGACTCTGACTTTGTTCTTTCCTTTCATTTTTTGGACCCGATAAGGTTTTTCCAAGGAAAAAGCCCAAACCGTTAACGAGAACAAGGGTGATTCCGAAGATCAACCAGCGATAGTTCTTGCCCATAACCAGCCTCCTGATGCTCATGAGGGTAAGGCGGTTTCCTTTTGATGGCAGTGACTTTAGTCACCGGGGCTCGAGTGGTCGCCAAAGCCTCAGCCGGCGGATTCGAGGCTCAGGGTTCGAGTTGGCCCCTTAGAGGAGTTGTCAAACAGTTTCTTTTAATGTTGAATTGCGAAATGGCGTGCGCCACGGAAGCGGAAATGGAATTGTGCTGTGACGGGTGTGGGCAGATGGGTTCGCCCGAGCATATTGCGCGAAGGCTGCGGCGGCTGGAATGGGCAACGCGGTATCGGCCCGTACATATCCAGACGCTGCTGCTGGCCGGCGTTGCGCCCGGCGAGGACTCGGAGTTTCTGTATGCCCCGGGAACGCCCGACGGAGAATTCCGGGGGGAAGCAGCAGCGCTGCTCCAGGGGGTGGGGATTTCCGTTGCCGGGAAGCAAGCCCGGGACATTCATGCGGAGTTTCAGGCGGCAGGATTTTTCTTGACCCACGTTCTGGAGTGCCCCCTGGAACCTGTCAATTCTGACAGTGCCAACACAGATGCCTTGCTGCGCGAACATCTTCCTTTGGTGGCTTCACGGATCCGGCGTTCTCTTAAACCAAAGCGTGTGATATTGGTCACAGAAATGCCCGCAGAGGTCGTGCAGGATATTCTTGCACTCGATTCCGGCTGCGAAGTGATGCTGAACGAGGGAAAGCCCTTTGCATTAGCTCCCGAAGCCGAAGCGGCTGAAATCGCGCGGTTTCGGGCGGCGCTTGAGGGCCGGGCAATGACCTAGGAGCGGTTTCCGGTATGGTAGAATCGGGCTTCAAAGAACCGATCGTTTGTTTGGTTCGCGGGTTTAAGGCTCAGCGAGACTTGGCGGGTATACCAACATGAACAAACAAGTCAAATTCGGAGTCGGGATCGGAATTATTGTGGTGGCGCTGGGGTTCCTCGCCTGGCTTGGGTACGGCGAGAGCAAAACGTACTATCACACCATTGCCGAATTGCAGAGCTTGAACAGCGCGCAGCGGTCGCAGCGCATTCGCGTGGGCGGAACCGTGGCCGTCGGCAGCATTCGCCACTCTTCGGGGCGGGTTGATTTTGTTCTGGAAGGCGAAGGCCAGGCTTTGCCGGTGAGCTACTCGGGAAGCGACCCGCTGCCGGACACGTTTAAAGACCGCGCGCAAGCTCTGGTCGAAGGGCATCTGGGCTCCGATGGCCAGTTCACGGCCGAGCATGTCCAGGCAAAATGCGCGTCCAAGTATGAAGCGGCTCCCGGGGGAGACACGAAGGGGGCCGCGGCTAGCTCCACGCAGCAAAGCAGCAGTCTGTAGGACTCGGGTGACCGGGGGAGAGGCGGGGTCGCGGTGGATGTATTTGGTTCCTTTGCACTCCTGCTAGCGCTTGTGTGTGCCGCGTATGCCCTGGTGGGGGGCATCGCGGCGATCCTCACACGCCATCCGCTGTTGATAAAGAGCGCGCGCCAGGCCGGCATGGCCACGTGCGGCCTGATTTTCCTAGCAACCTTTTGCCTCGAGTATCTGTTCTTCACCGATAATTTTTCCATCGCTTACGTGGCTGAGCACAGCAATCGAGATCTTTCGTCGCTTTACAAAGTTACCGCGCTGTGGTCGGGGATGGAAGGCTCGCTGCTGTTTTGGAGCTTCCTGCTGGCGATTTACGTTCTCTCCGTTTTGATTACCTACCGCAACAAAAATGGCGAATTGATGCCGTACGTCGGCGCGGTGATGGCCGGCGTGCAAACGTTCTTTTTGACGCTCAACAATTTTGTGGAGAGTCCATTCAAGGCGCTAGCGGTGCCCGGAGCGGGCGGAGTAATGAGCTTCATCACGCGGCCGGACGGCAACGGTTTGAATGCGCTCCTGCAGTATCCGGAGATGGCCATTCATCCGCCGAACCTCTATTCGGGCTACACCGGATTCACGATTCCGTTTGCGTTTGCGCTGGGAGCGCTTTTGGCGCGGTATCCGGGAGAAAAGTGGATTCACCTGACGCGCAAGTGGACCATGATCGCATGGATGTTTCAATCGTGTGGAATCTTGCTGGGAGCGCACTGGGCGTATGCGGTGCTCGGCTGGGGTGGTTACTGGGGCTGGGATCCGGTGGAAAATGCGTCGCTGCTGCCGTGGCTGACGGGCACGGCGTTTCTCCACTCGGTGATGATGCAGGAAAAGCGCGGCATGATGAAAGTGTGGAACGTATGGCTGGTGTTTACGACGTTCCTGCTGTGCATTATGGGAACTTTTCTGACGCGCAGCGGCGTGGTCCAGTCCGTGCATGCGTTCGCCCAATCCAACATTGGGTCGTGGTTCGTGGCGTTTATGGGAATCACGCTGGTGGTTTGCTTCGGCGCGTATTTGAAGAATCGGGACTACTTGGCAAGCGAAAACCATCTGGATTCGCAGATTTCGCGGGAGTCGAGCTTCCTCTATAACAACCAGCTTTTTTTGGCGGCCTGCCTCTCGGTCCTTTCCGGCACGCTGTTTCCCGTTTTCTCGGAATGGTTCACCGGCAACCGCATCAGCGTTGGTCCGCCTTATTTCAACAAGGTGAACATTCCCATTGGGCTGCTGATCCTGTTCCTGACGGGAGTTGGCCCGCTTCTAGCATGGAGGAAGACTTCCACGGAAAGTTTGAAGCGGAATTTTGGCTGGCCGCTGCTGATCGGCGTCATTGTTGGGGCCGCGGTGATCGCCTTGGGATTCCGCGATTTTTTCTCGGTGACCTGCTGGACCCTATGTGCGTTTGTTGCCGCGACGATCTTGCTGGAGTTTTACCGGGGAGCGAAGGTGATTCGCGTGCGCTCAGGCGCTTCGTATCCGGCCTGCGCCATTGATTTAACGATGCGCAACACGCGCCGCTACGGCGGATACATCGTTCATATGGGGATGGTGTTCGTGTTTATAGGGCTGGCGGGCGCCGCCTTTAATCGCGATGTGCAAAAAACCATGCGTGTGGGCGACACCATGCAGATCGGGCCGTACACCTTGATGCTACAAGGCGCGGACACGAAGGCCGAGCAGAATTACACCGCGCAGCGCATCATCGTGGAAGCTCTGCAGGAGAACAAGCCGGTGATGATGCTGTTCCCCGAGAAGCGGCGGTTTGCGGGGAACAATCAGGAAAATGGCACCATGGTGGCCATCTATTCAACGTGGAAGGAAGATCTGTACGTTGTGTTTGCGGGAATGGATCCGGAAACGCGAGAACCGGTGATCCATGCCTTCCTGAATCCGCTGGTGAAGTGGATTTGGTTTGGCGGCGCGGTGGTCGTTTTTGGCACGATTGTGGCGCTGCTCCCGAACCGCCGCTCCGTGCTAGTGCTGGCGCCGGCTCCGCAACCTTCCGCTCGGCCGTTGCCCCATGCTGTGACTACGCCCGCGGTTCTGCGAGAGGGCCATGACTAAAGTTTGCCTTCGGGGGGCCGCCGCGATGCTGTTCGGATTAGCCGCCCTGCCTTTCTGGCTCGCGCCCATCGGCGCGCAACGAGTCTCCGACCGCGCAAAGCAAATTGGGATGAAGCTCAAATGCATGTGCGGTGCCTGTAGCATGACCGCAGGCGGGTGTTCGCATCCGGGCGGCGAATTTTCCGGCCCCTGTCAGGCCTGGGCGCTTCCCGCACTCCAACAAATCGACGGCCTTCTCACGCAAGGCAAGACAGAGCAGCAAGTCATGGATGCTTTTGTTGCGCAATACGGCCCGACGGTCTACGCCGAGCCACCGAAATCAGGGTTCAGCCTGGTGGCGTGGGTCATGCCTACGGCTTACTTGGTCGTCGGCACGCTGGTGGTGATTTTCGTGATTTCACGTTGGATGAAGAAGAACGTTTCGGAAATACCCGCGAGCGGCGCTCCGGCGAAGGCCATTTCGTCTGAACTTCTTGAGCGCGCCAGGAAACTCGCAGAGCAGGAGACGGAGGAATGATGGGGACGCGGATTCCTCTATCAGCCATCCTGGTAGGCCAGTCTGGCGATTGGGCTGTGCTGGGAGCATGCCTGATGCTGGCAGTAGCCGCTGCGTTGTTCATTTTTTACATTCAGCCCGATGCGTCGGACTTGGCCCCGCATCGCACGAAACTCGATCAGTTGCTCGAACGGCGCGACACGATTTATGACAATTTGCGGGACTTGCGGTTTGAATATCGGTCCGGGAAATATTCCGACGGAGATTTTGAGGCCATGAAGGCGGCGCTCGAGAACGAAGCGGCGCTCGTGCTCGCCGAGATCGACCAGGTGACGGAATTGCAGGTGCGGCGGCCCCGTGGCGTGCATCCCGCCGACAGGAGTCCGCAGTGAAAAGAAATGGCCCGCGACCCGTGGCCGGCACCAGAACCAGTGGCCTTTACGCCGCCATGTTGCTTCTTGCTCTGTTGTTCACACCGTTTTCAACACTGACGGCGGGAACAGTGCGCGGGACGGTGAAGAACGGCACAACGGGGCAGCCCGCCGCCGGCGTGGAGCTTACCCTGGTTGCGCCAATGGGCGGGATGCAGGAACTGGCTCACGCAAAGAGCGGCGCGCAAGGCGAATTTTCATTCGATCATCCGAATCTCGGCACGCAACCGATGCTGGTGCGCGCGACGTATCACGGCATTCATTTCAATGCCATGGCGCCGCCAGGCACGAGCGCATTGCAGGTGGATGTTTTCGAGTCGTCCAAAGACCCGAAGACGATTGACGTGCCTTCCCACTTCGTCGTTTTTCAGCCGAATGGCGCGACCTTGAAGGTCGCCGAGGAATATCAGGTCGAGAACAAATCTCAGCCGCCGTACGCGTATTTCCGCACCGAGGGAACCTTTGACTTCGCTCTCCCGGAAAAAGCCGAGCTACAAGGAGTGCAGGCCGCGGGGCCAACAGGAATGCCGCTGACACAGCTTCCTATCGATAAGAAGAATAACCGTTTCTCGATTGCCTTCGCATTTCGGCCAGGCGACAATTCCGTGCGCTATTCCTACGAACTGCCGTATCTCAACGACGCCGCTACCTTGAGAGTTCCCGCGATTTATCCAGGGCGCGTCGTATTCGTGGCGCCTCCCGGCTTGCAAATTAGCGGGGACGGACTTTCGGCCGCGGGCGAAGAGCAGGGAATGAATCTGTTCCTGCGGCAGGATGTTCCCGCCGGGACGCTGGTGGCGGTGAATGTTTCGGGCACGGCGTCTGCGAATGCAAGCACCGGATCGGGTGGCGTGCCGCAAGGCCGCGAGGCGCAAGACGCTGCCGCCGACACAGGCGGGACGGCGATTCAGGCGGTTCCCGGACGGCTCGACTCCATGAAGTGGCCATTGCTTTTCGGGTTTGTGGTGGTCTTTGGGCTGTTTGGCTATTTGCTCTCGCGCAAGACCGTGGTCGCGGTGGCCGGAGGAGAACTTGCTGCAGAAGCGGCGGCCGCGGCAAAGCCTGCCAAGAAGGCGAAGGCGTCGTCGGCGGCAAGGCCTACATCTGCTTCGTTGGCCGCCTCGTCTGAAGCCAAGGCGCCGTCCAATGGGGCGGCGAGTCTGTCAGAGGTGGACGCAGCAATCGGCACAAGCCTGGATGCGCTGAAGGAGAGCTTGTTCCGGCTGGAGCTGCGGCACCAGGCGGGGACCATCACGGAGGAGGAGTACGCGCGGGAGCGGGCCAAGGCCGAAAAGGTCCTTCGTGACCTCGTCAGAGGCTAGCTATAGCTAGCATCCCTGGGGCTCGACGGGAACGAGGAGGGTATACCCCCCGGCAATTCGTATTGTTATCAAAAGAAAGTGGTTACAGGATTTGATGGTCGTAATTGATTAAAACCATAGACCGCAGGTAGACAAGAGGCCCCTGTAAATCATTGAAAAGGCTTTGGGCAAGTTTGACATGATCGACAGCGCAGCCATCCGCGGGGTCGCGCAGTGAAGGCCCCGGAGTCTTCTCCGACGGGAATTTGCTTCGAGAACATTGAAAAACGGTATGGCGGGCTTTACGCGTTGCGACGCGTGTCTTTGGAAGTGGCTCCGGGCGAATGCGTGGCGTTTGCCGGGAGAAACGGGTCCGGCAAGACCACGGTTTTGCGGATAGCGGCGCAATTGGTTCGTCCCTCAGCCGGCAGGGTGAACTTCGTGGCCTCGGGCGGCGAGGCAACCGATTCCCCGGTGCGAAGCGGATTCGTTGCGCATGCCACGATGGTTTACGACGAATTGACTGCGGAAGAAAACCTCTTGATGTTCGCGAAGTTGCAGGGCATTCGAGAAGCGGGCGCTCGCGCGGCGTCGTTGCTCGAGCAAGTGGGACTTTCGGAGAGGCGCAATTCACTAGTGCGAACGTTTTCGAGAGGGATGCGGCAGCGCGTGGCGATTGCGCGGGCGCTGCTGAACGATCCTTCGGTGCTGCTGCTCGACGAGCCGGCGACCGGGCTTGATCCGGAAGGAATCACCTGGCTGGCGAATGCGCTCGGCGGGATGCGGGATGCCGGGCGGACGATTTTGATGAGCGTGCACGGCGAGTCTGAGATTTCCGCTCTGGCGACGCGGGCAATTCGGCTCGACGCAGGTTCCGTTGTGGCGGACACGCGCGCGGGGTCGGACCTGCACGCGATTTTGACGTTTGCAAACGCATAGATGGCACTGTTCGCTGACACCGCGGTGCTGCTGGGCAAGGAGTTACGCACGGAGTTTCGTTCGCGGGAACTGCTCACGACGACCGTGGTGTTCATTCTGGTGATTGTGGTGCTCTTCAGTTTCACGTTTGATCCGAGCGTCGGAGAATCACGAAAGTTTGGCCCGGGACTGTTGTGGCTTTCGTTTTTGTTTGCGGCTTCGCTGATGCTGCAGCCGTGCTTTTTGCGGGAACAGAATAATGACACGCTGAGCGCGCTGCGATTGTCGGTGCGAGACCCGTTTTCGATTTTTCTCGCCAAGCTTTCCGCGAACACGCTGTTTCTGTTGCTGACGGAAGCGCTGATGCTGCCGATTTTCGCGATTCTTTATAACGTGCACATTCTGGCTGTTTTTCCGCAACTGGTGCTGGTTTTGTTTCTTGGCAGCCTGGGCGTAGCGATCCCGGGAACGGCTTTTTCGGCGATTTCGGCGCAGGCTCGGATGCGCGAGCTGATGTTGCCCCTGCTGCTGCTGCCGCTGCTTACGCCGGTTTTGATTGCCAGCACGGAAGCTACCAGCGGCCTTTTGGCGGAAAATCCGGCAATGCGAATCGATTGGCTGGGGTTCCTGGCCGGGTTCGACATTGTTTTTTTGACGGCGCTGTGGCTTTTCGGCGAATATTTGCTGGAGGAATAGCGCATGCTGAAGCACAGGACGGAACGGACGGCCTCCGAAGGCCGCCGCTACAAAGAAGGTGGAGCCGACGGCCTCCCATCCATGCCCGGGGCAAGCACCAGGCCGTCTCCACAAAGAAGTAAACGCGGCGCGAGAGGGGAATCATGGTAAAGAGCGCGCTGCGAGCGATCGTTCTTTTTGTTCTGATCGCTTTTACGGCGTACCTTGCGTTTTATTACGCACCCATGGAGAAGACCATGGGTGTGATCCAGAAGATTTTTTACATCCACGTATCGTGTGCGCTCACTTCCTTCATCGCGTTCGGAATATGCTTTTACGCGAATCTCCGGTACGTGTTTACGCGCCAGCCGAAATCTGATTGGCTGGCCGTCTCCGCAGCCGAGGTCGGGCTGGCTTTCATAACTGTTGTGTTGATCACCGGGCCCATTTGGGCGAAGCCCGTTTGGGGAATCTGGTGGACTTGGGACGCGCGGCTGACGCTGACGTTTGTGCTTGGACTACTTTATCTTTCCTATCTGTTGCTGCGCTCGATGATTGAGGAACCTGACAAGCGGGCGCTGTTCAGCGCGCTTTTTGGCATATTCGCGTTTCTGGACGTGCCGCTGGTGTATTTTTCGATTCGCTGGTGGCGCACGCAGCATCCGCAGCCCGTGATTCTGGGAGGGCCGGGGGCTGGGTTGGAGCCGCGGATGCGCGTTTCGTATTTACTGATGTGGGGCGCTTTGACGGGGCTACTGATTCTGCTTTTGAGCGCGCGGTACAAGCTGGAATCGCTGCGCGCCACGGTGGAGGACTTGCGAAGGGAGGCAGAGGTTCGATGAAAAATCTGGACAGCGTGCTGGCGGCATATCTTGCGGCCTGGGCGATTTTTTTTGTGTATTACATCTCCGTCGCGCAGCGCATGGGGGCGCTGCGCGAAGAGGTGGAGCGGCTGAAGGCAATGTTGAGCAAAGGAAGATAACATTTTCCTCGTGCTGCGTAATGACCTAAACGGGACGCGCTAAAGCGCGCCCCCACACAAATTCAAGAAACGGGAATACTAGCTTGGCAGGGAAAAAGCGTGTCGGGATTGTATTGTTCCAACTTGGCGGGCCGGACTCGCTCGAGGCCGTCGAGCCGTTCCTGCTGAACCTCTTTCTCGATCCGGACATTATTCCACTGGGACCTTTGGGAATCTTGCGGCGGCCGATTGCGAAATGGATTTCGTCGCGCCGCGCCCCCCACGTGGCGGAAAAGTATGAGGAGATTGGAAGGCGGTCGCCGATCGGTGCGCTCACGGAACGGCAGCGGGTGCGGCTAAGGGACGCCTTAGCCTCCTTCATCGATCCGATCATCGTTACCGCGATGCGCTATTGGCATCCGCTGACGAGCGAGGCGGCGGATACACTGCGGAAAGCCGGTCCCTTGGATGAAGTCGTTCTGCTTCCGCTTTATCCGCACTATTCGTATGCGACGACACTGAGCAGCATGAAAGAATGGCGTCGCGTCTATGGGGAGCCCGACGGCGGCCCGCCCGTGCGCGCGGTTGACCATTTCTACGACCATCCTCTTTACATTTGGGCGCTCGTCCAGCGCATTGGCTCGACGCTGCGGCAATTCGCGGACAGCGCGAGGATTCATTTGATTTTCAGCGCGCACGGGTTGCCAATGAGCCTGGTCAAGAAGGGCGATCCGTATCCGGAACAGATTGGGAAGACGGTGCGGATGGTGTGTGAACGCGGAGCGAAGGAATTCAGCGGCTGGCCGCGGACCCATTTGCTCTGCTTCCAAAGCCGGGTGGGCCGGGCAAAATGGCTGCAGCCGCCGCTGACCGAGACGATCGAACGGCTGGGGCACGAGGGCGTAAAGGAAATGCTGGTGGTGCCGATTTCGTTCGTGACCGAACATATCGAGACGCTCCACGAGATCAATATCGAGGCGCGCGAGGACGCGATGAAGGCCGGCGTTGAGAAATTCCGAATGATGCCGGCGGTGGGAGACTCGCCGTTGTTTATCGCCGCCCTTCAGGATTTGGTGTTGGGAGCTGCGGGGATCGCAGAGAGGCCGGCGTTTCAGCCCGTGGGGTCGGCGGAAACGGGCGGTGGTTCACTCTGAAGGCTTTGGAGACGGTGAATCTTCGTCGTTCGGAACGGCAGGCTCAGCGGACGTGTTTTGCGGCGGGTTAAGTACCTCCCGGGCCTCAGAAGCATCTTCTTCGCGGACCAGCACCCGGAAACCGAGGTCGCTCCAGGCAATCGCCGGGTCCATGCCGCCAGCGGTGTCGGCTTGGATAATGGAGTCAATGCCTGCGGATTCGAGCATGCTTTTGGCCAGGTCCGCCTCACCCGGTGATCCGAAAACCTTAGCCACAACCAGCTTGCTGTGATCCATGGACTCATTATACGCCTACGGACTTGTACTCAAGTTGTACGGCGGTCGCGACAATAGGTCGCTGGCCGCCCAACAGAACCGCCCGCAGTAAACAATTTGCGCACACCGGGGCCAGGCCGGCATCTAAATGGCGCGGTCAAGTCCTTGAAGGATTCGCGGTTTCGCAAAATCACGAGGAGTCAAGGTATAATCCGCGGTTGAGCTTGAGCGAATGACATCGACCTACCATCCTGGTGTGCACCGGTTCGCAGTTTTTACCGTATGTTGGACGATTCTGCTGTTTGTGGCCGGGGCGCTGGTGACGTCGAAAGATGCGGCGCTTTCGGTGACGGACTGGCCGAAATCGCATGGAGCGTGGGTTCCGCCGCTAAGTTCGCTGCAGGGCGGGGACTTTTTTGAGTTTTCACACCGGTTTGTGGCCGGTGGGCTGGGAGTCTTTACGTTGGTGCTGGCGGTATTGCTCCTGGTGAAGGAAAACCGGGTGTGGCTGCGGTGGCTGGGCTGGATTGCCTTGCTCGGCGTTGCGGTGCAGGCGGTGCTGGGCGGACAGGTGGTTATTCGTTTGTTGCATTACTGGCTGCCAGTGATTCATGCGTGTTTTGCCCAGATTGTCTTTGCGGCGGTGCTGGGAATTGCGGTGTTTACGAGCAAGTGGTGGGTTACGGAGCGGGCACAATTGGAAGATAAAGGCTCACCGTCGATTCATTTGTTGGCGACGCTGAATGCCGCCGTGATTTATGTGCAGGTGATACTTGGCGCGGGATTCCGGCATAAGGATATTCCGATCTGGCCGCATGCCGCGGGAGCGCTGCTGGTTCTTGGGACGGTAACCTGGACCGCGGTGGCGCTGCGGAAGCGCTTTGGGACGTCCGAGGCGTTCCGCACGGCGCGGATTCTGCTGCACGCGATTTTCGGAACGCAGTTTTTGCTGGGTCTGCTGGCGTACTGGTCGCGGATGACCACGGCCGATGCGCCACAGCCGATGCCGGTGATGGTTTGGTTGACCGTGACTCACACGGTGGTCGGGGCGATTCTGTTTGCGTTTTCGGTGCTAGTGGTTCTCTTGTGCTACCGACTGGTGCCGCGCGGCGGAGAAGCGGCGGCGACCGCGGCGCAGGTGACGGCAGGATGAGCACTGTCCGAAACGTTGAACTCACACTGGCGTCGCGCGCGAATGCGTACATTGCGCTGACCAAGCCAGACGTGTCGTTCCTTGTGTTGATGACCACGGCGGCCGGCTACTACATGGGCACGCGCGGGCCGGTGAACTGGCTGCATATGGGCCATGTCATTTTTGGGACGCTGCTGATCGCCGGGGGAACCGCGGCGCTCAATCATTATGTCGAGCGAGAGTCAGACCGCTATATGCGGCGGACAGCTTCGCGACCGTTGCCAAGCGGTGTACTGCAGCCGGGGTCCGCGCTGGCCTTCGGCGTCGCACTGGCGATTGCGGGAGCGGTGGATTTGTATTTTGCTGCGGGCACTCTTGCCAGCGGACTTGGCGTTTTGACGTGTCTGAGCTATTTGCTGGCGTATACGCCGTTGAAAAAGCGGACGGTTTGGGCGACGTTTGTGGGTGCGTTTCCTGGAGCGGTTCCGCCGATGATTGGCTGGGTGGCGGCCGCGGGTTCGCTGGATCGCGGAGCCTGGATTTTGTTCGGTATTTTGTTTCTGTGGCAGTTTCCGCACTTCTACGCGATTTCGTGGATGTACCGCGAGGATTACGCGCGCGCTGGAATTTTGATGCTGCCGGTCGTGGACCGCGAAGGAACACGGACGTTCCGGCAAATCATTCTTTATGCGGCGGCGCTGGTCGGAGTGAGTTTGCTGCCGGCGGTGCTGGGGTTGGCCGGGATTGTTTACTTCTTTGGAGCGCTGGTGGTGTGCACGGCCCTGTTGCAAGTATGTTTGTGGGCGGCGAGCAATAAAACGAATGCGCGCGCAAAGTGGTTGATGCATGCGACGGTTTTGCAGATTCCGCTGCTGCTGGGGTTGATGGCCTACGACAAGTTGCCGCGTTAACGAGCGTGGGTCTCATCTCGCACTTTGTGAACAACCGTTTCCGGCGTCCAGAAAGGTGCGGCACGCCGCCCGACTACAAGGAGCGGCCCGCCTCGGAAGGCGCGGCCTACCGTGTAGGCCAAAGGAACACTTTGTAATGTCCAACGCCGCGCTGAATGCCTGCCTCAATGGACTCAGTGGAGTTCTCCTGGCGTGCGGGTATGCGGCCATACGCGTCGGAAAAAAGAATGTACACCAGGGCTTCATGGTGTCAGCGGTGGGCGTATCGCTGCTCTTCCTGATTTCTTATGTGACGTATCACTTGCGCGTCGGGAAGGCGGTTTTGTTTCAGGGACAGGGTTGGATCCGGCCGGTGTACTTCACGCTGCTGACTTCGCATACGATTCTGGCCGTGGTGATCGTGCCGCTAATCATTGTAACTTTGCGGCGGGCATGGCTTGCACGATTCGACAAGCACCGACTGATTGCGCGATGGACGCTGCCGTTGTGGTTCTATGTGTCGGTGACGGGCGTGATCATCTATTTTATGGTGTATCAGATTTATGCGCCCAGATAACGGGCTCGAGCGTTTCCCTTCGAGGCTTCTGAGAATCCACCCCACCTTGCCAGATTTCTCGTGGAGAAAAAACAATGAGCCAGAGCGTACAAGCATTCTTCGAACAATACGAAGAAGCGATTTCCAGCACTGACCCTTCGAAGATAGGTGCGCTGTATGCCGACTTCTTCCTCTTTGGAGGCCCCCAAGGAGTTCAATGCGTTAAGAAAGAAGATTTTCTGAAGGTGATTCCGCGACGGAAGGAGTATTTTTCCTCGATCGGACTGCTCGGCTCAACAGTGACATCCGTAGATCAAATTCGCCTGGATTCAAGATATTTGCTGGTAAGAACCGCATGGAAGATGACTTTTAGCCATTCGACCGATGTGAAGAAGGAGATCGAAGCTTCCGCATCGTACCTACTTGAGCAGAAAGATGGAGGACTGGCCATTGTCTTCCAAATAGATCATCAAGACCTGGCGGCACGAGCAAAAGAGGTGGGTTTGTCTTGAGAGATGGGGCCACGGGTTAGAACTGATTGTTGTCGTCCTGGCGGAAGCCCGGGGGGACGAGGGCACCGGTTTGCGGGGAGCGGACGGCTTGGCGCGTGCCGGACTTGGGGAAAACGATGTGCCAGAAGTCGGTGTTTGGCGAGGCGAAGGTCACGCCGACGAAGCGGCGTTCGCGCTTTTCACGCAGAGAGGTGACGTGGCACTCGGCGGACTCGGCGGTGTTTTCATTGAAGATGCGAATGCTTTGGCCGGGGATCAGGGGCGTATCCATGAGGAGAAGGGCGCCGTGGGCGCTCACCACGTAAGTGCAAGCTTGAAGGTCGATGGTTTCGCCTTCGGGGAGGCGGCAGCGCACCTTCACAGGGATTTGAAGTGGCAGGCGGACAGTTCGACGACGCTCTGGGTAGCGGGTTCTCTGCATACAAAAATGCCTTGGAAGGACTCTCCCCGGAATCGGCGAAATGGTGCCACGAAAGGCCAGCGAAGGCAAGGAAAATAACGATTTGGAACTCTCAGTACTTGATGGTCGTGATCGCAGCGCACTCATAGATAAAGCCCTAGAGTGCCCGCGCGGAAGTTGCGGCGCTACGTTGAAACCTTTAGAAACAGAGCCAAGCCTTGCGGCGAGCGGTGCCGCCGCCCCTACAGGGGGCCTCTGGATGACGGCGGAAGCTATCTGGAGGCTGTTGCTGGCAAGGCGGCGATAACCGCGTCGGTGAATTGCTCGGTACCGCACTTGCCGCCTACGTCTTTGGTTGTGTGGGTACCCTCGCGGTAGGTCCTCAGGAGGGCCGCTTCGATCTTTTCGCCGGCTGCGCGTTCGCCAAGGTGATCCAGCATTAGGAGGGCGCTCATCAGCAGGGCCGTGGGATTAGCGAGGCCTTTGCCTGCGATGTCGGGGGCGGTGCCGTGGACGGCCTCAAACATGGCGCAGCCGTCGCCGATATTGGCGCTAGGAACCACGCCTAAGCCGCCAACGAGGCCTGCGGCGAGGTCGCTCATGACGTCGCCGTAAAGATTGGGCAGCAAAAGCACGTCGAATTGCAGAGGATCCATGACAATCTGCATGCAGGCGTTGTCCACGATGAGTTCTTTGTACTGAATTTCGGGGAATTGCGCGGCGACGGTGCGGACCGAGCGCAGGAAAAGGCCGTCGGAAAGCTTCATGATGTTGGCTTTGTGGATGGCGTGAATTTTTTTGCGGCCGTGACGGCGGGCGTAATCAAAGGCGAATCGGGCGATGCGCGTGGAGGCTTTCTCGGTGATGATTTTTAGGCTTTCCACCACGCCTGGAACAACTTCGTGCTCGAGGCCGGAATACAAATCCTCGGTGTTCTCGCGGACCAGGAGCAGGTCCACGTTTTCAAAATGCGATTTGACGCCCGGGACGTTTTTCACAGGTCGTAGATTGGCGTAGAGATTGAGGGATTTGCGGAGGGCGACGTTGACGCTCGGGGCGCCTCCGGCGATGGCGGTCGCCATAGGCCCCTTGAGGGCGACGCGGTTGCTGCGGACGGACTCGATGGCGGCTTGATTGACACTTTTGCCCTGATCGGCGGATTCATCAGCGCGGCCGGCGATTTCTTCCCACTCGATTTGGACGCCTGCGGCTTCGAGAATCCGGCGCGTCGCGCTAGCGACTTCCGGGCCGATACCTTCGCCTGGAATAAGCGTAACTTTGTGTTTCATGGCGGCATCTCATTGTAAGCGAAGCGTTTGCGGATGGGGAAACGGTAGCAACGCTAGGTGTTTCCAACCAGCAACATGAGCGGTCGGCATGAGATGCCACGATTGGAACGTTTTGCTATAATCGAAGTATGTTAAGCGTCGCGGCGGTGTCCGTGGCGCGGAGGCCAAAACAACTATGATTCATTTGACGCCGGTTGCGAGTTCCAAAGTGAAAGAAATCATGAACCTGCAGAGTCCTGTGCCGACTGCCCTGCGCGTGGCGGTGGTAGGCGGGGGCTGTTCCGGATTTCAATATCACATGGCGTTTGAGAACAACACGACGGAAGCCGACCAGATCTTCGAGTTTGACGGCTTGAAAGTGGCCGTGGACCAAATGAGTTCGATGTATCTTGATGGGATCGAAATTGATTACATCGAGACGCTGGAAGGCGCGGGATTCAAGTTCAATAATCCTAACGTGAAGAGCACTTGCGGATGCGGGAGTTCGTTCAGCGTTTAGTTGGGAAAGGAAAGCGCGGCGCGCTTTTTTGCAGGTTTCAAGGCTCCTGAACGACAATGTTCAGGAGCCTTTTCTTATGCCGTCTGCTTGGGTTTATGCCTTCTAGTCCGTCAAATTGGGATGCGAAGCACTGCTTGGCAGCGAGCGAAGGTGTGGAGGCGCCTGCCGGAATTCTGACGGAACTATGGCCGCTGCTGCCTGCTGGAGCTACGCTAGATCTGGCGAGCGGAAGGGGAAGAAACGCACTGTTCCTGGCTGAGCATGGTAGGCACGTTACAGCTGTGGATTGGTCCCGGGTGGCGCTCGACATCCTGGAAGAAGGGGCGAAGGCTCTGCAAATTCCTGTGCGTCGCCTTCAGCGAATCGAGGAAGTGAAACAGACGGCCTCCCTCCGAAACTCAGGACAAACAGAAGGCCGTTCCTGCCAGCAACCGACGCAGGCGGGAATTGATTTGCTGCAAAAGGACCTGGAGACGGTCGCGCTTCCGGCGAACCGCTATTCGGTCATTCTTTGCATTCGTTATTTGCAGCGATCTCTGTTTCCGCAGATTTGCCGCGCCTTACTTCCCGGAGGAATGCTGCTGTTTGAAACATACACGAAAGCGCAGCTGGATTTCAGCAGCGGGCCACGGGATCCGGCGTATCTGCTCGATACCGGTGAACTGCGGAGAGCGTTTCCTGAATTGGAAGTGCTGTTTTACCGCGAGTTGCGCGCGGAGCAGGGCATCGCAAGCCTTGCGGCAAGGAAGCCGCGCGCTCAAAATCGCCGCCAAAATGGCAACTAGCAGAAGCCTCGCGGAGGAGCAGTCCAGTTTGCAATCTGGTGTGACAGTTCGTATTCTGTAATCCGAGCATGAAGATAGCTCTCGCTCAGTTCAATCCCACCGTAGGCGATTTTGCAGGGAATACGGCTCGCATTTTGAGCTTGGCGGCGCAAGCGCAGGAGCGCGGCGCCGGGCTGGCTGTGTTTACCGAGCTTTGTTTGTGCGGGTATCCGCCGCAAGACCTCCTGGAACGCCCCGCGTTTATCGAACGGAACCACAGCGAATTGAAGAAGCTGGCGGCGAAATTGCCGCTGCCGGCGGTTATTGGCTATGCCGGACGCGTGAAAAACGGAACCGGGAAGTCCATTGGAAACAAAGCGGCGCTGATTTGCGACGGGCGTGTGGTCTTCGAGCAAAGCAAGATGCTTTTGCCGACATACGACGTGTTCGACGAATCGCGCTACTTTCAGCCGGCGGACAAACAATACGTGTTTGGGCTGCATGGCGAACAGCTCGGGATAACCATTTGCGAAGACGTTTGGAATGATGAGAACTTCTGGGCCAAGCCGCTTTATGATCGCGACCCGGTGAACGAAATCGTGCGGCAGGGAACTACGGTATTGCTGAATATCTCAGCTTCTCCGTACACGCTGGACAAGCGAGCGCTGCGTTTTGAAATGCTGCGGTCGATTGCGTTGACCCACAAACTGCCAGTGGTCTATGTGAACCAGTACGGAGGAAACGACAGCCTGATTTTCGACGGAGCCAGTATTGCCTTAACCGCCGACGGCAAGGTGGCGGCGCAGGGCAAAGCTTTTGAAGAAGATCTGGTCCTGTTTGATACCGCGACGGGGAAAGGTGAAATCCATGAGCAACCGTACGAAGAGATTGCGTATGCGTACCAAGCGCTGGTTACGGGGACGCGCGACTATGTGCGCAAATGCGGTTTCGCGAAGGTTCTGGTTGGCTTGAGCGGCGGCATCGATTCCGCGGTTGTGGCGTCAATCGCGGTGGATGCGCTCGGAGCGGAAAACGTGCTGGGCGTTTCCATGCCCGGGCCATTTTCGTCAGATGGCAGCAAGGCCGATGCACAGGCGCTGGCGAAGAATCTTGGCATGCGTTTCCACACGTTGCCCATTACGGACGTTTTTGAAGCTTATAAAGGGGCATTGGCGCCGGCTTTTGAAGGTAGACCGGCAGACGTAACGGAAGAAAATCTACAGGCGCGCATTCGCGGAAATTATTTGATGGCGCTGTCGAATAAATTCGGATCGATGGTGCTGAGCACGGGAAATAAGTCGGAAAATGCTGTCGGCTATTGCACGCTTTATGGCGATATGGCCGGAGGATTGGCGGTGATTTCCGACGTGCCGAAGTTGATGGTGTACGAGTTGGCCCGATGGATTAACCGCGAAAGGGAAGTGATTCCCTGCTCGACGATCGAAAAGCCGCCTTCGGCGGAGCTGCGGCCGAATCAGAAGGATGAAGACAGCCTGCCTCCTTACGACGTGCTGGACCGCATCTTGAAAGCCTATATTGAAGACTTGCGCAGCCCTCACGAAATTGCGGATCATTACGGATTCGACTTGAAGCTGGTGCAAGACATTGCGCTGCGAGTGGATCGCAACGAGTACAAGCGGAAACAAGCGGCTCCGGGGTTGAAGATTACCTCGAAGGCGTTTGGGTTTGGACGGCCGTTCCCGATCGCACAGAAGTTTATTCCGTAAGTCTTTGGTTCTCGGTCTTTCGTTATTAATGATTCAACCGCAAAAGAAAGCGCGCTAACATCGGCTAGCTTGCTTTAAGTGATGGATTCTCCGCAGCATATTGCGTCCTTCAACGACAAGGATAGGTAAACGTGAAAAAACTACGAAGCGTCAGCGCCATGCTGGTAACTCTGCTGGCATCCGGGGCATACGCGCAACAGCCAAAACCAGCAACGGGGAACAGCGAGGCAGGCACACCTACGCAGGCGCAGAAGAACATTGAGGCGTATCTGCGGAACCTGTATGCGTTTGGGCCGGACGTCAAGATCCTTGTCGGGCCGCTGAAGGAGTCGGTCGTTGAAGGGATTCTCGAGACAAGCATCGACGTGACCATAGGCGAAAATAAAGAAAACGCTAAATTCTATGTCAGCAAAGACGGGAGATTTCTGATCCGCGGGGAGCTTTCCGACATGACCAAGGATCCCCTGGCGGAGAACCTGGCGCAGATCCGGACGGCGGACGCGCCGGCGCTGGGCGACCCGAAGGCACCTGTGACCATCGTGGAATACTCGGACTTTGAGTGCCCGATCTGCCGCAGCCTCCACGACGCCCTGCGGAACCTCCTGCCGAACTACGCCGGCAAGGTCCGGGTGATCTTCAAGGACTTTCCCCTCGACCAGATCCACCCGTGGGCGCGGACGGCCGCCGTCGCTGGGCGCTGCGCCTACCAACAGAAGCCCGATGCATTTTGGAAGCTTTACGATCTTATCTACGACCACCAAGAGATTATCTCGGCGGCCAACGCCTGGGGCAAGATGGTGGATTATGCCAGCCAGTCGGGCCTCGATGCTGACGCTTTTAAGGGCTGCCTGGCCAGCCCGGAGGCTGGGGCTGCGGTCAACGCCAGCCACGCCAATGGCGAGAAACTTGAAGTCACCAGCACGCCTACCGTTTTCGTGAATGGCCGCCGCATGGTCGGCGCCGATGCGAATCTGCTTCAGCAATACATTAACTACGAACTCGCCAAGGTTGGAGCCAAACCAATCCGCTGAGAAAGTAGCAAGAGGGGAGTAGGCTGCTCGGAGGCCACCTCCAGTCTCTTTTTGACCTGCCCCAGCCGCACCCATTTTGTAGTTAACATAATATAACTTATCGGACGCTATGTCAAAGGCTTTCTCACAGCGCAAGCCGCGGAATATCAACACCCTATTGGCTTGCACCGGAAAGTTGTGGAAACCCAACACAGTCGCAACAGGGCGGCCTCGCTGCAACTGGCGGTGGAACACGGGTACTGGTGAGGAAGGTCGTTGCCGGTTTTGCCGTCGCAGCTGGCTCACGACGGCTCAAAACGTGCTTAGGTGCATTCAAGACATCCTGGGGCTCATTTACCATTTGATATTGCAATTGGGACGAGTTGAGTCTATGCTGAGGGCAACTCGCTTGGCCAGCGTACACTGTGTATGTTGACTTTGGGCGGCGCAACAATGCGCCGCCCTGCTTTTTTTGCAGGACCTATTTACCCGTGAATTCGCCTCTTCTGCGGTCGGCGTCCCTTCGAGGCTCTGGGTAAAAGTTTGCTTCCCTGCCCCGTCGCTTGCCTGAAATCGTGCAAGGAAGCTCTTTTCCAACAACAGCCCGTCCGCCTGGGCAATCCCTGCTACCCGATTCTTACTTACCTCGCCCCAGCCACTTGACGCGCGCGACTCAGCGGCGCATAGTGCGCACGCTCCTCGGAATTCCCCGGAGTTACGTTCTTCCTAAGGAGGCCTTCCATGCCGTTCTTTCTATCCCAAGCGAGCTACACGCCAGAAGCCCTGGCCCGATTGATCGCCAATCCTCAAGACCGTTTTGATGCCGTGCGCGGGCCCATCGAAAAACTCGGCGGCCGGATCCTGCACTCGTACTTCGCGTTCGGCGAATACGACGTTATCGCCATCACGGAGATGCCGGACAATGTAACTGCCGCGGCGATGTCCCTGGCGTTTGCGGCGGGCGGTTCGTTGCGCAATTACAAGACAACGACGCTAATGTCCAACGCCGAAGGTCTGGAAGCCATGCGCAAAGCCGCAGCGTGCGGTTACCGGCCAGTGCAAGCCGCCGCAAGCGCCGCCGCCGCCCCGGCTCCGCCACGCTAGCGCAGTCGCAACCGCTAGTGCACGATGTCCCCACGGTGCTTGTGTGACATAACGCCGGTGGGGAAGCAGACACTTCGGCGCAGGACACGTTTTAAGATTACCGGGCACAACGCCACCCACGGCAGCCCCCAGACGCTCTACCCGCGCGCGGGAGCAACATCGTGCCTTGCGAGCCGCCCCGCCCCATCTGACCTACGCGAGCCGCACCACTGGAAACAAGGCACTGGTACAGTTGGGAGGCTGCAAAACGGTGCCAGCGACGAAACACCGCTTGACATTTGATAGCTTGTACGCTAATGTACAATCTATATGTTTTGTACCTCTTCGTACAAGGTTGAGAGAATTTGTACGGATCTATGCGCAGAACCGCTGCTTTGTACGTTATCGTACAATTTAGGACGGCATCCCGTGGCTAACGAAATCCATGCTGTGTTGATCGCCGACGTGGTGGCCTCAAGCGCCCACAAAAACATGCGCGCCCAGTTGGAAAGGAAGCTTGCAGCCGCCTCGGAAAAGCACCTGAAACAGAAGCTCATCCGCTTCCCCTACACCGTCACGGCCGGCGACGAGTTTCAGACCATCACCGCGAAGCTGGCGCAGGTTCCTGCGCTGCTTCTGGAGCTGCGCGCATCCCTTTGGCCGCTTTCCCTCCGCATTGGAGTGGGAATTGGCGAAATTGCGGATCGCCTTCAACCGCCGGTTAACCGCCTCACCGGCCCGGCGTTTCAATTCGCGCGCCAGGGTATCGACAACGTTAAGGCCCGCGCCCTTTTCAAATTCGAGACGCTGACGGCCTTTGCCTCACTCAACCAGCCTTTCGACCAAACGATCAATCTGCTGTACGGCCTCCACGATACGCTGGTGTCGCAGGTCACCGCGAGGCAGTGGGAAACCATTCGCCAGTTCCTCGATCATCCCACCCTTGAGCAAACTGCCAAGCGACTCCGTCTCGATATTTCCACGGTTTCCAGAAATCTAAAAAGAGGCTACTATTGGCAACTCGCGGAAACGGCTGGAGCGGCCGGCGCTTGCATCGAGCGCGCTTTTTCGTAGTTGCACATAAACGTACAAATTGGAGAATTTGTACAACCTATGCAAATCCTCTTCCGGGCGTTTCTGGCGCTTTACCTGGCTCATCTCCTGACAGACTTTGTTTTTCAAACGCATCGCCTCGTCGAACACAAGAAGAGCAGCAAGCTCTTCGCCTATTTCCTTCACGGACTTACACACTACATCTCAGCGATTGTGCTTGTGAGTTTTTTCCTCGCGGGATCCGGGCCATCGTTACACACACATGTGGTGATTCTGGCTCTTGCGCTCGTTCATTTGTTCATCGACCTCGCCAAAATCCGGCTCGCGCAGAAAACCGTCCTGAACGACGGAGCCGTTGCCTACGTTGCCGACCAATTGCTTCATGTTGTGAGCGTGGCGCTCGCCGCCTGGCTGCTCTCCCCCGGCTTGCCCTTCACTGAAGCGGCTGCGCTGATCGATAAAGGCCGCGCGCTCCCAAACCGGCTGCTGTTCATTCCGATCGTTTACGTCGGCGTCGTTTTTGGCGGAGGCTACCTGATTCGCACCTTGACTCGCCCTTTGGCGAAAAGCATCAACCTAGAGCAGCCGGAAAAGGGCGGCGAGCCGATGCAAAACGCCGGACTCTACATCGGGTGGCTCGAACGCTTTCTGCTGCTCACCGCGCTGATGATGCAGTCTCCGGGCACCGCAGGACTCATTCTGGCGGCCAAAGCCATCGCCCGCTATCCGGAATTCAAGTCCGAACATTTTGCGGAATACTTCTTAATCGGCACCCTACTGAGCTTTTCGATTGCCGTGCTAGGCGGCATGATTCTCGCGCGCGTCGTCCTGGGCCAGCTTCGCGCCGCGGGATAAATTCTCACAAAGTTGCCGCTCGTGCGGCGCTACCTCTGTCAGTTTTGCTAGAATTTGGGCGTGGAAACCTCGACGGTTACGCCGCGGCTTGCCATCGTTCGCTTGCACCCAATCAAGGGGCTCGACCCCGTGCAAGTCAAGGAGGCGCGCATTGGGCCTGGCGGCGGCTTGGAATTGGACCGCGCCTGGGCTCTCTATTCCGCTGACGGCCAGTGGATCAATGGCAAGCGCACCGCCGCCATCCACCTGATTCGCTCCGCCTACGCGCCGGACCTCAGCTCGGTGACGCTCTCCGTTCCCGCGGATCGCCTCGGCACTCCCACCAAGACTTTTGACTTCCCCGGCGGCTCGGTGGACGCTGCGCAATGGTTCAGCGCATTTTTCGATCAGTCCGTCACCGTGCGCTATGCCCCGGAGGGTTTTCCCGACGACACCGTCGCCAACGGCCCAACGATCATTTCCACGGCTTCGCTCGACGCTGCCGCTTCGTGGTTCCCTGGACTGACTTCCATGGACATGAGGCTGCGTTTTCGTACAACTCTCGAAATCGATGGCGTCCCGCCGTTTTGGGAAGACCAGCTTTTCGGCCCGGACAAAAACATTCTGCCGCGCTTTCGCATTGGCGATGCGCATTTCGAGGGCAGCAATCCCTGCGCGCGCTGTCCGGTCCCGCCGCGCAATCCGCACACCGGCGCTGAGTTCACCGGTTTTCAAAAGCGCTTCACGGAGCAACGCCGCGCCACGCTTCCCTCCTGGTCACCGCTCGAGCGTTTCGATCATTTCTACCGCATGTCCACCAACACCCGCGTTACCTCGGCGGAATCTGGAAAGCTGCTGCGCGTAAACGATCCCCTCGTGCTTCTCTAAATCCTTCGCTCTCCTTGTCAAGACACACCTTTTCCTGCACACCTATGCCGGAGAGAAGGTAAACATTGCGGTCGCTTGGATTGAATGGGCTGGGTGGATTGCAGGACTACACTTTGTAGATTGGCGAGCGCAGCCGCACGCGCGAGAGCTGCGAAACTAGCGCCTTTCTACCTCCGGGCGCCGCGTTCCACTCTCTAACGCAAGTGATCAGGAATTTGCAGCCGCGAACCGTCGCTTTGTAAACCCTGCTGGGAAGGCGTTTCCCTGAACTTGCCAACCCGCGCAGCACGACCGGTACGTTGTCCTTCACTTCTTTACCTAGCCGGTGCCACGCGCGCTTCGCTTCCGGGTCCAACATCGGTCCTCCATCCCGGGCTGTCTCTATTATCTTACCGCCGGCACACAACGTCTTCCAAGCCGGAATCCCGCCCGATCCAGCCTCACCGTTGCCTTCCTCAATTGTGGTGATACCGCGGGCCGAGCACCTCTTTGCAAGCTTCCCGATGCCCCACATACGACATGCAGCAATGCAGAGATGGAAGAGACCGCCTAAATCGAGGAAGAACTAACGCGCCGGAATTGCGGAAGCGGCTGGCGCTTTTTCGAGGAGCTGCTCTTTGCGGTAAACCAGGGAATTGATGTCGTAGGTAGCGAGTTCAAAACCGTGGCCGTGGGTGATCGCGTCCGTCGGACACGCCTCTACGCAATAGCCGCAGAAAATGCATCGCGAATAATCAATGTTGTAGACGGCAGCGTAGCGCTCGCCGGCGGAAATCCGGCTCGCATCCGCGTTTTCCGCCGCCTCAATGTAAATACAATTCGCCGGACACGCGGCGGCACACAAAAAACATCCCACACACTTCTCGAGCCCGTTCTCGTCGCGGTGCAACACATGAATTCCGCGATACCGTGGCTGGAAATGTACCGGCTCGTGCGGGTAGTTTTCCGTCACCGTCTTCCGGAAGATGTTCCGGAACGTCACGCTGAAACCCTTCACCAGCGCTTCGAAGGTTTCACCCACTTCACGAATTACGGATGGCATAGAATTTCAGTTTAGCAAACGCCTCAAAAGCCGGCAAATCACCGTGCTTCTTCATCTCCTCTCCGCTATTCATTTCTTCAGCGCTTCGACGATTTGCTTCCCGTGAAACCGGCCGTTCTCGATGAAAATCTCTCCCGTGTGGCGTCCGCCGGTGACGACCCCCGCCAGATAAATCCCAGGCACATTGCTTTCGTGTGTATTCGGATCGAACGCCGGCCGCATGCTCTCCGGATCGAACTTGATTCCCATGCCTTCCATAAACGAAAAATCCGGGTGATATCCCGTCAGCGCGAACACCTGCATCGCCGGAATTCTTTTCCTTTGCGTGTGGTTCGTCACAAACACCTCGTCTTTGCTGATCTCCTCGACGCGGGTGTCCAGAAGCGCGGTAATTTGTCCGGCTTTAATCCGATTCTCGATGTCCGGCCGCACCCAGTACTTGATGCTTGCACCTAATTCCTTTCCTCGGTGCACCAGGGTCACCCGGGCTCCATTCCTATAAAGATCCAAAGCCGCTTCCACCGCCGAGTTTTTCCCTCCAATCACCACCACGTCCTGCTTCCAGAATGGGTGCGGTTCCCTGTAGTAATGAGACACGTGCGGGAGATCTTCCCCCGGAATGCCCAGCAAGTTCGGCAAATCGTAGAAGCCGGTGGCCACGGTAATCTTTTTCCCGTGGTGGCTCTCCTCGATTCCGTTCTCTCTCTCGGTCACCACGGTGAAGTTCCCGTCGTTTCCACCCACGCAGGTTACGCGCTGGTAAAGCCGCAGCTCCAATTTGTAATGCTCAGCAGCTTTCCGGTAATACTTCAGGGCTTCTATGCGTGTGGGTTTCTCGGTGGCGCTCACCAGCGGCAAATCGCCGATTTCCAGCAATTCCGGTGTGGTGAAAAACACCATGTTCGCCGGATAGTGGTAGAGCGTGTTGCAGATGCAACCCTTGTCGATCACCAGGGGTAGCAGGCCCGCCCGCTTTGCTTCGATCGCCGTGGCGAGCCCGGTTGGCCCGGCGCCAATACAAATCATGTCGTAGGTTTTCATGAGAATTTGAGTTTGCCGTGAGCCGGGAAGAATTGCAATTCGGTGGAATTACGGCCGTGGCGACGACTCCAGTATCCCGTGAAGCTCAGACCGGAAGGACTCGAGTTCGCGCGTTCTTTCCGGCGTGGCTTCCACTTCCTTCTTTTTCCAGACGAAGACTTCGCCCGGGCCGCGCTTCAGCCTCACGCTGAAGTTTCCGTCCACCATGAACGAAGGTGGCGCGAGCAGCTTCAATCCCGCGTTCGGCACCGGCGCCAGCGCCGCGACGCAATTCCCTTTTGTCATACACAGGGCGCTCTCGTAAGGCGGAATCGCAATGGGACGAAACCCCGCCTCCAACAGGCGTTCCATCACTTGCCTTTGCCGCGGAGACAGTTCCACCATTCGAATGTTTCGCCAATCGGGAATCTAGCGTTGCAGCGCCAACAAACTGAATTACGCCGCAGTCGTGTCGGCTTCTGACGTGCCTTCTTCAAGCTGCGAGAGAATTTCCCGCAACGTCGAGATTAACTCATCGCGGGAGACATGGCTCTTCTTGAATTGAATCCGAAACTTGAACGTCTCGGTCGGTGGTTCAAACTGGAAAATGAACGGTCGCGGCCGCTGCGGACCGGCCTGCTCCTGGCGCCGTTCGCGGCGGGCTTCATCGCGCGTTAGCCCGCCCTGCATGATGCGGTGAAACATCTCCACCATTTTCTTTTCGTTCGGCTGACGCGCGATTTGCAGCAGCAGCGATTTGGAATTGATTCCATGATCGATGCAGCGCTTGCGCAGAAGCTCCGGAATGTTCCGCAGCGAAAGCGTTTCAGTGACAGACGATCGCGCCCGGCCGATTTTCTTCGCGATATCCTCATGCGTGTATTCGAATTGCGTGCTCAACCGATGCAACCCATCCGCTTCTTCAAACGGCGTCAGGTCCTTGCGCTGAATGTTTTCGATCAACCCGAGTTCCAAAGTTTCCGCGTCGTCCGCCATCTTCTCGATGCACGGCACCTCGCGCAAACCTGCCGCCCGTGCCGAGTGATAGCGTCGTTCACCCGAGATGATGTAATAGCAATCCTCGCGCGGCACGTAGCGCACCAGCAGCGGCTCCAATACGCCTTTTTCGCGCACTGACTCGGTGAGTTCGCGCAAATCGCCGAGCGCCTTGCGCGGCTGCTCGGGGTTTGGACGAATCTGGTCCAGCCGGATCATCCGTCCAACGGCCGCTCCGCTATAGCTTGTCAATGACTCTACATAGTGCGCGTCATGCCGCATCTTCAGCGTGACGGGCAACCCGATCCTCTTCGACACGTTGGATAACCTCCGCCGCGAGTTTCTTGTACTCGACGGCCCCCGGTGATTTCGGTGCAAACGTAAAAATCGTTTCCTTGTACGCCGGGCTTTCTTCCAGCCTCACGTTCTTGGTGATTTTCGTCTTGAACAGGACTTCGCCAAACACGCTGCGAATCTGCCCGTGCGTGTCTTTGGAAATATTCGTCCGCTTGTCATACAGCGTGATCACCACGCCGAGCACTTTGAGGCCAGGATTCGGCCGCGCACGAATGCGCTCGTACGTTTCCAGAAGATCGTCCGTTCCCTCAATCGCGAAATACGCCGCTTGAATCGGCACCAGCAGATGGGTCGCTGAAACGAGCGCATTGACCGTCAGAATTCCCAGCGACGGAGGCGTATCCACGATCACGTACTCGTATTCTTTCAGCACCGGCGCCAGCGCATCTTTCAAACGGAAAGGCGCGTCAAATTGGCCCGCAAGCACTTGCTCCAGTTTCGCCAGCGCCAGCCGCCCGGGCGCCAGGAACAACAGGGGATCCTTGGAAGGCTTGATAATCGAGGCCATTCCCACGCGGTTGTCGCTGAGCACTTCAAACATCGAACTGGAAATCTCCCCGGAATCGTAAAACGCGATGGTGGAATTTGCTTGTGGATCGAGATCGATGAGCAGTGTTCTTTTGCCGCGAACTGCCAGCGCTGCCGCCAGATTGATTGCCGTTGTGGTCTTGCCTACGCCGCCCTTTTGATTCGCAACCGTGATGATGGCAGTCATCTTCTTCTGCCTCCGCCCTCTTCCCGGCAGAGGGCCTCGTCCCGCCAACAGCAAAGGGAGCGCGCACAAGCACGCCGCGACTTGGCAACTGGGTTCCTATATATGGGTGCCGCCTCCTGAAAACCCCCAAGGCCTAGCACAACTCTACGTTCGCTGCTTGTTTGTTTGCAAGGAAAAAAGTGCAGGATTCGTCGATTTTCCGAGAGATTGTGGAAAATTCGTCTTTCGCAATCGGCCCGTGTCCCCGTACCCCGCCCCCCTCTTTCCCGCTTTACGCGCCCGCCGACCGTAGCGCGACACATTTCCGACCGCCGGCCTCGGAGCGGGCCCCTTATCTTCGGTCTTAGAACTCTAGCCCCCAAAAATCGTCCATCGGCTCCTGCAGTTCGATTCCAAGCTCCCACCCCGCCGGACTCTCATGCCCCCGCCAAATCAAATATGCGTCACCCGCATTTTGGTTGACCAGGTTGATCACCCGCACCTTCTGCCCCACCCCAAACGCATGGGGCACCACCGCCAGGCAGCCCCGCGCGCTGATGTCCTTCGTAAACCCTTCCGCGCGGATCGTTTGTCCATTCTCGGAGTACTCGATTGCAACCCGCACCCGCGAATTGAGCCGGCCGACGCCCCGGATTTCTTTCCCCTTCTGCTCAAACTTCACGTTTTCTTGCAGTGCCACCGCGATCTCCCTTGCCGGCATACCTAGCTCTTCGGCTGCCTTCCATTTTCAATTTCCCATTTTCTATTTTCCGTTTTTTGCCCGTCAATGGAACTTCACGCCCAGTACACTCGCAAGTTAACACCGGACCTTCCGGTGTCCTCGCCTGGCCGCCGACCACTTTCAAAACGACACCAAAAAGCACCCATCTTCCCCGACTTAGGCACGGGTCAATGGAAATCAGACCCATCCCAAAAGCGGCGCAACCGTTCGTTCAGTTTCTTCAAACGGGCATTGATCGAGGGGGACCATGAACGATAATCGTCTTCCGAAAGCAACTCGGGCCCGGGAGCGGTCTGCTCCTGTTTTTGACCTAAGGCCCAGATCCACAGCAGCTGGGTCGCGAGAAAAGTTAAGGTCCCAAGCACATTCCAAAGTGGTCCGTAGGTGCGCCACGGCTCTAAAATAGTGTCATCCAGGACACGAAAAGCGGAATAAAGGAAAAAGCCGGTCGCCAGCGTACGGATCCTCGGCTGCACATCCACTTCGTAATACCTGACAAACACAAAGAGCAGGACGATCACTGTGGCTATTACCAGTTCAAGGCCGCGGTCCAGGTTCAAGATGGCAAACTGCCAGCTTCCTCGCGCACTTGCCCACGTGTACACGGCCACCAGCACCGCTGCGGCCGCCAGCAGTCGCCACGCCAACTGCCAGATCCCCCTGAATTTCGCGAGGACCAAATAACAGTTCTCCGCCACCGCTACCGCTCGTGCCAGGCTGACCAAACCCTGCGCGCTCCACGCAATCTGCATCCCTTTTCGAGAGAAGAATCCCCAGGCCTGGTACGTCCCAAAGAGAACAATCGCCTCCAAAAAGTTCAGGAACACGTATAGAAAGAAAAAGGGAAACACACGGGAATACTTCCGGTACACGAGAAGTGCGATGAGTCCGGCGTTCAGGAAAAAGCTAACGCCCCAAAGGACTTTCTCGAATGGAGGGATTTCGGGCATCCCCGCGCATACTAACATTTGACAATCGGATGCGATAGCGGTGGGTCTGAACCGAGAAAGTAGTCCTTGGGCTTGTAGCTCAGGGCTCTGCGCCGATAGCACGGCCAGTTCTATCCGGCCACGGGTAAACGTCGCGCCGGTCCCCAGTTTTGTCTCTAATGGGCTTCACCGCCTGGGGTACGCTGTGAAAATGTAGTCCTTCGAGGCCGCCAGCGTGTGGCATGCGGCGCCGCACTTGGCGTCGTGCCCGACCGGAGGCTTGCTGGCGGTTGTGGCGGGCGCGAACGTTCCGGATGCCGCGTCATAGTCGAACATCGCGTATCCCCATCCGTGAGTGTCCGAGAATCTCTTGCTGTCCTTCACGATGAACTCGACCTCCGTCAGGTCGCCGGGCACCGTGTCCGGGGTGCTCGCCGAAAAAGGCGGATCCGTTATCTTTTTCGGTTTCCACTCCAGCTTTACAATCTTCGAGCCGTCGGGGAAAGGCTTGCCGTTGCCGGGGACGCCGTCCTGGTAGGCCTTGATCATCACCGGATTGGCGACGATCACCCGGATCACGTTTGCCGCTTCGGTCAGGCTGGGGCCGACTACCTGCCACTGTTCGTATCCCTTGATCTCAGAGAACGCGAGCCCGCCCGGTATCTGGAGAGTGTACTTGTCCTGTTTTTCCTGTGCTGGGCTGGACCTGCCGCCACCGACGGCGAACACTAGCGCCACGATCACGCCCACCACGGATAGAGTGGTCTTCATGGCTGCCTCCGCAGACGATGTTGGAAGCTCGGGATTCGCTCCCGCTCAGGGCACAAATCATAGGTCACTGCAAACTCTGAGGTCAAGGTTTGTGCGGAACAGGTTTGTGCGGAAACTCGGGACAAAACTCGCGGACAGACGTTTCTGATCTTCTGCGGCAATAGCACGGCCAGTCTTAGCCGCCCAACATGCTAAACGTCCCGGCTCTCCCCAGTTTTTCTCAGTTTTTGGTTTTTCAGTTGATTGTCTGACCGCAAATCGATCCGCTAATCGAACTGGACGTCACACTCCTGCTGCTGTTGTTCACCGAGACGCTGGCCGTCACATTTAATGTGCAGCTTCCTGTCGGGAATTGTCCTGCCTGAACAGGCGAGAAGCTGACGCCTCCGCCAATCATCAGGTTCACCGTCGTTGTGACGCCGTTGTCGTTTCCCTGCACCGATGTCGTCACGTCAGGATCGCCGTTAATGACAAGCGTGCCGTCCGAGCAACTGCTAGGCGTCGCGTTAATTGTCCCGCTGGCAGAAGTGCCGCTCGCAGTGAAGGTTCCCGACACCATAATCGAGCCACCGTCCGGACAACTAAAGGTGCCGGAAACGGTACAATTCGACATATTACAGGTGACGGTCTCTGGCTTTGGTACCGCGGCGGCTTGGCTGTTGTTTCTCCGGAGCGCAACAAGCATATTGTCTCTGGTGGTGATACCCAACGGAACTGCTGTGTTGCCGAGCGCACTCGCCAGGGCCATGCTTACATCATTAGAAACTGTGGTCCCTACTTGTTTGGCCTGGGCCTGCGTCAAATGGCTGGCGTTGAGGTTGCTGGTGCCGCCTCCGCCGCAACCCGCGAGAGTTGCCAAGATCGTTAAAGTAACTGCAACTGACCATGCCTTCATGATTCCCCCTAGTGTCGGTCCTTTGTGAAGTTCAACTTGCGGGCATGGGCTGTCTTCGATGACAGAAAGGATGTCCGGGTCTTAGAGTGGGTTGTACGCCCTTCCTCCAATCGCATCATAAATAGTTTAGCTACATTCTGACTGCAGCCTCGATAAAGCCCGACAGCGGCTATTCCTCCAGTTCGGTTTCCTCCGGCGCATCGGTAGGGCTCTCGAATTCAATGTGGTATCCGTCAGGATCGGTAAGCGGCACAACCCAATGCCGGTTCCCAACAAACGGACGTGCACGTGTTTGTAGTCCCCGTGATTTGAATTCGCGGTACAGCGCCAGAGCGTCCTCGCATTGGAAACAGACATTTACTCCGGTCCCAAGCGTTTCGGTCGGTTTCCGCCCCGGCCAAAATTCCTGGAGCATAATGGCGGCATCGCCACGCTGCAACCAGCACCAGCGGATTCGCCCGTCAGGAGGGCAGCATTCCTCAACGCGATCTGGAATCCACGAGTGCTTCATTGCGAACCCCAGGCCGTCAACGTAAAACCTGAGCGACGCTTCCATACTGTTCACCCCGAAAAAGGGGACGGCTTGCTTTACGTTCGCAGTCACAACGGGTGCGGTCGACATGACGACCTCCGGCAGGGTTGCCTTTGATTCTAGCAGAGTGAGCGCCCCCTGGTTCGAACCACCGCAGGAGACCGCTGCGATGCTCGACGGAAACTGGGCCCAGACGGGGCGTTTCTGACATTTTGCGGCGATAGCACGGCCTGTCTTATCCGGCCAACCTGCTAAACGCCCCGCCGGTCCCCAATTTTCAGTTATTTTGGAGTTGGGGTGGCATCCGATCCGGGCTCCTGCGGTTTACTATTGCCGGCGCAGGAATCTGCGGCATCACTAGGAACATCACGCTTCCGCCCAATTCTTCGGAGAACTCGGTGGGACTGTTTTGCAGTTTGAGTCTGATCTACCCATCAGCCTTATCAACCCGCGGCGCGCTATTTACAGCGCGTTTCTCCGACGGACTAGTCGTTCGAACTCTTCGAGTACCCTTTGGCGAAAGGCAATGGCGCCCTCGACCTGCCGCGACAACTCTGGGAACTTCGCCATAAGTGTCGCTAGGGCATTGAGCTCTGACGGGGCAACTCGAATCAAGTCTCGCAGCGACTCCACGCTCTCTTTATTGCGCACGACCAGGCGAAACAGAGATTGCGCTTCGGCCCGCACACTTGGGAGGGTCCAGGCGACGCCAAGCTTCTTTGGCGAGAATGACGCGGTCTTGCGGCTTAGGATCATGCGCTACCACCCCTCAGATTGAAACTGCGCAAGCTTCGCCAAATACAATCGGCGAGCCGCGAGACTTGACGAGTCAGAAACAATTCTTCAGTGGCAACTACGCTGAGTCGTTGCTCCAGGGCAACGAGGACAGTGTGCTGTGTCCCTTTTGATGGTTACGGCCCAGGCCTAGGCTTGCGGGGGGCCACCGACCGGAGGGTGCCGCACCCTGCGGTTTTCAGGGTGCGTGTTTTGGGAACCTCTCTCGACCAAGGTCTCTGACCTCTCGCCAGTCAAAGGATTGTGTCTCTCTTCGGCTCTGCTTTACTTCTTCAGACTTGGCGCGGCCCCCGCCGGGAACCCGTTCCTTCGAACTTCAGGATGACGCCTTTCTTTCCCAACGGCCCAGCCGCGGTGCGCGTCGGGGAAGCCGATCGCGTCGGTGTGCTCCTGGTTCATCTGCTGCCAGTTCTTTCCTCGATCAATCGAGTGGTCGGTTCCGGTGGGTCCAACCGCGAACACGGTGGGACCGGGCGTGTCCGGCACAATCGCGACGCCCCAGCGGTATCCCGCGGGACAGCGGCTGCCCACTTTCCAAGTCTTGCCGCCGTTGTCACTGTAGGCCGCTTCTCTCGCCACTCGCGCATTTGCCTCCCGTGTCCTCGACCGGGACACCACTCGCCACCTCGTTCGTTTCCGCTTACACTTTCTTAGCTCACCGCGCGCAACATGATCAGCTTCCAGGCACTTCGCCACGAACTTCGTCCCACCGTCCGGCTCGCTTTGCCGTTGGTCCTGGCCGAAATCGGCTGGATGAGCATGGGCATCGTGGACACCGTCATGGTCGGGCACCTGCCGGACAGCGCCCGCGCCATCGGCTCTGTCAGCATCAGTTCTAACCTTTTTAACGTGCTGGCCTTTTTCGGCGGTGGCCTGCTGATCGGCCTCGACACGCTCGTCGCGCAAGCCTTTGGCGCCGGCCGGCGCGAGGACTGCCATCGTTCCCTCATCAACAGCATTTATCTCAGCATCGTGATGACACCGTTTCTCATGCTGCCCGTCTGGTTTTTCGACCCGCTTCTTCGCCGCCTGCGCATCGAGCCGCAAGTCGCAGCTCTTGCCGTTCCGTACATGAAAGCGCTCGCCTTCGGCCTCTTCCCTCTTCTTCTCTATTTCGCCGTTCGCCGCTGCCTGCAAGCCATGAACATGGCGCAGCCCATCGCCTTTGCGCTCGTCAGCGCCAACCTCATCAACGCGCTTTTCAACTGGGTGCTCATCTACGGCAAATGGGGATTTCGCGCGATGGGCGTGGTCGGTTCGGGCTGGTCCACGGCGATTTCGCGCGTGTATTTAGCCGTCGTGCTGGTCAGCTATCTTCTTTGGTACGACCGCCGTCATCGCACCGAACTTCTGAAGACGCCCGTCAATATAGACTTCACGCGCATCCGCCGCCTGATCTCGCTCGGCCTGCCCGCGGCCGTGCAGATCACGCTGGAAATCAGCGTCTTCGCCTTAGCCACGGCTCTTATCGGCCGTCTGGGAGCCGTCGCTCTCGCCACGCATCAAATCGCGCTGAACACTGTTGCGTTCACCTACATGGTTCCGCTGGGAATCTCCTCCGCCGCCGCCGTTCGCGTTGGCCATGCCATCGGACGCGGCAAACCTGCCTCCGCCGGCGACGCGGGGTACACCGCCATTTTTCTCGGAGCAGGGTTCATGACGCTTGCCGCCATCGCGCTGCTGGTCTTCCCGCGCTGGATCGCGCGGATGTACACGCCGGACGAAGCCGTCATTCGCAGCACTTCCCTGCTCCTGATTGCGGGCGCGGCTTTTCAGTTGTTCGATGGCATTCAAACCGTGGCCACCGGCGCTTTGCGCGGCGCCGGAGACACGCGCACGCCGATGATCTGTCACTTCGCCGCGTACTGGGTGATTGGCTTGCCGCTCGGCGCATGGCTCTGCTTCTCGCGCAACTGGGGCGCGTTCGGGATTTGGTCGGGACTCAGCCTTGCCCTCATCCTGATCGGCATTGTTTTACTTTTCGCCTGGCGCCGGATGGTGCGCAGGCTGTTATCGGCAGGGCCTTAGTCGTGATTCACGGCGTGGAACATTATGGCTTAAGGGACAAAATCAACATCCCGGCGTCCCTGTCGGCTGGGTCCTCGACAACCTTGAATCCTAATGGCCGGGCTGATTTTAAATTTGTGATGCGATTTCCGGCGACTTTGCCTCGACCGCGAACCCCAGGCCCTGCTTGTTATTCCCGCGCCGCAGCAGAGTTCACGAACCTGGGAAGCCAGTCGGGATCTTTGGCCATGACAATAAGACAATAATCGGAGAGAGAAACTACATCTTGTAGCGGCTGCCAAGGTCCTCGTCGGAGAGGCCTTCGAGCCAGTTGCGCAACTGCTCATTGGTATTCTTTTCGGTGAACGCGCTCGAGACTTTGGAATTCTTGAGCACAAGTTCATCCACGTAGATCGGGCAATCCATCCGCAAAGCCAGCGCCAGAGCATCGCTCGGGCGTGAATCAATCGTCATGGTCTGCCCGTCGCGCTCGACCCAGATCAGCGCGTAAAACGTGTCATCTTTCAGGTCGTTCACTACGATTTTCTGGACGCGCACTTCCAGCCCAAGCATCACGTTTTTCAGGAGGTCATGCGTCATCGGCCGCGGCGTATGCACTTTCTCGATTTCCAGCGCGATGGCGTTTGCCTCATAAACGCCCACCCAGATCGGAAGAATCGCCTGGCCCTGCACGTCCTTCAGTACGACAATCGGCATGTTGGTGACGGGGTCCATCATCAGGCCACGGATTTTCATTTCCACTTCCATGGAGGCCTCCCTTGGGTCAAACCACGTGCTCGCCCACCAGGCTGTTCGGCGTCGCTCCTGTCACTCGTACTTGAACGTAGCTTCCCAGAAGTTCTCTCGCAGCGGAAGAGAAATTTGCAAGCCGGTACGAACTTGTATATCCCGACCACTGGTTTTCGCGCCGCGATTTCCCGCTCACCAGCACCTCAAATGTCTCGCCAATCATTTTCGCGTTGCGCTCTTTCTGGATTTCGCGCTGCCGGTCCTGAAGGACCGTGAGCCGCCGGCTTTTCTCGTCTTCCGAAATCGCATCATTCATTTTCAGGGAAGGCGTGTTGGGCCGTGGTGAATACTTGAACGAGAACAGGCTGTCGTATTTCACTTCATCCAGCAAGCCCAGCGTCTGTTCAAAATCCGTTTCGGTTTCGCCAGGGAATCCCACAATGATGTCCGTGGTAATCGCAATCGGTCGTGACGCGCCGCGAATCATCGCGATTTTATCCAGATATTCTTCGCGCGTGTAGGTCCGCTCCATCGCGCGCAGCAATTTTGTCGAACCCGATTGCACCGGCAGGTGTACGTGCTCGCAAACCTTGGTCTGCGCTTCCATGGCTTCAACAATATCTGGTGTGAAATCGCTTGGATGCGAGGTCGTGAACCGCACCCGCCGGATCCCCGGAACATCAGCCACCGCCAGCAGCAATTCCGCAAACCGCATTTTCCGTGCCGTCGGGTCCTTGTAGGAATTCACCGTTTGCCCGAGCAGTTGCACTTCCGAATAGCCAAGCTCGGCGAGCTGTCGGACCTCGCGAAGAATCGAGTCGCTCGCGCGGCTGCGCTCAGGCCCGCGCGTGTACGGCACCACGCAGTAGGAACACGCCTTGTCGCAACCCTCAATGATCGTCAGATACGCGCGAAAAGGGTTGTCGCGGCGGGTCATCTCCGTCTCGAAGGTTTCGTCGGTATCCGTATCGAGCCCGGTCACGCGATGATTCCCGGCTTCCAGCTGCGCCAGCATTTCCGGTAGCTTCCGGTAGCTTGCCGAGCCGCAAACCAGGCTGACCCACGGAGCGCGCTCGAAAATGTCTTCGCCTTCCTGCTGCGCCACGCAGCCCAGCACGCCGATGATTTTCCCTTCGCTCTGTTTTGCGCGGTACTCACCGAGCCGCGAGAAAACCTTTTGTGCCGCCTTCTCGCGAATGCTGCAAGTGTTGTAAAGAATTAGCCCCGCCGCGTCCGGAGTTTCCACTTGCCGGTACCCGCGCGAGAGCAGAACGCCGGCCACCTTTTCCGAATCGTGGTCGTTCATCTGGCAGCCAAAAGTTTCGAGGAAAAATGTCCGCCGCTCCGGTGCTCCGGTGAACACTCCATGCGCTTGTGATAAACGAGGAAAAGCCGCAGGCGCTCGGGCCCCCACGCCCGTCAATCGTCCTACGTCGAAGTCAAACGGTTTATTCATGCTCAATTCGCAGTTTACCACACCTGCTTTTGGGAACTTGCGTTACCCGTTCGCGCTCTATGCCCTTATCCAAGGATGATGCCAAGGCTGTTTACGAGTCAGCCGTCACCCGCCTGTCACCCGAACCACTGTTTCCCAATAAGCAGCACCATCGAAAACTTGCGCATCGTATTGGTTGCGGGTGTTGGGTGCGTGTGTTACGGTTTTTACGCCCAGAAAAAACTTCTCTTTCGCTGAGGGGCGCGCCATTTTTCTTTTCAATACGATCCTTGCGACCGACATTATGGGAATTCTTGAGCAGACCGGATTGGTCGCCCGCGTCGTTCTTGCAATCCTTTTCTTTTTCTCCCTCGTTTCGTGGGCCATGATTTTTCAAAAATGGGGGATGTTCGGACGCGTTCGCCGCCAAAGCGCCCGTTTCCTGCAAGCTTTTCGCGGCGCCCATGGCGTCGCCAATCCGGCGGCGCTCGCTTCCTCTGGCTCACCTTTTGCCAATGTCTATTCCGCGGGCTATCGCGAACTCCAGATGCAAGTGGGCGGCATTTCCCCGAATCCTCATCCGCCTAAATTGAAGAGTTTGTCCGCCGTCACCGTGAGCATGCAGTTGCAATCCGCCGAAGAAGTGCGCCGCGTCGAAAAAGGCATGTCCTGGCTCGCCACCACCGGCTCGGTAACGCCGTTCATCGGCCTGTTCGGAACGGTCTGGGGAATTATTGACGCGTTCGCCGGCCTTGGCAGCGCCGGGGCCGCCAGCCTTCGCGCCGTCGCGCCGGGCATCGCGGAAGCTCTGATTACCACTGCCGCCGGCCTGGCCACGGCCATTCCCGCGGTCATCTTTTATAATCAGTTCTTGCAGAACATTCGCGACCTGGCGCAGCGTTTGGACAATTTCGCCATGGAAGTGACCGCGCAGGTCGAGAAGGCATTTAACTAGACTTTCGCGGCCGTCCCGCCGGCCGCCGCGGCAAAACTACGATGCAAGTCGGCAAAACAACGCAAACTTCGCTCTCCGAAATCAACATGGTCCCGTTTGTGGACGTGGTCCTTGTTTTGCTTATCATTTTTATGATCACCGCGCCCATCCTGCAGTCGGGCATCGAAATTGACGTTCCGAAAACCAAGACCATGAAAGACGTCAACCAGGACCGCATCGTCGTCAGCATTGACAAATCGCAGCGCGTGTACCTCGGCAATGATCCGATCAACATTCACCAGCTCGGACCGAAGATCAAATCGCAATTGAAAGATACAAAGCAAAGCGTCTTCCTGCGTTGCGACGAGAAGGTTCCCTTCGGCATCTTTGCATCCGTTGTCGACACGCTGCGCGTCTCCGGCATCAACAACATCAGTATCGTCACAGAGCCCCTGACGGAACGCGCGCGGACGCAGTAAAATAGGAATATGGCCACCGCTCTCGCCTTACCGCGCGATGTTTCCCTCAAGAGATACTTCTTTCGCTCCGTTTTTTTTCATGCCCTGCTGATTGCCGCTGTCTTTGGAGCTGCCTATTTCAACCATCCCGGTGCCGACTGGGGCGGCGTAGGGAGTAAATCGAACGGCGGCGTCAAGGTGAATCTGGTCAGCCCTGCCGGCTTACCCATGCCCAAAGAAGAGAACGTCACCGAGAGCAAAGTCGTTGATCCCACCAAGAGCCTTAATAAAGAAGATCCCAAGCCCAAGCCGCCCGAGCCAGTAAAAGATGCGACCCCCATACAAAAATTTGAAAAAGAAAAGCCGCTGCCACCGTCGCGGAAGTCCCGCATTCTCGAAGACACGAGGCCCGAGACGGATAACGCCATCCCGGGTCATAATGGCAGCCCCAACCTTCCAACCTCTTATTCGCAAACACCGGGACCTCCCGGGTCCTCTGCAGGCGTAGCGGCGGCCATTGGCCAGGGCGGCGGGGATTTCGCCGGCCGATATCCGTGGTATGTGGATGCCGTCCGTAGCCGCGTCGAGCAATCGTGGGATCAGACCACCATTGACCAGCCTACTCGCGCAGCTCATCGTGCCCACGCGGTAATGAGTTTCCGAATCAATGCAAATGGCTCCATTTCCAATATTCGCTTAGCTCAAAGCAGCGGCAGTTCCACCATGGACTATTCGGCCATGCGAGCGCTGCAAAGTATTGATGCCTTCCGGCCCCTGCCCAACGATTACATGGGAAAGTTTGTCGACGTTACTTTTGACTTCGATCTTTCTTTAACACGGTAGCTGCTCTCGCTGCCGGAAGGGCGTGATTCTCAGTGACCAAAGGGGGGAACTTGCTGAAATTTCTGCGATGTTTGGGACTCTTGTGTTTCGTGGCTGTCATTGTCTTGAGCTGCCGTTCCGTTTTGGCGCAAGACCAGATTCGTATTCAAACCGGGCTCGGCCAAACGAAGATCCGCGTGGCCCTGGCCGACTTCGCCCCGCGCTCCGACTCCGCAAAACCTCATGCTTCCCTGTTCACGCAAGTCGTCCGCAGTGACCTGGAATACGCCGGCGTCATCGAGCTCGCCAGCCCCAGCTTTTACCCTCCCCAGGTGGTTTCGGTCCCGGCCGAGCTAAAAGCTCCTGCCTGGATCGCATTGCCCACCAACGCACAATACGTCGGCTTCGGCAATTTGACCGAATCCACCTCCGAAGTCACCATCCAGGCCTGGCTGTTTGACGTGCGCAGCCCGTCCGCCCCACCCGTGATCGGCAAGGTCTATCGGGGCGGTCCCACCGACGCGCAGGTCCGCAAGTTCGCCCATCAGTTCGCGGACGAAATCATCAGCAAACTGACCGGCGGCCTGCCCAGCATCGCGCAAACGCAAATCGCCTTCGTTCGCTCCACTAGTCCCACGACCAAGGAAATCTGGGCGATGGATTACGACGGCGCCAACCAGCACGAGCTCACCAGCCTTCATTCCATCTCTCTCACACCGCGCTGGTCGCCGGACGGTTCGCGTATCGCGTTCACCTGCTACGCGCCATACAAAGGCGTCACCAGCGCGCAGATCTGCATGTATTCGATGGACACCGGGAAAGTCATCTCTTTCGCTCGCTTCGCAGGCACGAACAGCACGCCGGCCTGGTCGCCTGACGGCACGCAAATCATTTTTTCTTCTTCCATGCAGGGGCCCGGCACTGAACTCTACCTCAGCGACATAAACGGCGGCCGCCCCAAGCGCCTGACGCAATCCGGCGGCAACATTGTCAACGTATCTCCGGCTTGGAACCCCAAGACCGGGCAAACCGTCGCTTTCGTCAGCGACCGCGGTGGCACGCCACAGATCTACCTGATGAATTCCGACGGCACCGGCGCCACGAAAATTGACATGCCGGACAAGGGCTACGTCATCGACCCCGCCTGGTCGCCTAACGGCCAGTTGCTGGCCTTCAGCTGGCGCCGCCCCAATGACAACTACGACCTTTACATCATGGACCCGGCCTCTCGGCAGATCCTCGAAGTGACCCGCGATCAGGGCCGTAACGAGCGCCCCAGCTGGGCGCCCGACGGCCGCCATGTGGTTTTTGAATCCACGCGTTCGGGCGAGCGCCAGATCTGGACCATGCTCGCCGATGGTTCCCAAGCGCACCAGCTAACCAACAGCGGCCACAACGAGTCGCCTAACTGGTCCACGCATTAGCAATGGGCAATCAGTCGGTGTCCTTGGGCCAGTTCGGTCATTCCGAAGCCACGCATTCTGCGGCTGAGGATTCTTGGCAGGATTACGGCGGCACGCGGCTCGATGGGAGCGACGCAGCGCTCGCCTTTCGCCCCGGTCTCGAAGTGGAACCAACGGAGCTGTTCACGCATCTCAGGGAGTGGACGTGGTTGTCGGTACCCTGTTGCTCCCCTGGAAATCCGGTTTTTGGTTGTTGAACCGTTTGTGTTTTACGGCTGGGTATAATATATCGTGTTACGATACATTGCCCGGACCCCGCCTGCTGATGTTAGGATAGATGGCTCGGTTGGGGCATACACGGGGATCCAACTCATCGTCTCAGGAGGACTTGCATGAATTCGGCTTCGCGCTCTCTCTACCGCACGGGCTTGTTCGTGATGCTTTTCGCTGCTGTCTTTACGGTTGGTTGCAAGAAAAAAGTGACTCCCGCTCCGCCAGCCCAGCCGGCGGCCCCTCCGCCCGCTCGTCCCACGGTGACATTGCAGGCGAACCCAGCCACCATCAACAACGGTGGTTCCTCCACGCTCAGTTGGAATTCCACTGACGCCACGCAGCTTTCCATTGATCCGGGAGTCGGCGCCGTGAACGCGCAGGGCTCCACCAAAGTTTCGCCCACGGACTCGACGACTTACACCATCACGGCTACGGGCCCCGGCGGTTCTGCAAGCGCGACCGCGGCGGTCTCCGTGAACGCCCCGGCTGCCCCGCCGCCGGCGCAACCGACGGAGTCGCTCGACCAAATTTGGGCCAGAGAGGTGCAAGACGCCTACTTTGACACCGACAAGGCGGATATCCGCGCCGACGCTCGCACGGCACTCGGCCAAACCGCCGACTTCTTGAAGGCGCATCCCGCCGTGAAAGCGACCATCGAGGGCCATTGCGACGAACGCGGCTCCACGGAATACAACCTCGGCCTCGGCGACCGCCGCGCCGCCGCGGTAAAGGCGTACCTGGCTTCGCTAGGCGTCTCTGCCAGCCAGCTCACTACCGTCAGCTTTGGCAAAGAGAAACCCTTCTGCCCTGAGCACGGCGAACCTTGCTGGCAGCAGAACCGCCGCGGCCACTTCGTCAAGGCCAACTGAGGCGTTTCGCTTCTCTTCGCGGCCATAACTGATTCGTGACTAAAAGGCCGCAGGGCCGGGCAAACTCTTGCCCACCTGCGGCCCTCTTAATTAGAGTGGAGGCTGCTTCCCCGGCTTCGTTCTTGGATTTGGGCTTGTTTTAAACTTAATCTTGGACCCGTTCGCACCCTCTAGGAGGATTTGTCATGCGTATACGCAATATCGCGATTTTCAGCGGAGCCGTTTTTGCCGGCGCAATCGCTGGAAGCCTCGTAGGCCCCCGCCCGGTGGAAGCCGTCGCCAGGGAAATCATTGACCTGCAGCGCGACGTCACATCCATTTTGCAGGGACAGAAAGACATGTCCACGCAAATGATCCAGGACCATACAGCGATCAAAACGATCGTGGGCGGCTTCAATGACAACGTCAATCACCTCGGCACCACGATGTCCTCGCTGCAAAAGTCCGTGCAAGATGTGCAGGCCAACTCCGGAACGCGCCTTGACAGCATGTCCACGCAGGTCCAGGGGCTCTCGGACAATCTCGAGGAAATCAAGTCGCGACTCGGCAAGCTCAATCAGCAGCTCGTGGATTTGCAAAACTCCGTGCAGAACCTCGACGCCAAAATTTCTTCCGGCGCGGCCGCTCCGGCTACCGGCGCCGGAACCACCACACCCACCGCCGGCAACGTTCCGCCGCCAACGACTAGTTCGCCGGGCGCTGCGGCCCCTTCCGGCCCCGGCCCTTCCGCCGATATGCTCTATTCCAACGGCCTGCGCGACATTCAGAGCGGCAAATATGACTTGGCGCGCTCTGAATTCACGGATTACCTGAAGTATTACGGCAAAACCGACCTGGCTTCCAACGCGCAGTTTTACATCGGCGAAATTTATTACAAGGAAAAGAAGTATCAGGATTCCATCGCGGAATACGACAAAGTCATCAACAACTATCCGAAAAGCTTCAAGCTGGCTCCTGCCCGCCTTCACCGCGCCACGGCGATGCTCCAGCTCGGCCAGAAAGCTTCCGCCATCCGCGAGCTCCGCGAAATCATCAAACTTTTCCCGGGCAGCGAGGAAGATCGCTACGCCCGCGCCCAGCTCAAAGAACTCGGAGCCTCCGCCGGCTCCCGCTAACGCGCACTCCCCAGTCGTTGTTTCCCAGCCTCCCTCGCCCTCCCTAGTTTCCATGGTCTTCTTCCGGACCTTCTTGCTCGCCGAGCCCTCGGCTTCGCAGTTGTAAGTCATGAGTTATAAGTTCTGAGTCCAAGACCAAGAGTTTCTAAACGAGCCGATCACTTCTTGCCCGTTGGTTCCGCCCAGCCTGAGGCTCCCGTCACATTCCGTCTTGCGGAACGACGTGGTAGCTGACAAAGGCCAACTGCTTGCCGTCCGGCGACCAGGAAGGCACGTTCATCGTTCCTTGGCCGCCGAAGAGTTTGGCGAGGATGGTAATCTTCGTGTTTTTGAAGCTTGCGCTCGGAGCGCTTGCGTCTTTCAAGCTCATCAGGCGGAGGGAGACGTCTTTGTTTTCGGGGTGGCCGGAAACGGACTTGTCGTAGGTGAGGAAGACCATCCACTGGCCGTCGGGCGAAATGTGCGGGAACCAATCGTTGTTTTCGCCGAAGGTGACTTGCTCTTGCTCGCTCCCGTCGGCCTTCATGCGCCAGATTTGCATGTGGCCGGTGCGCTCGGAGTTGAAATAGATGTAGTGGCCATCGCGCGTGTACTCCGGCCCGTCGTCGAGGCCTTTGGCGGTGGTGAGGCGCGTTTCTTCTTCACTCGCCGCGGGTCCGCCCGCCGCGGGAACGGCGTAGATGTCAAAGTCGCCGTTGCGTTCGCCGACAAACGCCAGCGTCTTGCCGTCCGGCGACCAGCCGTGCAAATACGAAGGAGATTTCTGCGTGATGCGGCGTGGCGTGCCGCCGTCGATAGGAACGATGTAGACGAGCGATTCGTGGTTCTCCTGCGAATTGTCGCTAATGCCAAGTTGCGTGCCATCGGGCGAAATCAGGTGGTCGTTGTTGCAGCGCGTGGCGAAGCCGGTGTCGAGAACGTGCGGCGCACCGCCGGAAACGGCAATTATGTTGATGCGCCCGTTGCGGTTGAAGAGCAAATGTTTGCCGTCGGGCATCCAGTTGGGCGCCTCGAAGCGCTCCGGCGCGATGTAGACGACGCGGCGATCGGTGGAGGCAAGCGAAATCACCTCGAGCGTACTGTAGAGCGTAGTCGTCGCGTTCGTGTTCGGCACCGCGTTGTCGCGGACCATGCGCGGCGGCGCGGGTTTTGCATCGACGCTCACGTTCGAGAAGACCGCTTTCTCAACGACGTTCGCGTCGTGGCTGCAAACGCCGATGCCCACGTAAAACGGTTCTTGCAGCGCGATGCGCATGGAGCCGCTGGCCAGTTGGAACTGGCCGTTTTCATCGGCCAGCCACATGGAGAAGTACGCGCCGCGCTTAACCAGGCGCAGCCGCTTCGGTAGGGAGACGTTGGCTTGAATCTCGTGCGTGGCCACGCCTTTTTCGTCGCGGTATTGCAGCGAAGTGAGCCCGTTGCCGTGCAGTGCCACGTCGGCGTAAGCGGAGTCCTCGTCGAGGCTCTGGCGCACCATCAGCACTGCTTTGCGATGCTCCTGCGCGCCTTTGCCAACGAACGCAATGTCGGCAGTCAGCGTGACGTCTCCGGACGCTTTCTTCCACGCAAACTGGAAGGCATCCTTCACGGACCACATGTTCTCGCCGCCTCCGGCGATCGTGTAGGCTTGCTTCGCGGCGTCGTAGTCCACGGAGCCGGCGTGCAACACGGTGCCCACGTCGCCGTGCGATTCAAAGATTCCCGCAGCGTTCGCAGAACTGGCCGTACTTGCCGAATTGGCGGCTTGCAGCGCGGCTCGTTGCGCGGCGATGTAATTTCCTGCCGTGAACGCAATCGCGAGAATTGCGGCGATTGCGAGAATCTCCGCGGTCACTGCAGCCCATTGGGCAAGTTTTTTCCAATGTGGCGATTCGACCGGTGTTTCTTGTTTCACAGGGCACCCCCCTACGTTCGATTCGTGAAACGAGACGTTAGGCTGCCTCTGCACCGCTTGTCAATTTGGCCCTGGGTACAGCTTTGGGCTGTACCAGGGCCATGCATCAACCTAACAAGGGCATGATGTATCCCACCAACCGGAGACACCCGGATACAACCGGGCGACACCCGCAAGCCAATCACGCGACATGCAATTTCCCTTTTGCTGCGTCGCGTGCTATCGTCGCCGTCTCAGGGGGAGCGAATGTCTGTTAACAAAGTGATTCTGGTCGGCCGATTGGGCCGCGATCCCGAAACGCGCTACACCGGGAGCGGCCAGGCGGTGGCGAATTTCTCCGTGGCCACCGACGAATCCTACAAAGACCGCAATGGCGAACGCCAGAAGCGCACGGAGTGGCACAAGATTGTTGTCTGGGGAAAGCAGGCGGAAATCGCGCAGCAGTATTTGAAGAAAGGCTCGCTCATCTTCATCGAGGGGCGCATTCAATCGCGCGAATGGCAAGACAAGGAAGGCCAGAAGCGAACCAGTTTCGAGATTGTAGCGACCAATTTCCGCATGCTTGGCGGTCGCGCCGAAGGTGCGGCGGCCGGAGCAGGCGGGGGCGGAGGGGCCTCGCGCGGTGGCGACGAATTCGATCAATCGGCCCCCGCCGAAGAGAGCTACGGCGGCGGCAGCAGCCAGTCCGGGGGCCCGGAAATCTCCGACGAAGACATTCCGTTCTAACGCTCTTGATGGGCATCCTTTGGATCGCTTGCGTCCCAAATTTGCAAAAGCAGATTCATCAAACAAAAACCGCTCGATCGGGCAGAGGACCTCGCTTCGCTCGGAATGACACCGCGGCTCGATCAGGATTTTCGAGCGACGGAAATTCAACATGAGTACAACGAATCGGCAATTCGTTTTGCAATCGCGGCCGAAGGGGATGCTTGCACGCGGCGATTTGCAACTGAAGGAAACGCCGCTGCCGGAATTGAAAGATGGACAGGCGCTGGCGCGCGTGAAGTACCTTTCCATCGATCCGACGATGCGTGTTTGGATGGCGATGGACAGCTATCTTCCCGCGGTGCCCATCGGCGAAGTGATGCGCGCACTGGGCTTCGCGGAAATTTTGGAGTCGCGGCATCCAGATTACAAAAAGGGCGACCGCGTTACCGGCGCCACCGGGTTGCAGGAATATTTCATCATCGACTCCACGGCGGGCCAACAACTCATCCAGAAAGTGCCGAAGATTCCGTTCGTGTCGGACACCGTGTTCCTTGGCACGCTTGGCCTCAACGGCCTAACTGCCTACTTCGGCATGGAAATCGCCGCGCCGAAGAAAGGCGAGACGCTCGTGGTTTCCGCGGCGGCGGGTGCGACCGGTAGCATCGCAGGGCAAATCGGGAAGATTCGTGGCTGCCGCGTCGTGGGCATCGCCGGCACGGACGAGAAGTGCGACTGGATCACGAAAGAGCTTGGCTTCGACGCGGCCATCAACTACAAGAATGTGGACTGGAAGGCGAAGTTGGCCGCTGCCGTTCCCAACGGCATTGACATGAATTTTGAAAATGTCGGCGGCGAAATCATGAGCGAGGTCCTCGAGCTCATGAATCTGCACGGGCGAGTAGTCTTGTGCGGTCTGATTTCCGGATACACGAAGGAAGATCCTAGCCTGGCAAGCTTTGGCACGGTACTGGTGAAGCGGTTGCGTGTCGAGGGCTTTATTCTTCTCGACTACGCGCCGCGTTTTATGGAAGCGGCCACGCAACTCGGTCAATGGAAAATGTTCGGGAAAATCAAGGACCGCGAAACGATTGTCGATGGCCTTGAGAAGGCTCCTGATGCCATCAACATGCTCTTCACCGGCGGAAATATTGGAAAGCTGGTCGTCAAGGTGTGATGTTCTAGCCCGGTGAGCACCGCCTAGCTCGCGTCGCTAGCGCGGCGGGGCATTGCGTTTTCTCTCAGCGTCAAGCTTCTGGAGGAACTGTTCATATTTCGGCTTTTGTTCGGGAGTGAGGGTGGCGCGAACCTGGTTCCGGGTCGCTTCGCGAATCTGATCCACTTGCGCGTCGGCCTGGTCGCGAACGGCTTTCGCCTCCGCATGGGCCTTCACCAGAATCGCATCGAGTTGCTTGGCTTGATCGCTGGTCAGGCCCAACTCTTCGGTCATCTGCCTAACGCGCTTGGCGCGTCGCTCGGGTTCCGGCAGCGGCGTGCTTGCGGCCGAAACCGAATGGTGCGCATAACCATAGCCAAGCATTCCGCCCCCGACGGCTCCGAGTAGAAATACGACGACCACCCAAATGGCGGCCTTGCGAGAAGCGGGCGTCTCATTCACGGTTTGACTCATGGATGGTCACCCGCCATGCTTACCAAAACATCGTCGGGAGTTGGCTGCTGGGGCGTCTCGAAGATGGATTCTTGTCCCGCCGGAACGTAATTTGGGGCCCGGACAACAGCTTTGTAAAACCACGTGGTGCCAGCCAATAGGAGAATTGCGGCGACCCAGGCAAGCCGCGAAGCAAAGCGCGGGAATTCGGTCCATGCGCTTGCGCGCTCCGCAAGCTCTGTTTCGCGCGAGGCGATAGCGGCCAGGACCCGCGCGGCAAACCACGGCCGGTCTTCCTCCGTGAACCTGGCTGCGCTGCCAAGCAACTGTTTCACTGTGACCAGGTCGTTCGCCGCTTCGCCGCAGCCTGCGCAAACAACCATATGCATGCGCTGCTGTTGTGGCAAGAGCGCGATCAAATCTTCGAACCGGATAGCGCCTTCAAGCTTCGCAGCGGCCGCTTCGAGACCGTCGCGGAATTTTCTACAGTTTTCGCTCTCTTTCAGCTTGTTCCACATCCCAGCCTCCTAACCGCCGGGTTCTGCATCCTTCAGCTTTCGTGCGCCTTGGCCTGGCTAACCACGCGGCGGCGTGCCCGGAAGAGCCTTACCTTCACCGTGTTGGCATTCAAGTCTAGAACTTCCGCAATCTCTTCGATTGAGAAACCTTCCACTTCTTTCAAGATCAGCATCAGGCGATCCCGTTCTTCCAATCCTTCCAGCAATCTTTCGACGCGCTGCCGCGACTCCAGCCTTTCACTGATGTCCGGATCGTCCTTGCCCTTCTCCGCCGAACTGATGACCTGACGGGCTTGCTCCTCGCTCAAGTCCGCCTCGTAAACCAGTGGCCGAACCTTTTTCTTTCTTAACATGTCCCAGCATTCATTCACGGTAATTTTGTAAAGCCAGGTGCTGAATGCCGCGCGCTGGTCGAAACGCTTCAACGAGAAGTACGCTTTCACGAACACTTGCTGCGCGATGTCTTCAACGTCCTCGCGCCGCTTTAGGATTCCTCCGGCGACCGCAAACACTCGATGCTGGTGCCGGCGAACCAACTCCTCGAACGCCTCCTTGTTCTCGCGCTGCGCCCGCCGCACGAGTTCGCGGTCGTCCGCAGCCTCCACCGGAGGGGCAACACGATACCTTCCGACTTTCGCCGGGAGAGGCCCTTCCAAGGGCTCTGGTTTTGGGACGTGTGGCATAGATTTTTGGTTACGCTTATTATCCCCGGATTGACGTGTGCTGCATCATCTGTTTCGATTTGATTCTGTACAAAGTTTCTTCTTGCTTCTTTTTCTAACGTTATGGAATAATACCCTCATGATTATCGGTGATCGTCTTCGCGCGTTGCGCGAAGAAAAGAAACTCTCCCAGGGCGACATCGAGAAGCGAACGGGGCTGCTTCGGTGCTACATTTCGCGCGTGGAAAACGGCCATACCGTCCCTGCGATCGAAACACTTGAGAAGCTAGCTCGCGCTCTTGAAGTGCCTCTCTATCAACTGTTCTACGATGGTGAAGAACCGCCGCAACTGCCGAATCTCCCCAAGCGCAAGTCATCGGACGATATCGCGTGGGGCAGCGTCGGTAAAGAAGCCCGCTTCCTCAACAAGCTTCGCCGCTTGCTGAGCAAGGCAGAGGAAGGCGACCGCAAGCTGATTCTGTACATGGCCCAGAAGATGGCGAACCGGTAGTTTCGCAATCTCGGTTGCCCATTCGCTTGGACGTGTCAATGAAGAAAGAGGGTAGTTGTTTGCACGGATCCTCTTTCTGAACTGCTACCACCTTTCCTGATCCCTCTTCCGAACCACCAGCCAGCCCCGGGGTATTTGTGCCTATTCCCACTCTATGGTGCCGGGAGGCTTTGAGCTCACGTCATAGACGACACGAGTCACGCCCGGAACTTCGTTCACGATCCTTGTTGAAATTCGCTCCAGGGTTTCCGCGGGTAGCTTGACCCAGTCAGCGGTCATGGCGTCTTCGGATTCGACGACGCGAACGGCTACCGTCAACCCGTAGGTCCGAAAGTCTCCCATTACGCCGACGCTTCGAATCGGCAGGAGAACGGCAAAGGCCTGCCATACTTTTTCGTAAAGCCCCGCCTTGCGAATCTCGTCAACGACAATGGCATCGGCGTCTTGGAGGGTAACCAAATGGGTACGGCTGACTTCCCCCAGCAGACGGACGGCGAGTCCGGGCCCTGGAAACGGATGTTTCACCAGAACCTCGGATGGCAAGCCGAGATCTTTCCCGATGCCGCGCACCTCGTCCTTAAACAGATCACGCAGCGGTTCAATAAGGGCAAAAGGCATCTTTTCGGGCAAGCCTCCGACATTGTGATGGGTCTTGATGGTGGCGGACGGGCCTTTCACCGAGACCGACTCGATCACGTCGGGGTATAGGGTTCCCTGCACCAGGTAGGCAATTTCGCCGCAGGCTGCGCCGGCCTGCAGCTTTTGGGCTTCTTCGGCAAAAACAGCGATGAATTCCCTGCCAATGCGCTTGCGCTTCTCTTCCGGATCGGTGATGCCCTGGAGTTGAGCGAGGAAACGGTCCGCAGCGTCGACGGCGACGACCTGGAGTTTTAACCTGCCGCGCAACATCTCCAAAGTGTCTTCGAATTCATTTTTTCGCAGCAGGCCGGTGTTCACGAAAATGTTGGTGAGCCGGTCGCCCATGGCGCGGTGCACCAGGACGGCTGCGACGGTCGAGTCCACACCGCCGCTGAGAGCACAGATGGCGCGCTTGTTCCCGACTTTCTCGCGAACGGCATGGACGGTTTCCTCGATGAACGCCGCGCCGCTCCATTTCGGCTCTGCTTTGCATACGCGGAAGAGGAAATTACGCAGCAGCTCGGTGCCGCGCTCGGTGTGTTTTACTTCCACATGAAACTGCGTGGCGTAAATCTTTCGCTGGGGATCTTCGAGCGCGGCGATGGCACTTTCCGTATGTCCGGTAGCACGGAAGCCGGCAGGAAGACTCTTTACGTGGTCACCATGGCTATTCCAGATGCGGAGGGCGGCTGGCGCGCCGGCGAACAACTCGGAACTATCCGGGCCGCCGGCACAATCTACCTTAAGGTGCGCACGCCCGTATTCGCGGCGGTCGGCCTTTTCGACTTTGCCGCCGAGCGCGTGCGCGATCCATTGCATGCCGTAGCAGATTCCCAGCACGGGGATTCCCAGCGCCAGCACCTTCGAATCGCATTTCGGGGCGTCGGGGTCATAGACCGAGCTGGGTCCGCCAGACAAAACAATTCCCGCCGGCTCAAGCTTCCGAATCTGCTCAACCGGAGCGGTACACGGCAGGATCGCGGAAAAAACCTGCTGCTCGCGGATGCGGCGCGCAATCAGTTGCGTGTATTGCCCGCCGAAGTCGAGCACGACCACTCCGCCGAGTTCCGCCTTCATCCTGCCTCCCTGCTCGAGCTCTGCAAACAGCTTTGCCGCGCTCTCGGCCATGCTGCCTCCTAGGCTAACTCAGGGAAAGAAAAGCGCGGGTCTAAGACCCGCCACAAAGCGTAGCTATCCCGCCACAACCAGGTTTAACAACTTGTCTCGCACGAAAACCTTTTTGACGATGCGTTTTCCGTCGGCGTGATGTGCTACTCCGGCATCGGCGAGCGCGAGCTTGACAACTTCCTCTTCGCCCGCTCCTGCCGTTACCTTCACGCGCCCCCGCACACGACCGCCTACTTGAACGACGATTTCCACTTCGTCTTCGCGCGCAAGTTCCTGGTTGAACGCAGGCCAGCCTGTTTTCCATAGGCCTTCGGTGTGGCCCATCATTTCCCATAGCTCTTCCGCGAGATGCGGAGTCATGGGGGCCAGCATCAGGGTCAGCAGTTCCAGCACTTCTTTCCGCACTTCCGGTCGGACACCTTGTTCGAGCGGCTCCTGAGCATAGATGTCGTTGGTCACCTCCATAATCAGGGCAATCGCGGAGTTAAAGTGCCAGCGCGTCTCGAAGTCGCTGGTCACGCGTCGGAGTGTCTGATGAACTTTGCGCAGGAGCGTTTTTTCTTTCAGAGATGCGGCAGCAGCGCCCACATTTGCATCTTTCAGGCCGCGGACCGCCGACGCATGTCGCTCGATGAGGCGGTAGACGCGGTTCAGAAAGCGCCAGGAGCCCTCGATGCTCTCTTCGCTCCACTCCAAATCTTTTTCCGGCGGCGCAGCGAACAACGTGTAGAGGCGGCCAGTGTCCGCGCCGTATTTTTGCGCCATTTCCTCTGCGCCGACGACGTTGCCGCGGGACTTGGACATGGCGACTCCGCCCTTTTGCACCATGCCTTGGGTGAACAGACGAGCAATAGGCTCATCGTGCCTGACGAGCCCTAGGTCACGCATCACCTTGCACCAAAACCGCGAATAGAGCAGATGCAGAATCGCATGGGTAATGCCGCCGATGTACTGGTCAATCCCCGCCGGACCGGCGCCAGCTGACTCAAACCAGTAGGCAACTTTTGCAGACTCGAAAGGCGCTTTGTCGTTGTGCGGATCGCAATAGCGGTAGAAATACCAGGACGAATCCACGAAGGTGTCCATGGTGTCTGTTTCTCGACGCGCTGCTCCGCCACACTTCGGACAGGTGGTGTTGACAAATTCCGCGGTTCCCGCAAGAGGCGATTCGCCTTCGCCGGTAAGCTTGGGATTTGGCGGAAGCAGAACCGGCAAGTCTTTGTCCGGGACCGCCACCATGCCGTCTTTGGGACAATAAATGACTGGGATGGGCGTACCCCAGTAGCGCTGCCGGGAGATTCCCCAATCGCGCAGACGGTAGATGGTCTCGGCTTGGCCAAAGCCCTTCTGTTCGGCGAAAGCAGCCATCTTGGCGATCGCCTCAACCGGCGAAAGCCCGTTAAACGGGCCAGAGTTGACTAGTTTCCCTTGTGTGTGTTCGTCGAACGGCTCGGTCATTTTTTCTGCAATGAGTTCTTCACCTTCTAGCGGCTGAATCACCACGCGCACAGGCAATTTGTATTTTCTGCAAAATTCCAAATCACGCGCGTCGTGCGCAGGGACAGCCATAATTGCGCCCGTGCCGTATTCCATCAGCACGAAATTCCCGACCCAGATGGGAATCCGCTGTTCGTTGAAGGGGTTGATCGCGTAGCGCCCGGTAAAAAAGCCCTCTTTCTCCAGGGTCGCCAGATCTTCGGTTTTGACGGAGGTCTGGCGCATCTTGGCAAGCTTCGGTTCCGCATCGGCGCGCGCGGAAGAACCAGCGAGAAGTTTGGCCAGCAGCGGATGCGCCGGCGCCAGAATGATGGCCGTGGCGCCGTAAATCGTGTCAATGCGCGTAGTGAAGATTTCAATCGGCCCGGCCCCTGCCGCATCGGCTACGCCGAATTTCACTTTTGCGCCCTGGGATTTGCCAATCCAGTTTTGCTGCATCAGGATGACGCGCTCGGGCCATCCGCCTTCGAGTTGCTTCAGATCGTCGAGCAATTGATCGGAATACGCGGTCGTTTTCAGAAACCACTGTTCGATTTCCCGGGCTTCCACGCGCGTATCCTCGTGGCGCCAGCAGAAGCCGCCGTTGACCACTTGTTCGTTGGCCAGCACGGTGCAGCACTTCGGGCACCAGTTGACGCGGCTGTTTTTGCGATACGCCAGTCCCTTCTCCAGCATGCGCAGGAAGAACCACTGGTTCCAGCGGTAATACTCCGGCTCGCAAGTGGAGATTTCGCGGCGCCAGTCGTAGCTGAAGCCGAAGCGGCGCAGCACTCTTTGGAATTGCGCGATGTTGTTGTTGGTCCACACCCGGGGGTGCGTGTTGTTCTTTATCGCTGCGTTCTCGGCAGGCAGCCCGAAGGCGTCCCAGCCCATGGGATGAAGCACGTTGAATCCGCGCATGCGCTTGACGCGGGCCACAACGTCGCCAATGGCGTAGTTGCGCATGTGGCCCATGTGCATCGTGCCGCTCGGGTACGGCAGCATTTCGAGGACGTAGTATTTGGGCTTGGAAGGATCGGCTTCGGTTTCAAAGACGCGCGCTTCCGCCCAGCGATTCTGCCACTTGGCTTCGACCTTTTGCGGATCGTATCCCGTAGCTCCGGTATCGCCCGCTCCCGTTGTCGTCTGCTCCGCCACCCTGCTTATCTCCGCTTCCTTTTCGCTTTTGCCAGACTCTGCTTTTTCCTTTGCGGACTCCGCGTCCTCTGACCCTTGTGGGCTGACATTTTTCTCTTCAGAGCCGGGGTGAGCATGGAGAATCCTTTGTCGGCTTCCGGCGCCTGATCCCTTAATCCGGCTAACTCCCAGAGCATGGCTACGTTGCGACGGTCGTCCCCCGGATCGTCAATGGGCGTCTCGGCCAGGAACGCTCGTCCAGCCAGCCCCTCGACCGGCGCGCTTAACTTCGGGTGCCGCAGAATTCGCGCGAACGCGTCCCGGCCAAGCTTCCCTTTGCCGATGTGTTCGTGGCGGTCCACGCGTCCGCCAAGGGGAACTTTCGAATCGTTCACATGAAAGACCGGAACGTTCTCGAGCGCAACGGTGTTCTCAATTTGCGCGACGGTGGATGCGAGACCCGCTTCGCTCTTGATGTCGTAGCCCGCCGCGAAGAGATGGGCGGTGTCCAAGCACACTCCGGCGGGTAGGTCCCGCAACAGCTCGCTGACGATTTCTCCAACTTCTTCCAGCCGGGAGCCTATGGCGGTTCCCATGCCAGCAGTGTTTTCGATCAGAATTTTAAGCCGCCCCAAGGGAACGCGCTTGGCGGCCTGCTTTACCGATTCAACGAGTGTCGCGATAGCCTGGGTGGCGGCGCCTTCGCCCCGCGCGCCGGGATGGACAACCAGAAAGTCCGCTCCGAGCGCCACCGCCCGCACGATTTCGTCATGAAAAGCTTGAATCGAGCGCGTGCGCAACATGGGCTGCGCGGCGGCCAAATTGATGAGGTAATTCGCGTGGATCACCAGCGGCCCAAGCCGCAGTTCTTCTCTTCTGGCCCGAAACCTAGCGGCGTCAAGTTCAGGTATTCGAGCGGGGCCGCCCTGCCACATCCGGGGACTTGCAGAAAAGATTTGCAGGGCGTTGCAGCCCAGCTTACGCGCGGACTCCAGAGCGTTCAGGTAGCTCCCGGCAATGGACGTATGAATGCCGATGCGCACCCGCCCATCGATCCAAGAAGGCGGCAGCGGTTCGGGCTCAGGTTCGGGGCGGTATTCGTCTTCGGGATCGAACTCGGTAGGTACAACGATGCGTTGTTCTTCGGGCATGCCTGTTGGGGTTTCGGCTCCGTTATAAACTGTCTATTCTAGCACACGGGCGCAAATGGCCAAGCTCGTGGCCCTTTCACAAAGAGCCGCGCGAAACTGCCACACCAAAGCTATGCGGGGATCGCATCTCTGCCAGAAACGTGTCAGCAAAGAAAGTTCTTCAAAGGAATCTTCGAAAACTTCCTGCCTTCAGCGTGTTAGCGTTCCCTGCCGAACATGGAAAACGGCATGGTACGCGGTTCGTCTTCCCTGAAGGCACCGGCCGCGGTGGGAATCGGCTGGTGAAAGGTCTGTTCCACGGGGCGGCTTGCAACGCGATCCAAAGCGTCTGCGATTCGGGACAACTCATACACCATTTGATCGGTCACGGCGGAACGATGCAAGACCACCACTCTCCGATGCCGGATCTGCAGCACGGCCCACGTCGCGACAGCAACAACAATGAACACCGCCGCCAAAAACTGCTCTTGCCCGGTAATGAGTATGGTTCGTCCGAACAAATGCACTGGAAAGTCCGAGAGCACTTTTTATCCTCCCGGCTGGGCTACTCCTCATCGTAGGAAGCCATTGTGACTGGTTAGGTTTTGAGAATCAAGGCATTCGGCAACTAAAGTAGCTCGCGGATTTGCGGCTCCTGCCACCATGCCGTAGACTTAACCTCTCGAATCGAGGGGCTTTCCACATGCTGGTGGTGATGCAATCTCATGCAACCGAAGAGCAGGTGCGCGCTGTCTGCAAGCGCATTGAAAGTCTAGGCTTAAAAGCCCACCCCATCCCCGGATCCCTGCGAACCGCCATTGGCATCACCGGCAACAAGAGTGAGATTGATCTGGGCGCTCTCGAATCCCTCCCCGGCGTCGTGGAATGTATTCCTGTCAGCAAACCCTACAAGCTCGTCAGCCGAGATGCAAAGGAAGAAGACACGATTCTTCGAATCCCCACGCCTGCGGGGGACGTGCTGGTCGGCGGGCAGCATGTTGCGCTCGTCGCGGGGCCTTGCGCAGTGGAGACCGAGGAGCAATGCCTGGCGATTGCCGAGCGAGTTAAAAAATCGGGCGCGCGGCTGTTTCGCGGCGGAGCGTATAAGCCGCGCACTTCTCCCTACAGCTTTCAGGGACTTGGCGAAAGCGGCCTCAAGATTCTTTCGAAGGTGCGAGCGGCGCACGGTTTTGGCATCGTCACCGAGGCCATAGACAACGAATCGCTTGACCTAGTCGAGGAATACGCCGACGTCATTCAGATTGGCGCGCGCAACATGCAGAATTTCTCGCTGCTCAAGCGCGCAGGACGAGCCAAAAAACCGGTCCTGCTCAAGCGGGGCATGTCCGCGACGCTGGATGAATTTCTGATGGCTGCGGAATACATCCTGTCCGAGGGCAACTATAACGTGATGCTCTGCGAACGGGGCGTGCGAACGTTCTCGGACTTTTCGCGTAATACGCTGGACCTCGCCGTTGTGCCGGCGGTCAAGAAGCGCAGCCACTTGCCGATTTTCGTGGACCCCAGCCACGGTACTGGAAAACGGCACAAGGTTCTACCGCTTTCCCGCGCAGCTGTGGCCGTTGGCGCGGATGGCCTGCTGATCGAAGTTCACCACGAGCCAGACAAGGCACTTTCCGACGGCATGCAATCGATCCTCCCGGAAGAGTTCACCGAACTCGCCGACGAAATGCGGCAAATCGCCGCAATCCTCCACCGCTCCATTAATTGACTCTATCAGGGGGTGGCTATGCCCCGTATCCAACCTACCCGGACGCATCTTCCGGTTTCCCCCGGAATGCAATTCAGGTTTTGGTCCGATTGATAAACCAACCCGCTTTACTGAAGATTGCTCGGCGCGGACCAGCCCATCATGCCTCGAGCCAGCAATTACGCTACCTGCTACACGGCGAGCTTGGAGCCATCCGCCAGTCCGCTGCCCCGGCGGTTCGATGAGTGATGTGAGCGCCTCGCTTACGCCGACCCCCGCGAATCAAGTTGCTCTCGCGAAGCCAGCCAGGCGCCGAGTTGTTCGCTTCCCTTCCCGCGCAAAGCCTGCACCATGATTCCGGCCACTCCCTCGGAGTTCACCCAGGCCACTTGTCCCCGGGCGCTGATGCGCACCCCCAGGGACAGTTCGAAGGTGAAGTCCAGGACCGCACCGTGCTTGAGAGGCTTCACCGTGCGGACCGCCAAGCCGCCTCCGCTCAAATTGGTAATGCGGGCCTGCTGCTCGAGGTTTCCCTCCTTCAAGGTCACCGAAAGATTCACCGAATGGCGGAAATACCGGCGCTGCTCGCGCAAAAGCAGTTCTTTCGAGATTGTGATGTGCATGGCCACGCTGTCTTCGGTCAAAGGCTTGCGCAGCAGGAAGTTGGCGCCCACGGCAAGGATTTGCGTGGACTCCTTGGCGTTGACGAGGCAGGCAAAAATTACTGCTTTGCTGTTCGAGGTTCCTTTGCGCGTGGACTCGATCAGGCCCAAGGCGCCGGGCACTTCCATGTCGACGAAAACGCCGTCAATCTTTCGGCGGTTCAAGCACTCGCGGGCCTCGTGCGCCGTCGGCGCTAGCACAAACTTGCCATATTTCTTCACCGCTTTCGAGACCGCCTGCATCAGAGCATAGTCGCTCGACACGAGTACGAATTCGAGGGATAAGGGCTGGTTCATGGCAGCGGGGAGTCTCCATGTTTCTGCGAAGGTGCGTACGCTGGGTTTGCCGGTGCGGCTGAGTTTCGGCGGCCATTATATTGAAACGTATTTTTCTGTCGAGATGGTTGTTCTTAGGACATTTTACCAGTAACTCAAAGACCCGTTCGAGGCCTCAGTCCCCGGCGGTTTTGCGAACCTGGTCTTCGGCGGAGTGGAGCCCATCGCTGGCGATGAGCGCTAACGCTTGCTCGGTGGTAACCAGCTGCGCGTCTCGCGCTTGCATGTCGTCAAGAGTCTCCCGCCCTTTCGTTGCGTCGAGAGACTGGATCGCGTCTTCCACGATGCTCACCCGGTGGCCGCGGCGCAGCAGACCCTGGGCCGCACGGAGCACACAATATTCCGTGACCACGCCGAATACGAGAACACGGAACTTGCTTGCAGCGTTGGGCTCTGTCGAGGAGCTCAACTGGGTGAGCAGTTTGTCGGTGTTGGGATTGTCGAAGACATCGAGCGTGTTCTTTTCCAAGAGAATTTGCTCATAAGCGCTGACGTCAGCGGGAAAGACAAAATCCCGGTAGTTTGCGATGATGAGTTGGCGGGCAGCGCGCGCTTCAAGAATCAGGTCCGCGCCGGAAGTTCCCTTCACACAGTGCGTCGGCCACTGCTGAAATTCGGGGTCATCGGGTTGGTGAGCATCAGCCGAGGAAATGAGAAGAACGCGACTTTGGCGGGCTTGATGGACCAGCCGATGGATGTTCGGAATGATTTTTTCAGCGCCGGGCACGTAGAGCTTACCTCCCGGCAGCATGAAATCTGCCTGCGCGTCTACTCCCCAGAGAACGGGTCTCATTGAGATTTCCAATTCAGGGCCTTTGGCCTGGACTACTAAGTTAGATTCCCGATTGGCCCGGAAAGCTACGATCGCTTCTTCACCCGATGTAGGCGCTTTTCGCGACCATTTGCTGGACTTCATCCCGTAACTTCTCGAGCCGCTCGCTGTACCGGACAGGAAACGGCGGGTTGGCAACGCCAAGAGCCTGGATGCGCTCCGGCAAGCGGGCGCGGTCGGCAAGATGGCAACTCTGTGCTCTTTTTATCGTCGCGGCAAGATCCTGCTCTCCGGCCGCAAGGCGTCTGCCCGCGCGCATCACTGGGACCAGCAAGGGTTCGCTCCCCGGGAAAGACTCCGCATCCAAACCGATGACGTCAGCTAAAAGCTTCCCGCTGGCATCGGCAAAGCGGAAAATCTGCTTGCGCCCAGGATAAGTCATTTTTTCTTGACTAAACTTTGCGGCGTTTCGCACCGTATCACCAAGGTCTACTTCCACGAGTTTATAAATCACGCCGATGTTTGGTGAATCCGACGAAGTGGAAAGCGCTGTGCCGACGCCGAAAGCATCGATGCGCCCGCCTTTTTGCCGCAGAGTCTCGATGCGCTCTTCATCCAGTTCCCCCGAGGCAAAAATCTTCACATCGTCCCAGCCCGCGCGGTCAAGCCGCTTGCGCACCCACTGACTTTCCGATAAAACATCGCCGCTATCAAGCCGAACGCCGGCGGGTTTGCGCCCTAGCGCAATGATTTTCTCTAAGGCCGCACGAACATCGTAGGTGTCGACGAGAAGAGTGGACTGCTCTGGGAAGACGTCCAAGAAATTGCGGAAAGCTTCCGCTTCATCCTCGTGCGCCATGATCCACGAGTGAGCTTGCGTTCCATAAACGGGGACCCCAAAGCGGCGGCCTGCAAAAGTATTCGACGTACCCTCGCAGCCACCGACGAACGCGGCGCGTGCGGCTAGAACTCCGGCCTCCATGCCATGAGCCCGGCGAGAACCAAATTCAACGACGGGGCGCCCGCCAGCGGCAGCGGTGACGCGCGACGCTTTGCTGGCGATCAGGGTCTGGAAGTGAAGAATGCTGAGAAGACCGGTCTCGACGAGCTGCGCTTCGGCGATGGGAGCGGTAACGCGAAGCAGAGGCTCGCCGGGAAAAAAAATCGTTCCTTCGGGTAAGGCCGAGACATCACCCGTAAACTGAAATCGAGAGAGATAGTCGAAAAAATCGGAATGAACGTTGCTGAAGAAAGGCAGAGCGCGGAGATAGGAAACATCCTCGTTCGAAAAACGGACATTTCCGAGGAAGTCGAGGGCCTGCTCCAATCCCGCCGCTACCAGATAGTTGCGGCGCTGGGGAAGGTGGCGAACAAAAAGTTCAAACGTAGCGCGGGCTTCAAAGCGGTTCTGGACGTACCCCGCCGCCATGGTGAGTTCGTAGAGGTCGGTGAGCAGCCCTGAAAATGGTCCGCTTAGAAACATCTCCCTGAACAGATTAAGCCAAGAGGCTGCGAAGAGCAAAGGCGACTATTCCCTGCAATCAACCGAGAATGGCCCGCTTCCCAAGGCAGTGACAACCCCGCTAGGGCGTGGTCAGGGTTAGGTTGTCAAAGGTGGCGGTGGCTAAAGAGGCCGTCGTGCGATTGCTCACGGCCAGGCCGACGTAAATGTTCGGCGCCATGGTCACCGTCTGGCTGGTCCCTACCTGGGTCCAGGTCGTCCCATTCGTAGATGCGTACATGCTGAACACGTTCCCGCTACGCACCAGCTTCAGCCAGTTCGGCGGGGTCGCGCTGCCCACCCACTGATACGCACTGCTTGAGCCGGTGCCGGTTCGCTCGGTGGCCAACAACGAGGGCGCGTAGTCAAAGAGGAACACATGGTTTGAGCCAGGATTGAGCGTCTCGCGCACCATGATGCCGGTTTGCGCCGCGCTGCTCCCCTGCACGCTAACCACACGCGCAAGGATGGTGCAGTCGCCCGTCATCGGCTGGTACACGAAGTGGAAGCCATCGGAGGTGGTGATCATCGTCCCATTCCCTGCTCCGGCCACCGTGAATGTCCCGTTGGTGTAGCTTGCGCTCCCGAACACGCCAGCTGCGCCTACGTCCTGGTCCAGCCAGGATAACGGCAGAGGCTGTGAGGTCACCGTGAAGCGCACAGGATTGCTGTCGTTCATGCTTGGCGCGACCGATACCAGCATCGGACCCGTCGTGGCGGTCGAGGGAATGGTTATCGTGAGCGACGTGTCGCTCCAGCTGCTGATGGTCACCGGTGCGCCGTTGAGCAATACCGCGCTGCCATTTTGCGTGGCGCCAAAGCCCGTTCCGCTGACCACGACCTGGCTGCCTACTGATCCCGTGGTTGCCGAAACGCCAGTTATCACCGGGGCGGGCATGGCCGCAGAATTCACCGACACGCTGTCGAACGTCGCGGTGGCTGTAGAAGCGGGGTTACGATTGCTGACGGCCAAGCCGACATACACGCTGGGTGCCATACTCACTGTCTGGCTCGTCCCCAATTGTACCCAGTTCACGCCATCGGCGGAACCCAACATCGTGAACACATTTCCGCCGCGCGTCAGCTTGATCCAACACGGCAGAGTGGCGCTTCCCGCCGAGGTGTACGAACTGCTTGCGCCGGCGGTGGTGCGCTCGGTCATCAACAGTTGCGAGGAATAGTCAAACAAGTAGACATGATTCGCGCCCGGGCTCAGCGTCTCGCGAATCATGATTCCCGCTTGGGCGGCACTGCTTCCCTGCACGCTTAGCACACGCGCTACGATGGTGCCGTCTCCGTTGAGCGGCTGGTACACAAAGTGGAAGCTATCGGCGCTGGTGATCATCGTCCCTGAACCGGCACCGGACACCGCAAACGTCCCGTTGGAGTAACTGGCGCTTCCGGCCACGCCCACCGAGCCGATATCACCATCCGACCAAACCGAAGGCAGGGGCAAGATGACTTGAGTCACCGTCAGATTGATCGTAGCGTTGCTCGTCAAGCCAAGCGAGGAACCTGTGACCGTTACGGCGACGGTTCCCGTGGCCGCGGTAGCGCTCGCGGTCAGTGTCAGCGAACTCGTGGTGGTTGTGCTGCTGGGATGGAAGGAGGCCGTGACGCCGTTGGGCAAGCCGGAAGCCGACAGGTTGATCGTGCCATTGAAACCGCCTTGCAGAGCGACGGCAATCGTGCTCGTGCCGATCGAGCCCTGCGGAACCGTCAATCCAGTTGGCGCAGCCGAGACGGTGAAGCTTCCCTGAGGATTCACGATGAGAGCAATCGTTGCGGTGTTCGTCAAGCCGCCCGAGATGCCGGTTATGGTAACTGGAAATGTGCCCACCGCCGCGGTGCCGGCGGCAATCAGGGTGAGAGTGCTCGTGGTGGCCGTGGTGCTGGGAACAAACGACGCCGTCACACCAGCGGGCAGGCCAGAAGCGGATAAGCTAACGTTTCCATTGAAGCCAAATTGCGGAGTAATGGTGATGGTGTTTGTGCTGCTCGTTCCTTGCGTCATCGTCATGCTGCTCAAAGATGTCGAGAGAGAGAAGTTCGGCGATGGAGGAGCAGGCGTGGTGAGTGAAACATTGTCAAAAGTAGCGATGGCCAAAGAAGACGTGTTGCGATTGCTCACCGCCAGCCCGACATACCCGTTTGGAGCCATGCCCACCGTTTGGCTGGCACCCAACTGGGTCCAGTTCGTGCCATTCGTCGAGCCGTACATCGTGAATACGTTCCCGCTTCTCACTAACTTCAGCCAGTTCGGAGGCGTCGCGCTTCCCATTGATGTGTAGGTGCTGCTTGTTCCTGTGGTGGCGCGCTCGGTCATCAATAGCGACGGGGAGTAGTCGAAGAAGTAGACGTGATTCGCGCCTGCACCGAGCGTCTCGCGAATCATAACGCCAACTTGAGCCGAGCTGCTGCCTTGCACGCTCACCACGCGCGCCACAATCGTTCCGTCGCCGGCGAGCGGTTGGTATACGAAATGGAAGCTGTCGGCGCTGGTGATCATCGTTCCATTGCCCGCTCCCGCCACTGTAAATACGCCGCTGGCGTAGCCCGCGCTCCCCAGCACGCCCACCGCGCCCACATCCTGGTCCAGCCAGGAAGCCGGCAGCGGCTGCGCAGTAACCGTGAAACGAATCGCGTTGCTGTCGTTCATGCCGGGAGCGACCGATACAAGCATCGGACCCGTCGTCGCACCAGCCGGAATCGTTATTGTTATCGACGTGTCGCTCCAACTGTTGATGCTTACCGCAGCGCCGTTCAGCAGCACGGCGCTGCCTCCTTGCGCGGCGCCAAAACCGGAACCCGAGATCACCACTTGGCTTCCGATCGATCCGGTAGTCGCGGAAACCGCGGTAATCAGCGGCGCCGGCGCGGACGCGGAGTTCACCGACACGCTATCGAACGTAGCGGTAGCCAAAGAAGCCGTGTTACGATTGCTCACCGCCAATCCCACGTACACGCTCTGGGCCATCGCCACCGTTTGGCTGGTTCCCAGTTGCGTCCAGTTCACTGCATCAGAGGAGCTGTACAGGTTGAAGAGGTTCCCGCTGCGCGTTAGCTTGATCCAATTCGGCAGCGTCGCGCTCCCTACCGACTGATAGGAACTGCTCGCGCCGGTGGTGGCGCGCTCGGTGGCCAAAATCGAAGCGGAGTAGTCAAACAAGAAAACGTGATTGGCGCCCGTCGTGAGCGTCTCGCGAATCATAATGCCCGCTTGCGTCGCGCTGCTCCCCTGCACGCTTCGCACGCGCGCGACAATCGAGCCATCCCCCGAAAACGACTGGTAGACAAAATGGAAGCTATCGGTGCTGGTGATCATCGTGCCTGACCCGGCTCCGGATACCGTGAAGGTTCCATTCGCGTAGCTTGCGGCGCCCGGCACACCAACCGAACCGATGTCCCCGTCAGACCATATCGATGGAAGCGTTGGAAGCACGCCGATGGTGAGAGCGATCGTGACGGTCTTGGCCAGCGCGCCCGATGTTCCTGTGACCGTGACGGTGACCGTTCCCGTGGTGGCGGTGCTGCTGGCTGTCAGTGTCAACGTACTCGCACCGGTCGTGCTGGTGGGACTAAACGCAGGCATCACGCCGCTAGGCAGACCTGAGGCCGACAAAGCGACGCTGCCACTGAAGCCGTTGAGGGGATTTACCGTAATCGTGCTCGCGCCGCTTGCTCCTTGTGTGATGGTCAAACTCGTTGGAGACGCCGAGAGCGTGAAGTTTGGCGGTGGATTCACCGTCAAGGAAAGCGTCGTCGAGCTCGACAAATTGCCAGCGGTGCCCGTGATGGCCACACTGGCCGTGCCGGTTGTCGCGGTACTGCTTGCGGTCAAAGTCAAGGTGCTGGTGCCGGCGGTGCTTGTGGGATTGAACGACGCGGTCACACCCGCAGGCAATCCGGAAGCAGACAAGCTTACGGTGCTGTTGAAACTGTTCAGCGCGTTGACCGAGATGCTAGTGCTCCCGCTGGCTCCCTGGACCACCGTCAAGCTGCTTGGCGACGTGGAGAGCGTGAAGTTCCCCTGAGGATTAACGGTTAAAGAGAAGGTCGTGCTGTTCGTCAGACTGCCCGATGTTCCCGTAATGGTCACGGTGAAATTGCCAGTGGTTGACGCGCCGCTAGCGGAGAGGGTCAATACGCTGCTCGAAGTTGCCGGATTCGTGCCAAAAGTCCCGCTGAAGCCGTTCGGCAACCCGGACGCTGCCAGACTGACGCTCCCGCTGAAGCCGTTCAGAGGATTGATGGAGACCGTGGTAGAACCGGAAGTCCCTTGCAGCATGCTCACGTTGGAAGGAGAAGCTGAGAGAAGGAAACTTGGTTGTGTGGTCGACGAGGGCCAGTTGTTGACCAAATTGGCCGCGTTGACGGTGCCGATGCCGGTGGCGAAATCCCAACCCGTTGTAGTGCCGTACGCCGGCGCGAAAGCGGTATTAGAAGTGGAAAGCACGCCAACCGAACCATTCGAGAGAAAACAGTTTGGGCCAGTACAATCCACGTCCATGTCGCCCATGGTCACATCGTAGAAAACACAGCTCGCGCCAACCGCATTCCCATTATTTGAGTTGCAAGAATTGCTTCCGCTCGAACCGTACTCTGCGGCCGCAAGCTGATAATACACAGGAGCGGGATTGCCTTGAGGGCCGCCGGCCTTTTGGTTGATGAGCGCCTGAATGCCCGCCATGATGGGCGAAGCAAAAGAGGTTCCGCCCGCTCCCGACCAGGCGCTGGGATCGGACCCGCAGGCTGCGCCGCCCTGAGCCGTGTTCGACCAACAGAAAATGTAGAAGTGACTCCACAGGCCGTCGGCAGCGAAAAGAGAAACGTCCGGCGTATCGCGCACGCCATCGTTGGGATTGCCGAAAACGGATTGCCACGAAGGTTTGGCCCAGCCGGCGCAGGTGCCACTGACAACCCCGCTGGTCGACGGAGTGCCCGTCGCGCATTGGCTGGGGCCACCACCGCCAGCCACGGTGGTTTGCAGCAGTGAGCCGATGGTTGGGTCATTGCACAAACTCGATGAGCCATAAGTGAGCGGGTAACCCTCATAAGCAGAAACGAGCTGCCCGGCGCACGAGTCATTCCAGGGAATCTCCGGAACGTAGGAAAGAGCCGAACCAAATGCCGAAGTGTTGCTGGAATTCCAATACGTCAGGTTGGTGCCCGAATAGGTGTCGCTGAAGTCGGTGCCGCCGACGGCTACGTTGTTTGGCGTGGAAGCGAAGGCGTTGACCGCGATGCCTTCAGTGGCGACGGCAACGCTATTGTTACAGCCCGCCGCGCCGCTATCGCCTGCCGCGACAAACACGGAGACGCCCTCCGCGACCGCCTGCTGATAAGCGGAATTGTATGAAGCATTAGCGGCCGCGCCATTGACCGTCTCGCATTGGCCATAACTGATGCTCATGATGGACGGAGGCGCAGTGCTGGCATTGATCAAGTTTTGAAGAGCGATGAGGCCGCCAAAAGTCGTCGTGGTATCCGCACAAGCAGCCATTTCAATAGCGGCGCTGGGAGCCGAAGCGCTGGCCCATTCGGCGTCAAGAATGGCTTCTGCATCGTTGGGGGAAATAACGCCCGGAGCGCCGCAATTGTTGCCGGGTTGTGAAGAAGGTGCGGGAGGATGAAGTTCGGTGAAGGAACCGGCAGTGTAACCGGAAAGACCCAGGGTCGAGCGGAAAGTGCTCCAATCTGTCGCGCTGAAAACGTCGGTATCTTCGATGAGCACGATGGTTTGGCCCTGGCCGGAGACGCCGGCGCTAAAGAGAGGATTCAAGTTGTAAATTGTGGCCAGGTCTGCGGGCACAACGGCGTAAGTGGTATTGCCAAATTGATCGGGAAACGTGAATTGCGAGCGCGGCTGACGCATCTTGTGCATCGCGTTCGGCCGAAAATCGTGCAGAGAGACAATGCCTGCGACAGCCGGAGCGAGTGCGGCGGGGATTTGCGGATCGCTGACATTGGCAACGTGCTTCTCGCCTTTGACAACCAGATGGTGAATTTCTGTCCGGAAGGCCTGGCGCACTTCGGCGGCGGTCCCGGAAAAATCGATGAGCATGCCGCTCGGATAAACGACATTGACTCGGAAGCCGTGAGACGCCAGCCAAGAATTGATGGCATCGAGATCGGACTTGGCCACCCCGAATCTTTCGCCGAACTCTTCGGCCGTAAGCCAACGATGGAAATTCGGTGAGCTCGGAGTATGGAGTTCATCGAGAAATTGCTGGAGAGCGTGTTCTTGTTCCGGAGACCGTTTCAATTGCAGAAGCATGTGCTCCATCGCGAAATCGCTGGCGACGGGGCCGAGGTCGTTCGCCAGGACCGCCGCTTCCGGGCGCGTGTTGCCGCGCAGCGCGACGCGATTTGCTTCGTCAACGCCTTGGGTGATGCGCGGGCGAGGGTGCGCGCCGGGTTGCCATTGCGCAAAAGCAGAAGGCGTGGCCAGCAGAGCAGCGAGGACCACTACGGCGAGGAACCCCGTCTTGCGAAACATGGGTCTCTCCTTCTCAAGCTAAGGCTTTGCCCGAGACACATCTCGGCTCGGACCTCGGGAAGAAGGGCGGCCAACCTCTAGCAGGAGGGTGCAAGTCTGCAGAGGGAATACTCGATGGCCGGGTCCCCATGGGCCGAGAACTCCTACCAGGACGTGCTTGTCCCCGATCAAAGCGAGCGAGAAACGACCTATCGAAGTACGACTTCGGTGCGTTAATAAGTAGCTGAATTAACATGCAAATGCAACGGCCCGAGGGACAGGTTTGGGTCAGCGGGCCGCGCGGCTAGTCAAGCGGCAGTTGCCTCCCCGCAGTGAGAAGTGTAGGATGCTGCGGCTCCCCTTCTTGACTTCGAAGGCCGGTCCCCAAAAAACTTAGTGCCAGGAGAAAGACTCATGTTGCGAATCAACGACGAGGCTCCCAATTTCACTGCGGAGACTTCACAAGGCACCATCAATTTTCACGAGTGGATCGGCAACGGCTGGGCCATTTTGTTCTCTCACCCCAAGGACTTTACCCCCGTGTGCACGACGGAATTGGGTTACATGGCCGGACTGCAGCCGGATTTCACGAAGCGGAATTGCAAGATTGTCGGTTTGAGTGTGGACCCGGTGGCCAGTCACAGCAAATGGGCGGTGGATATCGAGGAAACCCAGGGACACAAGGTGAACTACCCGATGATCGGCGACCCTGAACTGAAGGTCGCAAAGCTTTATGACATGTTGCCTGCAGACGCGGGCAACAGTTGCGAAGGACGCACCGCTCTAACCAATGCCACCGTGCGAACCGTGTTTGTCGTTGGCCCCGACAAAAAGATCAAGCTAATGCTCAGCTATCCGATGAGCACCGGGCGCAATTTCGACGAGGTGTTGCGGGTGTTGGATTCGATCCAGCTCACGGCCAAGCACCAGGTTTCAACACCCGTGAATTGGAAACCCGGCGAAGACGTCATCATCAGCGGGAGCGTTTCCGACGATGACGCGCGGAAGAAGTACCCCGGCGGCTGGAAAGCCCCGCGGCCTTATTTGCGTATTGTTCCGCAGCCCGAGTAGGCGCACTGTGAACGAGGACGGTGCAGCGTGATCTTTAAGCAGTTTTATCTTCCGTGCCTGGCGCACGCTTCTTACTTGATTGGGGACGAGGCGACCGGCACAGCCGCCGTCGTTGATCCACAGCGAGACACCGAACAGTACACCGCGTTTGCGGCCGAGCACGGGCTCCAAATTAAGCACGTGTTTCTGACGCATCTTCATGCGGATTTTGTCGCCGGACACCTGGAACTGCGCGATCGGGTGGGAGCGACAATCTACCTGGGGGCCGCGGCCAAAGCAGGATACGCGTTTACCCCGCTTCGCGACGACGACTTCGTTGAATTTGGCCGCGTACGTTTGAAGGCGCTCGAGACTCCCGGCCACACGCCGGAATCGATCTCGGTCCTGGTTTTTGACCTGAACAACAGCGACCGGCAACCGCATGCCGTGCTCACGGGAGACACATTATTCATCGGAGACGTCGGGCGTCCCGACCTGCGCGCGGCTTTAGGCTGGTCGGCAACGGATCTAGGGAGCTTGCTGTTCGATTCGCTGCACAAGAAACTGCTGGCTCTACCGGACGCCAGCCTGGTCTATCCGGCGCACGGCGCTGGTTCATTGTGCGGAAAAGCTATCAGCAAAGAGACCGTGTCCACGCTCGGTGAACAAAGGCGGTTGAACTATGCGCTTCAGCCCATGAGCAAGGAAGCGTTCATCCAGGTGGTGACAGCGGATCAGCCCGAAGCTCCGCCCTACTTCACCTATGATGCCGTCTTGAACAGCCAAGAGCGGCCAACGCTGGACGAAGCGCTGGCGCGAGGGATGAAACCGCTAACGCTCGATGAGGTGCTAGAGCTAAAAGCAAAAGGGGCGCAGATCCTCGACACTCGCGATCCGGACGAGTTTGGTGCAGTGCACCTGGCGGGCAGCATCAACATCGGACTAGGGGGGCAGTATGCGACTTGGGCCGGAACCATGCTCGATCGCGCGCATCCGATCGTGATCCTCGCCGCGCCAGGGCGGGAAGCCGAGTCCGCCATCCGGCTTGGCCGCATCGGGTTCGATCACGTAGCCGGGTATTTGCAGAACGGGATGCACAGTCTCGAGTCGCGGCCTGAACTCATAGCGATCACGGAGCGCTTGAGCGCGCCGTTTGCCTCGGAACTGCTGTCGTCGAGCGAGCCACCGCTGGTCGTTGACGTTCGCGCCCCGCGCGAGCGCGAACAAAAACATATCGGCGGAAGCCTGAGCATTCCTCTCAATCGCTTGACGGAAAACCTGGAGAGACTGCCGAAGAACCGTTCGCTTCTGGTCTATTGCGCCGGCGGCTACCGCTCATCCATTGCGGCGAGTCTACTCCAGGGTCGGGGATTTAATTCCGTCGGTGAAATTGCCGGCGGCATTGCGGCGTGGGAAGCCGCGAAATTGCCGGTTCTCCATGCCGAAGCCTAGGAGTGCAAACAAACCGGCTCAATTCTGCTTCGGTGCATTTTTCTTGGTCAGGTCGCAGAGCATGTCGGAGTGGATGTTGAGGCCGATGTTAGTCATGTTGTAGACGTGCTCGGTAGCCACCAGCCACACGATTTCACATGCTTCGCGTTCCGAGTAATAGCGGCGCAACCGCAAAAACGTTTCGGGGCTCACGCTTTTTGTTTTCGTCAGCTCGGTGACATAGTCCAACGCCGCACGCTCTGCCTCAGAGAACAAGGGACTCGTCCGGTATTCCTCGAGCGCGTCGAATTTAGCTTGATTCATCGAAGCCTTGATCGTAAACGACCGCCCAATATCGATGCAGAAAAGACAAACATTGATCCGCGCTACTTGCTCGCGAATCAGCATGACGGTCTCCGCCGGGAGGGTGAGTTTCTTGTCCAGTTGGCCGATTTTTCCGTAGAACTGACCGAAGCCGATCGGCAGTCGCGCCGAATGCACCTTTAACGGCGTAAGCACCTTGCCGAATTGACGTCGCGTAAAGTAATACGCGAGTTTCATCATCAACCCTTTGGGTCTTTCAACGGGCGGAAGAAATGGGCCCCTATTCAGGGTTTCTGCCTTTGAACGGTCGATAGCGATGCTTTCCATGGCTGTACCTTCCCTTCTCTTCTTTTGATTCTCGGGGCGATCCGATGTTACGCCCCGAGAGGCCCGGCTCATGGCCGGCCTCCACTCCTACGACGACGGGGAGCGTCAAAGCCGGACGCCTGAGAAATACAGGCTTCTTAGGCATTTCCGGGGGCGGTCCCTAGCCAGCAAGACGGCCGGCATGGGAGAATTTCGACGCTCTATGGACCGTCCCAGAAATTTTCGGCTGTATTTCGCTTCCGCGGTGCTGGCCCTTGGTGCGCTGATTGTCCTTCTGCGAGAGCATCGCCCCTCGTTTCTACGGCCGGACTTGCACCTGTGCGCCTACGTCACCACGGCCGATGGCTCCGTCGCGGTTGTGGACCTGGTTAAACTCAAGACGGTGGCGCGCATCCCGGTCGGGCCGGCGCCTTCCGGCATTCGTGAACATCCCACACGCCCCGAAATCCTGGGCCTCAGCTCCGAAGGGGGCTACGTCTGGATTTTTGATGCTCGCACCTATCAGGTGAGTGCCCGTATTCCGGTGGGCCCGCTTCCCTACGCCCTGGATTTCTCGCCCGACGGAGAGCGCCTGTACACGACGACATCGGGAAACGACACGGTGATTGCCATTGATATTCATTCGCGAGCAATTGTGTCGCGCGGACGGACCGGCCGCGAGCCGGTTCTGGCCAAGGCTACCCCGGACGGAAAATCCTTGCTGGTGGTGAATCGGCGTGAAGGTTCCTTGAGCATTCATGACGCCGCGACGCTCGCAATGCGCAGCCGTGTTCCCGTAGTGTCTCAGCCCGATGACCTCGCGGTGTCGCCAGACAGTTCCCTTGCCTTTGTCATGAGCCGCTCGGAACCGCGGCTCTCGGTTGTGGACCTGAAGCGCAGCGTGCTGGTAACGAATCTTGAGCTGGCAGGGAAACCGACCGACCTTCTACTGAAGCCGGATGGCGGAGAGCTGTATGTCATTTCGCCCGAGGCGCATGGTCTGCAAGCCATCAACACCTGGACGCACGAAGTGGGAGACACCATGGTGCTCGGCTCCGCGCCAACGCGAGGCATACTTAGCGCGGACGCCAGTTTGCTCTATGTATCAGACGCCGCCGCGGATCGGGTCACGCCTGTGGATATTGCAAATCGGCGGATCATCCGGGACCCGGGGAAAGGCTTTCCAATTTTTGGGAAACCGCTTCCGGCAGTGGATGAACCCGGCGCGTTGCGATTTGACCCCAATGAAACTCTGTTGCTGGTCGTGAGTCAAGGTTCCGGCGACCTTGCGGTGATTCGCGTGGTGACAAACTTTCTGGTGACGATGATTCCAGTGGGGCAGCGGCCGCAAGAGTTGGCGGTAAAGCTGTATGGGAATAAAGAAGAAACAAAATAAAAAAGCAAGAAATGAACCTATTCGGGAGACCACGCGAAATTTTCTTCACCAAGTAAAACGTCAAGGAAACCTTCCGCCGGGAGTACATCGACAGGCAATCCGCCGTGCCATAAAGCCACACCGAGCTTCAGTTTGGTTTGTCCTTTGACGTCGAGTTGATCACGGTGGACCGCGATTTCGAGGATGCGATCAAACGCGGCGACCGCGACAGATTCGAGATTCAATAGGCAGACTCGGGCCTTTTCCACGGCAAACTCCTGAATGCGGCCGCCGTGCAATCTTGCCACGATCGTGAGCTCTTCCGCGCCGCAGACAGTAATCCGAAATTCGGGATCTTGGAGTTCGTTCACGGTTTCGGGAAATGTATCAATGCGTATGCAAAAGCGATCGGCCTCGAAACCATAACGCATCTCGTGCAAGTAAAAAACACGGCCGTGCATGGAGCCGCCGCGACGCTCCGGTGCGTACAGACCGGCGCCTAGCCACTCGAAATAGGAAGTTTCGCGGCCATCCACTTTGACACGCAAGAACCCTGCGGGCGCGAGTTGAAGGGCGTGTTCCGGACGCCGTTTGATTGGTTTCGCAAGATCCTCAGGCGCGACCTGGCCGAGCGCGAGATAGATTCCAGTGAGGTGCTTGCGATAAAGCGCGTCGAACTCCGCGTCGTTCGCGGTACTGTGCTCAGGACCGAACCACCAGCACCAGTCGCTTCCTTCGGCCGCAAGAAGCGACTCCTGCGCTTGTCGGAGCCCCGCCTCGGTTGGCGCAGTTGGTCTTCCGTTCTTGTGCGCCTCTACCGCGCGGGCGAAAGCCTCGCGGGCATCCCAAAGCAATTCCCACGCCGTCACATCCTCGCTGTGGCCGATCCATACGTCGAAGTTGGCGTTGATCCAGGAGCCTGGAAAAATTTCGCCCGTTACCGGGATTGCTCCTGCCGAAGCAACGGCTTCGCTGCAAGTGAGTGCGCGAAAGTCAGGATCCGATGCAATGCGCCTGTAAAACTCGCGAAGGAATTCGCGTCCATTGCCCGGGTAGTATTCCCAGGCGTTTTCGCCGTCGAGAAAAAGGCATACGGTGAGCGGCTGCTGGCCCGAAACTTTTTCTCCCAGTAGGCGCAAACGCGCATGCAGGTCCGCAGCGGCCGCTTGCGCCTCCATTCGGCTGTAGACAAAGCCGATCAGGTCCGAAAGATGGTGATCGCGGAACAGCCCGGTGATGGACTTTTCGCCGAGCTGAACGCGCCAGGGCTTGAACAAACGGTCGGCATTGGCTGGAATGCCGTTCGAATCGCGAAAGAAGCCCACATTCAGCGTCCGGCCAAGCACGCCTTCATCCGTGCCGAACCACTGAAAGCCTTCCTCGGCTGCGATGGTAAGGGCTTGATGGGAGACGGAGCCCTCGGATGGCCAAACGCCTGCTGGCTTCACGCCAAACGTTTTCTCATGATACTGGCGCGCGAGTTGCAACTGCTCGCGGGCGTCTTCGGGCCGGCGGAACGCGCGGCGCGGAAGCGGAGTCCCGGGATTCGCAATGCGCGCGACGTCGGAATCGCAAATAAGCGGCAAAATGGGGTGATAAAACGGGGTCGTGCTGATTTCGATTTGCCCGCGCGAAGCCGCGTCGCGATACGCGGGGAGAATCAAGCGCAAAAGTTCCTGCTGCTTCTCCCTCAGCGCAGCCTTGTCATTCTCCGTGTAATCCTTGCCCTTCGCGGCAAGCCGGCTCATGACCTCATCTTTTTGGAGCCAGGATTCCTCCATCCAAGCCAGCTGTGAGAGCAGTTGAAGGTCGCGCCAGTCGCGCGGCGTGAAGGTCACCAGGGCCTGCGCGCCGCCGGCAGGACGCGACCATTCGTAAAGCTCGACAAAGCGTGGCCAGCGGGACATCAGGTGTTCATGATTCAGCTGGAATGCGCGAGAAAGAATCTCGGCTTTGTCCTCGCGCGTCAGCCCGTCGGCATTTTTGAAAGCAAGCGCGTGCCACGGCTCGTTGAATTGGCCGCCCGCGTATTCCTCGAGCTGAATTCCTAGAGCGGGGACCACGTTGAAAGTGGCATGAAACTTGGGAAATTCCCGAAGCGTCTCGACCATGCCGTAGTAATCCTTCAACGCGTGAAGCCGCGTCCACGGTAGGACGTAGCGCCCGGTTTCCGGGTCGCGGTATTGCGGCTGATGCATGTGCCACAGCACAACCAGATGGATGCGATTCATTCGGCGAGTGTCCGAAAGCAAGGCTGACGCAGACCGGTTGCAGGGTTCATAGCCGCTCGCATAAACAGAACCAAAGTATACAGGCAAGGGCAGTTTGGACGAGAGCCTGTTCCTCGATTCGCAACACTTGTCGCTAATCCCCGTGCATTCGCACTGTTCCGCAGAGAGAAAACCGGGCGAAACGAACCGCGTGGTACACTGAACTTTCGCGTCATGCGCATTCTCGATCGCTATATCGTCCGCGAGGTATCCCGCCACGCCTTCCTCGGACTGGTCGTTTTCACGTTTGTGTTTCTGGTCCCCCGCCTGGTGCAACTCATGGAAATTTATGTGCGCCACGTGGGCTCGGACGTCCAGGTCCTCAAATTTTTCCTATGCATTTTTCCCGGCGTCTTTGTATTTACGGTGCCCATTGCAACGCTGATCGGCGTTCTTCTGGGTCTAGGCCGCATGTCAGCCGACAGCGAAATCATCGCGTTGACGTCGCTAGGGATCGGTCGTCGCCGGATTCTTTTTCCGGTAGGCATGCTGGCGATGGTGGGCGCGGTGCTCACGCTGACGATGACCCTGTGGGTGGGGCCAGCCGCGCTGCGGACGGTCAACTCCATAAAAGCAGATCTCGCCAGCTCGCAGATTTCCTTCCAGGTGCAGCCGCGCGTGTTCGACGAGCGGTTCCCCAAAAAAGTTTTGTACGTGAACGATGTTTCGGCAAGCGGCACGCAATGGCATGGCGTGTTCGTTGCGGATACGGGCGGCGAAAGTGGATCGCAAGTAACTCTGGCCGATAGCGCAATCGTGATTGCCGAGCCGCGGCAGGGCAAGCTGGAGCTTCACCTGCAAGGTGGCACGACTCACGAGGTTTCCCGCGAGGATGCGAACCATTACTCGGTCACGTCGTTTGGACAAAGCGACTGGCCGATTGAAGTGAGTGGACTGGGCTCGCCGCATCCCCGGCAACCCAGCATCCCTGAACAATCCATGACGGAATTGATTGCCGAGAAACATGTCGGATCGCGCGACGCAAGCGTCGAGCTGCACACGCGCCTGGCTTTCCCAGTTGCCTGCCTGGTGTTTGCGCTGGTGGCCGTACCCCTGGGAGCACAGCCGCGTCGCGGTGGACGCGCGGCGGGCTCTCTCCTGGCGGTTGTATTAATTGCTTCGTACTACCTGCTGCTCATTATGGGTGCAGGTCTGGCGCGGCATGGGAAGCTTTCGCCCGCGGCGGGAATCTGGATGGCCAACGCCATCTTAGCGGTTCTCGGGCTGGCCCTGCTGCCGAGGATGGAGCAGTTTCGCGGCGAAAGCCGCTGGTTGCGTAGATTGGGGTATCTCACGAGACGCTTTCGGTTGGCGCGCCGGCGCAGGGCGCAAGCACGCGCGCGCGCGGCCGCCGCCGTGGTTGCGAACGGAGAACGCTCCGCGAATGAATTGCCCGCGCCTTCGAGTGGCAGTTTCCCGCGCTTGATGGACCTCTACGTCCTCCGAAAATTCTTTTTTCATTTTCTGGTGTTCCTGGCGGTGTTCGTTTTCCTGTACGAGGCCTTTACGTTCTTTGAGCTGCTCGATGACATTGGCAGGCGTCGCATCCCGTTCGTGACCGTCAAGGACTATTTCTGGTACTTAACGCCCTATTTGGGTTACCACCTGGCACCTTTAGCTGGCTTGGTGGCGGTGCTGGTGACCCTTGGAATCATGAGCAAGAACAATGAAATCGTGGCCATCAAAGCCACCGGCATCAGCCTGTTTCGACTGGCGGTACCGCTCCTTCTGGCCGGATTGTCGTTGTCGGCGACGCTGATGTTGTTGGATTACACGTACTTGCCGTACGCCAACCAGCGCCAGGACGAACTCCACAACCTGATAAAAGGTCGCCCGCCCCAAACCTACACGCATCCGCAGCGATGGATTTTTGGCGAGAACTCCAAGATCTATAACTACGATGTTTTCGACCCGGAGCAAAATCTCTTTGGTGGGCTCAGCGTTTTAGAGCTTGATCCTGCAAATTTTCATTTGCGGCGTAGGATTTTTGCCGCGCGAGCTCGCTGGTCCGAGGCACAACACGTTTGGGTGCTGGAAAACGGCTGGGTTCGCGATTTTTCCGACGGCTCGGTGGCCAGCTTCGAGACCTTCGCGGCATCCGCGCCAGGGGAACTGTCCGAGCCGCCCAGCTACTTCAATCGCGAAGTGAAGCAGGCTTTCCAAATGAACGTGGGAGAGCTGGGGAACTACATAAATGGACTCCACCGGGCGGGCTTCGATGTGGCCGCGCTGATGGTGCAGTGGCAAAAAAAATGGGCGTATCCGGTGATGGCACCGGTAAGTATGTTGTTGGCGATTCCTTTCGCGTTTCTGGTTGGAACGCGCGGCGCCGTCGGAGGCGTAGCGCTCGGGGTAGGCATCGGGGTCGCCTATTGGGCGATGGCAGCCCTTTTGGAGGCCATGGGTGGCGTGGGGCAACTCCCGCCGTTGCTGGCAGGATGGTCGCCAGACATTATTTTCTTTTTTCTTGGGCTCTACTTTTTCTTCAAAATGCCGACCTGAGCGCCTTGGCCGCCCCATAACTCTTGTTGACAGGCAAAACAAAGCGTTCGCGAGATTCTGCAGAAAGTTAACTCAGCCTCACAGAAGCGAGTTAAAGTAAAACTTTAACTCGCTTCTCTTGTTTAATTCGCTCGTTTTTGCTTCGCCTGCCGGAGTTCAACCATTACTTGAGCTGCGGCCAAACGCGCGATGGGCACGCGGAATGGTGAAGCGCTGACGTAATCCATACCCAAAGCGTGGCAGAACTTGACGCTCTCGGCATCACCGCCGTGCTCGCCGCAGATACCGACCTTCAATTTGGCGCGCGTCTTGCGCCCCTGTTCGATTCCCCAGCGCATCAGCAGGCCAACCCCCTGGGTGTCGAGGGATTGAAAAGGATCCGCCTTGAAAACGCCGGCTTTTTTCTCATCCACATAGTCCGGGAGGAAGCGTCCGGCGTCGTCGCGAGAGAGCCCCATCGTCGTTTGCGTAAGGTCGTTCGTGCCGAAAGAGAAGAATTCTGCGACTTCCGAGATCTCCCCGGCCATCAGCGCCGCGCGGGGAAGTTCGATCATCGTGCCAACGAGATAGTTCAGTTTCGTTCCAGACTTCTTGATGATCTCATCGGCAACGCGGCGTGTTGCTTGCTCAAGGATCCACAGCTCTTTCCGGTCCAAAACCAGCGGATGCATGATCTCAGGTAAAACTTTAACTCCCCCTTTTTGGCATTCGAGGGCCGCCTCGATGATGGCACGCACTTGCATCTCAAGGATTTCGGGATAAGTGATGCAAAGACGGCAGCCGCGATGGCCGAGCATGGGGTTCGCTTCGTGTAGTTGCTCGACGCGGCGCGCCACTACCTCCACGCTGATGCCCAGTTCGTTGGCCAGTTCTTCCTGTTTCTTGCGGTCGTGCGGGACGAACTCATGGAGCGGTGGATCAATCAGCCGAATGGTGACCGGAAAGCCATCCATGGCCTTAAAAATACCGACAAAGTCCCGTCGCTGGAACGGAAGAAGCTTGTCCAAGGCCTTCACGCGGGATTGTTTGTTGTCCGCCAGAATCATTTCCTGGATGGCGCGCTGCCGCTCGTGGCTCTTCTCTGGGAACTCGAAGTCCGTGAAGAACATGTGCTCCGTGCGGCATAGCCCAATGCCCTCGGCCCCGAATTCACGCGCCTTGCGGGCGTCCTGTGGCGTATCCGCATTCGTACGCACACGAAGCCGGCGGGCTTCGTCAGCCCATTTCATGAAGATCTCGTACGATTTGGGGAGCTCGGGTACAACTAACGGAAGCGCTTCGGTGTAAACCACGCCCTCGCCACCGTCGAGCGTGATCCAGTCGCCTTCGCGAACCACATGCCCGTTGGTGGACATGGAGAGCGCTTTGTAGTCAATGTCCAGCTTCTCGGCGCCCACGATGCAGCACTTGCCCCAGCCACGCGCCACAACCGCGGCATGGCTTGTCTTGCCGCCCGTTGCGGTGAGGATGCCCTGGGCCACGGCCATCCCGCCAACGTCTTCAGGGCTGGTCTCCCGCCGAACAAGAATGACTTTCTCGCCTTTCTCCGCCCATTCCTCCGCTTTGGGAGCTGAGAACACCACGCGGCCCGCGGCCGCGCCGGGAACCGCATTGATACCGGTAGCGAGGACCTTCGATGAAAGCAGTTTCCTGTCTACCTTGGAATCGATCACCGGATAAAACAGGCGCTCGATATCCTCGGGCTTGATGCGCAGCAGCGCTTGCTCGCGCGTGATGAGCTTTTCGTTGGCCATGTCCACGGCCATGCGAAACGCCGCGACGGGAGTTCGCTTACCGGTACGCGTCTGCAGCATGTAAAGCTTGCCCTCTTCGACGGTGAACTCCATGTCCTGCATATCGCGGTAATGCTTTTCAAGTTTCTCCCGGACTTTCAGGAGTTGCCCATACACCCTTGACATGGTCTTGGCCATTTCGTTCAGGTGCATAGGCGTGCGGATGCCGGCGACAACGTCTTCTCCCTGCGCATTCACCAGATAATCGCCGTAGAAAGTCTTTTCGCCGGAACTCGGGTCGCGAGTAAAGCAAACGCCCGTTCCCGAATTTTCTCCCGTGTTGCCAAAGACCATTTGTACGACGTTGACGGCCGTGCCGAGAAGTCCGGTGATCTTTTCCACGCGGCGGTAGGTGACGGCTTTCTCCGCCATCCACGACCCGAAAACCGCCCCGATGGCTCCCCAGAGTTGGTCCATGGGATCGTCAGGAAAGTTTGTCCCCGACTTCTTGCGGAAGTACTCCTTGTATTCGGCCACCAGTTCCTTCCATCCACTCGCGGGAACGCCCGTGTCTTCCTTAATCCCGAGGCGCCCCTTCATCGCGCGCAGTCGATCCTCCAGGTCTTCCTTTGACAACCCCATCACGACCGTCGAATACATCTGCACGAACCGCCGGTAGGCATCGTAGGCGAAGCGTTCATTCTTGGTGGCGGCAGCGAGCCCAGCGACGGAACGGTCATTCAGCCCTAGATTCAGAATCGTTTCCATCATTCCCGGCATGGACCTCGCAGAGCCCGACCGCACGCTGACCAAAAGAGGATTCTTCGGATCGCCCAGTTTTTTCCTGGTGGCGCGTTCGAGTTTCCTGACGTTGTCCGCCACCTGCTTATTCAGCTCCGATGGAAATTTTTTGTCGTGCTTGTAATAGTAATCGCAGGCTTCGGTCGAGATGGTGAAGCCCGCCGGTACGGGCAAGCCGATTTTGGTCATTTCGGCAAGCCCCGCGCCTTTCCCTCCCAGGAGATCGCGCCACGTGCCGTCTCCCTCTGCTTTACCTGCACCGAAGAAATACACCCACTTTTTCACGTTCGTCCTCGCTTCCCGCAAATTTTGTTTCGGCTTTCATTGTATAGCCGGGGAACTTCTTGTATGACGCAAAAATGAAATGTCGGCACGCCGACGTCAGCTGATTTTTGCTGAATTAAAGTAAAACTTTAACTCGAGCTAGCGCTCTTCTCCACCAATCTCGGAGAAGTCCGCAATGGTGGTGAACTCGCCCAGCAACTGCGAAAGCAAAGCAAGCCGATTCTTCCTTACTTCTTCCTTCTCGGCCATCACCATCACGCCATCAAAAAACTGGTCCACCACCGGCCGCAGGTTCGCAATCGCCTCCATCGCCTCCTGGTACTTCCCTCCGCGCTTCAGCGATTGCACTTTCGACGCCGCAGCCTGAGACGCCGAATGCAACTCGCGCTCGGCCGCACTCTCAAATAATTCTGGATTTACCTTGTGATCCCGGTCAGAAATAACGCCAGCCTTCTCCAGAATCTTACGAATCCGCTTAAAGGAAACCGCCAGCGGCTCAAAGTTCCGAGACTTCCGAATACTCCGCAGCGCGAGAAGCCTCTTCTGCGTGTCCACCAAATCGTCCGCCCCCGCGCGAAACACCGCCGCAACTTCGTCGTAGGCAAACTGCTCCTTTTCCCGAAAAACGAACCTAGCGCGGTCCAACACGAAATCCAGAGTCTTCGATTCCTGATCGGGAGTGATCCCGCGCTTTGGCTTGTGCATCACCAGGGCTTTCGCTGCCGCCCCAATGGCTAAAGAGAGCGACACCGGAAGTTTTCTCTCTAGGATAATCTTGACGATGCCAAGCGCAGCCCGGCGCAACGCGTAGGGATCACTCGAACCGGTTGGGGCAATTCCAACGGCCAGACAGCCGACCACAGAATCAAGCTTGTCGGCAAAAGCTACAGCGCATCCAGTCAAGTTGCGCGGAATCGGATCGTCCAATCCCACCGGGCGATAGTGGTCATACACGGCGTCCGCGATCTCTTCCGATTCACCCTGGGCGCGTGAATAAAGCCCGCCTACAACACCCTGCAGTTCGGGAAACTCTCTTACCATCTCGGTGACCAAATCGCATTTGGCTAGCTCGGCAGCTCGGTCTGCCTCAGCCACATGTGCCTGGTGCATGCCAAGATTAAACCACTGCTCGGCCAGCCACCGCGCGATGTCGCGTACACGCTCGACCTTATCTCGGTAGCTGCCGAGGCGCGATTCGTAGGTAACCCGCTCCAGTTTAGGCAGATAGTCGGCGAGCCGACATTTCTGGTCCGACTCCCAGAAGAATCTCGCATCGGCAAAACGCGCCCGCAGGACGCGCTCATGCCCCGCCCGAATGGCTCCCTTGGCATCCTTGTCGGTATTAATGACCGCCAGAAACTGCGCGGCTAATTCCCCGCTCTTCTTCTCCACCGCAAAATACTTTTGATGATCCCGCATCACGGTGACGAGAATCTCATCCGGCAAGTTGAGGAACGCAGGGTCGAAGTCGCCCTGGATGACCGTCGGATATTCGTTCAGGTGCGTGACCAGGGTGCGCAGTCTGGCATCCTCGTGGATGCGATAGCCGCTTCGCTTGGCAAAACCTTCCAGCTCTCGGCCGATCTTTTCCTGCCGCCGGAATGGACGGACGATGACACCGTTGGCCTGCAACTTCTTTTCGTAATCCTGAAAACCACTTACGCGAATGGAAGCAGCCCCGAGAAAGCGGTGGCCGCGCGTCGCGTTGCCAGCCGTGACGCCTCCCACCTCAACCTTCAACGGCTGGCCATCAAAGACCGCGACCACCCAGCGAATGGGTCGGATGAAGCGCGGCCCGCTCAGTCCCGTCCAGGTCATCGAACGCGGCCAGGTCAAATCGTGGATCACCCGCGGCAAGATGGCGGTCAGGATTTGCTCCGTAGAGCGCCCTACCTTCACTTGCTTCGCCGCGAGATACTCCCCCTTCGGCGTTTGCATCAGATACAGCGAGTTGACATGAACCCGCTGCTTCTCTGCGAAGCTCAAAGCCGCTCGCGTCGGCGCGCCGACAGAATCGTAAGCAACCGATTTCGGCGGCCCGGTGACCTCAAACTCGACGTCAGACTGTTTTTGAGGCAGCCCTCGAACCCAGGCCGTCAGGCGCCGCGGTGTGCTAAACGTCTCGACCGTCGCTCCCCTGGAAAGATCCTCGGTCGCCAGCAACTTTTCGAGGTTGACTCGCAAGTCTTCTTCTGCCTTAGGCAGCATCCCGGCCGGAATCTCTTCGCATCCAATTTCGAAAAGCAATTCGACCGGGCTCAGCTTGGCGGGCGATTTCATGCGCGCACCCCCATCGCGGTCTCGCCCCCACCGATTTGTTCAAGATAGGAAGCTGCCGTGCGGCAGGCCAGCGTGCGTACGCGGGCCATAAGCGCCGCACGCTCGGTCGTCGAGATCACCCCACGCGCATCCATCAGATTGAAAAGGTGCGAGCACTTCAAGCAGTGGTCGTAAGCCGCCAGCAACGGGTAACGCTCCCAGGCCTTCCCTTCCACCGCTTTAAAACCATCCAGGAGTTCCTTCGCTTCCTTTTCATGCAGTTCAAACTCGGACCGAATGGCCACGGCATCGCTGCGATCAAAACTGTACACCGAGAGCTGCTGCTCTTCGGCTAGCCGGATATCCCCATAGGACTTGTCACGCGACCAGCGGAGCGCATAAACACTCTCGACGTTCTGCAAAAATGCGCAGATGCGCTCGAGCCCGTACGTCAGCTCGACAGAAATAGGGTCGAGGTCCATCCCGCCGCTTTGCTGGAAGTAGGTGAACTGCGTAATCTCCAACCCGTCCAGAAGCACTTGCCAGCCAATTCCCCAAGCGCCCAGCGTTGGCGACTCCCAATTGTCTTCCTCAAATCGAATGTCGTGTTTCTGCAGGTCGATTCCAATGGCCCCCAGACTCTTCAAGTACACGTCTTGCACGTCTACCGGCGAGGGCTTGAGGATGACCTGATACTGGGTGTGCTTGTAAAGCCGATTAGGATTTTCCCCGTAGCGCCCGTCGGCGGGCCGACGGCTCGGCTGTACGAATCCGACGCGATACGGCTGCGGGCCGAGCACGCGAAGGAACGTCTCCGGGTGCATCGTGCCAGCCCCCACTTCCACATCGTACGGCTGCTGGAGAACGCAACCCTGCTTCCCCCAGAATTCCGAAAGCTTCAGAATCAAATCCTGAAACGTAAGCCCCTGGTTCTTGTCTTCAAGTTTTACTTTAACTCTCAAGGAGTCTCCAATAATTCCGGCGTAGCCAATCGCCGCTCAGCATTCAATTCAATCCACGCCAGCGCCGCCCGCCGCAGTTGCTCTACACTCGGCTGCATCGCCTTCCCAAACGCAATCTGATCGAGCCTCCGCCGGGTGAATCCTTCGGCCAGTTCCCGGCCTTCCTGATGCAAGGGCTTCATCCCTGGACGCCGGCATTGATCACAGAACAGCCCAGCGCGGTGCGCATCATAGAAAGCCGGCCCCGAGTCAAAAGCCGCCCCGCAGGAACTGCACTTGTCAAACCGCGGCAGCCACCCGCCAAGCCGCACGGTCCAAAAGGCAAAGTAGCTCAGCGGCAATTCCCAGTTCCCGGTTCGCGCAATCTCCCGGCCCGCGAGAAGAATCAGCCGGAACATCGCCTCTGAAACTTCACGCTCGGGCAGCACCAGTTCCGCAATTTCGCTGATCACCGCGAGGCCCGTGCTCAACCCATAATCGCTTTGCGCCTTATGCAGAGACTCGAGCGGCTCCGCTTGCTGGATCCGCACCAGTTCGCGGGTCTCCCTCTCGACATACCAAATCTGGACGTGAGACAGGATTTCAAGCGTCGAGCCAAAGCGGTTCTTCAGGCGCCGCGCGCCCGGAGCAACACCGCGAAGCCGTCCCGAAGCGCGACCGAGAAAACTAACCACGCGGTCCGCCTCGCCCAGCGGAAATGTTTTCAGGATGATAGCTTCCGTTTCCCGGGCAGGCATGGACAGTCGGCGCGCCGACGCTGCGCCGGACAACCGCAACACTCCGTCCGAATCGCGCGCACACGCAGGACTCAATTACTTACCATACGACTACGCAAGACGCAATCTCTCCCCATCCGAAAGGCACAAAAAACATTTTCGCAAGGAGAGGAAAAAACGACCAACACAGCGCTTCGATCCAAAGCATCGAATCGAAATCGATCACCCGAGCCCCTCCTCGAGAAACCCAGCTCCTGGCTGCCCACGCATCGCAAGCCTGCTCGATCCACGGCAAAACCTCTAAATTCAAGCGTTTTGCCCACCCAGGATGTTCTGTTAACCAGCGCGCTTCCACTACAAACATTATCAGACCCATCGGCCAGCTTTTCATTTCCCCCGCGGTTCGTTACTCTGCTCCGGGCAAAATTATATGTTTATCCCGCTCAAAGACATCAACCCGTCTCGCAGCTACCCCTACGTCAACATCACGCTCATCGCCGCGAACGTGGCCCTGTTTTTCTATGAGCTAAGCCTGCAGTTCTCAATGACCCCCAAGGCCTATGCCGCCTTCCTGACGACCTACTCGACGGTCCCGGCACGGCTACCGTCTTTCTTCGCCGGCCACGGCACCTTTCAAATGGCCTTCTTCCCCATGGTAACGAGCATGTTCCTCCATTCCGGCTTCCTCCATCTCGCCGGCAACATGCTTTTTTTGTGGATCTTTGGCGACAACGTGGAGGATTTCTTCGGCCACATTCCTTACTTGTTTTTTTACTTCGTGTGCGGAATCGGCGCGGGCTTCACCCACATCCTCTTTAATCTCTACTCGCACGTTCCGGCGCTCGGAGCCAGCGGTGCGATCTCCGGCGTAATGGGGGCTTACATCCTGCTCTATCCCAGGGCGCGGATCTTAACGCTGGTTTTCGTTTTCCTTCTTCCCATCCCGGCGATATTCGTCTTAGGGGAGTGGTTCCTCGGGCAATTCCTGGCGAGCATGAACGTTCTCGGTGGTGGCAGTTCCGGTGGAGTCGCCGTGATGGCGCACATTGGGGGTTTTCTGTTGGGGATGCTGATCACCGCCATCGTCAGATGGCGGTAGGGGAACTCGACGCGGCCCCATGGCCGCGTGTCCTCAAGTCTCACTTGAACGGCTGCGCGTGACTGCCTTTTTCCACGAACTTCGCGAGCCCGTCCCCGACTTCGGCGGTGCTCTTTTTTCCCCCGAGGTCCGGCGTGACCCAACTCTCTCTCAAGGCTGCGCGAACAGCGGTCCGAATCGCAGCGGCCTCCTGTTTCCATCCGAGGAACTCCAGCATCAGGCCCGAAGTCAGTATCGACCCAAGCGGGTTAGCGATCCCTTTGCCAGCAATATTTGGCGCCGATCCGTGAACCGGCTCAAACAGTGACGTCCCGCACGGATGAATATTCCCCGACGGCGCCAGCCCCAATCCACCGGCAAGCTGCGCCCCCAGATCGCTGATGATGTCGCCAAACAGATTGCAAGTCACAATCACATCAAACTGCCGCGGGTCGCGCACCATCTCCATCGCCAGTGTGTCGATAAACAGATGCCGCGAGTCAAGGTCCGCGTACTCCTGGCGAACTTCCTTGAACACCCGTTGCCAAAGCCCGTGCGCGAAGGTCATGGCATTCGACTTATCGCTCATGCACACGCGCCTCAGTCCGTTCTTCCGCGCATGCTCAAACGCATAGCGAATGATCCGCTCGACCCCTTTGCGGGAGTTCACGTCCTCCTGCACCGCGATTTCATCGGGAGTGCCCTGCTTGAAGGTTCCGCCAACGCCAACATAGAGGCCCTCGGTGTTTTCGCGAAACACGATAAGCCGGATGTCTTTCTCGGTGCGGTCCCGAAGCGGCGTGAGCCGGTCATGAAGCAATTCCACGGGACGGGCGTTCACATAAAGGTCGAGCTTGAATCGCAATCCAAGCAGAATGTCAGCCGCGTGCTGATTCGAAGGAACGCGCGGGTCGCCGAGGGCACCAAAAAGAATGGCATCAAACTCATCCCGCAGCATTTCGACCGCGCCCGGTGGCAAGGCCACACCCTCGCGCAGGTACTTATCGGCGCCCCAATCAAACTCGACAAACTCGAGCGCCCGGTTGGTCGGCGCGCAGACCGCTTTCAGAACCTTTAGCGCCTCTGGCGTCACCTCGGCGCCGATGCCGTCACCGGGAATGACCGCAATGCGCGCCTTGGCGCCACCGTTTCGCATGGGAATGCCAGGCAAGGTAAAGCCTCCTTATGCGTTCATCGCAACTTCTGATCTCAAAAGCCATCTCAGCAACGCGGGGTTGCGAGTCGGAGCTTTAGCTCCGCCCTGGAAAAAGCCCGTGAAGGAAGGGCTTTAGCCCCTGAGGAATTGGTTCTCTTCCGTCCGATTCCCAGTCGGGAGATGACCTGACGACCCCGCGATTGACGCGCTATTCTTTCACTAAAGGATACGCCGCGCCAGCGTAGGCTCGCACCAAAGCAAAATAACAGGAGGGAGCTGCGTTTCTATTTCAGCTTCGCAAATTCTGCGCGGGCCGCCTTGAGAATTGAAATGTCCGGGTCCGCCGTCTTCCACAATTCGAAGAATCGCCGGTAGGAGTTGCGAGCGGAATCTGCGGAGCCCGAGAGCGCCCGAGCCCGCGCTTGGCCCAAAAGCGCCAAGGCGCCCGACCAGCAATTGCCGACCACCCCGGGGCTGTCGCTCAGTTTCTGGAATTCAGCGAGGGCTGCCGCGCTTTGTTTGGTTGCCAGATAAGCCTCCCCGCGCAGATACGCAGGGATCATGCACGCATAACTCAAATTGCCGATCAGCTGCCCGCGCTCGTAGGGCTTCACCGTCTCCAGCAATTCTAGAGCCTGCGCCGGCTTCTGATTCGCAAGAGCAAACTGCGCGCGGACCGTCGGGACCCACGCAGATTGCACCACCGTGTTGGACACATGCGCGGCCGCCAAATCGTCGAGCATGCTCCGCGCCCGCCGCTGGTCTCCAATGCGCGCCAGGACAAGAATCGTCAGGGTCTGCGCGTCGCGGCTGCTCGGGGCAATCGTCATTACCCTGTCCGCTTCGGCTCGAGCCTCCTGCGTTTTGCCATAAACCGCATCGCGCAACGCCGAGATCCCTTGCCAAATGGCCGCCGGCTCCGCAAGACTCGCAGCCTGCGCAGCCTCCGTAGCGCGCCGGGACAACTCTCGCGCTTTCCGTAGATGTCCGGCGTACGCTTCCGTATCCGCCTGCAGCGCAAGCATGGCGTCTTCGCCACCCGCTTTTCCAACCGACCAATCCATTTCGCGCTTCATGGCATTCCTATCGCCCTCGAGAAAAGCCAGCGCGTAAACATCCGTGTGGATCGCGGGATCTTCCAGCTTTCTGGAAAACGCCGAGTTCAGCACGCCGCGAGCCTCATCGAGCCGCATGAGCGCAATGTCGGCCGTGGCAACATTCTCATACCAGGCCACGCTGCCGGGATCGAGGCGAAGCGCCTGCGACCCGAAATTGGCGGCCTGTTCGTAATCGCCAATCAAAAAGTATTCCGACGCCAGATTGCCTTTCGCGATGTCGTCCCGCGGATAAAGCTCGACCCATTCTTTGTAACTTTGGATCGCCTTCTGCACGTCGCCGGTACCCAGGTCGTAATAAAGCGTCGTGATGTGAAGGTGGTCGCGGACGGTCTGGCGGTCCGCCAACTCGAAAGCCTGGCGGATGCTCTCGGCGGCGAGCGCGTTCTGGTTTAGGTTGTAATAGCTGACCGCCAGATTGGAGCGCGCCAGCGCAAATTTGGCGTCGAGTTCGACGGCTTTCTTTAAGGCGGGAACCGCTTCGAGCGAACCTTTCTCTCGGCTGATGCGCCGCCCCTCGGCAAACCACTGGATGGCCTCCGCGGAAGAACTGGTAGCACGCTCGAGCGGCAGATTGAATTTCTCTATCGAGTCCGAATTCTCCCCCAATTGACTCCGCAGTTTCGCCGCCGCGTCTCCAAGAGCATGCACCACCTGGTCCTTGCCCCCAGCTTCGCTTTTCGCACTGGACATCTCCTTGCCCGACGCACATTGAAACGCACCGAGCCTGAGGAGATAACGGTCGCCGTCCTTGGCGATCGCCCCGGTTAGAAATGCCGTCGCCCCCACATGCCCGCAAAGCTTCGGCGCAAGCGCGCGGTCGACCGGAGTATTCGCCGCGAGCGACCGCGAACGCATGGCCTCCGCAACTTTCTCCGCGGACACCAGATTCAGCAGCGGCGATTGCGCCAGGCCAATCGAAACTGCTTCGCGGAGCGACCCGTCGAAAACCGCGTCGCCCGTTGAATTTTCAAAGTCGCCGACGAGGAGCACGTCTTTGTCGGTAAGCTTGATGCCACTCCCGGAATACCAGAATCCGCCCGCGACCAGCAGGACCATAAGCAACAAGGCGAGAAAGAACTTGATTCTCATAGACCCCACAGCCTCCGGACTACCGGGAGAGCTGGCTCGAAAAAGAACTCGCGTCCTAGCCGGATCCTCAAACCTATGTCTTTTGGGAATCACCAAGAGGGCAACGCCGACTTAGAACGATGGTGGAGCCTGTTTGGAAGCGCGTCAACGAGGTTGCGAGGCGGCGTTTACCTAACAGTATTAGCTTTCACGACAGCCTGGCGGCCCGATTCAATCCAATACACTCCGCCTAACGACATAACCGCACCCAGTATCTGTGTCCACGAGCCCTTCTCGCCCAGCCACACGATCCCCAGCATCGTCGCGAGCACCGGGAGCAAGTAGGTGAAGGCACTCAACTGCGATGCTTCCAGGTAGCGAAGCAGCCAGAAATAAAATACGTAGGCCAGCGCCGAACTGAAAACCGCCATATACATCAACGCGGCCCCAACGCGCCACGGCTGCTCCCAATGGCCGGTCGTATAGAGGGTTCTGGCTTCGTGGATCGCTAGAGGAAGCACCATCAGAGACCCGGCAAAATGTGTGAAAGCCGTCATCGTCAAAGTGTCATACCTTCCCGCCACGCGCTTTCCAAGAACCCCGTAGATAGCAAAGCCCAGGGAACCCGCCATGGTAATCGCATCGCCTTCGATGGATGGCGAATGCGTGGATATGCCGTTTTCCGATGCCAGCACCACCACTCCCGCAAGCGCAACAAGCATGCCCGCAACTTTACGCCCCGTCGCTCGCTCCAACCTGAAAAGAACCGCCAGCACCAGAATGTAGATCGGACTCAGGCCGACGATCACCGCCGAATGGCTGACGCTAGTAAAGTGCAGGCCAATCGTGAAGCACATCTGATTGACACTCACTCCGAAGAAGCCCAGATAAACGAATGTCCAGAAATCCCGCGCAAGGAACCCACGGGAGCGAAGCTCGGCAGCTTCGGCAAACGCACTGAACCTCAAGCAGGACCAATACACCGGAATCATCACCACGCCCGCGAGCACGACGCGGAAAGAGGCCATCGCCAAAGGCGCCAGGTAAAGGAGTCCGATTTTCGCCGCGATGAAATTGCCCGCCCAGACCACCACCAAGACGCCGATCGAGGCGGCAATAGCGGGCCGGCTGGGCGCCCGCCCCCTGGAAGATTCGATCTTCACTGGTCAGACCAGGCGTTCTTTGCGAACCGTGAGTTTCTCGATGAGGTCGAGCCGCGGCTCGAATGCGATGCCCGGCCCGGTAGGAACGCGAATCGTACCCTGCGGGGAAACCGTCACTTCTGGAGTGATGATATCTTCTGCCCAATACCTCTTGCTGGCCGTAACGTCTCCGGGAAGCGAAAAATTTGGCAGCGTCGAAAGCGCAATGTTGTGTGCACGGCCAATCCCAGTTTCCAGCATTCCGCCGCACCAGACCGGAACGTCGTGCTGTTGGCAGATGTCGTGGATGTGGCGTGCCATGGCGTGGCCACCCACGCGGCCCATTTTGATATTGATGATCTTACACGCCCCAAGCTCCACGGCTGCGTGCGCCTGCTCCGCGCTGTGTATGCATTCGTCCAGGCAAATCGGAGTTTCCATCTGTTTCTGTAGCTCGATGTGGCTGTAGAGATCATCCCAGCCTAGCGGCTGCTCGATCATCATCAAGTAAAAGCCCTCGAGTTGCTTCAACAGCGGAAAATCCGCCAGCGTATAAGCGGAGTTCGCGTCCACCATCAGCTTGATCCGCGGAAACTCTTGCCGCAGCCGCCTCACTTGATCCAGGTCTTTCCCCGGCTTGATTTTGATCTTGATCCGCTGGTAGCCCGCCGCAAGTTCCTTCCTTACGGTTTCGACCAACTCGTCCAGCGAATCTTTAATTCCAATCGAAACGCCGGAGGCAATTTCCTCGCGCGTCCCGCCCAGCAGCTTCCAAAGCGGAATTCCCCTCTGCCTGGCCTCGGCATCCCACACCGCCGCTTCCAGGCAAGCCTTGGCCATGTTGTGGCCGCGAACTCGTTTCAGCAGTCCCCAGATCTCGCACGCGGAGTCGAATCTCCTGCCCTTGACCATCGGCCACAGAAAATCCCGCAACACCGGCCAAGCCGTATCGGCGTATTCCGGGCTATAAAATGGCGCTTCCGCGGCCACACATTCGCCCCAACCCGTCACTCCATCCACGTTGGCTTCCAGCAAAATGATTCGCCGCACGTCTAGCCGATCCATGCTGGTTTCAAACGGCGTCCGCAGCCTCATCGAGACTTCTCGAAGTGTGATTCCTTGGATTTGCATGTTTTTGCCGGGTTGCAGCCTTTCTTGAAATCTTAAAAATCGCTCCACGGAGCCAGTAGATACGCGGGGTCGCCTTTTCCGGTGCGCAAACCAACCGCCGCGTAGCCTTTCGCAAACCATTTGGTGAACTCTTCCCGCATCCGCGCCTGCAGGTTCTGAATTTCCGGCCCATTTTCCTGCAGCCAGCGTTCCAGCTCCGCGGGCAATTCAATGGTTGCAGCCGCTTCCAGAGGATCCTTCGAGAGATTCTGGATCGCCGCCACCGTCCGGGCCGAATCCAGCCGCCACTCGACAAGCAGCCGGTCGGTCGCCAAGCCGCGATGCAGCGGGCTCGTCGTCACGCCATAAAGATTCGGCAGATACTCTCTGCAAATCGCTCCAAGCCGGTTCAAATTAAAATGTGCATTGCGAAGCTCCAGGGGATCAAACGTCCATTGCACCAGGCGGATTCCCCGGCTCAGTGCTTCGTCGCGCTGAAACAGCTTGAGCATCCGGCCCACGCCCTGATCGCGGTAATCGCTCTGCACACCCGTCATGTGCGAATGCAGATACGGCACGCCATTGCGCACCCCAACCACCGCGAGGGTATAGCCGATCATGCGGCCACCATCGAACGCGCCAAGCACCTGCCCGCCCGTGTGCGCCGCTACCACGAACGCCGTGACCGGCTCGACTTCCAAATCCGCCTCACCCCAAATTAGGCGTTGGAGCTCCACGCAATATTCAAACTCCTTGAGCTTCTCGCACTTACGGACCCGGACCTCTCCGGTCATTTCCGGGCCTGTGCCTTCGCCAGCTCGCGCGTAGCCGATTCCCCCTCCGCTGCCTTCGTCGCGTCCCAGAGAGCCTCCATTTCTTTCCGTGGAAGATCCTTAAACTCGCGTCCTGATTCGCGTGCTCGTGCTTCCATCGCACGAAACCGCCGCGAAAATTTCGCATTGCCTTTCTTCAGCGCGATTTCCGGATCCACATCTAGGAATCGCGCCAGATTCACCGCGGCAAACAAAAAGTCGCCCATCTCCTCTTCGATTCTCGGCTCGTCTTTATCATTTAGCGCGATTTCCAGCTCCGCCGCCTCTTCGCGAATCTTGTCAATGATGCCGTTCGTGTCGTCCCAATCAAATCCGATCCGCGAAGCCTTGCGCGTCAGTTGAAATCCCTCGAGCGTCGCTGGCAATGCCCTCGACACGCCATCCAACAAAGAAGGCGCGTCCTTTGTGCCCGCTCCTCCGTCACTTTTTGCTTGGTTCGCCCGCCGCTCTTCCGCCTTAATCTGCTCCCAATTCCTCAACACTTCCTTTGCGTCTTTCGCGCGAGTCTTGCCAAAAACGTGCGGATGCCGGCGGATCATTTTGTCGTGAATCTCGCGAATTACATCCGCCACCGTGAATCGCCCTTCCTCGCGTGCAATCTGCGAATGAAAAACGATTTGCAGCAGTAGGTCTCCCATCTCCTCGGCAAACTTCGCATCATTCCCTTTGTCGAGCGCCTCCAGCACCTCGTAAGCCTCTTCCAGGAGGTAGGTCCGCAGAGTCTGGTGAGTTTGCTCGCGGTCCCACGGGCAGCCCTGCGGGGCGCGCAGCCGCGACTGCACGGCCACGAGTTTTTCAAACCATTCGCCGGGAGTCAAATGTTTCATTTTCCCCGGCCGCGGCTTACCCGCGTTTTTCTTGACTTTTCTTCTCTTCTTTGTCATTCGTCCAGGCATTAGTTTTTCAGCATTCTCCAAAGTGAATCAAATGTTCCACTCTATCCGCCAGCGGCTGGTTTTACAAGACGGGAGTTTGGCGCTACTTTAATACCAAGCAGGCCTAAACGGGCCTCCAGCGACTCGCGCTGGCCAGCCATGTTAAACTGAAATCCGAGATTATCACTGGGGAATACGCCTTGTCAGACCACAAGCAAGACGATTCATTTCGCGTAATCGACCGCCGCCCCTTCACTTCCGCAGGCGAGCTGCGCCAAGACGTAGTCGAAGAGCAGGAGCGCGAAGCCAAATTGGAAGCCGCTAAGGCTCCGGCCACGGCACCCGGAAAAAAAGCACCGGCCAACGAACCAGCCGTCGATGCCGACGCGCCGAAGCGCCTACCCGCATTTGAAAGTCTCGTTCGAATGCTGGGCCAGAACGCTGCCATGGTCCTCGGCGCCTACGCCGACCCGCGCACCGGCCAACCCATGATCGATCCCGACGCCGCCCGCGAATTGATCGACATGCTCGACGCCTTGCACGAAAAAACCAGGGGTAATCTGGCGCCCGAGGAAGACAATCTGCTGCTCGACCTGCTCGGCAAGCTCAAAATGACGTACGTCGAGATGAACCAGTCCGTTGCGGCTCCGGCCGCAACGCAAGCCAAGGCGAAAACACGCTGAGGCCGGGCGAAACAGCCAGGCTGTGCCGCGTTCGATTCACCCCCTCGAGGATGGGACGCAGCGCTAAGGGCGAAGACGCTAGCCTTGGGCCGGTTCGTTTATGCGAAGCGACGCGCATCTTCGACATCGCGCGGTTTTGGCTCGACGTACTCTCCGGCAGCGCGCAAACTTGGCTCAAAGGAACCCCCACTTCACGAGTTGCTAGCTGCCAGCTTGACTTTAGCAGGGTGGGAAATGACTCTGAGTTTTCACAAATGCTTTTGGCCTGTTTGCCGCTATGCATAGCACTCCGCTAAAAATTACCGTGCTCGGCTCCGGTACCTCGATGGGCGTGCCCACCCTCGGCTGCCCTTGCCGCGTTTGCCATTCGAATGATCCGTACGACAAACGCCTCCGCCCTTCCATCCTTCTCTCCCGCGACGCCCAAAACGTCGTCATTGACACCACTCCCGATTTTCGCCAGCAAGCCATGCGCGCCGGCCTCGACCGCCTCGACGCCATTTTGCTCACCCACGGCCACGCCGACCACGTTTTGGGATTTGACGATATAAGGCCATACAATATTCGCCAGCGCGCGGCGCTTCCCGTCTACAGCAACGAAGAGACGTTTCGAATCATCCGTCGCATTTTCGCGTACGTTTTCGACGACAAGCCAACACTCAGCACGGTGCCGAGCGTTACGTTGAACCCCATTGACGATCGTCCATTCGAATTGCTTGGAATTCCCTTTGTTCCGGTGCCGCTGCTTCATGGCGATATGAAAGTGCTCGGGTTTCGCTTTGGGCGCGCGGCTTATCTGACCGATTTCAGCACCCTGTCCGATTCCTCGATGGCGCTTCTTGAAGGGCTCGACGAATTGATTCTCGATGCGCTGCGCGACATTCCCCATCCCATGCACCAGACGGTGGATTCCGCGCTGGCGCTCATCGAAAAGCTTAAACCTCGCCGCGCGTGGTTCACACATATTGCGCACGACTTGCCACACGCAGGAACCAACGAACGTCTCGCGAAAATGGGCTTTCCTCACGTGCAACTCGCTTACGACGGTTTGCAATTCGAGGTGCGCGTGGACGCCCAGGATCAGGCCGGCGATGCGCGCAGAGTTTCAGGCACAAAGATCTCCGCTGCAGCCTTGCAGCCTCCGCGCTTTTCCACCTTCACGTCCGCTGAAGCGTGGCATTCGCGCTATGGAACGTTTGACCAAAGCAGCGTCCTCGCGATTGGAAGCTTCGATGGCATCCATCTCGGCCATCAAGCGATCCTGCGCTCGGTCGCCGAGCGCGCTCGCTCCCTCGACGCCGTGCCGACCGCCCTGACCTTCGATCCGTCGCCGCGCAAAGTTCTGCGCCCGGAAACCGCGCCGCCGCAAATTTCAACCATTACGCAGCGGATCGCGGGGTTCAGCGCACTCGGACTCGAAGCTGCGGTCGTTCTTCCTTTCACCTTAGAATTGTCACGCCTCACGCCCGAAGAATTTGTCCAGCAGATTCTCTTGCGCAACTTGCGCATTCGCGCGCTCTTCGTTGGAGAAAATTTCCGTTTCGGCCACAAACAAGCCGGCGACGTAAATCTGCTACGAAAATTGGGCGCCGAACACGGCTTCGAAGTCGTCGTTCTCCCACCGGTGATTTGTCGAGGCGAAGTGGTTTCGAGCACGCTCATTCGCAAAGAAATTGCCGATGGGGATGTTTCTCGCGCCGCGCGACTGCTCGGACGCCCCTTCATCCTCACCGGTGAAGTCGTTTCCGGCACGGGCACCGGCCGGCGCTTTACCTTCCCCACGCTAAACCTCGCTCCCGAACAGAGCCTGCTTCCCCACCGCGGCGTCTTCATCACGCGCACGCTGCTTGAAGGAGAGCAATGCAGCCGCCGCTCGGTCACCAACATCGGCATGCGCCCCACGTTCAATGGCTCCGCGCTCAGTATCGAGACCCACGTTTTGGACGTGGCGTCGGTCTCCGCGCCTGCGTCGGAAGGGGACGGGCTAAAGCCCGGTGCTACATTTCCTTCCCCGAAACACATCGAGGTGCGCTTCTGGGAGCGCATTCGCGATGAAAAGAAATTCGCCGGCCCCGAAGAACTCCGCGTGCAAATCGCCCGCGACATTGCCTCCGCCGACAAATTCTTTTCCCGTTTGCGGCGTTTTCGATCGATCCGGCAGCCTGCCACAACAAGAGGTTGACCGTTCGCCGTTTGCAGTTGGACATTCGTGAACCGATCATCGGAGGCGCTCCCGTATTCCATCCGGTATCGCGTCGGTAGCAATCGCCTGGTCATCTCCACCCTCTGGCACGTCGCCCAATCCAACTCGCGTTGTGGCCGCCGCCGTAAAATGAGGCTCGTGCCGTTCAAGGATTTATCGTAGGATTCGGAAAGCCCGGCGCCATGCTTTTGTGAGGCGCTATGAACCTGCGTGTTTTTCTCCTCGCGAGTGCCCTTGCGCTCGGCTCTGGCACAACCCTGCTGGCTCAAATCAATGCGGGCGACTTCGCCGCGACGTATGGCGTCAGCTACTCGTCTGGTGACAGGAAACGGACCATCTTCCCCGGGTTTGTCGGACCTGCGTCCTTTGTTTACAGGCCCTGGTGCCGAGTGGCCGTTGGCGTTGACGACGACACTTTTGTGGCAAATCACAGCGCCGCCGGCATAACGAGCGGCACGGGCGACCTGGGATTTGAGGGGCACCTGACGCTTTGGACTTCTCACCATCAACCCGTCAAACCCGGCGAGTGCCGCGCGAGGAAAAATCCGGCAATCACCATCGACTACCTCTCCACCGTGCCAGTCCCGGGGACTCTGGAAAGCAAGGAATTGGTTCATCAATTCAAGGCAACCTACAACCATCCCTTGGCACATGGGAACTTTTTTGTAAACGCCGGGGCCGTTTCGGCAAACCTCTCCTCCGGCGGCAGCACGCAGAGCGCATTGTTCACAGCAAACCTTCAGCGTTACCTGGACGCGAAGGGTAGGTGGGCCGTGGAAGGAGAAACCGATCTTCAGTCTTCCTCCAAACTAGGGCCTTCGTCCGCGTCTGCGTTGTTTGCCTTCGATGTTGCATTGGGGAAAAATCAGGAATGGGGCTTGCGGTTCGGCGCTGCGGGAGGTTTGACTCCTTACGCTCCGAAACTCAGCCCGTTCCTTCAGCTCAGCTACTTTGGGAGCCTGAAGCCGAAGCGTGAGAAAGCGCCCGCGTCGGTGTTGAAAGATTAGGAGGATGCAAATGAAATCGATGTCGGGAATCCTTCTTTTCATCGCCCTTTTCATCGCCGCCGGTCTGCCGGCTATGGCGCAGAGCACTCCGCCTCGCACCCCGGGGCGAGTCGCGGGGTCTCCCAATAATCCTTCGGTGTTGCGTCCGCGGGGAAGCACAGGCGGCGCGGCGTATGCCCTTGATGCGTCCACGGCGCTGAACCCCGACGAGCAGAAGCAGTATGAGCTTGCCAAGCAAGCCATCCCCGGCCTCACGGTTTACGATTTCTATCGGATTGAGAATCTCTCCAGGGCTCTGAAAGACCGCAAGATTGAGATGGATCCCGCCGGCCTGGCGCAAAAGATTGCCGGCACGAAAAACCACGTTGTCGCGGCATTGGAAAAACTAGGCGTAGAGAAAAAAGAAGCCAAGAAGATGAACGCCGAGGCAAAGAAAGAAGCCGACGCAAGAGCCACCCAAAAACCCTGAGGAATGGCTAGCGAAAATCGCCCGCCGACCATATCCACCTGCGAGCGGGCCCGCTTTCTGCAATTCACGGCCGCGCGAAGCGGCTCAGAGGCCGAAAACTGGCCAGGGCTTGGGTCTCTTCCTCAAAGGAAGGGATTGCTTCTAGGAGCCGCGTTACCTTCAGCACCTCCAGCACGCGGCCAACTGGACAGAGCAATTTCAGGGCTCCGCCTTGGTCTCTGAGAGAAACGTAAGTTTTAACGATGATGCCGAGTCCGGTGCTGTCAACCTGCGTCAGGTCCGTTAGATTCAGCAGCATCTTGCGTACACCGATGGCGATCAATCCTTGCATTCTGCTGTCAAGCGACCGGCTTTCACCGCCGTCGATGGTCGATCTTCCTTGAAGGTCCAATATAATGACGTCTCCGGCTTCCCGAATTGAGATTTGTAGTCCCACGGGGCTCCTTGTGGCAAGTTCATGTTATTTCCCAACCATTCATCCACGCATAGTGACGGAACGGGCCGGATCGTTCATAGGAAATGCACAATGATTGGTTGAAGTTGAACACTCTTATCGAAGCGTGGAGCCGAAATAACTGTCAGTAGTTACAGCTGGGCAGCTTTGTGGACTTCCTGCTTGGAGCGGCAACTACCCACACCTGTCATCTCGAATCGTATCAGCGGAACCAAGGCGGTACTTTTATGGCGGCGAGGTCTTTACAAAGTCGGAGGCGCGGGTTTGGGGAAATCGGTGACTTCGCGTGGAGGTGCGAGATGCCCAGCTTCCTGCGGCCGATGACCCCTATGCCTTTTCCTATGCCGGCGACCAAGACAGTCGGCGATTTAGCAGCAATGTTGCTGGCAGATTGCTCAGAATACGCTCACCATCAGAATGTTGTTGTACCGCTGCAAAATGGACCAGGGAATGTGACTCTCGAATCGGAGACCGATGAAGAAGCTGCCATGGGGAAGCTTCTGGCAATAGACGACTTCGCCGCGCATCGGCGGTTCTCCCTTCAAAGGAGCAATCTCCGCTTCTTCGCCAGGTTGCCACGTACAAGTAGCGCGGACGCGAGCGCCGCGCGCACTGATGTTGTCGGTATAAGTTCTTTCGCGTTTTTCGGTGCTCTCAGGCCATACGGGCTCGAGAGTCACGGGGATCATCACTGGGAGTCTTTTTTCTTTCCTGCCGGTTTTGTCCCTAAACATGCCTTACCGGCCCTTCGCTGGTCAGGGTCTACCTAGGACTGATCCGGTCGGGTGTCCAACTGATTTGGCTCGTGGCAATTCGCGGATGTTCTGTAGATCTCGTATTCCGCTTTCCTTTTGGCGAAACCCCCGACTTGCCGCTATGGTGCGTGCGATTCCGAAGAGAGGCAATCCGATGAAAACCCGATGTGGGTTGGGGCGTTTCCCTTAAAAGGGCCGGAGGGTTTCTCTCGTGGCCCACTGTCTCGACCGAGCCTGTCAAAGGCTGCGGCGCATTTTGCCCGAATCATGTCTTGAATTTTTTGCGCCATTTCTTGAAGGCAGCGGAAAACGCGGAGGGCTTACTTCCTTTTGTGCACGACTTGCTTGTGGACGACTTATCTCCGATTGAATCCACGGTTTCAACTTCTGGACCATGGCCGCATACGTGGTAGGCTCCGCGGAGATCTCAATGGTGATCGACATGCGATCCCACAAAGCGGCCCCGAAACTGGAATCGAGCCGCTGCAGCCCACGGATTGCGGCTTCAAACAATGTTTCCGCCTCAACTTTTACAGCATGCTCGATCCCAAACGTATCCATGTACTTTACGACGCAGTTCTGCTTGAGCATTGGGGAACTCCAAAAGTCGACTGCTTGCAGGGAGAGATTGCCTGCCGAGGACGTTCAGGAGACGGGGGGTGACTTCTCCTCGGGATCCTCTCCCCAAACGCAGGAGGCTAAACCGAAGAAGCTTCACCCCCCTGTCACGCGAATACCAGGGCCAATAGTTGAGGCACGAACCTTAACCCTTCAATCCGGTGAATACCTGGATTTGCGCTCGGGTGCATCACCCCCAGGGGGCGTGAGTTACCCCAGGGCGGGCAGCGCAGCAAAATGCGCTCATGGCTAAGAAGCTTTCAATTGGTGGATTAACTCGTCGAATCGTTGCAATTGGCCGTCAATGGCAAGCTGCACTTCTTCCTCATTCTTTTTTCGGTGACGGGCAAGAACTTCGTTGTACCTCGGACCAATCTCGTTTAAGGCGTCTCTCACGGCCGCGATTTCAACCATGATGGAATTGAGCTTCGCATCGTGTGCTCGCAACATTTCCAAAGAGGAAATCAGAAAAAAGCGCAACTGTCTTTCGCTGAGCATGGGCGGGCCTCCGTTCGGCAAGTTACGGTCATGAAGCCTGAGAAACCGGAACCAAGAGAAATACACACAGGGAAATGGAGCCTACAACGCGAGGGACATTTTTTGCAATCGTGAATAAGGAGGTTTATGGCGCAAAGGAGGATGGCGCAAAGGAGATTGACTTGCTAACCGCAAATCATTACATTCGTTGGGCCAGTCATCCTACCCAGCAATATAGATTGACTTCCCAGCACGATCGGCGAAGGGGTTTGCCCATCCACCTCCTCGCATCTCTCTTACACGTCCACCAGGAGGTATGAAATGTTCGATTCTCAGCTCTATCGCAAACTATCGCTTACGGCCGCGGCTTTGGGCTTCTTGACTGCCGTGGTTTGCGCGAGCCAGCCCGCGCAAGCTGCTGGAGATTCCTCCCAAGCCGCGACTGCCAGCAACGCGGCTGACCCTGCCCGCCCGACGCAACCACTCCGCCTCGTCACTTTGCCCAAAGGCACAAAGATCACCGCAACCGTCGACCAGACCCTCGCCAGTGACAAGAATCACTGGGGTGATTCTTTCGAGGCCAGCCTTGCGAGGTCCGTCAAAGTAGACGGAAAGACCGTACTTCCTCGTGGCACGGAAGTCAAAGGCCGCATCCTCGAGGTAAAGAAACACGAACTAAAGGTGGTTCTCGCGTCCGTCGTCGTCGATGGAGTCTACTGCGACTTGGCTACCAACTCGCGACGGCCCTCTGATAAGGACCAACCCAAAAACAGCAATCGAAAACACAAGAAAGACAATTCCACCCTCTCCGCCAGGACGCGGCTGACGTTTAAGCTTTCCAAGCCCGCCACCATCCCGGCGAAAGCCTAGCGCCTTTGAGGGGGTGACAGGCGCTAAAGTGGATATGACCATATATCCGTCGTATATGGGTCCATGAAATGGAGCGCTTGGGCCAGGCCGACAAGGCGGCGTGGGCGCCTGTGGGAGGCTGTACGGTAGGTGCGGCACGCCCGGCCCTTCGTTGGCTGCGCGGACAGGACAGGCCGAGTGCCGTGACGCCACGATGTTTGCATGCACGTACATCGCTGCGAAAAAATGCTCATTTCCGTATTGTCTTTGGCGAGCAACCGTAGTAATTTTTCGCGCTTATGACCAGCGCGCGCCGGCCCTGACTGCTCGTTGTGGATGAGAGCGCCGCCGTGCGCGGCGCCATTCGGGATTTCATCGAGGCGACAACCGCCTACGAAGTGTGCGGCACGGTAGACGATGGCGCGTCCGCGATCCAAAAAGCGACGGAACGTCGCTGCGACCTGATCCTCCTGCACCTGCGGGCGCCTATATCCGACAGCGTGGAGATGGCGTCGCTCCTGCGCAGCAAACTGCCCCATGTCAAGGTTGTCGGTTTCAGTTCGGTCGAGTTAGGAAGCCAGGAGTCTCAAGCAACCGCGTTCGATGCGGTCATTGCGAAACAAGACGGGCTGTCGAAATTGGTGGAGACTTTGAGGGCGTTGATGCCCGAACCACCGCGAACCGCTACAAATTCTCCTGGATGAAGCGGGGACTGAGGTGAATGTCAAATTGCACCAGCGGTGAATCGCCAATGGCCTTGAAGCTGTGGACTTCCCCGGCTTTGATGATGAAGATGTCTCCCGCGCCGCCTTCGAAGGTCTTGCCGTCGACCGTCCACACTCCGCGGCCTTCCCGGATGAACTGAATCTCATCATAAGGATGCCGGTGCGGCCCTGGCCCTGCACCGGGTTTCCCCTCAGAACCTGGCTTGCCATAGAACAGGAACACCGAAACGCCGGTGTCGCCCTGCTCCACTCCGCGAAATTCGAAGGAACTACCAACAAAAGGCAAATTCTCCTGCCGCACGTGATGCATTCTTCAACGCCCTCCTGCCGGGATTGGATGAGTGTACCCAGGCTCTGGGTACGCCTTTCACCGGTAGGCTCGCCGATCGGGAGTTTGGTCTATTAGCCTGAATATTCTGTTTCTAGCGCTTCGCGGCAACCTGCGCTGGACCACCGATTCTTTTCAGTTCCGCGAGGATTCTCCCCAACGCCACTTCGAAGTTTTTGTCGCGGTTCCCTTGAAGGATGGCGGTCTGGGCGTGTTCGGTCAATCCCCACAAGGTTTCGTGGGTTTGGACGTCCCGAATGGTCAGCCGAAATTGCGAATCGTACTGAACGTTTTGCTCTCCCAAAGGTTCTGATCGATGGGGCTGGAAATTCGTCAGGCGTATCTCGAATACCAACTCCGCCTCTCCGGGAGTGCTTGCCAGTTCGTAGCGCCCCCATGATTTCAGGGCTGCATAGAGCTCGTCATACAAGCGGTTAGGTCCACCGCTGTATTGAGGCCAATCAAAAACGGATTCATCTCCCCCGCCGTTGGCGATGAAAACTTTCTTCGCCGCAATGATTCGCGAAGGAACCGGTGCAGGGGGCACGGGTTTGAATTTCTGCGCCGCGCACCTGTAGCCGCAAGTCAGCGACATCGCCAGAGCTACACAAACGGAAGCTACTCTCAAACGGTTGGTCATGTTCTCCACCTTGCCGCACACGCAATTGCTGCGTACTCCCTAGGCTGTTCGGCTTGTGTGTGCGCCTCATTTATTTCATAGACGTCGCGAGAGGGAGCTTAGGATACGCTGGCGCTCGCATGTCTTAAGAACGGCGAAGGATGTGAAGCCAGTTCCCCAAGCGGCACGATCGGAAGAAATGCGCCGCCCAATGAGCGTGCCACACCCATGTGCGTTCGTGAGTGCCGCGGTGTGCTGTGCTAATGTAACCAGCCGCGACGCCACCCGTTTCGGAGGTTTGCATGCACATTGAGGATGCGCAACGCGAAAATCGCTCTGTGTACATTGGCGGCTTTTGGGGACAGCTGGTCTCGTCCGTCATTTGGCTGGCGGCCGCGGCGCTAGGCACATGGGTCACTCCAAAAGCCTCGATTCTGACCGCCGTCATCGGCGGATTTTTCATCTTTCCGCTCGTGCAAATGCTGCTGCGCTTGTCGGGCCGGCCCGTGCGCGTGAGCCGAGAGAATTCGTTCCACAGCCTCGGGATGCAGGTCGCCTTCGTGCTGCCGTTTTCGATGCTGCTTCTTGTGCCCGTGAGCCTCTACGACTTGAACCTGTTTTTTCCGGCCCTGCTGGTCCTGGTGGGGGCACACTACCTGCCCTTCGCTACTCTCTACGGGATGCGCATGTTCCTGTTCCTCGCGGGGATTCTGACGGCCGCCGGCGTCTTGACCGCCCATTATTTTTCGCGAACATTCAGCGTTGGCGCATGGATCGGCGGCCTCACCCTGTTCATTTTCGCCTGGATTGGCCGCTCCATCGCCACCGCCGAATCCCCCGCGCCTTCCACTCGGTAATGCACCTGGCGGGAGTTGCCATGAAACCGGAAGCGGCATTACGCAGAACTTTTTCAGCTAAAAACCTGACTTGACAGGGCCTACCGTCTCGCGCTTACTGAGTATTGAGCGCCCCGCTCGCAGGCTCCGCTGAATTTTTCATCATGTTGCGTGGCAGATCGTTGTTCTTATCGAGCCAGCGCAAAGAAACCGCCTGTTGATCACCGGGCGGTTGCTCGATGTTCGCCAGCCCGAAATCTTGCGCCGAGTCCGCGTGACCCAGGGGAACCATCGCAAGAACTCCGCCGCCGTTACCCACCGACTTCGGCAGGAAAAACGCTCACGGCGTTGTACCCGGTATTGACCTTGGTGAATCCAAACTGCGGTATTATCTGACGCTGGGTCAGAGCTACCGCCGTAAATGCGCGCTGGCCAGACCGCAGGCGTAATTTCTCTCTGGAGGAGGGTGTAATGAACCGTCGTGAGTTTCTGACTTATGCGAGCGGGGCTGCCGTAAGCGCGTCGCTTCTTCATATGGATCAGACAGTAGCCCAGGAACCCGCACCCGGTTGGCGCACGTTTGAAGTAACCACTCGCGCCGAAGTTCTGAAACCTTCCGGTTCCACACGAGTATGGCTGCCTGCTGCGCTCCTTGGAACAACGCCGTTTCAAAGAACTCTTGCGAATGATTTTCATGCGGAAGGGGGCGCGGCCAAGCTGGTCGCAAGCAAGAGCGATGGGCTGGGAATCGTCATGGCGGAGTTTCCGGCCGGGGCAAAGCCGGTGGTGACCCTCACCAGCCGAATCGAGACCAAGGACTTTGCCGTCGACTTTTCCAGACCGAACGCGGCGGGAAGAGACAATCCCGCTGAGCTCGCGTACTATTTGCGGCCCACAAAACTCATACCCACGGACGGGATTGTCAAAACCACCGCGAAGGCGGCCACCGCCGGAAGCAAAACGGACGTCGAAAAGGCGCGCGCGATCTACGAGTGGATTGTGGAAAACACGTTTCGCGATCCGAAGGTGCGCGGCTGCGGCGCCGGCGACATTCTCTTCATGTTGCAGAGCAAAGATCTGGGAGGTAAGTGCGCGGACCTCAATGCGCTTTATGTCGGCCTCGCTCGCGCCTCTGGCCTCCCGGCTCGCGACGTCTATGGCATCCGGGTCGCCAAGTCGGAACTCGGTTACAAGAGTCTTGGACCCGCAACTCCAAACGTAACGAAAGCCCAACACTGCCGAGCCGAGGTTCACTTGAAGGGCTACGGATGGGTCCCTGTCGATCCGGCCGACGTCCGAAAGGTGGTGCTGGAAGAACCGCCCGGGAATCGTCCACTCGACGACGACATGGTAAAGAAAGCCCGCGCCCGCTTATTCGGGTCGTGGGAAATGAACTGGATGGCCTACAACTTCGCCCACGATGTTTCCCTTCCCGGCGCAAAAAGCGGACCTGTTGGATTCTTGATGTATCCGCAAGCGGAAACAGCCGACGGTCGCCTCGACGCTCTCGACCCTGACAATTTTAAGTATGAAATACAGGCACGGGAAATCTTGCCCGCGCACGAAGGATAAGTCAGGAGCCTCACTTATTTTCGGAGGCGCGAGCTTTCTTGGCAATCGCGCTTTGGCCCTTGAAGCGAACATTTTTCGTGCTTGGTCCCGGCCTCCTGAGGGCTTAGGGCCTTCGATGGCAGGATGGACTCCAGGTTACGAATTCATCTCTTGCAGGCACTCCGCACAATAGCCGCCGACTTCGGTGCGGGACACCGTGACTTTCATGTGAAAGTCGCGGGCGATCTGGTTCTTCAGTTGTTCGTAAAGATTGCTCTCAAATTCGCGCACCTTGCCGCACCGCAGGCAGGCGACGTGGATGTGGTCGCGCGGTCCGTGCGTTTCGTAATAGTGACGGTCGCCCCGCAGGTGGAGTAAATCCAGTTCGTCAATCAGGCCTTCTTTTTTCAGCAGGTCAATCGTGCGATAGACCGTGACGAGGTGTACGCCCGAGTCAATTTTTTGCGCGCGCTCGAGGATTTGGTCTACGTCGAGGTGCTGCTCGGCGTCATCCATAACTTGCAGGATGACGCGGCGTTGGCGTGTCATGCGAATGCCGCGCGAGGCCGCGGCTTGCTGGAGTTTCCCCGTGGTTTCCGCGGTATTCAGACGCTCTCCGCTGGAAACTCGATGCGATGCACCAGACGCCATACTGCGTCAGTCTAACAGGTCGGCGCTGCGAACGAGAAGCGGCTTCCGAACCGGACGGAGAACGAGGCGGGTCCTCTGGCTTGTCATTCCGAGCGCAAGGAACCTTATCTGGAGCTAAGCAAAGGCGGGGTCATGGTGAACGAAACCAGAGCCCTTCAAGAGCGAAACGGCAAATATCGCATCACGTCGTTGTACATCACGTAAGCAAAAAGGATCAGCAGAAAGACCAGGCCCACCTGGATAAACTTTTCCTTGAAGGCCATGCTGAAGTCGCGCCGCCGGATGCCTTCCATCGTAAGCAGCAAAATGTTTCCGCCATCGAGGATTGGAATCGGCAGAAGATTGAGAATGCCCAGGTTCAAGCTGAGAATGGTCATAAAGGAAATGACGGCAAACGTCCCCTCTTGAACGGCTTGGCCAGCCTCCGAGGCGATTCCGATGACGCTTTGGAGCTCCCTTACCGCCACCTTGCGCGTGACCAGTTTGCCGACGATGTCAATCACCTGCCACGTGCCGCTCACCGTATAATCGGTCGCCGCCGTCACGGATTGCCAAACGCCGACCTTGCGGAAGGAGAACTCCTGACCAGGGGCGATGCCGATCATCCAGGTGCTCTCTCCCCGGTTGTTCTTGTCCCAGGCTGGGATCACGGTGAAAGAAAGGGGCTTTTTGTTGCGAAGCACATCAACCTGCATCGGTTTGCCGCCGGAAGTCTGAATCGCGGAAACCATTTGCAGCCAGGTGTTGACGGGCTTCCCATTTACAGCCACGATAACGTCGTCTCGCCGGAGCCCAGCGCGATACGCGGGTTTGTCTCTCTCCGCCATGCCAACAAGGGCACGATTCGGCGGATCGCCAAAAAGCAGCTGCGGAATTTGCATACCCGCCGAGCTCACCTGCGCTTGGCGAACTTCGCCGTTGTGCTCGAAGCGGACTCGAAACTCTCTGTTGGCCGGCCCCCCTTTGCTGAACGCGTCCTCCACGGCGGCCCATGTGGGCGACTCTACACCGTCCAGAGACACGATGCGGTCTCCCGGTTCGGCTCCCAATTTGGACAGCGGCGAATCCTTGGGCAGGCTCAGAATCACCAGCGGGTCGTCCAGGTACTTTGCGTGTGGACTGCCCTTTACCACGAAATAGCCGGTGAGCAAAACAACGGGGAAAAGTAGATTCACCAGGGGGCCGGCAAGAGAGATGAGCGCGCGTTGCCAGCGCTTTTTGCTCATCAGTTCGTCCGGGGCGCCGGTTGGTTTTGAGGCTTGATCGCTCGAATCGATTTCGCTGGGATCCTGTCCGGCCATGCGCACGTAACCGCCGAGCGGGACCGCGCTGACGCGATAATCCGTCGCGCCGCGCTTCCATCCAAACAGCCGCGGGCCAAACCCGATGGAAAAAACGTCCACGCGCACGCCGAACAAGCGCGCCACGATGAAGTGCCCCCATTCATGCACCAGGATCAGAACCCCGAGCACGAGGACGAAACCGATAATCGTGTTCATTCTTCCGACAAAACCTCTGCTTTCCTATTCAGCCGGTCACCGGACGCCGCCGGCAAAAAAACACCGGGAGGCAAGAGCCGCGAAACCGCCCCCTAGTTCAAGACACCTTATGCGCTATGGACTTGCGCTGTGACTCCGCCTGCAATCCTGGCTACTTCGTCCTGGGCCATTCGACGGGCCTCGGCATCCGCCGTAAGCACGTCTTCCATTTTTTCGAACCGCACGCGCGGAGTGCGCGCCAGCACGCCCTCGATCACTTCGGGAATCCCCAAGAACGGGAGTCGCCGCTCCAAAAACGCCGAAACCGCAATTTCATCGGCGGCATTCAAAGCACAGGGATAAGCCCCGCCTTTCTTCATCGCTTCGCGCGCCAGGCGGAGGCACGGGAAGCGCCGCGTCGAAGCCTTCTCAAAATCCAGCCGCTTGAGTTTGCTCCAGTCGAGTGCCACTTGGTTGTTGGATGCGACCCGCTCTGGATAGGTTAACGCATATTGGATGGGCATGCGCATATCGGTGGGGCCTAGTTGCGCGAGGATGGAGCCGTCCACAAATTCGACCATCGAGTGAACCGTGGATTGGGGATGGACGACAACCTCGATTTGATCCGCCAGAACGTCGAATAGCCAGTGCGCCTCGATGACTTCGAACCCCTTGTTCATCATCGTCGCGGAGTCGATGGTGATGCGATGGCCCATGCGCCAGTTGGGATGTGCCAGCGCTTGTTCGGGCGTGACGCTCGCCAGTTGCGCAAGTGGAGTCTTGCGGAACGGTCCGCCGGATGCGGTCAGAATGAGGCGGCGCACTTCGCCGTGAGTTCCGCCGCGCAAGCATTGATGCAGCGCGTTGTGTTCGCTGTCCACGGGGAGAAGTTCGCGCTGCGCTTTTTTGGCGGCGGCCATCACTAGTTCGCCGGCTGCAACGAGTACTTCTTTGTTGGAAAGCGCGACGGTCTTTCCCAGCTTGACCGCTTCGTAAGTGGATTCGAGGCCGACGACGCCGACGGCAGCAGACACTACAATTTCGGCTCTCGCGTGTGTGCCAGCCGCGACCATGCCTTCGCGACCGTGATGGATTTCAGGTTTGCGTGAGACAGTTTTGTCGCGAAGCAATTGCGCAAGCTGGTCGGCGCGTTGCGCATCCGCTACCGACACCACCTCCGGATGGTGGCGTTCAATCTGGCCGAGGAGCTCTTCGAGGTTGGCACCGGCGGCCAGCGCGACCACACCAAAACTGCCGGGCAATGCTTCCACCACCGAAAGACACTGCCGGCCGATCGAACCTGTCGAGCCCAGGATGGAAATCTGCTTCACGAAGTCTTGCTTCCCTTTTCGAGAACTTGGAGAGTCTGCCTGCGCCGATTTACGAGCGCGGCGAATAGATCAGAATCCAATAGTACCAGACAACCGGAATCGCCAGGATAAGCGCGTCGATTCGGTCGAGCAGGCCCCCATGGCCAGGCAGTAAGCTGCCAGAATCCTTGATTCCGGCGCTTCGCTTGTAGCCCGATTCCAGCAGGTCGCCTACCTGACCGGCGGTGTTTCCGACGGCGGCCATCGCCAGCAAATCGACGAGCGGCACGTTCACCCAAGGCATGAATGTGAAGGCAACCGCCAAGGAGGCCAGGAATCCAGCGGCGGCGCCCTCCCAGGTTTTGTTGGGACTCAGCTTTGGGGCAAACGGATGCTTGCCAACCGATCGGCCCGCAAAATACGCGGCTGTGTCGCTTACCCATACGATGACCATTGCGAATAGCAGCAGGGTTGGACCTTGTGCGCTTCCGTGGAGAGGAATGGCAAACGACAGTGGAAATGCGACCAGCATGAAGCCGCTGGCGCTGATCCCGGCGGCGGGAAGCACTTCGACCAAAGGGCGCCGGGTTGCCAACGTGAGCGCGGCGATGCCCAGAACAAATAAAAAGAAGACGGCGTCCAGCGGCAGGGCCCCTGCCGCCAGCCACGCACGGTGTTGGTGCGCGATGATTTCTCGCGACAGCTTGTACGCCGGCTCGGATACGGCTCGCCACTGGGCGTAAATCAAGAGCAGCGCGCAGGTTCCCGTCCAATAACGGTACGCGCGGTGGCCAATGGCTTCGCCCAGCGCGAAATACTCGAAGAGCGCGAGCAGAGTAATCAACGCAACGGCGATCGCGACAATCGCCGTGGAGCCCCACAATACAATGCCCACAGCAAGAGGAATCAGCACCGCGGCTGTCGCCACACGTTTCCAGGTCATGAAAGAGGAATCCCCTCGGAATGCCCAGGCTTAATCTCATCATAATGAATGGAAAAAATCACGTTGCGAGGGGAAGTTTTTGGTTTTAGCTCTTCGACAAAAAAGGAGGATCCGGCAAAAGGGGAGATGCTGTCCCTTTGAAAATGGGAATCGAGGCTATTCGCCGGCGACGCGGGCGGGCTTTTCGGTGTTGGGGTGGCCTTCGCGAATGCCGCCGTAGCGGCGCTCGCGCTTTTGAAATTCCACCAGCGCTTCGAGCAGGCGGGCGCGGTTGAAGTCCGGCCATAGGGTTTCGGTGACGAAAATCTCCGCATAGGCGATTTGCCAAAGCAGAAAATTGCTCACGCGCATTTCGCCGCTCGTTCGAATCAAAAGGTCCGGGTCCGGCAGACCTTCGGTATACAGGTGGCGCGAAATACGTTCCTCGGTGACTTGTGACGGCGCCGCGCTCCCATTTTGCTCCCGGAGAACCGCATTCAAGGCGTCGACAATTTCCGCGCGCCCGCCATAATTCAGCGCGACGCAAAGCACCATGCCCTTGTTCCCTGCCGTTTTCTCCATGGCTTCGCGGACGTCTTTCTGGACCGCCGCGGGCAGCTCATGAATCCGGCCCAGGAAGCGCATGCGAATTGCGTTTTTCTGGAGCAGCGGCATTTCTTTTTTCAGGTATTCGCGGAGGAGCTGCATGAGGAAGTCGATTTCGGTTTTTGGGCGGCGCCAGTTTTCCACGGAAAACGCGTACAGCGTCAGCGCTTCGATTTTGAGACGTGCGCACGTTTCAATCGTGGTGCGGGCCGATTGTGTGCCTTGGCGGTGGCCCGCGATTCGGGGCAAGTGCCTTTTCTGCGCCCAGCGCCCATTGCCGTCCATGATGACGGCAACGTGTCTCGGCAACCGCGTCAAATCCAACTTCTCGAGAAGCCGCGCCTCCTCGGAAGTGACGGGACCCAGAGACTCCAAGGCGGGGCCATCGAGCGTTTTATGGGCTATGGTTTGCGACACGAAGTTGTCTGCGGACGGTTTTTCTTGTGAATTCCTTTACGCCGCAAAGTTAACATACGGTGCAAAGACTATGCAACGGGATATCCGGCCCCGAACCCTACTGATGCATTTCGCGAAGCGAGGAATAGACAACCGCGATCGTTAGCAGAATCATGGCTACGGTGGAAATCCAGGCGACCCAATTGAATCCCCGGGAATTAACCTTGCTGCCCATCAGGTCCCGCCGGTTGACCAGGATCAAAAGGAAGATCAGCACAACGGGAAGCAGAAAACCGTTCAGCACCTGCGACCACAAAAGGATGGCTTTTGCGTGCGAGCCAAGGAACAGCACCAGCCCCGCCCCAAGCACGATCAGCGCGGTGTACAAGCCGTAGAATATCTTTGCCTCACGAAATTTGCGGTCGATCCCGGACTCGAAGCCCAACGCTTCGCAAATCACGTAGGACGTGGAGAGCGGCAGGATCGACGCGGCAAAGATGGAAGCGTTGAGCAGTCCGATGGCAAAAAGCCCGCTGGCCCAGCGCCCTGCCAAAGGCTGGAGAGCGAGCGCCGCGGTTCCCGCGTTGTCTACGTAATGAATCCCATGCACGTACAGGGTGGCTGCGGTGCAAACGATGATGAAGAATACGATCACCATGCAACTGATGCTTCCCACCAGCACGTCATTGCGAGTATGCGAGTACTGGCGCGGCCCGACGCGCTTCTCGACCACCGCGGCTTGCAGGTAAAAATGCTGCCAGGGAGCAATCGTCGTACCTACCAGGCCGGCCAAGATGATGGCGTAGTCCGCGTTGAATTTCGGCACTTGTACAAAAGGCCTGATCGAAGGTAGGTAGCGAACCAAGTGCGGCGGCAGAAGGTGCAAAAACGCGATGAGCCAGTCAGGTTTCGCCAGGACCGCGGAAATCACATAAGAGAAATAGACCATGCAAATGGTAAGGAAAATCCGCTCGACCCATTTTGCGGACCCGTGAACGACGAGGACCCACACGAGAAGCGCGGAGAGCGGCACGGAGATGTACTTGCTGATTCCAAAAACATCGGTGGCCCAGAATACACCGGTGAACTCGGCCATGACGTTGCCTAGATTCACCAGGAGCACGGCAGCCATCAGAAAGAAAGTGACCCGGAAGCCGAACTCCTCACGAATAAGATCCGACAGTCCTTTGCCCGTATAAGCGCCGAGCCGCGAACACATTTCGAGGGAAACGTAGAGCGCGATGGTCATGGGGATGAGAGACCAGAGCACCGTGTTTCCGAATTGCGCTCCCGATTGCGCGTAGGTGTAGATCCCACCCGCATCGTTGTCCACGTTGGAAACGATGAGGCCGGGCCCCACGATGGCGAAGAACAGCGCGATGCGCTTGCGAAATGAGCGGGTCGCGGATCGCACATGGTCAAATCGTCCGGCCCAGATCGCCAACCGGCCATTGAATGTCTCTCGAGTCAACATTCCCTTGCTTGCGGCGTCCTCTCTACTTCAGCAGATGAGAAACCACGTCGTCCACCGTAATTGCGCCAATCGGCCGATTTTCTTTGTCCACCACGGTCAACATGCGCAGGTTGTATTTGTCGAACAGCTCGAACACTTCCTTTTCGCGTGCGTCCGGTGGGAGGCTGACCTGCGGCTCCATTTTCAGCGCCCCCAGGCGCTCGTCGGGGGCGGCCAGCAGCATTCGGACGACGGGAACCGCGCCGGAATATTCGGCCTGGTCATCCAGCAGAACGACCGTGTCCAGTTGGTCGAAATTCTGGTCCTGCTTGCGAAGCCATTCCATCACTTCGTCCCTGGTGGCGGACTCACTTACGAACACAAAGTCCGTGTTCATCATCCCTCCCGCCGTGGCCGGGTCAAAATGGAGCAATTCCCGGACCTCGTTTGCTTCCCGGCCAGGCATCTCTTCCAGGAGTTCTTCGGAAGTCTCTCTGGGCAAGTCCGCCAGCACATCGGCGGCTGCGTCGGGAGCCATTTCCTCGAGGATGTCGGCGGCCTTTTCCGGATCCAGCTCTTCGACGATCTGGGTCGTCAGTCTCGCGTCCAATTCGCCCAGGACGGCCGCGGCGGTCTCCTCGTCTAGTGAAGCGATAATGCTCTGCCTCTCCGTGGCCGATAGGTCTTCCATGATGTCCGCCAAGTCGGCCGGATGCAGGTCTTCGAGTTTTTCGTGGGTAATGCGCAGCTTGACGCGCCGCAGCGGGTCCGGCTCAATCAAATTGACGAATTCCCAGCGGATGGTGCTCGGTGGAAGCTGGTTCTGTAGCTTGCGAACCACCCCCGACGGAACCACGCCTTGGAGAAGCCGCCGGACGGCCCCGGGAAGGCCAACGTCCACCTGCGTCAAGCGCAGCTCGACATTGCCGTTCGAACGCTGCTCGGCCAAGTCCAGGTCGTTCACGCGAACCACTTTTCGCCCGCGAGTGTCGATAATTTGCTGATCGAGAAGGTCTTTCTGCACCGCCAGCCACGATTCGTTGGGCTCATAGATCTCCAGCGCCTTTTCGCCCACGTTGAGCTGGATTTTTTTGTCGGACACCGACGCAATTTGAGTGTGCTTGGCCACCAGCGGCTGAAAGCTCCCACGCGATAGCAAAAAGTGCGAGATGCGATTGGGGGCCTCGGCTGGCTCGATGAAGAACTCGCGGACGCGGCCCACATAGTTCCCCTGCGCATCGTAGGTTTTCACGCCGAACAACTCCGTGGCGTATAGCTCCATTGCTGATCACCTCCTGCCCGTCACCCAAAACCCGGCAAATCAGCTCGCCCCGCCCCCGGTAGGGCCCGTCGGGGCAACAAAAAACCCGCTCACCGAAGAACCTCGGCGGCGGGCAAGTGCCTGACAAAAATGGACTTACCTTCAGCCGCCGGCGAACCCTCCCCACCCGACGCGTCGCGCCTTTGCCTGAACCTTGAGCGACTCCATCGGCATGCTCAGCCCATGAACGAGGTCAGGAGCACCATGCTCTCCGCAGCTTTTAGGGCCCGGGTCGAGTTCGTTGCTCGTGCTCATTGAGAGGATCCGTGCATCTTTGTGACCACTTATGGTCCCAAACGCATTGATAAGCTGCGTGTATCGCAATGTCAAGTATAGATTCACGTTCTCCAGCAGTTTTTTTCAGGGAAGTTACGGGGCGAGAGCCATCAAATGGAAAAAAGCATGTGCGTGGGCTGCTCGCCGCGCCGGCGGCATTCTTCGACGTAGAGGGTGAGGTAGTTCTTTAAAACGTAGTCGCGCTTGGAATAGCCCAGCTCCGCCGCGGCTCGATCGATCGCAGGGGCGGGTCCTTCGAGCTCAACAAAGGTGCCAATGGGCGTCTCGTCTAATTCGATGAGCAAGCCGCGCGCCCATCCTTTCGTCGCCGGAAGCCGAAAAGTGGTACGGAACTTCTCATAACGGAACCATCCGCTCATTCCCAGGCCTTCAAAGATGGTGGTCAGCGTCTCGCCATCCGTGACTTCCATCTCGATTTCTTCGCGCACTTTGTGAGAGCCAAAGTCTGGATGCTCCGCGTCCGACCCCGCCGGACGCGTGACCGGCCGCTTGAAAGTCAAAACGACTCGCGGTTTCGGCTTGGACTTTCTCGAGTGGCCACCTTCGGGAGTCTCGGTGCGGATTCTCAACAGTTGCCCATGCTTGGCCAAACCGCCTTGCGGCGTGTCGAAGATGACGTTTTCCTCGTGGACCCGACCGGAGCCATTGCTAACCGGCTGTGCGCCGAGCTTCTTCAAAAGACGCTGGAGGGCCTTCACATCTTCGATCTTCAGTTTGATTTCCGTTTCGCGCGCCACACCAATTCCTGACGTTTTGACGGTTACTTTCGCCGAAGTTCGGCTTCAGTTAGTATAACGAACGAAGGCATTCGCGCCATTTCTGTGCGCGACTCTCCACCCCGTAAGCAACACGTAAGGACCGCTACGGGGATCTTTGGCCACAAAAGAGACTTGTGAACCCTGATTCTGAAAAGCTGTCGCCAGCGGTTTCTGACGAAACCACACCTGATTCAACGCTTGCGCCGCCTCTCGCACGCCGGGAACCCGTGGAGCACGTTCTTCACGGCGACCGCCGCGTCGACCATTACGACTGGCTTCGCCACAAAGAATCCCCCGAAGTGCTCGCTTACCTCGAAGCGGAAAACGCATACACCGATGCGGTGCTTAAGCCGACCGAGGGTTTTCAGGAGAAGCTCTACCGGGAAATGCTCGGCCGCATTCAGCAAACAGATCTGTCGGTGCCTTATCGCCTGCGCGGCTATTTGTATTTCACTCGGACCGAGGAGGGCAAGCAGTACCCCTACTACTACCGCTTGCGAGATGAAGAAAGTGCAGCCGAAGAGCTGCTTTTGGACCTAAACAAGCTCGCCGAAAAGCACAGCTTTCTGGGGATCGACGCTTTCGAGGTCAGCGACGACAACCGGTTGCTCGCATATTCGACGGACATGACGGGATACCGGCAATACACGCTCCAGGTGAGAGACTTGCGCGACGGCGAATTGCTCTCGGAGCGGGTGGAGCGCGTCACCAGCGTTGCCTGGGCGTCCGATCACAAAACGCTCTTCTATACCATCGAAGATGAAACGACCAAGCGTTCGTACCGTCTTTATCGGCATGTTCTGGGCTCAACGGACCCGGACCGTTTGCTGTACGAGGAAACCGACGAGCGCTTTCACGTGGAAATCGAACGCACGAGGAGCGGCGGATATTTATTGCTCACCTCGGCCAGCCATACGACCAGCGAGGTTCGTTTTCTGAGCGCGGATGATCCGTTTGGCCAGTTCCGATTGATGGCGCCGAGAGAGGACCATCACGAGTATTACGCGGAACACCATCCTGGGCCGCAGCCCGGCGCCGGCGAGGAAGTATTTTTTATTCGAACCAATTCCGGCGGGCGTACCTTTCGGCTTGTAACGGCGCCGGTCCGAACTCCTGGCCAGGAATCCTGGCGTGAAGTCGTTCCGAACCGTCCCGAAGTCATGCTTGCCGGCGTGGCCGCTTTCAAAAACCATCTCGTCTTTTTCGAGCGGGAAGGTGGGCTGCCTTATCTGCGCATCGTAGATTTGGCGAATACCGGAAGCTTTCTGGTGGCTTCGCATCGCATCGAATTCTCGGAACCTGCTTACAACGCGTCGCTCGGCGACAATCCCGAGTTCGACGCGGACCACGTCCGATTTCAATACGAATCCTTTGTTACTCCGCGCTCATTGTTTGACTACGACGTACACACGCGCGAGCGCATCCTTCGCAAACAGCAGCCTGTTCTTGGTGGCTATGACGCTTCCCAATACTCGAGCGAGCGGCTGCACGCCACCGCGTCTGACGGCACGCGCGTTCCGATTTCGATCGTCTACCGCCGCGACACTCCGCGCGATGGGACTTCTCCGCTGCTGCTTTACGGGTACGGCAGCTATGGCCTCTCGATGCCCATCAACTTCAATTCGAATCGCTTCAGTTTTATTGATCGAGGGGTGATCTTCGCCATTGCACATGTCCGCGGCGGGGGCGAACTGGGAAAGCCGTGGCACGATGCCGGGCGCATGAAGCAAAAACAAAACACTTTCAGCGATTTCGTCGCCTGCGCCGAGCATCTGATTGCGCAGGGCTACGCGTCACCGGAACAGCTAGCCATTCAGGGCGGTAGCGCGGGCGGGCTGCTGATGGGCGCGGTTGCCAATCAGCGTCCAGACCTTTTTCACGCGGTCATCAGTCAAGTGCCGTTTGTGGACGTCTTGAACACCATGCTTGACGCTTCTCTCCCGCTCACCGTTGGCGAATACGAAGAGTGGGGCAATCCACGAATTGCCGACGACTACTTCACGATAAAGAAATATTGTCCGTACACCAATCTCGAGCGGAAAGCTTATCCAGCAATGCTTTTGAAAACTGCTTTGAACGACAGCCAGGTGATGTACTGGGAACCCGCCAAATATGCGGCCAAGCTGCGTACGCTAAAAACCGATGCGAACGCGTTGCTGGTGAAAATCAACATGGGCGCGGGCCACGGGGGCGCCTCCGGCCGCTATGATTATCTTCGCGAAGTTGCCTTGGATTACGCATTTTTGCTGACACAGCTAGGTATTCGCTCTTGACCAAATTAGGAATTGGATCGGTTGCCTTCTGCGTTTGCTCTTGGCAAAATGCAACCTCGCCCCGCTCGGTTTCGTGTGGATTTTCAGCAAGAAACATTTCAACAGGCTATCGAAGAATTCGATTTGCGTTTTCTGAAACAAGCACTTAAAACTGAAAAGTAAGAACCTCCGAATGTCCGAGCCTGCCACACCCTTGATGCAGCAGTACCACACGATCAAAACGCGCTACCCGCACGCGCTGCTGCTTTTCCGCCTGGGTGATTTCTACGAACTTTTTTACGAAGACGCCATGATCGCGTCGCGCGAACTGCAAATCACACTCACCTCGCGCAATCGCGAAAAAGGCCAGCCGATTCCCATGTGCGGCGTTCCCTATCATGCTGCCGAGGGTTATCTCGCGCGATTGATTCGCGCGGGATTCAAAATCGCCATCTGCGATCAGATGGAGCAGCCCGGCCCGGGCAAGAAACTGGTTCGCCGCGAAGTTGTGCGTGTTATTACTCCCGGTACTGCCACGGATCTCAGTGTGCTGGACGTTCGCGAGAACAATTTTCTTGCCGCAGTCGCGCCACATCCGTCCGGCTCACCGATTGGCCTCGCGTTTGTTGATCTTTCGACCGGCGAATTTCAGGCGACCGAATTTTCCGGTCCGCGCGCGGAGGAGTCTCTTCGTGACGAGCTTCAGCTTCTGCGACCGCGCGAGACTTTGCTTCCCCGTCCGCAGCAGCTTTTCGAAACCGCCAAGACTTCGCTTCTGGAAGGAACCGGAGGCATCGAATCCCGACTCGAGGACTGGACCTTTCAGCGGGACTACGGCGAGCGCATCCTTCGCGAACAATTCGGAGTTGCTGAGCTTACTGGCTTTGGCCTGGATGACCATTCGCTGGCGCTTTCCGCCGCCGGCGCCATTATTCACTATTTGCGCGAAAACGCAGCGCGCGGCGATCGCTCCGGCGAGGCCCGGGAAAAGCCCGACGCCCCGAGCGTCGAAGCCCTAGGCCATCTCGATCGCGTCCGCTATTACGAGCATCACCACACGCTCGTCCTTGATCCCGTGTCGGTGCGCAATCTTGAGTTGCTCAATCCTATTTTTTCAGAGGAGGGCAGCCGCTCGTCAGGTCCCACAACCTTAGTCGCGGCGCTGGACGTTACCGTGACGGGTATGGGCGCGCGCCTGCTGCGCTCATGGCTGCTGCGGCCGCTGATTGACCGCGATGCCATCGAAGCGCGTCTCGCCGCAGTGACTCATTTGGTTCAACAGACCGTTGTGCGCGGTGAAATCCGCAAAGAGCTGCGCGGCATTCTCGATCTGGAACGTCTCACCAGCCGCATCACGCTGGGGCTTGCAACTCCGCGGGAACTTGTGGCTTTGCGCAAATCTTTAGGCCAACTCCCGGTTTTGAAGAATTTTGTCACGCCCCCGCCCGTCGGAGGCAGCGAGCTTCTTCGCCGCCTGCACGACGAAATCGATGAACTCGCCGATGTTCGTGATCGCCTCGAGCGCGCCATTTCCGATGATCCTCCCGCCCTCGCCACCGATCCGGGCATCATTCGGAGCGGCTATCACGGCGAACTTGACGAGTTGCGCACGTTGAGCAAGGACAGCAAGCAAATCATCGCCGCAATGGAAGAGCGCGAGCGCAAACGAACCGGGATCGGCTCGCTTAAAATTCGCTTCAACCAGATTTTTGGCTACTACATTGAAATCTCAAAGCCCAACCTGCATCTCGCGCCAGCCGATTACGAGCGGAAACAAACGCTGGTCAACGCCGAGCGCTTTACCTCGCCGGAGCTAAAAGAATACGAGCACAAGATTCTCGCGGCGGACGAACGCATTCTCGAAATCGAGCGCCAACTGTTCATTGATGTGCGCTCATCGGTTGCCGCCAAGGCAGCGCGCCTGCGGCGCACCGCTTCCGCCGTGGCTCAGCTTGATGTCCTCACCGCTTTTGGCAAGCTTGCGGCCGACCGCGGCTATATTTGCCCCGAATTCAATTCCACTGGCGAGATGCTTATCATTGGCGGACGCCATCCGGTCATCGAAGAGCTTCTTCGGCAGCGCGGCGAGCGCTTTGTCCCCAATGATCTATGCTTCGAACCGGGCCGCCAGCAATTGCTTCTCATCACCGGGCCGAACATGGGCGGCAAGTCCACCTATCTGCGGCAAGCCGCGCTGATTATTCTGATGGCGCAGATGGGCTCGTTCGTTCCCGCGCGCCAGGCCAAGCTTCCCATCACCGACCGCATCTTCACGCGCATCGGCGCCAGCGACAATCTCGCGCGCGGGCGCTCCACTTTTCTGGTGGAGATGAGCGAAGTCGCGGCGATCCTGAATTACGCAACACCTTCCAGCCTCGTCCTTCTCGACGAAGTCGGCCGCGGCACCGCTACCTTCGACGGCCTCTCCATTGCGTGGGCCGTCGTCGAACATCTCCAGAAGCACACTCGCGCCCGCACGCTTTTTGCTACGCACTATCATGAGCTCACTGAACTCGCGGACCTGCTCTCGGGAGTGAAAAACGTCCACGTCTCCGTCAAAGAAACGCCGAGTGAAATCATTTTTCTGCGCCGCGTTGAGCCCGGCAGCGCCGACAAAAGCTATGGCATCGAGGTTGCACGCCTCGCGGGTCTGCCGCGCAGCGTCATCGAGCGGGCTCGGGAAGTCCTCAAGCGCCACGAGCAAAGCGAGCACGAGCTGAGCGAAACTCTTTCTCCTGGCGCTTCCGGCGAAGGCCCGGGCGGCAACGGGCATCAGCAAATCCTTTTTACGCCGCTTGATCGCGCGGTCCTCGACAAACTCCGGGAAGCCGACCTCGACGACTTGAAGCCTCTCGACGCCCTCAATCTCCTCGCGGAGTTAAAGAAACAGATCTCGTGATTTCCCCGTGTCCTCTTCGGTCTCTGTGTTAAAACTCTTTCTGGGATGACTTCGAAGCCGCTCCTCGTCCTCGGCCTCATGTCCGGCACCTCTGCCGACGGCATTGACGTTGCCCTTGCTCGCATCTCGGGCTCGCCGCCTCATCTCAATGCAAAGTTGCTCGGCCACACCTCATTCAGCTTTCCTCCCGCGCTACGCAGGGAAATCCTTCGCGTCGCGGAGCAGCAGCCCATATCCGCCGGCGAACTGAGCCAACTGAACTTTCGCCTCGGACACATCTACGCCGATGCTGTCCTTGCCGCGTGCAAGAGATTCAAGGTCGCGCCTAAGCGTGTCGACCTCATCGGCAATCATGGCCAGACTATCTTTCACCAAGGACAGCCAGTCAAATACTTTGGCCGCCCCACGGCTTCCACCCTCCAAATCGGAGAAGGCTCGGTCATCGCCGCGCACACCGGCATCACAACCGTATCCGATTTTCGGCCTGCCGACATGGCCCTTGGCGGCCAGGGCGCTCCGCTGGTTCCGTTCACGGATTACGCGCTCTATCGCCATCCGAAACTTGGCCGCATTTCGCTGAACATCGGCGGAATCGCGAACCTAACGGTCATCCCCGCAGGCGCTCGCCCCGACCAGGTATTGGCCTTCGATACCGGCCCGGGCAATATGCTTATCGATACATTTGTGCAGCACTTCACCCAAGGCCGCCAGCGCTTCGACAAGGACGCGCGCCTCGCTCTTTGCGGTCGCTCCGTTCCTGCACTTCTTAACGATTTGATGAAGGACCCGTACTTGAAACTCGCACCGCCCAAATCCACCGGCCGCGAATACTACGGCCGCGCATATGCCGAAAGGGTCCTGGCGCTAGGCCGCCGCCATCACGCGAAGCCCGCCGACCTCATCCGCGGCGCCACGATTTTCACGGCTCTTGCCGTCGTCGACGCGCTAAACCGTTTCGTTCTTCGCAAACACAAAATCCATCAACTCATTGTCTCCGGAGGAGGCGCGCGCAATCCGCTCCTCCTCGCGCAAATCTCGGCGGCCCTTCGAGGTATTGAGGTCCTGCCATCCGCAAACTTCGGCGTCCCCACAGACGCCAAGGAAGCCTTCGCTTTCGCCCTTCTTGCCTATGAAACGTTTCATCGCCGCCCGGCGAATCTTCCTTCCGCCACGGGCGCGCGCGGCCCCGCCATCCTTGGGAGCATCTCTTACGCCCCCAGCTAAAACCTCTGCGACCTTCCATTCCGACTAAACTTCCCGGACTCTCCGCGGGTGTTCGCCTAAAAAGGCATCTTCTATTGGTCCAGAGAAACGCCACTGTCCTACCGCGTCCATGGCCCCTTCGATCAGCAAATCGGGGCCGCTGAAGCCTTGGCGCACCCGACGCTGACGAGAGCGCGCGCATAGATTCCAAAACGGCACTCCATCTTTTCAGAACTCGAAAGGAAAGTTGCTGACGTATCTCGTCTCGGGAGCCGCTATTTCATTGCTTTCTCAATGTCGCCAACCGGAATCGCGCCTTCGCGCCCAATCTTCCAGGCGTCCCCATTCAGCTCCACGATTGTGGACGGCAGCGTCGCGCCCGTCTCTCCCGCGTCTAACACCAGCGGCACGCGCAGGCCAAGTTGCTTCATCACTTGCGCCGCGCTTGCGCAGGAAGAAAAGCCGGAAATATTTGCGCTCGTTCCTGTTACCGGCCCATCGAACTGCTCAATCAAGCCGCGCACCACTTCGCTACGCGGCCAGCGCAACGCTACGCGGCCCGTCCCCGCGGTCACTTTCAAGGGAATTTTGTGCGACGCGTTCACCACCAAGGTCAGCGCGCCGGGCCAAAACTTCTGCGCCAGCCGCATGAAACTGCCCGGCGTTCCTCGCGAAAGCGCCACGGCCTGGTCGATCGAATTCACCAGAATCGGTAGCGCCCGCTGGTCCGGCCGCCCTTTCACGCGGTAGATTTCTTCCACCGCAGCCAGATTGAACGGGTCCGCCGCCAGCCCGTAAAACGTGTCCGTGGGAATCGCGATCACACTTCCGCGAGAGAGAAAGTCCGCCGCATACCGCAGCGTTTCGGCTTCCGGGTTGATTGGATTGACGCGCAGCAGTTCAGCCGGCAATGGTTTGGCCTTTGGCGAAGACGTACTACCACCCTGCAGCGCTCCCCTGGCCCTGCCCACAGCAGGTGGGCCTCGAAGGGCTTGCCCTTAGCTCGCCTACCTCAGGTAGGTTTCGCAGGACTCGCGCCGCCCGCATTTGGGCGACGCTACCACACCCCTGCAACGCACGCAATACTCGCGGCGGCAATCCATGCGTTTCGGTATTTGAGCGGTGCGCGTTGAAGTTTGGGCTGAACTGGGCGGGTCCTGGCGGTTTCTGTATGAGCTGGAGAAGGTGATCTATTTTCGAGTGACGAAATCCCTGGGCCTTTGGGTGCCCTGTTGGGGAGCGCCACTGCGTGAGTCATGCCAGCAGGTCAAGGGGAGTGCAAGGAATGGTGTACTCAGCTGGTATCGACACGCGCAGGTCGAGACAGGCTCAACCAAAGCAGCTGCACCAGTTCGATAGCGGTGCGCGGTCGATGTGTGCCGCGATGCAAATAACGTAGGCGATAAAGCCGCTCGATGCTCAACGCCAAGCTGGCGAGCAGCCAGGTGAGCAACAGACTGTTGGGGTGATGGTGACAGATGTGTCCCAGCCCGTGGCGGTTCTTAGCGTCATTGAACCCTTGGTTCTCGATCTCCCAACGGCTTTTCGCGCGATGATAGAGCACCCGACTGCTGACTTCAGCGATTGGAGAATCGGTGAGCCAGAAAGCTTCGATAACCTCACCGTCAGGTTTCAGCTGCCGATAGAACAGCACCCGCACGGTTTCCCAGCGTAGACTCTCCCAAGGATCGAAGTCCTCCGCATCCCAAAGTTCGACGCGATCCGGGCCGTAATGAAAAGTGAGTTTGGGAGGTTGCGTAGCGAAGCGCTTCTGCGCCGCGGTCCACAACTCGGGCAAGTTGGCTTTCAGGCGCGCCACCACCGGCAAGCCCAGCTCGCTGGCAGCATGCAGAAAAGGAGCGGTGGAATATTCTCCATCTACGACAACATAAGCAGCAAAGCGAACACCCAACTGTTCGACGGCCCGGCGAAGCAGGCGTTGTCCGCTCGCGTATTCGCTATCGCCAGGCCCATAGGGCTCGACGTCGAAAGGCAGAACCAGTCCTGCTCCGACCACGCTGGCCAGAACCAAATGATGTCGATAGCTGATGATTCCCTGGTCCGCATGGCGATGCGGGCGGCACAGCGAACAAGTCTTGCGAGCGCACCTCGCAACCGTGGTTCCGTCGATGGCCAAGCCGATGCCTCCTGCGGTTTCAAAGGCCTTCTTCCGTTTGGCTTGTCGCAAGAGATAGCACAAGGCTGCCCGCGTAGGACCAGGATGTAACCGCTCGGTGAAGTAGGCCAGTGCGTCATCACTGAAGGCCTTGCTCACCGCCAAAGCGCGCCGCGCAGAGGAGCGAACCAACCTTTCTACCGCCAGGAAATTAGAGGCGCGCAGCAGTTGGCCAATCACCAGCGACCAGAGTAAGGCCTGAGCGGGAATCTGTGGTCGAGGCCGCCCATCGCCGGGAGCCCGGAAATACGATCGCAAACCCAAGCACCGCGTAAGGTAGTTCCACAAGCGGCGTGGAGTGGGGCCTTTCACCGGTGGCGTTGTTTACGAGCCAGGACCAACAGTTGCGCGTTGGCGGCGAGCACTTCGCGCACGGCATCCTGAAATCTACGGCCGGCATCGACTCGTTTTTGCACTTCCTCAACCCACTCTTTGGGGATGCGCTGGGCCTGTCTCTTTCCACCGGCCATGAACACCAGGGACCAGCCGACATGGCCTTTGCCTTTCGCACAATGACAAGAAGGCTTGCCACAGCGGGTATAGCTCTGGACTAAGGAGCCGGGCAGGAGGTCGTCAGGGATAGCAAACTCGTGCAGGAGTTCAAATTTACGCTGGCGCAAGTGAGCAGCGCGGGGTCCTTTGGGCGCGATTTTCATCTTGTATGTATGTTTACACCAGAAAGCTACAAATACAAGTACTTCTTACGAATGCGAAAATAGAGCGGCTTTGCCTAGAGGTCAAGGAGCTGAAATGAACCGCGCCCAATCAATCGACGAGAGGTACGCTAGCCATCAATCTTCCGAAACGCCTGGCGGCAATCGGACAGCGCCGCTCAATCCCTCAAGCGCCTTAAATCATTTATTCGCGCTTCGCTTCGCGCTCCAGAATCATGCGGTCGAAAGCCATTGGCAACGCTTCGCGCTTCGAATACGGTCCCGGCTCATAGGCCCGCGAACTTACGCCTTTCTGCGACCACTCCGAAATCTCCCAATCCTCCCGATTTGTGGCGTCCCAGAACTCCACCGCATCATCGGCTCTAAAATCCGGCTTTGCCATTTCCTGGGGATGAAAATACCACTCGCAGATGACTTGCGTGCGGTCCACCGCGTGCGGCCACAATCGGTGCGCCATCACATAATCCGGGTGCAAACTCAAGAAAAGATTCGGATAAACGGCATAATAAAGAACCAACTTCCGCTGCTCCTCATTGAGGCAAGGCAGATAGTCGCGGCGCCGCACGCCATCCACGCTCATCGTCTCAGCTCCTGCTCGGAATTCCATCGAGCCGCCGATGTAAGTGGGCTGCGGCGGATCATTGTTTCCGCTCATCGCATCGGACACGCGGCTGAGCATGGGATGCAAAATCGGACAGTGCAGGCATTCGTTGTAATTGGACACGATCAACTTCCAGTTCGCCTTCACATCGTAAACGCGTTGTTCGTACAAGCGCAGATCCTGAAGCCGCCATGGCGCAAACTTTTGGGGAAGGTCGGTCAATTGCCCGGCGAGTGGTTTTGGATTCGGAGAAAGATTCAGAAAGATAGAACCGTCCCAAACGTCGAGGTGAACTGCATGCAAGGAGTAGTCTTCCCGGCGGAAGGCAGACTCTTCCACGTGCGGCGCGCCAAGAAGCCTGCCATCCAGTCCGTAGGTCCAGCCATGGTACGGGCACTGGATCCGGCCGGCGAACTTTCCTTGCGCCTCGCGGCACATCCTTGTTCCGCGATGCCTGCAAACGTTGTAGAAGGCCTTCGCCTCGCCGGCGCTCTGCCGCGTTACGATGATGCTCTCGCCCGCAACCTCGCACAAATAGTAGTCGCCGGGGTTCGCAATCTGCTCGCTCCGGCCGCTGGAGATCCACATCTCCCGGAAGAACGTGTCCATTTCCTTTTGGAAAATCTCCGGATCGGTGTAGTAACGGCCGGGCAGAGTCTTCGTTTGCGCGCTCATCGTTGGCTCCGAAAATAAACCATCAAGCTTCCTCGTCGGAATAGACTCCAATACCACGCGGCCCCTGCAATTTGGGGCCAAGAAGGTCAAAGAGCCGGCTCAGGTCGGTTCGAAAGAAGACTTTGATGTTTATGCGCATTGGTTTCTGCATTTCTTCTGTGCGAGGATAAATGAACAGGACTCGATATGGACCTTTGCCTGTTCTAAGCAGGCGCATCTCGGCCTTTTCAATATCGGAGAGGTTAACTCTGCGAGCCCCAAAAAGCGTCCGGTAGGAAAGCTCGCCATTCGCAACTCTTAGGCGAATGGATCGCAGCCAAATCAAAACAAGGGCCAACATTCCCGCCGGGACATAAACAAAATTCCAGTCGTGAGCCGGAGTACGAATAGCGACATAAAGCCCAAAAAGTGTTAAAGCAAAGAAAATGCTGCCCAGCGCCAAGTAACCACTCCTATCGGCTCTCGCATCAAGTTCGGTCATTCGCGTGTCTGCAGAGTGTTTGGCACTTGCACGAGATTTTAGCGCCGCAAGCACGAAATTTGCTAACCTCCAAGCTATGGCTACGCCTAGTAAAGCCGCGCGCGATGCGCGCCCCGCTGGCGAATGCGCCCTCCTCACCAGCCGCGACAATCGCTGGCTCAAGGAGTTTCGCATGGCGCTCCGTGGCGGCTTGCCGAACGAAGGCGGCTTCGTTGGCGTCGAAGGCGTCCGTCTCGTCGAAGAAGCCTTGCGTTCCGGCTGCCCCATTCAGGCGGTGCTCTTCAGCGAATCCGGCCACCGCCATCACGGACGTCTCGCCCCTCTGATCGACCGCCCGGAGATAGCTTTCCCTACGCTGCGCACGACCGACCGCCTCTTCGAGGGCCTCGCCGACACCGAGCATCCGCAGGGCGTCGCCGCTCTGGTGAAACCGCGCCAAACCTCTTTCGACGACCTCGTGAACAGCGCTGGTTCCGCGTGCGCGCCGCTTCTCGTGGTCCTCGCGGGCGTGCAGGACCCGGGCAACGTTGGAACGATCCTGCGAACGGCCGCCGCGTTCGGAGTCACCGGCGCAGCCACTGCCGCCTCCGGCGTCAGCGGCACAGCCAGCCCGTATTCGCCGAAAGCGCTGCGCGCCTCGGCGGGCGCGGCCCTTCATCTCCCCATCCTCGCCGGAATGTCCCTCCCGATTCTCCTCACGCAATTCAAAATCGGCGGCATCCGCACGCTGGCGTCCAGCGTGCGAACCCCCGAAGAGAGTGGCCAGCCGTTGTTGGCCCCCTGGCAAGTCGACTGGTGTCAACCCATCGCGCTCCTCGTCGGCAACGAAGGCGCCGGCCTTCCCGGAGAAACCGAGCGCAGCGCCGACGCCCGCATCCGCATTCCCATGGCCAGTGGCGTTGAGTCCCTCAACGCCGCCGCTGCCGCCGCGGTCGTCTTCTACGAAGCCGCCCGCCAGCGCAACTCCAAGCCCTTGTAGCGGGCCGCTTCTGAGACGGGCGTCTTTTCTCTTTCCGTATGTAGCTGCGACCCTGCCACAAGCAGACGTTGGGCTCCGCGTTTTTGCTTTTCTTGTCTTTACGAGCCACTTAAAACTAACCATGGACAACTGTTTTTCCCAGGCATCTCCGCATTTCCTCTTTCCCGTCAAACGATTTAGACTCAAGGGGCCAATGAGCCTGTTCTCCAAACTTCCCGCGACCGCCGGGGACGCCGACGTCCCCGCCGCCAACCAACCGCTCGCGGAACGCATGCGCCCTCGCACGCTCGACGAATTTATCGGCCAGGAAAAGCTTCTTGGCCCAGGCAAGCCGCTGCGCCTTCAAATCGAAAGCGACAACATCGGTTCGATGCTTTTTTGGGGGCCTCCCGGCTGCGGCAAAACGACGCTGGCACGCCTGATCGCCCGCCTCACGCACGCCGAATTCGTTTCCTTCAGCGCAGTCCTCGCTGGCATCAAGGAAATTAAAGACGTCATGGCCGCCGCCGAATACAAAGCGCGCTCCGGATACCGCACCATCGTGTTCGTGGACGAGGTCCACCGCTTTAACAAAGCCCAGCAGGACGCTTTTCTCCCACACGTCGAAGCCGGCCACATCACCTTCATCGGCGCGACCACCGAGAATCCTTCTTTCGAAGTCATCTCGCCGCTTCTCTCGCGCACCAAGGTCTACGTCCTAGAGCCTCTCGCCACTCCGCTACTCGTCGAACTCCTGCGCCGCGCCCTTGCCGACAAGGAACGTGGCTTGGGCAACGAGTCCGTCGAAGCCTCCGACGACGTCCTGTTCCGCATCGCGTCTTTCGCCAATGGCGACGCTCGCGCCGCCTACAACACGGTCGAACTCGCCGTCAAAAGCACGCGTCCCAAGAAAAACTCCCCGCGCGTTATTACGCCCGCACTTCTCGAAGACCTTCTCCAGCGCAAGCTCCTTCGCTACGACAAAGGCGGCGAAGAGCACTTCAATCTCATCTCCGCACTGCACAAATCCGTGCGCAACTCCGACCCGGACGCCGCGCTCTATTGGCTCGCGCGCATGCTCGAATCCGGCGAAGATCCGCTGTACCTCGCGCGCCGCATGGTGCGCATGGCCAGCGAAGACGTCGGCCTCGCCGAGCCCAGCGCGCTCTCCATCACGCTGGCCGCCAAAGACGCTTTCCACTTCATCGGCCCGCCCGAGGGCTATCTCGCGCTCGCGCAAGCCGCTGTCTATCTTTCGCTCGCGCCCAAATCCAACGCGCTCGAAACCGCCTACATCAAAGTTGTCGATGACGTGCACAAGACCGAGGCCGATCCCGTCCCGCTGCATCTCCGCAACGCGCCGACTGGCCTTATGAAAAATCTCGGCTACGGCGCCGGCTACAAATACGCCCACAATTTCGAGGAAAAAGTCACCGACATGCCCTGCCTCCCCGACCATCTCGCCGGCCGCACCTGGTACCATCCCACCGAACAGGGCTTCGAGCAGCGCCTCCGCATTCGCCTCGACGAAATCCGTAAGCTAAAATCTAAGTCGCCGTCGAATCCTCAGGAGCGTCAATGAAGCGTCGGTTGCTCGCACTTCTCGCTACGTTTCTCTGCCTCCCGCTCGTCGCTCAGGACCAACGGGCACGGCCGAAGATTCTTGGAATTGCACGGGTAAATCTCTACTCCACGAACATGGCGGCTGCCCGGGATTTCTACTCGAAAAGCATAAGCAGGACCGATCCTTGTAGTTGGTGTGAGAAACGCCCTCGCGAAGCGGAACTAATTCTTTTGAACGGTGAACAAATCGTTCGTGTGTCGATGACTACGACACCAACACCTTCAAGTCTTCTCGCGGAGGTCGCATTTTTCACGAATGACCTCGCAGCGATGAAACAGTTCCTGGCTGCGAACCACATCGCTTTCAGTGAAGCAAAAGGGGCATCAAAAATCACGGTTAAAGATCCGGAGGGACGGGACATAGCGTTTGTGAATCCTCTCCAAGCCTCGCCTGACTCCGTTTTAAACGCCTCGAAACTTCGACTGATTCACGCCGGCTTCATCGTTCGCGATCGTCCCGCCACAGAACACTTTTACAAAGACATCCTCGGTTTCCGCCCCTACTGGCACGGCGGCATGAAAGACGATCAAACCGATTGGGTTTCGATGCAGGTTCCCGATGGAACGGACTGGCTCGAATTCATGGTCAACGTGCGGGGCGATCCCGATCAGCGGCTTCGCGGAATCATGAATCACATCGCCATCGGCGTCCCCGACATTCGCGCAGCGGAGAAGAAACTGCAAGAAAACGGCGTTCAGCTCACCGAAGAAGCCAAAATCGGCCGCGACGGCAAATGGCAGCTCAATCTCTACGATCCCGACGACACGCGCATCGAGTTCATGGAGTTCACGCCCGTCGAAAAACCATGCTGCTCCGAATTCACAGGTCCGCATCCCAAACCATGACCTGCCCCTGTTCTCGCAGTCGTTTCCGCTGGCTTCGCAGATTCTGCTCGCTGCTCTGCGCAGTCCTTGGCTGCTGCTCGCTACCGGCACAGACTCGCGCGCAAAATCTCGACAAGCCCCTGTCTTCCATCGACGACGAAATCACCGCCTTTTCCTTCGGTCCCGACGGCGGCATCGCTTTTTCCGTGTACCACAATTTCAAAACCAAAAAGTATGACCTCGAGCACGACGACATCTGGGTCCAGGAAGCCCATGGCAAGCGTCGCCGCCTCCTCGAGGGCCAAAAATACACGCGCGGCAGCCAGCTTCTCAGCTACCTAACCGATTCCATTCGCTGGTCGCCCAACGGAAAATACCTCGCTGTCCAGCTCCTCACCACCACCATTGAAGACGCCGACACCGGGAACGCAGCCAATTCCGTCGAGACTCTGTTCTTCGATGACTCCGGACACGAAGCGCGCATCAACAAGGGCGACAACTTTATTCTCGGCGCCGCCAACGCCACGTTTCTCCCCGACAACAACATCATCGCCTATCTCGTCAATGCCGTGGGCACGCTTCCGCTCTACTCCATCAAAACGACACGCCTCTCTTCCGGCTCGTTCCTGTCTCCCTACGAGGGCCGCACGTTTCGCGACGTCGCCTGGCTCCCCGGAATGAACTTCGCCGTCGCCGTCGAGCAGGACCACTCCATGAGCGGCCCGCCCCGCCTTCAATACATCGACGTTCTCAACGATTCCGACAAAGAACTCGCCACCCTCGACGGCTACGAGGGCGGCCTCATCGTTTCTCCCGATCGCACCAAAGCGGCGTACTTCATTGACCGCGAAGTACTCGAAATCCGCAGCCTCTCGCATCCCAATCAGCTCGCCCGCATTCGCGTCGGTCTCGGCATCGCTCGTTGGACTCCCGACGGCTCGCGCATTTTCCTCAAGCGCGCCGTCGAGAAAAAATCCGGCGACATCGTCTGGTTCCCCGTTCCTCCACTCACTGCCTATGCGCCCAACAAGGAGATCCCAGTGGCGCAGCCAACGCCAGTCCCCGTTCTCCACGGCCTCACCTTCCGCGAATTTTCTATCTCCGCTGACGGCAACTCCCTAGCTGTTGTGGTCCCCGGCAAACGCAACCTTCTGGTCTTCCCGCTTCCCCGCTGAATACCCGCAGCCCATTTATTTGACGTTCGCAATTAGATACCCATGGGCGTCGACCCGGTAACCATTTTGGGTCTGCTTACCGTACGCCAAAGCATGGGCCAATGAGGTGGGGACGGTCACATCTACGCAATCCGACGCACGTAAAGTTGTGAAACCACCGACGTGCCCTTGCGCATGCTCCGCATTCGGCTGCGCTCCCATTCGTACCGGGAACTATCGCGAAGCGCAGCCTTTATTTTTCACCAGTCACGCGTCACCCTCCTCCGGTGCTCCACCAAAATGCACGCGTCCTCAACCACTGCCAAGCCTGCAGCCCAGGCCTTCTCCGCCGCCTCTTCGTTCGCAATCCCGACCTGCATCCAGACTACCCGTGCGCCAACACTGATCGCGCTCTCGACCAAAGGAGGCACTTCTTCAGCCCGGCGGAAAATGTTCACCATATCAATCTTCTCCGGGACATCTTCCAGCCGCGCATAACTCTTCTCCCCCAGCACTTCCGTCTCATTCGGATTCACAGGAATGATCCGATACCCCGCGCGCTGCATATACTCCGACACTTCATGGCTCGGCCGCATCGGATTCGACGACAGGCCCACGACGGCGATCGTTCTATGTCTCCTCAGGATTTCCGCAATTGGGTCGCGCCCCCGCGTCGCAAGGGCGGAGCCCTCGGGAAGAAGTACCCTCATCGCCGCGCCAGTTCCGGCTTTCCTTGGCGCTTTGCCATCACGCGTCCGAGCGCCCGAAACAACTTGTCGTTCTCTTCCGTAGTGCCCACGGAAATGCGGATCGCTTCGGGAAATCCCATCCAGCCCAGCGGGCGCACAATCACCCCGAGATGCAGCAGTTCATCGCAAATCGCTTTCGCCTCCGGCCCCACGTTCATAAAAACGAAATTCGTTTCGCTCTCCACGGGCCGGAAACCCAGATTCGCCAGCTCTTTGCAAAGCCGTGTCCGCTCTCGCGCATTCACTTCAATGCACCGTGCCACGTGCGCGTGGTCCTCCAACGCCGCCAGCGCCGCGGCCTGCGCCACGCCCGAGGTGTTGAACGGCGTGCGCAGCTTGTTCATTGCCTCCAGCAGCTTCGGGTGCCCAATCGCGTACCCAATGCGCAGTCCCGCCAATCCAAACACCTTCGAGAACGTCCGCAAAATCAGCAGGTTCTTTCGTTCGCGGTACGCCTCGACGGAATCGCCCAGGCCCACGCTCACCGCGTAGTGGATGTACGCCTCGTCAAGCACCACGAGCACGCCGTCCGGCACCTGTTGCAAAAACTCGCGCAGCACCTTGGCCGTAAACGCTGTTCCCGTGGGGTTATTTGGATTCGCAAGATAAATGACGCGTGTTTTCGGTGTGATGGCCCGCGCAATTGCTGGCAAATCAAACGCAAAGTCCTTATGCGGTACAACCGTCAGTTCCGCCCCGCTCGCCCGGATACACACCGAAAACGGCGCATAACTGCCAGCGGAGGTGATCCCTTGCAAGCCCGCGCGCAACAGCACCCGCGCGGCCAAATCGATCAGTTCGCTCGAACCCAGCCCGATGAAGATTTCTTCGACGGCCACGCCGTTCCGCTTCGCAAGCGCTTCCCGCAACGCGTGCGTCCCGCCGTCCGGATACCGATGCGATTCGCTCAGCACCGCCCGCGCCGCGTCTACGCCTTTAGGCGACGGCCCGAGCGGATTCTCATTCGACGCGAGCTTTACCGCTTGAATTTTCAGCTCGCGTTCGACTTCTTCAATGGGTTTTCCGGGAACGTAGACGGGCAGTCCGCGCAGGTAATCCGGTATCAGTTCTTCAATCGTCTTCGCCATCGTTCGCCATCTTCTCCGGCCTCGGTGCTAATTCCTGCCTTCCTCCATCACTGTTCCAGTGTCCCACCTTTCAACCATTTCCGCTTGTGGGAGCAAGAACCATGTTCGTACCGGCAAGCCTGCCCGCTCTTGCTACGCTCCTCGACCCTCTCGGTTTCCTTACCTCCTCAACCTCCTTTCACGGCCTGCTTCAGCTTTTCTACCTCGCCGGCTTTCAACTCCCGCACTCTTCCCGACCCCACATCCAGCATCAACGGCCCCAATTGCATACGCTTGATTTTCTCTACGTGATGCCCTACTTCCTCAAACATCCTGCGAATCTGCCGGTTCCGCCCCTCCGTCAGCACCACTTCGTACCATGGATTCGCGCCATCCTCCACTAATCGTAGCTTCGCCGGAGAAGTCTTCACCCGCCGCCCGTCCTCCAATGCAATCGAAACGCCCGCGCGCAGCTTGGCAATCACCTGCTCATCCGGCTTCCCGCTGACTTTCACGCGATACGTCTTCGGCACATGCGAGCCGGCCTTCATCAATTTCGCCGCCAGCTCCCCGTCATTCGTCATTAGGAGCAATCCCTCGCTCCCATAATCCAGCCGTCCCACCGGATACACGCGCTCGCCGCGCTTTGGCAACAATTCCATTACCGTCGGCCGCCCCTCAGGATCGTGGACCGTCGTCACATACCCTTTCGGCTTGTTCAGCATGTAATAGACCAGCCGCTCCGCCTTCTTTAGCGGCTTCCCATCCACACAAATCTCATCGCGCTCCGAATCGGCCTTCGTCCCCTGCTCCGTCACGACTCTTCCGTTAAGCGTCACGCGTCCGGCCGCAATGATCTCCTCCGCCTTGCGCCGCGACGCAATCCCGCTCGCCGCCATGATTTTTTGTAATCGTTCCAGAGCCACGCCTCAATCGGTCTCCTATTCTTCTCTGTGACCTCTGTGTCTCCGCGTTTCGCCTTTTTCTTTTCGTGTCCTTTCCCCACGCGGAATCCCTTTCAGGTCCTCTACTTCCCGGTCCTCCAAAATTCGATACCTTCCCAGCGGAATTCCTTCCACCGATAACGATGCCAATCCGATTCGCTGAAGTTTTTCAATGGGATGCCCTTCGCGAAACAAAACGTTCCGCATCTCTTCTTTCTTCGTATCCCGCATCCGCACTTCGTACCAGTAGTTCGCCGCCCTTCGCCGCGTCGCATCCGGTTGCCGCACCGTCTTCATCCGCACGCCAATCTCTTTCCCCAAGCGCTCCAACTCTTCCAGCGTCAGCATCCCTTTCACTTTCACGAAGTACACCTGCTCTAGTTCGCCCCAATGCTTCAGCATCTCCGCCGCCAGGTCACCGTCATTCGTCATAAACACCAGCCCCGACGCCGTATATTCGAGGTTTCCCACGGGATACACGCGCGCCGGAAAGCCCCGCAGACAATTCTTCAGCGTCTTCCGGCCCTCCGGGTCGGCCATCGCCGAAACCACTTCCGGCGGCTTGTGCAGCACTAAATACACGCGCCGCACCGCCTCTTTCACCACCCGCCCCGCAGCCTCGATCCGGTCTTGCGCCGCGTCCGCCTTTGTTCCCAGCTCGGTCACCACGCGCCCGTTCACGCGCACCTGTCCGCTCAGGATCAATTGCTCCGCGTGCCGCCGCGAAGCAATCCCCGCCCGCGCAATAATCTTCTGCAACCTCTCTTGCATGTTTTCTCTTTAGGTTTATGTAGCACCGCCACTCCTGGCAGTGCTCCGACGAAGGTTAACTTTCCCTAGGCAGCTCAACACTCTCCGCGCAAGGTTTTTGTCCACACGCCCGTATCCATGAACTCGGAAACTCTATTCTCCCGCAGCGGCCGCCTTCGGAGAATTCTCATCCTCATTCTCGGGCATCCCCTCGTTATTCGCCGCCGTCTCTTCCAACAATTCCTCCCGCGCTTCCATGGCGTCGTGCTCGGTAGGGGCGGGGCGCGCGCCGCCCGTTTCGTCCCGGGCACTCGCGGGCGCTCCAATATTCGCTTCATTCGTCAAACTCTCATCCGCCGGGGCTAGTCCCTCATCGCTTCCAAGCGCCTCGCGTGCGAGCGCCTCAAACTCCTTCAAGCTCGGCAACTCTTCCAAATCGCTCAGCCCAAACCGCATCAAAAACTCCTTCGATGTCTTGTACAGAATCGGCCGCCCAATCACTTCCTTGCGCCCCGCCGTCGTAATCAAGTGCTTGTCGAGCAAAGTGCTAATCACTCCTGACGTGTTCACGCCGCGAATCTCCGAAATTTCCGGCGCCGTCACCGGCTGCTTGTATGCAATCACTGCCAGCGTCTCGAGTGCCGGCATCGACAGCCTCAGCGGCGGACGCAAGCTCTTGATGAACCGCCGCACCACGTCATGCTGCTGCGGCTTCGTGTACATCTTGTACCCGCCCGCCACCGCGCGAATCTCGATGCCGCGCTCTTCGGCCGCGTAACTCGCCGCCAATTCGTCCAGCGACGCCTGCACCGCCAGCTTCTCGTCGCCCAGCGCTTTCGTCAATTGGTCAATCGTCGCCGGCTCATCCGCCGCGTAGATAATCGCTTCCAGAGCCGCTTTGCGTTCTTCGTTCGTCATGCTTCCACTCTCTTCTCCGTGCCCTGCCTCAAATGCCCGACTTCAGGTCTCCGCTTTGCTGATGTGCAAGGACTTCCCATTTTCCGTGCTCGATCTTCCCATTTCCGCCTTTACCGGTACTCTTCATCCACCATTTTAATCGCGCCATTCTCATCGAACACCACGTCAAACGCTCGGGCCTTCTTCACCAGGATGTCGCCGAACATTTGTTCCTGCACCAACGCCACAGCTTGCAGCTTCACCATTTCCAAAACCGCCAGAAACGCCACGATCATCGCGTGCCGCGAAGGGCAGGCCTCGAAAAACTGGACCAGATTCACTGCGTTTTCTTCGCTCGCGATAATCTGCGCCCGCAACTGCACGATCATCTGCGCCACCGTGAACTGCTCGTGCCGCAGCTCAATTCGAACCGTTTCTTTCCGCCGCTCCAAAACCTGCTGAAACACTTTCACCAAATCCACCAGCGAAACCACTAACTCGCCCTCGGTCCCCGGATCCTGGTACAACGTCTTATCCGGCTTCGACCAAACGTTCTCCTCAATCTGCTGCTTCTGGTACAAAAGTTGAGCCGCGTTCTTGTACTTCTCGTGCTCGACGAGCCGCTGCACCAATTCTGCGCGCGGGTCGGCGGCTTGCTCTTCTGGAGTCGCTAGCGGATCCGGCGGCAGCAGCATTTTGCTTTTGATGTAAATCAGCGTCGCCGCCATGTAAATAAATTCTGCGGAGACGTCCACGTCCAATTGTTCCAGCTTGTGCAGGTAATCCAAATACTGCGCGGTGATTTCGGAGATTCGAATGTCGTGGATGCTCATCTTCTGCTGCTTAATGAGATCCAACAAAAGGTCCAGCGGGCCTTCGTACATCGGAATCTGTATCCGGTATGCCGCCTTCGCGACGCTCGTCTCCTCATTCATTTCCACGCTGCGCTTTTCTCCTGAAGTTGTAGGGACCGTCTTATGCTCGCCCCGGGCTTCGAGGGGAGAAGGTCCGGCCGCTTGATCCTGCGCGTTGTTTCCCGTCAATTTGTGCTCCGGTGTCGCCATTCCATCCTTTGATTTTGTGGCATAGACTTCCGTCTGTGCCACCTTTCACGTTACTCGGTTTGCTGCCCTTCAACCACCGAGACAAACCTTCACGAGCGGGCATAGGCTGCGGCCTATGCCTTATTAAATCCTTTTCTTACGCTTTCGCGCTACCGGCCGCGCCGGCGATTTCTTTGCGCTTTTTCTCCCAGCCGAAGACGGCTTCGCGCACGCGTTCCATTGTGCCTTGCGCCACCACCCGCGCTTTCTTCGAGCCTTCGTCAATCACTTCGAGTACCCGCGCCGGATGCCGTTCAAATTCCACGCGGCGTTCGCGCACGGGCGTGATCCACTCAATCAAGTGGTCGGCCATTTTCGCTTTACACTCGATGCAACCGATTCCCGCCGTCCGGCAACCCTGTGCGGCCCAGTCCAGCGTCTGTTTTGTCGAGAACAGTTTATGCCAGTCATACACCGGGCAAACATCCGGGTTTCCAGGATCGGTACGCCGTTTCCGCGCCGGGTCGGTCACCATCACTTTGGTTTTTGCGCGAATGTCCGCATCGCTCTCGCTCAACATGATGGTGTTGCCATAACTCTTCGACATTTTCCTTCCATCGAGCCCCGGAATCCGCGGCGTTTTCGTAAGCATCACACCGGGTTCAGTCAGCACCTCGACGCGTCTAAAGAAAGAGGAATCATCAGCGGCGCGCTCCAGAAAATTCTCGATTCCCTCTTCAGCGGCCGTAGTGCGAAGTCTTCCAATGAGATCGGTCTTCATGGCTTCGCTCATCGGATACTCAAGCTTCGAGCCAGCGGCAAGAAGCACTTTTCCATGAAGACAGTGCAACAACGACGACTCGCTCTTTTTATCAAACAACCGGTCGTCCGCTTCGAGCCCGTAGAAAATATCAAATCGACGCACAATCTCACGGCTCAGCTCGACGTGCGAGGCCTGATCTTCGCCTACAGGCACGAAGAGCATCGAGCCAGGGTTGCTGTACATGGTGATGTCGCCGCACTGGAGGACGGGGTAGCCCAGAAATCCATAATTGTGCAGGTCTTTGTCCTTAATATTCTCCAAGGCTTCTTTGTAGGTGGGTACGCGCTCGAGCCAGCCGAGCGGCGTCACCATGGAGAGCAGCAGATGCAGTTCGGCATGTTCCGGAACGAGCGATTGCTGAAAGATGGTGCATTTCTTGGGGTCGAGCCCCGAAGCGAGATAATCGGTGACAATTTCAATAGTGCTCTGCGCTACAGCGGAGGTGTCCGCGTAGTCGCTCGTCAACGCGTGCCAGTCCGCGATGAAGTAGAAGCATTCGTAGGCAGGATCGTTTTGCAAGCGCGCCCAGTTTTGCAAAGCGCCAAAGTAGTGGCCGATGTGCAGCTTCCCGGTCGGCCGCATGCCGCTCAGCACGCGCGCTCGTTTCCCTTGGTCGCCAGTCCCCAATCGACTCTCCTCGTCATCACGAAAACGCCGGGCTCAAGCCCGGCCTCTACAAGCTTAAACCCAAAAGCAGCGGTCTGAAGACCGGCTACTCCAAGGGGGCGCGCTAAAGCGCACAGGCCCTGCGAAGCTCAGGCAAACAAAAAGCGCCGGTGTTACTCAATGCGCGGCGACCTTTTGTTTTTCCGGCGCGCCGAGTAGCTCGCGGGCGATGATCATGCGCTGCACCTCGCTAGTCCCCTCGTAAATGGTGATGACGCGCGCATCGCGATACATGCGCTCGACTTCCGTTTCGCGCGAGTAGCCGACGCTGCCATGCACCTGTACCGCCTTGTAGACAACGCGGTTCACCATTTCGCTGGCGTAAAGTTTCGCCTTCGATGCGGCAGCTCCCATTTTTGTGGGATGGGCGTCCTTCAGCCACGCCGCGTAATGCGTCAGTCCCCGCGCGGCGTCAATTTCCGTCTGCATATCCGCGATCATCCACTGAATCGCCTGGAAATCACCGAGATTCTTCCCAAACGCTTTGCGCTGCTTCGCGTACTTGATGGTTTCTTCCAGCGCGCCTTGCGCCAAACCAACCGCCTGAGCTGCAATCCCGATGCGCCCGCCATCCAGCGCGCTAAGAGCAATTTTCAGCCCCTGCCCTTCTTCCCCGAGTCGATTCTCCACCGGCACGATGCAATCATTCAGCAGAATCTCGACGGACGGGGACGAGCGCTGGCCCATTTTGTCTTCGTGGCGGCCGACCTTGAATCCCTGGAACCCAGGCTCAACGAGAAATGCGCTAATGCCCTTCCCGCCCGCCGCAGGATCGGTTTTGGCAAAAACAATCAGCACGCCTGCCGCGTGGCCGTTGGTGACCCACGTTTTTGTGCCGTTCAGCTTGTATGTATTTCCGTCCCACACCGCGCGCGTTTGAATGCCCGCCGCGTCCGAGCCCGCCGCCGGTTCTGTCAGGCAAAATGCGCCGAGCGCTTCTCCTGAGGCCATCCGCCGCAAGTACTTTTTCTTTTGTGCGTCGCTGCCGAACGCGAGCACCGGCGCCTGCACAGCGGAATTCGTCACACTGATCGCGGTTGACATCGCCGTAAACACGCGCGCCACTTCTTCAAGCATCAGCACGTAGGAGATCGTGTCGAGCCCCGGCCCGCCCCATTCTTCCGGCGCGAGCATCCCGCAGCACCCCATTTCGGCGAGCTTTTGGATGGCTTCTGCGGGAAATTTCTCGTGCTTTTCCCATTCCTTAACGAACGGGCGCACTTCCGTCTCCATGAATTGGCGGACGGTGTCGCGAATCAGTTTTTGGTGGTCGCTGAGAGAAAAGTCCATCTGTTCGTCGGCCGCTCGGCAGCCGCAATTAAAGACGATAAGCGGGGTACACGGAATGCTAACACGGGCAGCCGAGAAGCAGAAACCGCCTGGGCGAATACGAAGAGGAAAACAGAGACTCCTCCTGCGCGGAAATCAACACTGGAGATCCCAGAGGCCGGCGTATAGCGTTTACAGAATAGAAATAGATACCATGCTCGCTGGCTTTCATCGACTGAAATTGAGCGGCGCATCTTTGCGTAACATCATGAGAGGCGCAGGACTTAAAAAGGAGCAACCAGCGTGGCCGCTCGAAGCAGGCGCACAAGCCAATGCCAGAAGCCATCCGGGTGGATGGGCCGGTTCACGCTTTGGACGATGAACGCCAGGCACTCGAGGCTGACGGACTGGGGCTTGCAGCACGTCTCGGTGGCTCAGCACTACACCATCCTCGATGTAGGTTGCGGCGGCGGCAGAACCGTCCGCAAGTTGGGCACGATGGCGACGGAGGGAAAGGTCTATGGCGTTGATTTTTCCGAGGACAGCGTCGCCGTAAGCAAAAAAACCAACGCGCGCTGGATGGAAATGGGCCGCGTCGAAATTCAGCACGCCTCTGTTTCTCAATTGCCGTTTCCAGACGGAACGTTCGATCTCGTTACGGGCGTGGAAACGCACTTCTGGTGGCCCGACCTGCCGGGAGACATGCGCGAGATTTTTCGCGTCGTGAAGCCGGGTGGACAACTGATCCTCATTGCTGAAATCTACAAAGGAGCCCATCGAATGGGCGCCAAACTCATCGAAACATACGCCGAACTTGCAGGTATGAAGCTTCTGACCGTCGATGGGCACCGCCAGCTCTTTTCGGATACCGGCTATTCGGACGTCCAGGTGACGGAAGAACGTCGCAAGGGGTGGATTTGCTGCACGGGCAAGAAACCCTGAAATAAGTGGCCGCGTCGAGAAACGGCCGTTACCAACCTACAAAAACAAAAAGCTTCGACTCCGTCGGTGCGCATGCCAAGGATCTGGTCCTCGCACGTTCCTCGCGCCATTCCCGTGCGTCCGCCCAGACTCGCTTGGAGCTTGGCCTGGGTGTAAGATTCGGTTGTTGGACTGCGTAAATGTTCGACCGAAGTTGCTCCTGCCGGGCGGTCCGTCGTGCATCGGAGAGACTGAAATGAAGAAGACCCTTCCCCTTTCTCTGGCAATCCTCACATTCCTGTTTCTTGGCGCGCCAAGGCCTGCCCTCGCCCAGCGTGGTGGCCATGGAGGTGGCGGAGGTTTTCACAGCGCAGGCGGGGGATTTCATGGGGATGGAGGATTCCACGGAGGCGGCGGGTTCGCCGGTGGCGGGTTTCACGCTGGAGGCGGCTTCCATGGTGGCGGCACGTTTCGAGGTGGATCCGGCGTTACCGGAGGAGCTTTTCGCGGGAGCCATTATGGCGGTTGGGGCTGGCACGGGCACGGTTGGGGAGGCTGGGGTTGGGGAGGCTGGGGTGGTTGGGGCTGGGGTTGGGGCATAGGCTGGGGCTGGCCTTATTGGGGTTGGGGATATTCGTACCCCTACTATCCTTCTGGGTATTTGTCTTACCCTGCGGGGCCGTCGTACGACCCTTATTACTATGGTCCTTACGGTGGCTCTGGCGATCCTCCTCGCAATCCTCCACCCGCTCACCAGTATCGAGACGACCCGAACTCCGATCGGTATGATCCTCCTCAGGGACATTGGGTGACACCCAATTCCTTCGTTCCCAACGATCCCAATCGGCCTCCGGCGACGCAATCGGCAGAATCGCCCCTAAAAGGTTCCAGCGCTCGGGCGTCATCGCCCAACCGTCCTCCCGCGGCGCATCCTTTGACCGTCGCGGCAGTCTATCGATTCACCGGCCAGCCGGACCAAACCGAGACACCAGCCAACGACGCCAGCGACCAACCTGAGGCTTCTTCTGCTTCGCGCGAGGAAGTCTTGAAGGCCATGCGCGCGCTCCGCGAAATGCCGCCTTCTGCTCGCGAGCGAGAAATTGATTTTGGCCAGTACAGCCACTTCTCGCCTAAAGTGCAAGAGACGCTTAGGAACCTAGATAAGGAGTTGCCGATTCGCTAGCCGTAGACTAAGGCTCCAACCATTACGGCTGCGTCGAGCAGAAGCCATCCTACGCACGGCAAGTAGTGTTCTTGTCGCGTTTCTGCAAGCCGTACCAAAGCCAGACCGCGGCAGAGACCAGGTACGCTCCCCAGGACAACAGAGATACCCCTGCCGCCTGATGACGGATCCAGATGGTGAGAACTTGCGGAATGGTCATCACCATCGTGAATATCGACAAGCCTCCGAGTAGGACATAAAAATGTCTCCGTGTGCAGCGCTGCAAGTTCTGCGGCGTCTTCGGGGGCGCCAGGTCGAACGCGAAAATGCCTCGTTGCCGACGGCTGTTGCTTCGTCAAAGGAAACCTCACGTTTCGCAAGATTGAGTGGAGAATCTCGCCGACTCGTGAGCGGCGGGCCGCACATTCCGTTTCAGGTTTTCGTCTTCAGGCGTTCATTAAGATCTTCGAGGTATTCCGCGACTGCCTCGCATGGCTTGCGATTAAATGCTTTCAGAGCAAACCGCGCCCAATCAGCCGGCGTGCTCTCGTGCTCTCGATCTAGAGCGTGAACGTCGGCGCCTTTGGCGACTAATAGTTTGGCTATGGAAAGGTTGCCATTCCATGCAGCGGCGTGCAGCAACGTGTGCCGCGCTCCTGTGGGAAATCTCGCGTTCACGTCCGTTCCAGCGATTATGAACTTGCGCACCTGTGTCAGTCGGCTCTGTTCGATGGCCTTGAAAATATCCATGGCGGGCTTGACACCGAGTGAGTCCGCCAGGCGCATCAGACCTGCGGAGGGCCGGTGGACATCAGCCCAGCACTGCGGCGCAGTCTTGCCATACTTGTCCTGCGCTTCTATCTTCACCCCATGTGAAAGCAACAGACGCGCCGATTTCGCCGTGCAGGCAAAATGAAGAGGCGTGGCGTTGTTAGGGAATGGCCGATCCAATGCGGCAGGGTCTTTCAGCAGGGCGGCGACGCGTCGATCATCACCGAGCATAAGCGCGGCGATGAGATCGATTGCGGCGCCTCGCCGGATCAGTTCATCGCGCATCTCGGCGCGTTTCCAATGGATGGCGATCACCAGCGGCGACCATCCGTCGTAGTGTTGATTGTTGCCGTCGACGTTTGCCCCGGCGTCCAGCAACAGTTCGAATGCATGGGCATTGTCCGATTCGATTGCCACATGAAGTGGTTGGGGGCGCCCGCCCCAGCGTGGGTGTGGACCAGTCTGATTTACGACGCCCGGTGTCGCAGCCAAAAGATCAGCTAGTGCTTGGTCGTCGCGGGTCGTGATAGCTTTCATCACGTCGTTGAAAGTAGCGGAGGAAGGTTCACTTTCCGCGGTTGCATTGAATTGAGCGGCCTGCCGTTCCAAAGCCTCGATGTGTGCTTTGAGTTTCCTCCAACTTGGAAATCCGTATTTCCGAGCCAAGGCGAGTTGCGCTTCGGCAAGGGACGCGACCTGGCCCTCTTTGCGCAAGGCAGCGACCTGTTGTTTGGCTACTTTCTTGAGATATTCGATGCTTGGACGAGCGGGCAGAGCATTTGCTCTGGTCATGAGACACCTTCTTTCAAACTTTGCCGGTCGTCCGCGTTTCCGACAGAAAGAAGGCAGTAGAATCAAAAAGCAGCAGGTAGGTTCAACCTTTTGCGCGGACCGCAGGCCGCCTCATCGGCCTGCGGCAGTGTAACCGAATCATCGAAGACAATGCAACAACGGTGCTCTGGTACCTGACGACGTCGCCGTTGGGGATTCCTTGGTTGGACTGTTTGTTCCTCAAGCCTCTTTACTTGGCCACGCCCGAAGCTATTCCACTTAACATATAGGAGACGCTTGATGGGCCCCATCGGGAGCGGATGGTGCGCGAGCGGTGCGGGGTTCGGGGGCATGGAGACACCTCTGCCGTGCACTATATCTTAAGCTGTTTGTGGAAGAGGGTGTTTTGTACGCTAAGCGGCGGGCGCCGAGGCGAGCGTGCGCGATGGCTTAGCCGGAGTTAACGCGACCAGGGCAACGCCGATCATAAAGAGAACGATTATGCCGATCCCTTCAACGCGCTCGATCCGCTTGTAATAGAGCTGCACCCCCATGACACCGGCGTGGGCGAAACTCGACCAAGCCGTGAATGCAATCAAGCTTCGATGCTCAGCCGGGTTGCGCGCCGCCAGCAGCAGGAAAATTCCCAACGCGGCGTAGACGCTCAACATCATGGGCAAGGCCTGGTCACCCAAGTGCATGAAGACCATTGGATAAATCGTCGCGGTGAACGCGAGCCCCACCAGCACCAGAACGACCTTCAGCACTCGCTCTCGAATCATGGCGCCCTCCTCGAAAAAGCGAACAGCCCCCAGCTTGCAGTAAAGAGTTGAGCGTCTCCGACCCCGCAGCCTTTTCCCCGTTTCTCATTCTTGGCGAAAAAAGAGCAAAGCAGAAGGCGAACAACAACGCAATCAGAATAACTTCTCACAGTGGCCGGTTCCGACCTGAAAGGAATCGATCTGCGATGAACCCGGCGGAAAATGTAATCATAAGATATTTCAAGGCCACCCCGGCGTGCATGGCATTTGAAGAGCGCCTGAAATCGATGTGCAACAGATTTCCTATCATTCCATCGTTGCCTATCGAGCTACAGCTTAAACAGTTCGCGCATGCGCTTGATTTGGCCGCGGCTGACGGGAATCTCCGTTTGTTTTTTGTCGCTCATTTTCAGCATGTAGCTCGCCTTGAACCATGGCACCACTTCCTTGATGTGGTGAATGTTCACCAGGTACGAGCGGTGCGGCCGCCAGAACACGTCGGAATCGAGCGCCGCGCTCATTTCCTCAAGCGTGTGATAGTTCGAAACGCCTTCCACGTCCTTGGCCATCACCGTGATCATGCCGCCGTCAATCGATGCCCAGATCACATCCTCGGCATCCACTAGCAGCAGGCGCTGCTGCGATTTCACCAACACTTTCACCGGCTGCGTCGAGCTTTGTTTCGAATTGCCCAACTGGCTCACAAGCTGCTCGAGGCGCTCCGTGGGACTGGTTTGCGCTTCGATTTCCTTGCGCGCCCGCTGAATGGCTTTCGAAATGCGCGCCTTGTCAAAAGGCTTCAAAACATAATCCACCGCGTTCACATCGAACGCCTGCACCGCGTAGTGATCGTAGGCCGTCGCAAAAACCACATGCGGAACTTTCATTTTTCGTTCGACTAGTTTTTTCAAAACGCCAAACCCGTCCAGTCCCGGCATCTGCACGTCAAGGAAGATAAGGTCGGGAGTGAGTTCTTTGATGAGGTTGACGGCATCCACCCCGTTGCGGCCCTGACCGATCACGTTGATTTCCGGAAAGCCCTTGAGCAGGTAGGCCAATTCTTCGCGGGCGGGCTTCTCGTCGTCCACAATGATAGTGTTGATGGGCATGGGAATGATGGTAGCAGAGAAGAGAGTGATTCGTGACCGGTGGGGAGAAACCAGAGTTTCACGGTATGATGTGCGGCGAATATCCGTGAGGAAAAATGAAAAAAGCGTCAGGAACGCGTGCCGAGAAGCAGCCGCAGGTGCTGAGCAGTCAAACGGTTTATCAAGGAAAAGTGTTCGGGATCCGGCGCGATGAACTGATTGAGCCCACGGGCGTTCGAACGATCCGGGAGATGATTAGCCACCCCGGCTCGGTGGTGGTTCTTCCGGTACTGCCGGACGGGCGAATTTTGCTTATCCAACAATATCGGTATGCGGCGCGGCAGTTTTTGTGGGAGTTGGTGGCCGGAAAGATGGATGGAGGGGAAACGCCCGAGCAAGGCGCTGCGCGGGAATTGAAAGAAGAAACCGGTTACACGGCGAGGAAGCTCAAGGTATTTCTGGAGTTCTTCCCTACCCCAGGCTTCCTTGAAGAGAAAATGTATCTGCTGCTGGCGGAGGGATTGACACCGGGCGAAGCCACACCGGAAGACGACGAGAAAATCATTGCCAAAGCCTACACACCGAAACAGCTGGACGAAATGCTTCGAAAGAAGAAACTGCGGGATGCCAAAACGATTGCGGGAGTCCTTTACTATTTGAGTTTCATAGTCAAGAGAAAATAGCCATATTTAGGCTTCGAAATGGCGATTGCCGAGCACCCTAGACGATCGGCGTTACCTTGACCGATAAGGGAGTCTGGCAATACGTATCCCCAGAACCACTTCACGTGGTCGATAAGTCCTGCGTTTTCAAGCATCCGCGGCGTCAAGGACCATTGACTCGGAACATTCTTCTGGCTATATTCCGGCCAATTTAGGATCGAGGCGTCGGAGCGTACGCATCTCTGACGCCGGATGGCGACTAGCCAATGTATAGTCAGGAGGCCAAGCGAAGTGAAAGGAAGCGTAAAGTGGTTCAATAATTCCAAGGGCTACGGCTTCATTGGTCGCGACGACGGACCGGACGTATTCGTACACTACTCGGCCATCGTGGGCGACGGGTACCGAACCTTGCAGGAAGGAGATCCGGTCGAATTTGAGATTGTTCAGGGCCCCAAGGGTCCCCAGGCCGCTAACGTCTCGAAGAACGGCACTTAAGATCTCTGACATCGCTGTGAATTGGCCGGCAGCCTCAGCCCTTCTGCCGGCCGTTTTATTTGCCGCAAAAGGAAGTTGCGAAGAGCGAAGGATTGGACAAGCGAAGGATTGGAGATTGACCGCCGAGTTTGCTTGACGTAAGGTTCGTGTTTTGATTCTACCGTGGTAAACGCAGGCCAACAACCATGCACACCTGTTCTTTGAGAACCTTTCGGATCATTCCGGCAGTCAAAAAGCGCAATGAAGTTGCGAAGGTGTTTCCGACCGACCCGGCTAGAACCACGGCACCCGGATCTGGGCGCTTACTTCTCCCTGCCCTGTTCTCGCTGCTGGTTTGCCTGGCAACGGCCACGAACCTGCGAGCCGACACGATCTCCGGAACCGTCAAAGACCCGTCTGGAGCCGTGGTGGTGGGAGCGCACATTGAAATCACCGGCAGCAGTCTCGCACACGCTTTGGTCCTCACCTCGGACGAATCCGGGAAATTCACGGCGCCGGACCTAAGCGCGGGGAAATACGCGGTTCGCGTTACCAAGGAAGGCTTCGAGGAGCTTGTCGCGCCGGTTGATCTGCACGGCACGGCAGACCTTGCGCTGAAGCTGACGATTGCCGAGCAGCAGGTCAGCATCAACGTGAATGAAAAGAGCCTGGCGTTCGCGAACTCCGATCCGTTCTATCAGCAACTGCGCGGCGCCGGACCGGGCACAACGTTCCGCTGTGAAAACTTCACCTTGCCCGTGGATGTAGGAACCTTCCAACTGAAATCCGGGACGATTACTTTTTTGGCTCCGGTCAACGGTTATGTGACCGGCGCCATTTTTGTCGGACAGGGGCATTTCGTGCTGAAACCCGTGGGGCGACTCGATACGCAAGAGATGATTCGGCGGAGCGGAAGCGAGATCGCGGAAGAAGACTTCACCGCTGCCGTATTTCGCTTCAGCGGCGGGGTCTACCAACAGTTCTCCGGAGTAACCGTCAACAAGACCGATACGCCACCCGAGGCAGCGACCGCCTTTGAACATTGGAAGAACAAAGTTCGCCACCGGCATGAGATTCCAGAGAGCTTCACGCAGGCCATACTCGAGGGAGAAACGATCGACAACGTGGACGCGGACGTCCTGGCAGCCGTTTACAATCCAAAGCATCCGCCGTTTCTCAACGCGTATATGACCGGTTCCCCGCACAAGGATTTGCGCTTCTTTGTGCGCATGCGGACGGGCGCAATTCCGCAACTCGATTCGCCCGAGGAAGTGGCCCTGATCAACTGCGGCGGCGGAGGGATGGACGACGGAATCTGGTACTCGCAACATCGCATCAACGAGGTGAAGGCGGGCACGGCGAGCTCGCGCGAAGACAAGAGGCTGTTTGCCACGCGCCGCTACAACATCGAAACGACGATTGGAAAAAACAATCATTTCTTCAGCCGCGCAACCATCTCCTTTCAGCCGCTGGTCGAGGGCGAACGCGTGCTGAAGTTCGGATTGCTGCCCACGCTGCGGGTGACGCGCGTGAGCGACGAAAGCGGCAAGGACTTGCATTTCATTCAGGAAAGCAGGAAAGAAGACGGCTCGTTCTACGTGGTTCTCGACGAAGCTCTCCCTCTCGGGAAGGATCATACGATTACCGCCGAATACGGGGGCGACAAGGTTCTCTACGATGCGGGCGGAGGCAGCTACTACGTGCGAGCGCGCGAATCGTGGTACCCGAACCTGAACGGGTTCGGAGAAAAGGCGCTATACGACCTTACTTTCAAAGTTCCCAAGAACAACGTGGTGATCAGCGTAGGAAAGCTGCGGGGCGAATCCACGGAAGAAGGATTTGCGGTGTCTCACTGGGTCACACCGGTGCCCGTAGCGGTGGCGGGATTCAACTACGGCAAGTACATGAAGATCGATATCCCGGACGACAGCACGCACTACGAAATCACGGGATACTACCTGACGGAATTGCCGGACAGTCTGGCGCGTTTCAAAAACGGTCCGCTCGGAGCGATGGCGCCTAAGTCCATGACCAAGTACGCCCTCGAGCAAGCGCGCGCGCAGATGCAGTTGTGCACATTCTATTTCGGCAAAGCGCCTTATGAAAACGTGGCCATCACCGAGCAGCCGGATTTCAACTTCGGGCAGTCGTGGCCGACCCTGGTGTACTTGCCGATTTCCGCGTACATCGATTCGACGCAGCGCTGGATGCTGTTCGGCAACATCAATTCGAACTTCACCGGATTCGTGCAGGAGGTAACCCCGCACGAGGTGGCGCACCAGTGGTTTGGGCATAGCGTAAGCTGGGCCAGCTATCACGACCAGTGGCTCTCGGAAGGATTCGCGGATTTTGCCGCAGGGTTATTTCTGCAACAGGCTCTTGGAACAAACTGGAAAGAAGACTACTTGAAGTATTGGGAGCGTCAGCGCAAACGCGTTCTGGATAAGAATGCTTTTGGTTTTTCGCCGAACGACGCCGGACCGCTTTGGCTGGGCTTGCGGCTGATTTCGCCAAAAACTGCGCAAGCGTATCAGGGAGTGACTTATGGAAAAGGCGGCTACGTGCTGCTGATGCTGAAATCCCTGATGTACGCCGATCAATCCGCAAACGGCAACAAAGATCAGGCCTTCATTGACATGATGCATGACTTCATTCAGAGCCATCAGGATGCTCCGGCGTCCACGGAGTCATTCAAAGCCATCGCCGAAAAACACATGACCAAGCAAATGGACTTGCAGAGAAACGGGCGGCTCGACTGGTTTTTCAATGAGTGGGTTTACGACACGAAGGTGCCGCGCTACCAGTTCAAATATGATATTCAGCCGGCCGAGGGCGGCCACGTCAAGCTGCACTTGGAAATCACGCAAAGCGAAGTCGACGATCAATTTGCCATGTACGTTCCGGTCTTCGGCGACTTCGGCAAAGGCATGGTGCGGATGACGCAAATCCCGGTCGTCGGCAATTCCACACGAAATGTGACCATCGATCTGGATCGCGCGCCAAAGAAGGTCGAACTCAACACCATAAAGGATATTCTCGAGCGGTGAAGCGCACGCGCGCCCACGCGAGAAGGTCGCTAAGCTCGGCTCCCTCGCAGGCCGTTTTTGCCAGAGGCTGACTTCATCGACACAAACCGAGAACCGAGATTGTCATGGACACAATCGGACCGGTGTCGTAGATTTCTTATTATCCTCACGAGGAGATTGCATGGCTGACTTCCCGCCCGTACGCATCGCGGAAAACGCGATCCTCGACCGCAAATCGGCGAGAAAGATGTTGCAACAAGCGCGCGCAATCTGGTCCCGAGCGCATCAAGCGACCGAAGAGCCACAACTTCAGGGTTCGGAGCTGGATGCACAAATTGAAGAGCTCGCCAAGAGCGACGGCTTCCGCCGCCAGTACGCAGCGAACATGCTGACGGAAATCCTGAACGCTGCGATGGAAGGGACCAAGGCGGACATGGGGAATATCCAGCTTTACGACGCAAAGGCAGCTCGTCTGATCATTCGCGTACAGCATGGATTTCGCCGCCCTTTTCTCGACTTTTTCGACTCCGTGCATTCCGGCGAGGCGGCTTGCGGCTCGGCCTTGCAAGCCGGAAAGCGCGTAGTCGTTCCCGACGTGACCGACACTCCTGTTTTCCGCTCCGCCGACAGTCTTAGAGTCCTCCTGAATGCCGGCGTTCGCTCGGTTCAGTCCACACCGATCGTGAGCCAGTCGGGAGCCGTTTTGGGAATGCTCTCAACCCATCACCGTACCGTGAAGACGTTCGCCGAAAAAGACTTGGAGATCATTGATCATTTCGCGCGCCAGGCAGCGGCAGTCATCGAGTGGCAGCAGGCTGCACTCCGCCAGGAAGATGCTTCGCGCCGCTAAAACAGGATCGGGAAAGATTCCCTGGGCACTCCCCTCTTCTCATTTGCTGCCAGCTCGGTTCATGCATTGGTGCGTGGACGATCACTTCTGCTTCGACGGCGCCTGATGGCTGATGCTCCACACCCACGCAGCCACCGCTGATAGTTGATCAGCACTAAGTTGCGCACCACCATTGGGCGGCATGGGACTGCGATATTTCTTCGGTTGCGACACACCTTCGCCGATGGTCTTCTTGATTCCGGCATAGCTCCCATCGCTCCACAGCCATTCCTTTCCCTTTAAGGCTGGGCCCAAGGGCGTTCCCTCACCGCTCTCGCCGTGGCAGCCTGCGCACGGCGCTCCACCTACCTGGCCGTGGTAAACGCGACCACCCGCCGCCACCATCTCTGCTGTAACTCCTTTGGGAAGCAGTACCGGCACAACGGCAGCCTTGCCCGCATCTGGATGCGTACCTTCCGGTGGTTTGGCCGCCGCTTCGACCGTGTCACCGGCCGGAGCGGTGTTACTGGGGCACGCGGTGATCGTCCCGGCGCCCGCATTGGGGCCTCCCTTGTATACAATTTTGTAGATGCGGCCGCGAATATCGTCGGAAACGTAGAGCGAACCGTCCGGCCCCACCGCCAGACCAGAGGGACGATGCTCCGCTTTGCCCGGCGACTTCACCGGACCAGCAAAGCCATCTGCAAAAATCTCACACTGCCCGGACGCGTGGTCGCCATCAAGCGGCTGATAAACCACGTTGTAGCCACCCTGCGCGTAAGGCGCGCGATTCCATGAGCCGTGGAAAGCGATAAAAAGGCCACCGCGGTAACGCTCCGGAAATTCGGTTTTGTCGTAAACCACCATGTCATTCGGTCCCCAATGCGCGGGGAAAACAGCGGCCGGGCCGGTTTTGTCGGCGCACGCTCCAATTTTCTTGCCACCGTCGCCACCATATTCCGGCGCGAGTACCAACTTTTGTTCGAAGGCGTCGTAGTAGCACTCGGGCCAGCCGTAATCTCCATTCTTCTTCAAAAGCAAAGCCTCTTCGGCGGGCAGCGTTGCCTCCTGGTCGGGTTTATAGTCCTCCGGCCAATTCGTGTAGAGCTGGTCGCGTCCGTGCTGGGTCACAAAAATGCGCCCCCCGGAATCGATGGCAAAACCTTCGCCGTTGCGGATTCCCGTAGCGAAGCGGTCTGCCGGCGAAAAAGTTTGGTTAGTCTTATTTGCGTCGTAGAGCCAGACGCCGCCACGCGTCTCGAGTTCGGTGCAGGGATTGATGCCGGGCGAGTGGGGGATGCGATTTTTCTGTTGGCAGGCATTGGTTGCAGTGGCGACGTCAATGTACATCTTCCCTTCCGGATCAATGAGGAAGGGATGCATGGGATGGTCGCCGCCGAGAGGCAATCCGGAAACGATGGTGTCAGCAGAGCCACTGGGCACGATCGCGTCAGACGGCCTAGGCAATGAATAGCGCACGATTCGGTCATTGGTTTCGGCGAACAGCGAGCCCTTGTACATGCCGATGCCGGTGCCGCCGTGGTCGCCGGTGGCGACGGTTCCGCCAAAGCGCTCCGTGACGTCCGCTTTCCCCGAGCCGGTCTTGTCCTGCAGCGCGACCAGGAAACCGCCTTCATGGGGCGGCTGGTTGCCGTAGTAGCGGCCCGACCACGTGTTGGCGTAAAGAACCCCGCTTGGCGATGCAACCATGTGCCGCGCGTGGCCAATGGCGTCGGCAAAGATCGTTGCGCAAAAACCTGCAGGAAGCGTCAAGCCGCTGTCGTCATTTGGGCAGGCCGGGTTGCCGGCTTGCGTAGCGGAATGGGATGGCTTGCGAGCATGGACCAAAGAAATCGTCACGCCGAGTGCGACGAGCGCAGTGATGGCAGACAACAAAGTTTTGAACGAGTTGGAAGATGGCATGAAACCTCCGGCGGGCCGACGATGAAGGCTACGATCTGCAGCTGTAGGGGCCGCTTTCTGAAGCGGGCCGCTTCATCTGTTGTAGCAATAGAAAAATATAACGTTGGCGCGGCGATTGCAACCTGGGCAGCTGGCTCCAGGCCGCTGAACTGGCGAGAACAATTCACAGTTTCGCTTCGACCGCGCTTCGGGTGAGCGGTTGAGCGGCAAGATTAAAGGAACAAAAACCGGTTCACAACCACGCCCGTAGACAGCTATTTGCTCAACAACCCACGCACGCGAAGATCGCGAAGCCACAGCCCGCCCCAGAGCAAGGAAGCGACCATTATCGGAAAGATCGTGTTGAACAGTGGCATGCCGGCGCGGACGTTGCTTGCGACGGCGCCACCGAGATAGCCCGTGAGAAGCACGGCACCGAGCGTAGCGGTGCGCGGCACGGTGTACAACACGGTGCAAACCAGCAGCGTGACGCCGATGCCAACGATTGCGGACTCCTCTTAACCCAGCTGCAGTGTGGCCTGAACCACGGCGGGCGGTTTCACAAGCTTCATGGCTCCATCGAATACGCAGAACAGCGAAGCTAGAGCGCTGAGGATGCGGCCCGCCCACCGTGGCGCTTTCGAAATCCCAGCCGTGGTGCCTCGGCTTTCGGTTGAAGGCATTTGTACGGTCATCATTGGCCAGCCTGCTTCCCCAGAAGAAGACCTGTGATATTGCCAGCGGGATCGGCAAACATGGCTAGCTTGGGGCCGCCTGGAACTTCGGTTGGCGCAAGGACCGTTTTTCCGCCTAGACGTTCCGCCCGATCCAGGGCGGCTTGCAAGTCGTCGACCTGCACGTAGATGGAAACGCGCTGGTTTCCGTCGTGCGCGGCGCCGACGCCGCCGTTGATCCCTTTCGGGCCTGCGCCCGTGTCAACGATGCCGTACTTCATCGGGTTGTCGCTGTTAATCTTCCATCCGAAGAGCTCGCGATAAAACTTCTCGAGTCCGCTTCCCTTCCCACCCATGATTTCAAAATGCACGACGGGTGCGCTCATGGTTCTCCTCTCCTCGTCGGTATTCGCTCGTGGCACGCTCCGTTTTGCGCAAGCGCAACGCGAAGTGCGCCGTTTCAGCCGAGGACTATAGCTTCCCTAGAAGAAGCGGTCTTGTATAAAAACGACAACTGCTTTTGCCCCTGCATGATTTTAACGGGCGTCTCCCCGATGAAGCGCTTGAGGGATCTCGTGAGGTGGGCCTGGTCGAAATAGTCGAGACGGCTAACCACATCGAGAACGGAGACTCCCTCCCGGAGCAAGATGGTCGCGGTTCGGGCGCGCTCGATCTGCCGAAACGTTGCGTAGGTGACGCCCGTTGATCGCAGAAAGTGGCGTTGTGCGGTGCGCAAACAGAGCTCGCTCGGACGGCCCAGCAGCGTGTCTTCGACGACCGGATCGCGCGAGAGGATGCCGGATCTAGCGAGGCGTTTGACGAAAATCTCGGCGTTGTCAAAGCTGGGGTACTCCAACGCGGAACCGTTCAGCCAAAACGAGCGGCCTGTCGCTGGCGGAAGCATGACGTCATGGTGGTTGCACAGGCCGCCCGGTAGAAACCGCGGCATGAAGGCGCCTGCTTTAAATCGTATGGCGACCCACTCCCCTTCATCAGGGCATTCCATCTCCGTCGCTTCTGTCTCAGGTCCCCGAAGGGTGAGGAAGTTCTCGCCTCGCAAGCGGGTAACGACCATCTCGAAAGTATTTGCGGCTACGGAAAGAAACGTGTCCGAGCGTTCGCTGCGACAGCGCCAAACCTTTTCCACGAACGGATGGTCGGAGGCCCGATCCTCAAAGTGGATGAAGTTCCTGCCGGCTGGCACCGCTTCTTTAAAATCCGCCTGTGTGATCATTCACAACCTTCCGAGGAAGCCGCAGCACGTCCAGTGTAACAATCAGGATTGCACTTAGAGAGGAAAGGATTCAGAGAAATCCGAGGGCCGACTTAGTAGATCGTCCCGCCGTGCGCAGCATTATTCCGTCCTAAGCGCGCGGATGGGATCGATGGAGGAAGCTCTGCGTGCCGGCAGGTAGCCTGCGACAAAAGCCACGGCAGCAAGAAGCAGGCATGCCGTCGCCATCGTCGATAAGTCGCTGGGAGAAAGTCCAAAAAGCATGCTGGCGATGAGGCGGCTCGCGGCAAGGCCAGAAGGAATCCCAATCGCGATACCCCAAAGCGTTAGCGTCAGAGTTTCGCGCAAGATCATCCAACGAACGCTTCTCCGCTGCGCGCCCAAAGCGACGCGGACTCCGATTTCGCGCGCGCGCCGCGCGACGCCGTAAGACATCAATCCGTACAAGCCAATCGAAGCGAGCAAAAGTGCGAGAGCGGCAAAGAAAGTGGAAAGCAACGCGATGACGCGCTCGTTGACGAGAAAGCGGCCCATCATTTGGTCGACAGTAGCACTGCGAAGCGGGTATTCGTGGCCAAGGGACTCGATCTCGTGGCCGACGGTCATCGTCAGCGCTTCGGGACTTTTTTGAGTGCGAACATAAAGGGAGTAGCCCAAGCGAGCCGGTTGCGAATCTTGAAGGTAGGAAAGGTACATGACGGGCGGCGCAGCCTCGCGAAGGTCCAATAGCCGGGCATCGTCGGCAACCCCAATAATCTCAAGACTCTGGAAGTCCGGCATGAAGCCGAAGCGAATGTGTTTGCCAATGGCATCTCCGTTGACGAAAAGGCGCTCAGCTAAGCTCCTGCTGACGATGACGAGACGCGGGTGTCGAACATCGTCGGTGGCTTCAAAGTCGCGGCCAGCGATCAACCTTATGGCAAGGGTTTTGAAGAAACCCGGCCAGATGGTGACTCCATTGGCCATCAAGCGGGCGCCCGTGTTTGGATCTTCCGACGTGGGCGAAGCCGTGTCGCCCCAGCCCCCTGGGCTGGTGGGGATGGAGATATCCGCCAAGGCCACGGAACGCACTCCGGGCATGTTGGAGACTTGCTCGATGAGTTGCCTGTGGTAACTATTCACGTCCAGGTTTTGGTAGCCATCAGGCTTAGCGTTGAGAATGATTTCGAGCAAGTTGTCTTTCCCGAAACCGAGGTCCAGCGAACGCAATTCCTGAAAGGTCCGCACCAAAAGGCTCGCACCCAACACTAAGACCAGGGATAAAGCCACCTGCGCGATGATGAGTGCCTTGCCCAGCTTGCCGGCGCCTCCAGCCACGCTTCGAGAACCTTGCTGCAGAACGGTAGCCGGGTCCTGACGTGAACAGTGCCAAGTCGGTGCGATGCCAAAGAGAATTCCCGTAAACACAGCGACAAATAGCGTGATGGAAAGGATGCGAAAATCGGGGCGCAAATCAAACGAAACGGTGCCCTCGGTCATGAAAAACACGAGCAGGTGGCTGCCCCAATAGGAAAAAGCGAGGCCAAGCAATGCACCGCCAAAGGATAGCACCAGGCTCTCGGTCAATACCTGCCCGGCCACCGCCCCCCGGCTCGCTCCAATAGCCACCCGCACACTCATTTCCTGGCTACGCGCGGCAGCGCGAGCCAGCATCAGATTCGCTAGATTCACGCAGGCCACCAGCAGAATCAGTCCGACGATTCCCGCGAGCAGGTATAAGGGCCGAGAGAATTGCACCCGCAAATCCCTGGCAAAACCCGTTCGAACGGGCGATACGTCCAAGCCCATGGAGAGAAAGGTCTGGCGGCGCAAGCCTGGCGTTTGCGTGGAAGCCGTGGCCAAGAGAATTTCAGGCCATATCGATTGGAGCTGCGCCCGAGCCTGCCCAATGGTCACGCCGTTTTTTAGCCGGCCAGTGATACGAACCCAGAGCCTGGACCGGTCGTCGAGACCAAAAGCCTCGATGGCTGGGTAAGCGGTGACGGGGACCGTAACGTCGGGCGGCTCGCCAGGCGTCAACCCGGTAAACCACCTGCGCGTGACTCCAACGATGGTGAAAGGCTGGCCTTCGATTCGTACTTGCTTTCCAAGGACATCCTGCGCGCCGCCGAAACGCTGTTGCCAGAATTCATAGCCAATCACAGCGACCTGCAAAGTCGAACCCGCATGAGGCTTGACATCTTCCGAAGTGAGCAATCGGCCAAGAAGAGGAGCGGCACCCAGCTCCGAGTAAAACTTGCTTGTGACCGCAAGGACATTGGCGCGCGCGAACACTCCGTTTACTTCCACGTTGGGGATGGCGTAGCTCATCCAGCCGAGCAAACCGGAAAAAACACGTTGTCCGCTGTCGAGTTCTTGGAACATGGGATAGGAAAAGGGGATCTTGTCGCCGCGGCGCACAACCGAGAGTTCGACGAGGCGCTCGGGCTGAGGAACCGGGAGGTCGCGAAGGAGCAAGGCGTTGATGAGCGTGAAGATGGCCACGTTCGCGCCAATGCCTAGTGCCAGCGAGAGAACGGCAACGGCGGTGAAGCCGGGATTCTTGCCGAGTGCGCGCAAGGAGTAGCGGAGGTTTTGCCAGAGTTGATGCATGACGGGTCGCCCCGGAAGTGACGCCGCGAGTCTTCTCCCGTTTACGCCAAGTCGCGTCTTTGTTCAAGGAAAAGTGACGAGGATGCTCCCGTGAGTAACAAAGAAAAGGGGTAGCAAGGCTAGCGCAATCCAAACAGAAGGCCGACCCTGCAAAACCAGGCTTATAATGGGCCGCTATGGACAACAAACAAATTGCACGGATTTTGCGCGATACGGCGCAATTGCTCGAAATTGACGGCGCGATTATTGGGCGCTATCGCAGCTATGAGAAGGCTGCCGAGCTGATTGACAGCTTGCCGGAGTCGGTCGAGCAACTGGTGAAAGAGCCGGAAAAGCTCGAAGAGCTGCCGGGCATCGGCGAGCGCATGGTCGAGCACCTACAGGAAATCGTCAAGACCGGCGACTACTCGCTGCGAAAGAAGCTGCTAAAAAAATATCCGGCGACAATTCTGGACGTGTTGCAACTGCAAGGGCTCGGGCCAAAGAAGGCGGCGTTCCTGTGGTCAAACTTCAAGGCGGCCACCGTGGCGGACGTGGAGAGGCTCGCCAAAGAACAAAAACTGCGCGACGTGCCCGGGTTCGGTGAAAAAAGCGAACAAAATATCTTGAAAGCCGTGCAAGTTTTCAAGAAGTCCACGGGGCGCTTTTTAATCAGCACGGCCGAGGACGCGGCGCTGGCGATTGCCGAGCACATCAAGAAAGCCGGAAAGGGCGTGGATTCGGTGACGCCAGCGGGCTCGCTGCGTCGCGGCAAAGAAACGGTTGGAGATTTGGATTTGCTGGTCACCCTGGCAGATGGATTCACTTCGCAGAAGCATGTGGACGCACTCGCCGACCACATCCTGAAATTTCCGGACATCGATCAGAAGCTCGCTCATGGAGAGAACAAGGTCAGCTTCACGCTGTCGAATGGCTTGCAAGTGGACGTGCGCCTGCTCGAGAAGGAAAACTTCGGCGCGGCGCTGATGTATTTCACGGGCTCAAAAGAGCACAACGTGGCGCTGCGCGGACGCGCGAATGACATGGGGCTCACGCTGAATGAATACGCGCTGGCAACGCTAAAGGGCGAAAAGCGCGTCGGCGGCCGCACGGAAGAAGAGATTTACGGAAAATTAAAGCTCGATTTTGTCCCGCCGGAGCTGCGCGAAAACACGGGTGAGATTGCCGCCGCGGAACAACACCAACTGCCGCACCTCGTGACCTTGAAGGATATGAAGGGCGATTTGCAGATGCACTCGACCGCGAGCGACGGAAAGAACTCGATTGAAGAGATGGCGGAAGCCGCGCGCAAGCTAGGACATGAGTACATCGCGATTACCGATCATTCAAAAGCGGTGACCGTGGCGAACGGGCTCGACGAAAAGCGCGCCGCGGCGCACATCAAAAAGATTCACTCGCTCAGTGAAAAGGAGTTGGGGATTCGCGTGCTCGCCGGCGCGGAAGTGGACATCCTCAAGGACGGTGAGTTGGATTACTCGGACGAAATTCTCTCGCAGCTCGATGTGGTGGTGTGTTCGGTTCACTCCTACATGAACCTGGACCGCGCGGCGATGACCGACCGCTATCTCGCGGCTATCGAGAACCCCTACACCCAAATCATCGCGCATCCCACCGGGCGGCTGCTGTTGCGCCGCGATCCTTTCGATTACGACGTGGAGAAAGTGCTCGACGCCTGCGCGAAACACGGCGTGGCCATGGAGTGCAACTCGTATCCCGACCGGCTGGATTTGAAAGATGTTTACCTGCGGATGTGCAAGGAGCGCGGCGTGAGAGTGGTCATCTCCACGGACGCGCACACGACGACCAACCTTTCGTTCATCCGCTACGGTGTGACCATGGCCCGGCGCGGCTGGCTCGAAAAAAAGAACGTCATCAATACCTTGCCCTGCGACGAATTCCACGCGGCACTACGGCCCAAACCGGGCGCGGCCAACAAGAAACACGCTGCGAAGGCCAACCGCTAGGGCGCCCGCGAATTCAACCTGTTGTTGACATCGCGAGAAGGCTGATATACAAAGCGCGCAAAGGCCCTCCGATCCCAAATAAAGCAAAGGGAGAAGATCATGAAGAGATTCATATTCCCTGTCCTGCTGGCTTTGTGCGTATGGTTTCTGCCAGCCAAGGAACAGAGTTACGCGGACCAAGCAGTACAGATCGACCTATCTGGACTCCAATGGCACTTGTTGCAGCCCACAGTAACGAAAACCGATCTAGGAGGCGACCTCCCGGAAGTCGCCATCCTGACGCTTTCGAATGACCAGTTTCAGAAGATTAACGGCGACAAAAACGCTGCCATGAAATACTTCATGTCTCAGAAGATATTCAAGAAGCCGCTGGTCAATGTGGTCTTCTGTGGCGTGACCGCCAGCGACGATGGCACGGGGCAGTGGATTCTCATTATTCCCCACACCTATATAAGCACGGCATACGTCGTCGCATGGCAGGTGCCGAAAAAAGCCTCCTACTAGCTGGCATTCATTGAGGGAAACCGATACGGCTGAGAAGGTCTTGGAAGCGAGGGTCGCGCCGAAGCGGATCAAAAGCTCGCTCCACTTTTAACCAGATCAGGCCTGGGTCGCGCCTCTCGTAAGCTTCTTCGAGCCGGGCGAGAGCCCGCTTTTGCTCGCCAAGCGCCATATGGAGTTTGGCAAGAAGAAAGGGGGGCACATAAGTGTGCGCCGGGTTCCGTAACTCGTGGGATATTTCTTGCGCCTCGAGGGTCCTTCCCGCGAGGGCGTACGCCTGCCCGAGTCCAACGGCTCGCGCCGGAGCATTCTTCGACAGCAGCACGGCCTGTCGGCACGCGACGATTGCCTGCTCGTACATGCCTTTGGCCAAGTAGCTCACCCCCAAGCAGTCGTAGCCCCCTGCGGAGTTCGGATCGAACTCCAGAGCCTTCCTGCACTGGGCAATGGCTTGGTCGTATTGGCGGGCGTAATACAACACCCACCCCGCGGTAATCTGCGTGGTGATGTAAAGCGGATCTAGCTCCTGGGAGCGCTGTACTTCCGCCAAGGCTTCCTCTTTACGTCCTAGCGCCGCCAGGTAGTAGGAGTAGGTGCGGTGAGCCTCCGCGTCGCTGGGATTGAGTTCAATGGCGCGGCGGAAGTGGCTCTCGGCCAAAGCCCAGCTCCAATCTCCAAAAAAACTTATGGCACCAAGCGTAAGGTGCCCGTTGGCAAGCGTTGGGTCCAGTTCCAACGCCTTTTGCGCATATTGGGTGGCCTTGGGCATAGCGATGCGCGGCTGCAGTTCGAAATTCAGCCAATAGAAATCTGCCAGACCCGCATAGGCAGGCGCGTAGTTTGGATCTATGCGGATAGCCTCCTCGAAGAGTTCCTTGGCTTTCTGCAGCTGTTCTGGCGTCCCCCGGAGCAGATAATTGCCTTTGAGATAGGCCTCGTGGGCTTCCGGGTTCACTTGGGTGTTCCCAGCCAGGCGCGCCTGCTCCTGGGGAGTGAGGGTGAGATCAATTTCATGAACAATAGCGCCAGCGAGCTCGGCCTGCAGGTTCAACACGTTCTGGATGTCCCGCTTGTACCTCCGGGACCAGAGCTGACGATCCGTGGCCCCGTAAAACAATCGGGCGTCGACCTGGGCCACACCTCCGATGAGCGAGGCCGAACCTTCCACAATGGCATCCACATGCAGCTCCTGGGCAATCTGGCGAAGCGGTTTCTGCTGGGATTTATAGCCCATCACCGAGGTGCGAGAAATGATATGTAAGGTGTGAATTTGCCCGAGATCGGTGATCAGAGCTTCGGTCATGCCCTCAGCGAAATAGTCCTGTTCCGAGTTGCCGGAAAGATTCTCGAAAGGAAGCACGGCGAGCGAGCGGATTTGCTGGGCGTGGGGCCTGCCGAGCAACCGGTCGCGCCAACCCCACAGGTTCAGAGCCATGAGGGTGGCCACGGCAGCCAGGAGTCCAGCCACCCCGTACAGGGTCCATTTCTTGACGCCACGCAAGAGAGGAACCTGAACCGCAGGAACCGTACTTCCAGAAGAAGCCTGGTCCAAGCGGCGGAAATCCACCAGAAGTTCTTTGGCCGACTGATAGCGGCGATCAGGCTCCTTGTCCAGGCACTTGAGGGTAATGCGTTCGAGTTCGGGCGAGATTCGTGGATTCAGCGCGCGCACCGGAACAACCGACTGGTGAAGGATCGCGTCGATGAGGCGCGATGCCAACTCCTCGCGAAATGCGCGACGGCCCGTTGCCATCTCGTATAGCACGGCACCGACCGTGTAGATGTCGGCACGGCCGTCAACGCGCTCGCCCTTCAACTGCTCGGGAGGCATATACGGCGGAGTGCCAGCAGCGTATTGGGAGTCGCTGAAGATTTCAGTCGTCCCTTCTTCCACTGGCCGAAGCCATTGGGCCAGGCCAAAGTCCAGAATCTTGGCAAAGCCCTTCGCGGTGACCGCAATGTTGGCGGGTTTCAAGTCGCGATGCACAATGCCACGTTCATGAGCTTCCTCTAGCGCGGAGGCAATTTGTATGGCCAGCTCAATGATTTGCTTTTCAGGAAGGGCGCCACTGGCCAGGCGGTCGGCTAGTGTTTTGCCGGGGACATACTCCATGACAAGAAAGTCGATGCCGTCTTGCGTACCGAAATCGTAGACCGTTTCGATATGGGGGTGATTGAGTTTGGCCAGGGCCGTGGCTTCTTTGCGGAAATGGCGGCGTGCGGCTTCGTCGGCGAGAGTGCCGGCAGGCAGGACCTTTACGGCGACATCGCGCTCGAGCTGCTCGTCGCGCGCGAGGTAGACCACTCCCATTCCGCCTGCGGCAACTTTCTCCAGGATGTGATAGTGGCCCAGAGTCTGGCCAATCATGAGGCAGGACCTGCTCTGCTTTACTGGCGCCATCTTAGGTCGGGTAGGCTGGCAAGTCAACGCCACGCGACCGCCAAGTCAGGATTTCGGCGAAAGACATACATCGATAGTGAAACAAGCAGGCTCTGCGTTACAGCATTAAGAGCCGGCGAGCGGCACGGAGACGTGCTCGTGAACGACGATCCAGCCCTTGGCACGCCTTTCGAGAATCATGGTCCAGCGGCCGTCGAGGTGCGATGCGGCCCCTTTTTTGTCAGTGATGTCCGCGCCGAAAGTGAAAGTGGCCCACCCAAACTTGCCGCTCGAATGCACGCGCAGGTCATCGTTCAGTTTGAGTTTAATGCTCGCGTTTGGATCAAACAGGCCCTTCTGCGCCCCTTCCCGATACTCGGCCCAGTTGTTGTACTTCAATGGAGCAAGGTCGAAATAGGTAAGGTCTGCATCCGCCGCGTAATAGGGCTCGATCTTTGAAAGGTCGAGCGTTTGCCAGGACGCCACAATCTTCGGCACCAGAGCGCCCAAGTCCTGCCCACTTTGTTGCGCGCCTGACTGCGTGGCCAGGAAACCAGCGAGGCCAAGACCCATCAAACACAGCATAGCCAAGAATTTCCTCATAGCCGCTCCTTGCTTTGTGAGTTAAGTTTGAGGTCCCGGATTTGCGGCTATGATAGGCCTCAAGTGCGGTTTCGGCAACTTGCTAATGATTTGCTGGATGAACTGGGTGGAAGGTGGCTGAGCCAAGGGAACATTTTGTTTCGGGACTGCGTACTTTTCCTTAGAACGCCCTATTTTCGGAGGAAGAACCGATGAGAGCTCTATCGCGCCCGGGGACCACCTATCGCTTGGGGATTGGCTGCGCCGCCCTGCTGGCCGCGTGGCTGGCCGCGCCCCAGGTTCGCGCCGAGGAGATTGCGAAGTCTTACACAATAGCCGGACGGGCCAATGTCCACGTAGAAACGAATGACGGCAGCGTGCGCGTCACCTCCGGAGACTCGAAACAGGTGGAGTTTCGGGTCGAATACCAAGGCTACGAACTGGGCAGGAATCTGACCGTGGACTCCCGCCAAGATGGTGACAAGGTTGAGCTTATCGCCCGCATTACCGGGCATTGGGGAATCAGCTTAGGCTGGGGCCATAACTCCCGCAGGCTGCACATTGAAGTGCGCATGCCTCAACAGGGGGATTTGCAGGTGCATACTGGCGACGGATCGGTCGAAGCTAGCGGGCTGAGCGGCAATCTGACTATAGATACGCACGACGGGTCGGTGAAGGCCAGCGGACTCAGCGGCACAGTTGACCTGCACACCGGGGACGGCAGCATCACGGTAGACACGTTGAAAGGCGATATTCGCCTCCGCACCGGAGACGGCGGGATTGAGGCTCGTGACTTGGACGGCAAGGTGGAGGCCGACTCCGGGGATGGGCACGTCCGGATTGCAGGACGGTTTGAGGCTCTGAATGTCAAGACGGGGGATGGAAGCGTGAATACCCAAGTGTTGCCCGGCTCCAAAATGGCCTCGAGTTGGACCTTGCGGACGGGAGACGGCAGCGTGGACATTTCTCTTCCCTCGGACTTTCAGGCGAACATTGATGCCACGACCGGAGACGGACATATCAGCCTGGGAGTTCCGGTAACCGTCGAAGGCACCTTCAGCAAGTCGGAAGTGCGCGGCAAGATGAATGGCGGGGGCCAAACCCTGACGATCCACACCGGCGATGGTTCCATCCGGCTGACCAAGAGCTAAGTCTAGTCCGGCACGCGAGCAAAACCCGCGGGAACCCGGTACCAGTACAGAAGGTGCAGGAAATTTGTGTCAGCAAGTGTGCCAGTTCCCTGACTTCTTGTGACCAGCGCTCAAATCACAACTCTCTGATAAGTAAGGCTGTTAGAGCTTGGCGATAGAGTTGCTCCTCGTTAGGGCAAGACCAGGAGACTCCCTTGATCGTAATCGTCTTGCTCGCCGCCATCCTAATGCTTGTGGGAATCACCGCCGTCAGCGCGCTGGATTTCACGGACAACAAACGCCGCTAGGGCTCGATGTCCGGCGTCTGCCCGCCGAACCACCCCGGGGACATCTTTCCCATCACTTTTCACCTTTAGAACGTACAATTCTCTGCCCTGGCCATGGAAAGGGGTCGGCACATCGCATGAGTGGGACGAGAGACTGTGGCCGCGGACTGCGGGTCATCGCCGCGTTCAAACTGCTGAAAGCCGCCGCACTGATTGCTGTGGGTGTTGGCGCACTCAGGCTGCTTCACAAAGATGTGGCCGCGATTGCGGAGCATTGGATCAGCATGTTCCAAGTGGATCCGCACAACCACTTCATCGATCTTTTGCTGACGAAGCTTTCGAATGTGGATGACCACCGGCTCAAGCAGTTAAGCATTGGCACGTTTATTTATTCCGGCGTTTTTCTGGTGGAGGGCGTGGGCCTGGCGCTGCAAAAACGCTGGGCGGAGTATTTCACCATCATCACGACCAGCTCCCTTTTGCCGATCGAGATTTATGAGCTTGTGCGCCGCGTGAGTTTCGGCAGGAGCCTCGCACTGGTGATCAATCTTGCAGTGGTCGCGTATTTGATTTTTGAATTGAGGCGTTTCCCGAAAAAGCGTTGAAGTGGCCTTTTAGTTCTGGCACCGGATGAGGTCCCCGCCGCAGCGTTGGCCGGAAATAAAACGGCGCAGAGATCGTTGGTTCCATGATCCCTGCGCCAGCAAGCAGTCGTGAAGTCAATTCTGCGAATCGGAAGGAGGAATCGGGATCAGATTGACTGGCACGGCACCCGGCTGGAACAAGTCCGACAGATCCGTGGCGTTCGCCGCGTCGCCGAGGAAGGATGAGCCCACATGGAAGATTTTCTGCAAGGTAGCCAAATCCGACGAATGCGTCAAATTGACACGGCTGGCATAGGGAAGGCCGCGCACATTGAAATGGGCGAACGGCGAGATGACGATCTCACCAATGGTGTGGCTAAAGTCGTCGCCATTGTCGCCGGCCACGCCGTCCGACTCGGATTCGTCGAACCAGATAATGATCGCGCCGTGGTTCTGGTAAGCGCTGGAAGCCATAATCATGGGAATAATTTGGCTTAAGAAGTCGTCACCCTGCTTGATTTTAGCCGGATCCCCCGTCAACCCCTTATAGCCGCCGGTGAGCGTGGTGTGCATGTCATTGTATTGATTCGGCGAAATCCAGTTGTATTCCGCGACGGCACCATTGGCAAGATCGGTGGCCAGCTGCTGGAGCGGCGCGTATTGAAGGCGCAGAGGATTACCAGTGCTGGAGTCGTTGCCGCCATTGCTGTCGGTGAAAAACACCATGGGGTTGTGCTTGGCGGCGTAATTGAACTGAGCCGAGCCGTTGTACGCATTGACGCCGCTCGAAAAGACACCCGAGTGGCTGGTAATCGGAACCGTCCATTGAGCCTGTGGCAAGGGAACGTTGGTCAGGCTTCCACTGGCGTCTGGAGTCAGGTCGATATCCTCTTGGTAGGACTTCCAGGTCCTTCCCGCTGCGGTCAAGAAAGTAACCAGATGCTGCGTGGTGTTCTGATTCGTCGGACCGTTGGGAGAGAAGGGATCGTTGTCGTTGAACACGCCAAAGTTCGTGCCAGCTTCCGCCCACAGATAGTTGGGCTCGGAGGGATGAATGTGGGGATTGTTTCCGCTGGGCGTCGCCAGCACGTTGTGGTAAGCCGCAGCGTACGCGACTTGCGAGCTGATATTGACCATGGATCCGTTAATCGAGACAAACGCGGTTCCATCCACCAGGCTATTGATGAACGGCGCGGCGGGGTTTTGATAAATTTGCTGGATTCCGCCGTTGAATGGGTTGGCTGGCTGGGTCCAGTTGTGATTCTCCATAGCGATGACGAAAACTGTTTTAATTTCCTGCGTTCTGGCGATTCCGCTCCCCAAGGCGGCTAAGAAAAGAAATACACCCAGAACGCGCACAAATCTGAAAAGCGACATGCAACCCTCCCCTTCCAAGATTGGCGGCATCGATTGGTCCCCCGGCCACTTGAAGCAGCCTAACGAACCTCGTTACCGCCAGCCTTTTTGGATAACAGGTCTTTCTTTGCAGAACGATGAGCGAGCGATTTACTTTTGGAGAAGACTCTTTTGCGGAAGGGCCTAGCAGTTCCATACTCCGCGTTAGTTAAGGTAAACAGAGCGGACCAGATAGCGGCGGAGATTAAAAAGAGGCGGCGAATGCTGCTCGCCGCCTCAAACTTTATAAAAACTTGACTTTACTTGCTCGCTCAAAAGGCTTTCTGGATTTGAATCTTGCTAGGGCACTGTGAGCATGTTGCCTTCGCGCACGATGGCTGCGGCCTCTCTTCCCTGGTAGCGGTAGATGACCACGAGAATTTTGTCCGCGCCGACAGCCGGGTCTCCGCCCAAGGCGCTGTTGGTTACGACGAAGCTGATTTGACCGTTGCCCATTCTGCTCCGCAGCAGCTCGGTTACGTTGACGGTATTTCCGCCCCATCCATAATAAGCGCGGATGATGCGGAGACCGTTGTTGTCATCCTGATATGGTCCGCCGTAGTTGGTTGGGCGATCGTTAAAATCATCGCGATCGCGGCGCAGGCCATAGATGGCGACGTCGATGAACCCACCCTCTTTATATTCGAAATCGCGCTCTACGTTTCTCCGGTTTCTGGCCCAGATGTGTAGGTGCTTGTCGGCGCCAACGGCGGGATCGCCGCCCATGGTCTGGTTATTCACCGCAACGCGGCCATTCACGCCGCCGCGGCCGATGAGGTCTTTCACGATATCCGTGACGTCATTGTGCTGGCTTTTGGTGCCGTATTCGGCGCGGACGATTTGCCAGCTGTCGTCCTGCGCGCCGGTCGGAACGCTGAGAAAAGTGACTCCTGCGGCGACGAAAAGTGCCGCAAGGACAAAAATCGCACAGCGAGTGGAAAGCTTCATCCGAGACTCCTCCGTTTGCGGAATGCCTCCGCCTACATTGCTTTCAATGTAAGGCAGAACGGCAAACGGAGGGCGCCCAAAGGAAGCGCGATTGTCCTAATCGTCTACACCCTTGAGGAACGAGCTAAGGGTTGACGTGCTCATTTGGCGATGGCTTGCCTGCGCCAGATCGTTCGATGCCCTGGGGCGAGTTTGCTTCGCTGTCCAGACCGTCTGCCAGTCTAGTGAGGGCCCTTCCAAGGTCCGTGACAGGCATTTCCTTATTGCTAAGAAACGGTGACGCCAGCAACCACGAGCAAAACTGTTTTAAGCACGCTATCCGGGATCCGCATAGTAATTTCGACCATAAAAGCCTCCTCGAGTCCTCGATCCGATAAACATGAAATCATATTCCCAGCGCAAGTAACCATGCGGTCAGGCGGCGCTTCGTCTTGCGACGCGCCGACTGCGCAGATTTGCAAAACGAGGGCGGTTCCCTCATCATTAATGGCTTGTTTGGGGCGGCAGCGCGCTTCCGCTGCGGCAATCCTTGAATTCAATTGTTTGCAAATTCTATCTTTCTTCGGTCGGAATCGGTAGGGATTCTGATCATGCGCTAAAGGAGCGGCATGGAAAAGCCAGCTAAAATTGCGCCCGCGAAGGGAAAATTGGGCATCTTGACGCCGGGAATGGGCGCGGTGAGCACCACGTTCATGGCGGGCGTCGAGCTCATCCGCAGAAACAAAGCATGTCCGGTGGGCTCGCTCACACAGATGGGCACGATCCGCCTGGGCAAGCGCACCGAAGGGCGTTCGCCGCTGATCAAAAAATTCGTACCGCTGGCGGACACCAAAGACCTGGTCTTCGGCGGATGGGACATTTTTAAGGACAACGCCTACCAGGCTGCGGCCAAGGCCGGAGTGCTGAGTCACGAGCATCTCGCGCAGGTGAAAACGTTTCTCTCCGGCATCCGGCCGATGAAGGCGGCGTTCGACCACGAGTACGTGAAGCGGCTGGAAGGCTCGCACGTCAAGAAAGCGAAAAACAAATACGAGCTGGCGCTGCAAATCAAGGAAGACATCGCGAACTTCAAGAAAGAGAAGCGCGTTTCGCGGCTGGTGACCTGCTGGTGTGGCTCCACCGAAGTGTTCATCAAGCCCGAGGAAGTGCACTCGACGCCCGAGAAATTCGTCGAGGCCATGAAGAACAATCATCCGGCGATCGCGCCATCGATGCTGTACGCGTGGGCGTCAGTGACGAGCGGAGTGCCTTTCGCGAACGGCGCCCCAAACCTGACGGTAGATATTCCTGCGATTCAGCAACTCGCGCATGAAAACAACGTGGCCATCTGCGGCAAGGATTTCAAAACCGGGCAAACGCTGATGAAGACCATTCTCGCACCGGGATTCAAAGCTCGAATGCTGGGGCTCGAAGGCTGGTATTCGACGAACATCCTTGGCAATCGCGATGGCGAAGTGTTGGACGATCCCGGTTCCTTCAAGACGAAAGAAGAGTCGAAGCTCGGTGCGCTCGAATACATTTTGCAGCCGCAGCTATATCCCTCGCTCTATGGAAAAATTCATCACAAAGTGCGCATCAACTATTATCCGCCGCGCGGGGATAACAAAGAGGGCTGGGACAACATTGATATTTTCGGCTGGCTTGGCTACCCAATGCAGATCAAGGTGGACTTCCTGTGCCGCGATTCGATTCTGGCCGCGCCCATTGTGCTGGACCTGGTTTTGTTCCTCGATTTGGCGCAGCGCGCGGGCATGCGCGGCATCCAGGAGTGGCTGAGCTTTTACTTCAAGTCGCCGATGACTGCGCCGGGCTTGTATCCCGAACACGATTTGTTCATCCAGTCGATGAAGTTGAAGAACACGCTGCGCTGGATGCTGGGCGAGGATTTAATTACCCACCTGGGGCAGGAATATTACGACTGAAGACATGAACAGAGAGCGGCGCGTTCCGCTCTCTGTTCTCTTCGTTCTCTCTGATCTCAAGCCTAAATATGCCTTGCCAAAGCGGCGTCAGCCCGCTAGGGACAGTGTTGCGCTGCGACTAGTCGTTCGCAGAAGCGTGAGACGCGGACTTGGCGTCGACGGCGTCGAGGACGCGGGCGGAATAAATCAGCGCGGCGCCGGCGTTCATGCTGACGGCAACGCCCAGAGCTTCCGAGATTTCTTCCCGAGTGGCGCCGGCCTTCAAAGCAGCATCCGTGTGAAACACGATGCAACCGTCGCAGCGCGTGGTGACGGCAACGGCCAGTGAGATGAGCTGTCGCGTTTTCTCCCCGAGTTTGCTGGTTTGCGAATTTGCGCCGCTAAGAGTCAGATATCCCTTCAATGTGTCGGGAGACAGTTTGCCGAGTTCGCCGACGCGGCCGCCAATGTCCTTGTGATATTGGTTCCAGTCCATGACCATCGTTTTTCTCCTGTTTACAGCGGCAGGTTAACCCCGCCGTCGTGCCGCAACGCAAAACCGGTGATACAGATGGGGACAGCTGATGGACTGGCATTATACTCGTGGCGCGCGCGAATATGATATCTTCTCAAGTTCGCCCTGGCCTGCCTCAGACCAGGGAGAGTCGCAGAGCGGCGCAGCCCATTCCTTTCGTGCCCGCAAAAGCTTAGGGGGGACGTTCTAAGACGCGCCCCTACAACGATAAGAGGGTGACCTTGGGTAAGGAGTCGTTTCCATGAAGAGTTCGTACAACGGGATTGCCATCCCAGCCGATGGAAAAGCGATCGGCTACAGCGGCGGAGAATTGCAAGTGCCGGACGCGCCGATCATTCCCTTCATTGAAGGCGATGGCACGGGGCGGGACATCTGGAAGGCATCGCGGCGCGTGTTTGACGCGGCGGTGGAGCAGGCTTACGGCGGGAAGCGGCGCGTGGCGTGGTTTGAAGTTTTTGCCGGCGAGAAGGCTTTCAACACTTTCAAGGAATGGCTGCCGAATGACACGGTTGATGCTATTCGCGACTTTCGAATTGCGATCAAGGGGCCGCTGACAACCCCGGTAGGGGGCGGAATCCGTTCGCTGAACGTGACGCTGCGACAGATGCTCGATTTGTATTCCTGCGAACGCCCCGTGCGGTACTTTCAGGGAGTTCCCTCCCCGGTGCGCGCACCCGAGAAAATGGATGTTGCGATTTTCCGCGAAAACACTGAGGACGTGTATATCGGGATTGAGTGGAAGTCCGGAACGCCCGAAGCGAAGAAGCTGCTGGAATTCCTGAACCACGACATGTTGAAAGACGGAAACAAGCAGGTGCGCTGGGATTCCGGCGTGGGCATCAAGCCGATTTCGCCTACGGGCACGAAACGGCTGGTGCGGCGCGCGATCCGGTACGCGCTGGCGCACGGACGCAAGAGCGTCACGCTGGTGCACAAGGGGAACATTCAGAAATTCACGGAAGGCGCATTCCGCGATTGGGGCTACGAACTGGGACGGGAAGAGTTTCGCGCGCAGACAGTGACGGAGCGCGAGAGCTGGATTCTCGACAACCAAGACAAGAACACCGCGCTGACCGTAGAACAAAATGCCGCGCTGATCGAGCCGGGACTCGAGCAAGCCACCGACACCTTCAAAAAGACCGTGTATGACGAAGTGAAGAAGACGCTCGACGCGATTTACTCGACGCACGGCAAAGGTCAATGGAAACAGAAACTGATGATCAACGACCGCATCGCGGACTCCGTGTTTCAGCAAGTGCTGATGCGCGCGGACGAATACAGCGTGCTGGCGACCTCCAACCTAAATGGCGATTATCTTTCCGACGCGTGCGCGGCGCAGGTCGGCGGGCTGGGCATGGCGCCCGGGTCGAATATCGGCGACGGCTTTGGGGTGTTTGAAGCCACTCACGGAACAGCGCCGAAGTACGCGGACAAAGACGTCATCAATCCGAGTTCGGTGATGCTTTCGGGCGCGATGATGTTCGAGTTTCTGGGATGGAAGGAAGCGGCGAAGCTGATTGAGGACGGCATCGCGCGTACGATTCAGCAGAAGCGCGTGACTTACGACCTGGAGCGGCTGATGCCCGGCGCGACTAAACTGGGAACATCGGCGTTTGCCTCTGCCATCATTGAGAACATGCAGGGAGCGGCTGCTGCGAGGCGGTAGGCGATCGTGATGGAACTCACCTTAGCTTAGCTAGCCGAACGATTGAAGCGAGGCGTAAATCACAACGAACGAGGAACAAATGAGCAGAAAGAAAGTGACAGTGGTGGGAGGCGGCTTTGTGGGATCAACCACGGCCCAGCGCATCGTAGACAAGGAACTGGCCGATGTGGTGCTCACGGATATTTTGGAGGGCCCGCCCGCCGGAAAAGGATTGGACATGCTGGAGTCTGGGCCGATTACGCGAACGGACTCGCACGCAGCGGGAATTTCGACGGCGAGTGGAGATTATTCAGCGACCGCGAATAGCGATGTGGTGGTGATCACAGCGGGGTTTCCGCGCAAGCCGGGGATGAGCCGCGATGATTTGTTAAAGGCGAACTACGACGTCGTCAAGGGCGTGGTTGAACAGATTGTGAAGCACTCACCGAATTGCATCCTCGTCATGGTGACGAATCCGCTGGACGCCATGGCCCAGGCGGCGCTGCGAGTCAGCAAGTTTCCGAAGAACCGCGTGATCGGCATGGCGGGTGTGCTGGATTCGGCGCGCATGAGTTCGTTTGTGGCGATGGAATGCAAGGTGAGTGTCGAAAACGTGCATTCGTTTGTGCTTGGCGGGCATGGCGACGACATGGTTCCGCTGCCGCGCTATTCGACGGTAGCAGGAATTCCCCTTCCCGACTTACTGCCGAAAGAGCGCATCGACGCAATTGTGGAGCGCACACGCAAGGGCGGGGCGGAAATCGTGAATTTGCTGAAGACCGGGTCGGCATATTACGCGCCGTCGGCGGCGGCGGTAGAGATGGTGGAAGCGATTCTGAAGGACAAAAAGAAGATTCTGCCCTGCTGTGTGTATCTTGAGGGCGAGTATGGAATCAAGGGACTGTTCGTCGGCGTGCCAGTGAAGCTCGGAGCAAAAGGCGTGGAAGAAATTATTCAAATCAAACTGACGCCAGATGAGAATGCTGCGCTGCAGAAGTCGGCGGCGTCGGTTAAAGAATTGGTCACCGTTTTGGGAGTGTGAGGTGGTAGCTTATCTTCACTGATTTTTGGGGTGAGGAGGCTGCCTATGAAGTCCTCGAAGCTCGTGATTCATTATTATGTGCTGGTCCTGTCTTTGCTTCTGATGGCCATGCCGTTTTATCACCAAGCGGCGGGCCACGAGATGCAGCCGGCCCTAAAAATCAACCTCGATTTTGTTGCAGCGATGGCGGGACTTCTTGGCTTTGGTACGTTTGTTGGCATGACCATTCTCAACCGAAAGATTACCGCGCTCGAAAAGTCTCTGGCCGCGAAGAATCAGCAACCGTGAGGGTAGTGACGAGGGGAGCGATGAAATACTGGAAGGCGGTGTTCCCGGTGGGCCTGCTGTTGTTGGTTGCGATGGCGTTGGCGAACCGTGGCGCAGGCGAGACGAAGCCGGTGCGTGTGGCGCTGGTCAAGATGCCTTACGTCGGCGAGCGAAATGTTCCAGACACCTCGCGGGGCCCGGATTATTTGGAAGAAGGCGGGATTCGCAAGCTGCTGGAACAGCAAGGCGTTCAAGTAAAACCGACGGACACCGTCGCGCTAACCGTGGACGAAGAGAAAGCTTACGGTGCGTGGAACCATCTGGCACTGGCGGCCGGTGATATGGGGAAGACTGTCGCGGAAGAGCGCCGTGGCGGATATTTGCCTGTTGGATTGCTCGCGAATTGCAATGGCCTGCTAGGCATGTTGAGTGGCTTGCAGCATTCCGGACCAAGTGCGAAGCCGCTGCGCGTGGGCATGGTGTTCGTTGACGCGCACGGAGATTTCAATACGCCCGAGACGACACTGAGCGGAATGCTTGGAGGAATGCCGGTGGCCATTGCGGCGGGCCAGTGCCTAACGCGGATGCGCATGAAGGCAGGCCTCGAACCAGCGTTGCCAACGCGGCACATTGTGGAAGTTTGCGTGCGTGATACGGATCCGCTCGAACAGGAATTGCTGGACCGCTCGGACATTCAGCAACTCACACTGGAAGATGTGCGTACGCGCTCAGCGAATTTGCACCGCGAAATGAAGAGACTTTCGGAGCTTACCGACGTGATCTACGTTCACGTAGACATGGACGGGCTGGACCCGCGCGAAGTGCCAGGCCATCCGCTGACTGTTCCGAACGGGCCAACGAGCGCGGAGCTGGCGGCGGCTTTGACGGAAATGTTCAAGTACGAAAAGGTGGGCGCGTTCGGCGTGGCGTCGACGCCCTTTGACGATCACGACAAGACGGGCATTTCACGGCAGGCTGCTTACAACTTGATCCTTGGCGCGGTGAAGGGCGTGCAACAGAGGAATGCACAATAAAACCCGGCCGGAGGTTAGAGGATGTGGGGAAAGCCTCCCTTTTATCCCGGCGATCATCTTGCCGTTGTCGGTTCGTAAAGCCAGATACTCATCCGATTTTCTTCTCACACAATATTCAAAAGGCCCACGCGTGGATGGAGGAACGTGGCATATCGGTTGGTCCGGTTCGTTCGGATTCCGGCGGAAATCCGTTTTCCAGTTCCAGGATCTGGACGGAAATTCCGTCGAAGTATTCAAAGAGCCTTGATCAGAACTTGATCAGAAATGGTCAGCCGCCTAAAGGCTTTAGGCGGCGCATTCGCCGCGGCCGAGTTTGAGAGAGAAAGTTTCCGTATCGCCCCAATCGAGAAAAATGTCTTCGGTCGAGTTGTTGACTTCCGTGAACCGCTGCAGGCGCTCGACAATCGCTTTGTCGGGCGTGCGGCCGACCCAAGAGTTGAACGATTCGCCGCCCTTGCGATCCTGTTGATAATAATTGAGAAGCTCGCGGATGATTGCGGGAATAGGCCGCGCAGGAACGGGCATGATCTGGCGGCCGAAGCGCACGCCGTCGGCGCTCACCTTGCCTCCGAGGAGCAGTTGATAGTAGGGCGCCTGCTTTTCTTCAATCTTTCGAACGTTGCCATAAAAGCCGATGTCGGCAATGTGATGCTGGCCGCACGAGTTCGGGCAGCCACTAATCTTGATGCGGAGCTTTTTGATTTCCGGGTCGTCGTAGCCATCGAGCGCGCGGGAAAGTTCGTCGGCCAACGTAAGCGACCGCGTGATGCCGAGATTGCAAGTTGTGGCTCCCGGGCAGCCTGTGACGTCGGAAATCGTGCGAGCGCCGGGAAGCGCCAAGTCGAGCGCACAAAGCTGGTCGTAAATTGCGCGGACCCGGTCGAAGGGAACCCAGGGAATCACCAAGTCCTGGTTGATCGCGATGCGCACGCCGGTGAGGTCGTGGTTTTCAAGAAGATCGGCGAGGCCGCGCATCTGCTGGCTATGAAACGTCCCTGACAAAAGCTTGATCCAGACGGCGCCGTAGCCGGTCTGGCGCTGCGGCAACAGGTTGTGTTCTGCCCAGCGGCCGAATTCGGTGTCGGACGCAGGATTGGACAAGCTGAGCGTCAGCGGCTCAGGAGAGATGTTGACGAACGCGGGCCGCTGAATCGGTGAAGGCACCGTGAAAACTTCGGCCGGAGCTTGAGAGATCTTGCGCTTTTCAAAAACCAGGCGGCGAAACTCTTCGATGCCCTTTTCACGCAGAACAAACTTCATGCGCGCTTTGAACTTGTTCTTGCGGTTGCCGGTTTCGACGAAGACGCGCAGGACGGCTTCGATGGTGGGAAGCAATTCTTCTTCCGGCAGGAACTCCGTCAATAATGCTGATTCGGTCGGCAAGCTTCCCAAGCCGCCGCCGACAAGAACTTTGAAGCCGCGATGGGCCGTGCCGTTTGAACCGCGCACCTGGGCGATCAAGCCAACGTCGTGGATGCCGGCAACAGCGCAACCGCCATCGTCGGCGCAGCCGGAAAACGCGATCTTGAATTTGCGTGGCAGATCGTGGAAATCCGGATGGCGCAAGAGGTAGCGCGAAACTCCCAAAGCATACGGCGTAACGTCAAACGCCTCGCCAGGGCAAATTCCCGCAACCGGGCATGAAGTAACGTTGCGCACCGTATTGCCGCAGGCCTCGCGGGTGGTCAGGCCGCAATCGGCAAGCAACCGCATGGCAGCCGGAACGTTTTCGAGTTTTACAAAATGGAATTGGACGTTTTCGCGCGTGGTGAGATGGCCGCGGCCCGTCGAATACTCGTCGGCGATTTGCGCTAAGGTGCGAAGCTGGGACGGCTTCACGACGCCAGCGGCAACTTTCACGCGCAACATCTGAAAGCCCGGCTGGCGCTGGCCATACGTGCCGTGCTTCAGGCGGAACGGGCGGAATTGCTGGTCCGTGATTTCGCCGCGAAGAAGCTGCTGAGCACGCTCTTCAAAACGAGCGATCTCGGCTTCGATCGCTTCGCGGCTGTGTCTTTGTTCGACTTCCGTGGTTGTCGCGACTGTCATAACCTTTGGCCCCTTAGTCTGTTCCTGGACGAAACTTTGTCCGCAAAAACAAAAAGCCCACTTGCCAGTTTCTCTGGCTCGTGGGCTTCGGAACTTGATGATTAGGCTAGGCTAAGTCCGGAAGCTCCTCTGGCCAGAAATGTGCGTCATGGGACACATAGCGCAACATGCGCAGGAACAACACATCATCTGGCAGCGGTCCGTCATAAAGAATCAGGATACTTTCCGGGGACTCCCCTTGTCAAAGGGAAACCCTGGCAAAACTTTAGATGCATGGAATACAAAAAAGTAATCAGCTCCGGCGTTCCCGAGCGCCCTCTATTGCGGTTTTGATGCCCGAGCGGCCGCCTTAGGCGCCGCAGGCTTGGCTGCTGCGGACTTGGCGGGCGCTGCCGCGGCACCAACGATCGTAGCGTGCTTGATGACATCCAGTTTCGGGTATTTGCTGTCGAGATAGGCCTTCCCGAGTTTCGAAATCTGGTCCTGCTCCTCCGTGGGCTGTTCGGCATACTGGTCGTAGAGCATCTCCACGACTTTCATGCCTGTCGCATCGACGGTGGCGAAAGGCGCAAAACCCTTGCTGTCGAGAAAGGAATTGTCGGTGAAGTTGATGAAGACCTGCGTGGAGCGGGAATTGGGCTGCGCCGTTTGCGCGAAAGTCACAAATCCGCGCTTGTTGCTCTGTGTGACGGGGTCATCCTTAATATCGCTATTCCGCCACGCCGCCGACACCGCGGGATAGGAGCTGATCCCGAACTGTACGACGAAGCCTGAGTGCACGCGGAACACCACCATGTTGTCGTAGAAATGGTGCTTCACAAGATTGTAGAAGCGATCCACGCCATTCGGCGCCCAGGCGCGAGTGACGTCCATGGTGAAATCGCCGCGCGTGGTTTCGAATTTGGCCTGGAATGTTTCGGGAGCCTTCTCTTTGAGCATCGAAGGACGCAGCAAGGTTCGATCGTAGCTTGACGCGGCGGATTTTCCGGCTGCGCCTGCGCTTGGTTTTGGCTTTGCCGGAGCCTGCGCGGGAGTCTGCGCAGGGGTTTGCGTTACGAGCGCAAATGAAGCAACGAAAATCAACGTCACGAACTTTTTCATCGCGATTCCCTCTCTCCTTTTAGATTCACACTGCAAACTTGCAATCTACCGGTGCGACCGCTTGGACAATTCCCGGCTGACGCGCTCCACTTCCGACATTACCCGCAAAGTATTCTCGCCGAGAATCTTCTGTACGTCACTTTCGGAATATCCTTTTTTTAGAAGCGCGTCCGTGATTTTTGGAAGCATTGAGGCATCCTCCATGCCGTACGGCATGTTGGCACCGTCAAAATCAGAACCCAAGCCAACGTGATCGACGCCTGCAACTTTCACGGCGTGGTCCATGTGTTCGATGATGGTCGTCCAGTCCACGCGCGGTAGCTTCCCTTGTTCAACAGCCTCGCGCGTGAGGCGGTCGCCTTCGAGAAGCTGACACGCTTCGTTGTCGCCACAGCGCTTCTGCACTTGTTCAGCGATCGCTTTGTTAATTTCAGGATTCGCTTTCTCGGCGCTGCGAAATTCCTGGCTCAGGAAGCCGACGTGATAGTTGATCTGGACCACGCCGCCTTTCGCGGCCAAATCCTTCATCATTGGATCGGTCATGTTGCGCGGAACATCGCAAATTGCGCGGCAGGAGGAATGCGAGGCAATCATCGGAGCCTCGCTTACCACGAGCGCATCGTAAAAAGTCTTGTCGCTGACGTGGGATATGTCCACGATGACGCCGAGGCGGTTCATTTCGCGGACGACCTGTCGGCCAAAATCGGTGAGCCCGTTGTGTGCGGGCTTGTCGGTCGAAGAATCCGCCCACTCGTCGTTGCCGCTGTGCGTCAGGGTCATGTAGCGCACGCCGAGGCTCGCGAATTTGCGCAGCACGTCGAGGTCGGAGTTGATCATGTGGCCGCCTTCGACGCCCATCAATACAGCGATTTTGCCTTTTTTGTGCGCAGCGCGAACTGCGTCAGCGGTCGTTGCCAGCGCGAGATCTTTCGGGTGAGCGCTTACCTGCGCACGAACAGCCTCAATTTGCGTGAGCGCCCGATTCACCGCTTCCTGGCCGGTGATTTTGCTGGGAATCCAGATGGAAAAGAAAATGGCGCCGAGGCCGCCTTCGTGCATGCGGGGAATATCGATGCTGCCATCGGCGTGCCGTTCACCCATGTCAAACGTTCCATCCAGAAAGCGCTGCGTGGTGTCGTCGTGAGTGTCTAGGACCACGGAGGAAAAGTGCAGTTTCTTCGCGCGCGCGGAGATATCGCCGGACTTCACGCCCGCCGCCAATAAACCAGCCACTGCAACGCAGAGCACAGCTTTGAGTAGGATTCGAGACATCTCACCTCTCGTTTCTCCATGAGACCGCCAAGGGTTGTTATTGTGCTTGCAGTTCCCGGCTCACTTTTTCCGTCCGCTCCATCACGCGCAGCAGATTGCCGCCGAGGATTTTGCGAATGTCGTCATCTTGGTAGCCTTTGCGCATTAGGGCTTCGGTGATTTTCGGGAGCTTGGAACAATCTTCCATGCCCTCAGGCATGGTGGCGCCGTCGAAGTCGGAACCAAGACCAACGTGGTCAGGCCCCACCAGCTTAACGACATGGTCGATGTGATCGATGATGCGCTCCCAGCTCACATGCGGGAGTTTGCCTTCTTCGGTCAATTTCTTTTGCTCATCAACCATTTTGCGATTGATGCATTCCTCGTCACCGCCGCAACTTTTTGCGATGGCCTCCATCTGAGCAACCACGCCGCCGGAAAGCTTGTCGGAGGCATCCTTATAGGCCTGGTCGATGAAGCTTCGCTCGTAATTGATCTGGATGACGCCGCCTTTTGCGGCCAATGCCTTGATCATGTCGTCGGACATGTCTCGCGGATGATTGCACAAAGCACGGCAGGAAGAGTGAGAAGCCATCAGCGGAGCCTTACTGACTTCCAGGGCATCATAAAAAGTCTTGTCGCTGACGTGCGAAATGTCCACCATGATCCCCTGGCGGTTCATTTCGCGGACAATCTCTTTGCCGAAATCGCTGAGTCCGTTGTGCAGAGGCTTATCGGTCGAGGAGTCCGCCCATTCGTCGTTATAGAAATGGGTGAGCGTCATGTAACGGACGCCCAGGTCTCCAAACATACGCAGGACGCGAATGTCGTTGCCAATCATGTGGCCGCCTTCGACGCCGATCAGAGCGCCGATTTTCCCTTGCGCGTGCGCTCGGCGAACCTCTTCCGCCGTGCGGCAGAAGACCATGTCCTTCGAATACTTGATGACGTTTTGGTGAACGGCATCGATTTGATCGAGGGCTTTCTGCACGGCAGGCGGGCCCATGGTGCGGCCGTCAATCCAGATGGAAAAGAAAATCGCGTTCATGCCGCCTTCGCGCATACGCGGAATGTCCACGTGGCCGTCGGGATTGCGCTTGCCGAGGTCGAAGTTCTTGGAGAAAAAGCGCTGCGTGGTGTCGTCGTGGGTGTCGAGCACGATCGAAGAGAAATGCAGTTTCTTGGCGCGCTCGGCTATGTCGTCAGCCTTTGCGGGCACGGCAAGCCGCGAACTTGCGAGAAAGACTGCGCATAAACACAAACCCATGGCGAGAGGCGGGCTAACTCGGGTCACGTTACGCTCCTCGGAGCAATGAGAAGAATGCACCGTAAAAATGTCCGTGAGATTCTAACGCAAGCAGCGCGCTGTGGCACGCGGCAAAAGGGGAATGAAAGGCGCGGCTAGCAGACGCCGCCAACGACGGTTTCCTGACGTTCCGTGAACGCCGCCTTGATGTAGTCGGCGTTGGCCTGGGCGATGACTTCGAGCTTGATCTGTTTCGGGCAAGCGGCCTCGCATTCTCCGATGTTGGTGCAATTGGCGAAGCCTTCGCGATTCATCTGCCGTACCATGGCCAGCGCGCGCCGGTTGCGTTCCGCCTGGCCTTGCGGAAGATGCGCCAGGTGAGAAATCTTCGCACTTACGAACAAAGCCGCAGCGGCGTTCGGGCAAGCGGCCACACACGCTCCGCAGCCGATGCATGCGGCGGCGTCCATAGCGAGGTCGGCGTCCTGTTTTTGGACCGGAATGGCGTTCCCGTCCGGAGGGCTGCCGGTGGGCACGGAAATAAATCCGCCGGCGGCGATGATGCGATCGAAAGACGACCGATGTACGACCAGATCTTTTACAACTGGAAACGCTGCGGCGCGCCACGGTTCGAGGTAGAGTTCGTCGCCATCCTTAAAATGGCGCATGTGCAACTGGCAGACGGTGCTGCCTTGGAAGCCGCCGTGGGCCTTGCCGTTGATCATGAAGCCACACATGCCGCAAATGCCTTCGCGGCAATCGTGATCGAAAGCGACGGGATCGTCGCCCTTCTCGATCAGACTCTCGTTCAGCACGTCCAGCATTTCGAGAAACGACATGTGTTCGTTCACGCCGGGAACTTCATAGCGAACCATGCGCCCCGGGTCCTGAGCGTTTTTCTGCCGCCAGACGTGGAGTGTCAATTTCATCTTATTTGTAACTCCGCTGCGAAGGCTTCACGTAGTTGAAGACCAGCGGTTCCTTGTTCAGTGCCGCAGGCCGGCCTGCGCCTTTGAACTCCCAGGCAGCCACGTAAGAATAATTAGCATCGCCGCGCAAAGCTTCGCCGTCCGGCGTCTGGTATTCCTCGCGAAAATGCCCGCCGCAGGATTCGTTGCGGTGCAGCGCATCCACGCACATCAATTCGCTGAGTTCGAGGAAATCGGCCACCCGGCCGGCTTTCTCGAGGGACTGGTTGAACTCCTCGTTCGAGCCCAGCACGCGCACGTTCCTCCAGTAATCATCGCGAAGTCCCGCGATCATACCGGCGGCTTTCTTCAAACCCGCTGCGTTGCGCGACATGCCGCAATACTCCCACACGATTTTTCCCAGTTCGCGATGGTAGGAGTCCACGGTGCGCTTGCCGCTGGCGTTGAGAAGTTTCTTGGTGATGGCGTTCACGTTGGCGACGACTTCTTTTGCCGCTGGAGCATCTTCGGAATATCTTTCGTGCTTGGTGTTTGCCAGGTAGTTGCCGAGCGTGTACGGAATGACGAAATAGCCGTCGGCGAGCCCTTGCATCAGCGCACTGGCGCCCAGCCGGTTGGCGCCGTGGTCGGAAAAATTCGCCTCGCCCAGCACGAAGAGCCCCGGAATGGTGGACATCAAGTTGTAATCTACCCAGAGCCCGCCCATGGTGTAGTGGATCGCGGGGTAGATGCGCATCGGCACCTGGTACGGGTCTTCACCGGTGATGCGCTCGTACATCTCAAACAGGTTGCCGTAACGCTCGGCAATTTTGCTCGCGCCGAGCCGCTTGAGGGCGTCTGAAAAATCGAGATAGACGCCCAAACCCGTTTCGCCAACGCCGTGGCCGGAGTCGCACTCCGCTTTGGCGGCGCGAGAAGCAATGTCGCGCGGGACGAGGTTACCGAAGGCGGGGTAGCGGCGCTCGAGATAGTAGTCACGCTCGTCCTCAGGAATCGAGGCCGGGTTGCGTTTGTCGCCGGGCTTTTTGGGAACCCAGATGCGGCCATCGTTGCGCAAGGATTCGGACATGAGCGTGAGCTTCGATTGATAGTCGCCCGAGACGGGAATGCAGGTGGGGTGAATTTGTGTGTAGCACGGATTGGCAAAAAGAGCGCCGCGCCTGTAGGCGCGCCAGATCGCAGTGGCGTTGCTCCCTTTGGCGTTCGTGGAGAGATAATAGACGTTGCCGTAGCCGCCGGTGGCAAGCACCACCGCGTCTCCGAAATGCACGCTCACCTTGCCGTCGATGAGGCTTCGGGTGACGATTCCTCGCGCGTGGCCGTCAATCACGATCAGGTCGAGCATTTCCGTACGCGGATGCATTTTCACGCTGCCAAGGCCGACCTGCCGCTCGAGCGCCTGATACGCGCCGAGCAAAAGCTGCTGGCCCGTCTGGCCGCGTGCATAAAAGGTGCGGGAAACCTGCGCTCCACCGAACGACCGATTGTCGAGAAGTCCGCCGTACTCCCTTGCGAACGGCACCCCCTGCGCCACGCACTGGTCGATGATGTTGACGCTCACTTGTGCGAGGCGGTAAACGTTAGCTTCACGCGACCGAAAATCGCCGCCTTTCACCGTATCGTAGAACAGCCGGTAGACGCTGTCGCCGTCGTTGTGATAATTCTTCGCGGCGTTGATGCCGCCCTGCGCAGCGATGGAATGCGCGCGGCGCGGCGAGTCCTGGAAGCAAAAGCAATTAACGTTGTAACCCAGCTCTCCGAGGCTTGCGGCAGCCGACCCACCGGCAAGACCTGTGCCCACCATGATGATTGTATGTTTGCGTTTATTGGCTGGATTGACCAGCTTCAGGCCGAACTTATGCGTTTCCCACGATTTTTCGATGGGCCCGGTCGGCGCGTTGGAGATCAGTTCCATCTGGTCAGCTCTTCCTTACACCGGCCTGATCAAGCCGGCCAGCACCGCGACCGGAATCGAGATATACCCAATGGCGATCACAATTGCGAAAACTTTCGCCAGCCGCTGAATCCAAGGCGTGTACACCGGATGGCTGAAGCCGAGCGACTGAAACATGCTCCAGAGCCCGTGATACAGGTGGTAGCAGAGCATAATCATTGCGATGATGTAGAAGACCGAAGAAGGCCAGAACTGGAATCCAGTAACCACATTGTTGTACACGTTGTGCGGATCGAATGGGCCACCTGGATGGATCGTCCCAAACGTAAAATTCAGGAGATGGTAAATCACGAAAGCGAGGATAATCGGCCCGCTCCACGTCATGGTGCGCGAAGCGTAGGTGGAATGCAGGTTGGCTTTTTTCACGTACGGAACTGGGCGGGCAGCGCGTTGCAGCCGCCACAGCGCAAACGAAGCCCAGATATGCAGGTACACCGATATCAGAAGCGCGATTCGCGCGCCCCATAACAACGACGGGACACTCCGCAACATTTCGGAGTAATGATTGATTTTCTCCGGTGGCTCGTAGATTTGCAGATTCCCTAGAAGATGCCCAACGATAAAACCAAATAGGATGAACCCCGTCACCGCCATGACAGCTTTTTTCCCGACGGTGGTATCCCAGAAGCGCAATCGTGCGAGCGGGAAATCAGTCGCGGCGCTCATTCACCGCACCTTATCCAGCAGGTGAGTGTCGGTTTCAAAAAACAGTCAGTGTTGAGAGGAAGAAAAGTGAGGCGAGGCCGAGTTGCCGTGTCAGACATGCCCTCTCCGCCGCGGGATTCCTGGACGGTTCGTGCTAAACCACCCAGAGGAGCGATTTGCGAATCGCGGCTAAACCAGTATAGGCAGATGCATCCGGCGATGCAAACTCTACTGCGCGAAACGGTGGCGTGAGGTCGCGGCTACCTGTCCGATGGGACGGTTTTTTGCGGACAACATTCCCCTAGACTTTTGTTGAGGGTGTGCGCGGGCCACGCGAAAATGGAATTGGCGTTATCCGGGATCCACCAGGCGTGTGCCCTCCTGGTCGCACTCGCAAAGTTTCAAGGAACCGCGATGAGCACAACTCTCAGCCTCGTGTCAGAACTCGAACGAATCGCCCGCGCTCTTGACGGTGATGACGCGGGAACAGGGCAACCGTCTCTCCCGGCAATTGCAGGAAAAATCGCGAAGATTATTGGAGTGCGCGACGAGGAAATCGCCATCCTGGCGGTCTCCAAGCGTTGGAAACACTTGCATTTTCTGGTTCCCGAGGCGCTGAAAAGCGTTGGTTTTATTCCCCTATCCAGCAATTCCGCTTTGGCGGCAAGGACCGCGCGCGTGAGCCGTCCGGAAATCGACAATAACTTCAGCGCTGCGCGTCATGCGGTGGTATTCGAGAACATAAAACCAAGCGGCGAAAGCCTGGATCCCATCCAAAAAATTGTCAGCGCGCCGATTCTTTTCGACGGCAGAGTCGTCGGCGTCATTCAGGTCAGCCGCAAAGGCCGAACGGCTGCCGCCGCCGGAGCGGATTTCACCGCGGAGCATCTCGGGAACCTGCTTGCGCTGTGCAAGCCGCTGGGAAAATTCGTTCATCGCGCCGCCGGGGAGTAGCGTCTCCTCGGGCTAACTGTTAACCGCCATTCATAATTCGATTCCGCTATCAACGCGGCATCAAAATGCATTGACACTCGAATACCTTCTTGTTACTTTTGCTTGGCCCTAAAATTTTTTTGCTCTCAATCCTTTCAGGGAGGCCCGAAAAACCGGCACCATGGCGTTTGTCGCGAAGAAGATCTTCCTCACCAAAGGTGTCGGGAAACATCGGGAAAGGCTCTCCAGCTTCGAGTTGGCCCTGCGCAACGCGGGCATTGCCGCCTGTAACATCGTTCGCGTTTCCTCGATCTTCCCTCCAAATTGCAAATTGATTTCGCGAAGTGAAGGCTTGAAGCACTTGAAGCCGGGCCAGGTGGCGTTTACGGTTATCAGCGAGAATTCGACAAAAGAGCCGCATCGGCTCATCGCGGCAAGCATCGGACTGGCCCTACCAAGCGACAAGACCATGTATGGATACCTCTCCGAGCATCACTCGTTCGGAGAAACGGAAGAAGTCGCCGGAGAATACGCGGAAGAGCTTGCAGCGGAAATGCTCGCCACCACGCTGAACGTGGAATTCGATCCGGATTTGTCGTTCGACGAGAAAAAAGAGGTCTACCGCATCTCGAACAAGATCGTCCGTACCATGAACATCACACAGTCCGCCGTGGGCGACAAGCGCGGCCTGTGGACCACGGTCCTGGGTGCCGCTATCTTGATTGGCGAAGACGACTAGCCGTAACCTCCCTTACATTATCTTTTTAAATTTATCGCCGGAGGTTGCCCATGCGGATTCAACCGACGTTCCGCCGCTGCGCGCTTATCGCAGCTTTTTTCGTTTTCGCTTCTTCTGTGGCCGCCAAAGATCGTGTCACCATTCTCTACGACGCGTTCTCCGACTCCAAAGACGTGACCAAAGATTGGGGCTTCTCCGCGCTAGTCGAGCACGACGGCAAGCGCATCCTTTTTGATACGGGAAACAATGAGGTCATCTTCGAGCACAACGTCAAAGCGCTGGGGATTGATCTGACCAGGCTCGACTTCGTAGTCATCTCGCACCGGCACGCCGATCACAGCACGGGCTTGAAGTACGTATTGACAATAAATCCCACCGTAACCGTGTACGCGCCCAAAGAAGGCTTTAGTCAATTTGGCGGAACTTTGCCGTCGGCGTTTTTGCGGCCAGTTCCCGAATTGTCCGCCAAGATGCGCTACTTCGATGGACATTACCCGGGCAAACTTTCAACCGGCAGGCTCTATGATGGAAGCAACTTTCAGTTGGTGGATGTGCTGACGGAGGTCGCGCCGGGAATTTTCCTCATATCCACGATCTCGAAGACTCCGGGCACGCTGGAACTTCGCGAACTCTCGCTGGCTATTAAACAGCCCGAAGGATTGATGCTGGTCGTTGGCTGTTCTCATCCGGGAATCGAAGAGATTCTCAAATCCGCCACGGCGATTGGCTCTCGCTTTCATATTCTTTTTGGCGGATTGCACCTGGTGACGACCCCGGAGGATCAGATTGATGTGCTTGTCGCAAACTTGAAGAACAAATGGAAGCTGGAAAAGATTGCGCCCGGTCATTGCACCGGCGAACCGGCCTTCCTTCGTTTGCAGAAGGCTTACGGAGAGAGCTACCGTTACGCCGGGGCCGGCACGCGCTTGGATGTTCCCTAGTCGGCTTGCTTGCGGTCCAAATCGTAGGCCGTCTTCAGCCACTTTTTCACTTCTGCATCGATTTCCGAAGCGGAAGTCAGTTCAATGCGGTGCGTGATGCGGTCTTTTTTCGCAAGGCCGCCGGTGTCAATCAGGCGCTTCGGCAGTTTTCCTTTGTAGTGCGTTAGCGCAAAACCAAAATCAACGCGCGAATTTGTCGTGGGCTTGATCTGTGCGAACACACGCTCGCGATAGAGCGGCACGATGGTTTTGCAGGGACAAACCTTCACGTCGTCACCCATCGACCTGCCCAGCTTCAGCAACTCGTCAAAGATTGGGCGCAGCTTTTCCTTTGCGCCGGCGTATTGCTCTTCCACATATTTTGCTGCGCTCTTCAGATACGCCTCCGGAGAATCGTCTTCACCTTTGCCCTCGGCGCGCTCCGCGATCCACCATGCGCTGTTGGTTCCCAGTTTGTGCTTCGTCTTCAGCCATTCGCGACGCGCCTTCTCTTCCTTCGGCCCTTCCTTTTTAACCAACGCGAGCCATTCCTCAAGCGCACGGCCTGTTTTGCTTTTCAGCTCTGCAACCCACTTCTGCACCTGCGCCACGCCGGGATGGACATCATAAAGAGCCTGCGTTCTTGCTGTAGCCATGATTTCAACTCCGCGGAGCGGCCTCGCTCTTCACCAATGCGGCAACAACGAGTCCCACCAGGGTAAACCCGATAATCTGCGTGACCATGTAGCCAGCGACGTAGTTGCCGGGAAAATCGTACCAATTCCAGTACTCTAGATTGGTCGTCAAAGACGCAAGCACGCCGAGAACAACAACGAACCCCGCTCGCTGACTGTAGCCTTTTCCAGCCGCGGCATAGGAAAGCAACCACGCCGCGAGCAAGCCTTCCAGAAGGTTTATAGCGCCCTCACGCGCCAGCGCCGCGCCAAAATCGAATGCTCCCGAAGGCGGATGGTAGACCAATATTCCGTGGGGAGATTGTTCATACTTCTTCATGTAGGCAGGCATCGCCGCATTGCGTTGCGCCATGGTTGGATTTGGCCCCAGCCCCATACCAGGAAAAAGAAAAAGGCCCGCCTGCGGTATAGACGACTGCATGGCGCTCAGCACCGGGCCTTCCTTGGCAATCTCGCCTACGCCCAGCTCCCCCAAAGGAAGAAACTCGTGCGCCACAAACAGCCAAACAAACATCGTGATCCCACCGAGGATTCCCGCAATCACCACTCGCTTTGCCATGCAACCTCCTTACCGCATTGCGCACAATCAGATGTGGCGCAATCCGCTCCTTTTCGCCTCGGGCTCCTTTAATCGCCATTGGACCTCCTCAAGTCCCGGTGTATCAGCTCATACGCTTCGTGTCACGAAGAGCCCGAGCATGCCCCTGGGGATCGAAAAACATCTTGTACGCCAATGCCCAACGATAAACATTCCCGATGGGCTTAGCCTCCAGCTGGTACATCCTGCGTCGGCCTTCGCGGCGCGCGCGAACCAGCCCCGCCCGCCGAAGCACACGCAAATGCTGCGAGATTGCCGGCTGGGACATTTTGAAGCGCACGCGAAGTTCATTCACCGAATGTTCGCGGCCCAGCAACAAGCCCAGGAGCGCGCGGCGGGTAGGGTCAGCCACGGCCCGAAACACTGCGCTTCCCTGAGATTGGTTGGGGATCACGAGCGACACACTAATAAGCGTATGCTTATATGTCAAGACATTTCTTGCGGCAAGCGACAGTCTTTTGTTTTTTGTACTTTAGTGTTTGAAGTACCCCAGCCGCTCCAGCACCGCCCCAGCAATTAGCGGCAACGCTACCGTCGCATCGTCGAATACTTCCGCGAACTGGCCGCCTTCTTCTCGCGGCACGAATTTTCCCCAGGAAACCGCTTCCGTATACGTGCTGCCGCTCAGGCCGCCCCAGCTCACCGGCTCGGGGCAGATGCGCAGGCCGTAGTTATAGCGCTTCAGTGGCAACTTTTTGTACCCGCGGCGCGCGAGCAGCTCCGCGTAAACGCCGAATTGCTGTGACCAGTTGCGCGGGACGCCGCCGCCAACCGTAAAAATCCCCATGCGCTTGGTTTCCAGCATCGTATTCGCAAATTTCTCGAAGTCTTCAAAAGGATCGAACCTCAAGACGGGGCGGTTTTCTCTTTGCCTTGCAATTTTGTGCAGCGCGAAGTCGATACCCAATTCGGAATCGCTGAACGCCGGCACAAACACAGGCACGTCGTGCTCATATGCGGACTTCAGAATGCCTCGCCGGCCGCCGGAATTTTTGTGCAGAAACTCGCCGATGCGCCGGTGAACCTTCCAACTGCAAACCACTTCTTCCGCGTCCCACTCGGTGAGCAATTGCTGCATTACCTCTTCAACGTGATCAAGATTAACTTCCGGCTCGAGCGAATCATATACGCGGTTGTAGCCCGCTTCGAACAACGTTTTGTCATCCATCCTGGCGTCATAGCGGAAATGCGAGAGACCCGTGGCTTCCACCAATCCGTGCGCCATCAGGGCGCCGGTCGAGACGATAGCGTTCACCACGCCGGACTCAATGAGGTCGCAAAAAACCAGCCCCATCTTTCCGACTGTCAGGGCCCCGGAAAGCGTCATTACCACGAAGCAATCTTTGTCGCGCGCCATGGCTTCGAGAACATCCGCGGCGTCGCCAATCTGCCTCCCGGTAAACGCCGTGTTGCCCATAGCGCGCACGAGGTCATCGATGGTTCGGCAGCGGGATAAGTCCAGCGGAAAAATCGGCCGGAGCTTATCTTTCACCGGGTCGTGCAACACCCGGCCCGTCACAGTCTTGTTTTGCTGCTTCCCCATCGCGTCTCCTCAGACTTAGTAAGGCGAATTCCCTGTAGCGAGTGAACTGCAATCTTGCCAGTGTTAGTGATGATACTTGAACGTTCTCAAGATTTTTAGTACAAACGCGTCACAAAGGAAAGCAAAATCGCGCATGAAAAGCGGTTTCTCGCTCGTGCTAAACTAAATTTCATGGCCGACAAATTCACCATCGGGCTCGCGCAAATGAAATGCACGACGAATGCAGAGGAAAACCTCGAACGCGCCATCGGGAAAATCCGGGAAGCGGCGAAGCGCGGGGCGCAAATCATCTGCCTGCATGAGCTTTTTTGCGGCGAATATTTTTGCCGCAAGGAAGACGCGGACCTTTTCAACCTTGCCGAGCCCGTGCCCGGACCCACGACGGAAAAACTGGCTCGAGTCGCCAAGGAAAACAAAGTCGCTCTCGTCGTCTCGATTTTCGAGCGCCGCGCTGCCGGGGTTTATCACAACAGCTGCGCAGTTTTGGATGCCGACGGATCGTTTCTCGGGAAATACCGCAAGATGCATATTCCGGACGATCCGCTCTATTACGAGAAGTTTTATTTCACCCCCGGCGATCTGGGGTTTCCGAATTTCGACACGAAGTACGCGCGTATCGGCGTGCAGATCTGCTGGGACCAGTGGTACCCAGAAGGCTCGCGGCTCACTGCCCTTAGCGGTGCGCAAGTCATTTTTTATCCCACCAGCATCGGCTGGCATCCGCGCGAGAAAGAGCAGTTCGGCGCGGGCCAACTCGAAGCCTGGAAAACGATTCAACGCGGCCACGCTATCGCTAATGGGGTGTATGCGGCTGTGGCGAATCGAGTTGGCTTTGAGGGTCATCCGGAAAATGGCGATCCTGGGCTGGAGTTCTGGGGAAATTCCTTCGTCGCGGATCCTTTTGGCCAGGTGGTTTCCGAGGCTTCCAATTGCAACGAAGAAATTCTCGTCGTCGAATGCGATCCCGCCAAGAGTGAAGACACTCGCCGCAACTGGCCATTCCTCCGCGATCGCCGCATCGATGCCTATCAACCCATCCTCAACCGCTGGCTTGGCGAAAAATAGCGTGCGGTTCTCCCCGCTCTGCTCTTGGTGTCCTCTGTGTTAAATTCTTTCACTCGATGAAGCCTCCCTTGCAAGTTGACACGCCTCGCTCACTCGGCTTCCACATGCCCGCCGAGTGGGAACCTCACGAAGCCACGTGGCTTAGCTGGCCCCACGAAACCACAGACTGGCCCGGAAAATTTGCCATCATTCCCTGGGCGTTTGCGGAAATCGTCCGCCATTTATCTCGTGTCGAGCGAGTTTTCCTGTTAGTCGAAACCCGCGCGGCACAGTCGCGCGTGCGCTCCATCCTGAAGAAATCCGGGGCGAACCTCGACGCTGTGGATTTCTTCATCGCGCCCACCGATCGTGGCTGGATGCGCGACTCGGGTCCCATCTGCGTCCGCAACGAATCGGGCGAAGTCGCCTTCAACAATTGTCGATTCAATGGCTGGGCCAAGTATTCCAATTACAAAAAAGACGCAGCCGTCGTAGCGAAGGCCAATAAAAAGTTGAAACGCCGCCTTTGGCAGCCGCATCACAAGGGACGCCGCGTCGTTCTTGAAGGCGGAAGCATCGACGTGAACGGCCGCGGTACCCTGCTTACTACCGAAGAATGTCTGTTGAGCAAAGTCCAGGAACGAAACCCCGGCTTTACTAAGCAAGATTACGCAGAAGTTTTTCGCGAATACCTTGGCGTTACAAACGTCCTTTGGCTCAAAAGTGGTATCGCCGGCGACGACACGCACGGGCATGTGGACGATCTGACTCGCTTCGCGAATCCTACGACCGTTGTAACCATCGTCGAAGAAGACTCGCACGATGTGAACTATGCTCCCCTACGGGAAAGTCTGGCGCTACTGAAAACTATGAAGGATCAGGATGGAAATCCTTTGAAGGTCGAAACGCTGCCCATGCCCGCGCCCGTCTATTTCGACGACCTCCGCCTTCCCGCCAGCTACGCAAACTTTTACATCGCCAACAAACTCGTGCTTGCGCCAACCTTCAACGATTCGAACGACCGAGTTGCTCTCAACACTCTGGCACACCTTTTTCCAGACCGCGAAGTCGTCGGAATTCCCTGCCGCGATCTCGTGCTAGGCCTCGGAACCATTCACTGCATGACCCAGCAGCAACCGAGCCTCCGGTAAGGATGCGAGTCGTACCTTCATTTCTCTGACGCGGACCATGCGTTTGTCCAGAGCGAGGTCGAGGCAGCGGGTTGGAGAAACCTGATGGACCACCAATCCGTTCTGCCATGCTCCTTGCCTGAAACAAAAACTCGGATACAATCTTTCTTCCCCGAGGAGGCTTCATGGTTGCTGCGAACATGCTCGCACAAAGAGTTTTTGGCGTCTGGATCGAATCGCATGGGTTTGTCTGGTGGCTTCTGGTGGGCTTGATCGCCGGCTGGCTCGCGGGAAAAATCGCCCGCGGACGCGGCTTTGGTTGCATCGCGGACATTATTCTTGGCCTTGTTGGTTCTTTTATCGGTGGCTGGGTCTTTGTGCAGCTCAAAATTTTTGGCGGAGGTTTTTTGTACTCGATTGCCGCCGCAACCCTGGGCGCCGTGATTCTCGTCTCCATCGCCCATCTTTTCGCCGGTGATTCTCACCACTAGGCACTTAGGAATCCTTTTTGTGCCTTACTTCTGGCCGCGCCGCCATTCGCGAATCTTTGCGGTGTGATACGATTCTCGTTTACATTGTGGAGTCAATGTTTCCTTGAGCAAGGCCCCAAGTAAAACAACGCACTCGCTTACCGCTATTCCTCTCGGCGGGCTCGGCGAATTTGGCATGAACATGATGGTGCTGCAGCTCGGCGACGACATCATCGTCGTCGACTCCGGAATGATGTTCCCCGAATCCGAACTATTGGGCGTCGATCTCGTCATTCCAGACATTTCCTACCTGAAGCAGAACCGGGCGAAAGTTCACGCCATCGTGCTGACACACGGGCATGAAGACCATATCGGCGCGCTCCCCTATATACTTCGCGATCTGAATGTCCCAGTCTATGGAACGCGGTTCACGCTGGCGCTCGTAAAAAAACGGCTTGAAGAAGCGGGACTGCTGGACTCGACGACGCTGCGCGAGGTCATACCCGGCCGTCTCGTCGAAATAGGGCCCTACGAAATTGAGTTCATTTCCGTAACGCACAGCACGCTGGACTGCGTTGCGCTGGCCATCCGGACGCCGCTCGGCGTGATCATCCACACCGGGGACTTCAAGATCGATCAAACGCCCGTGGATGGC